>NZ_VTQV01000005.1:0-118660 GCF_008764245.1 Bacillus subtilis
TCGTGCTTTAAAAGAGCTGTCCGGTTTTTAAAAATGGAAAAATAGTCGACTTTGGAGAACCCTAAAAGTGTGAGAGTGCTTACAAAATTAAAGGGCGGAAATTTCTGCCCACAAATACTTGACTCGAACGGAAAACGAATGAATAGCCACAACTATACATAAAATATGATAAAATACATTTAAACATTGGAGTGAAATAGTGAGTTCTAATATAACCTGTTTTCATACGAAATAGAGAAGCACAAAACTACATTAATTAGGGGAAAAGAAAACATGATAACTGGAAAAGAGATTCTGAATAAATTTGGATTTGAAGTTAAAGAAGAACCTTTGAGTATTTATCCATTTTCACCAGTATATCATGTGAAGTATGGAGAATATGGTGTCGTTGTAAAGCGCACACAAAGTAGAGCGAATAGTGTGATAGCTTATACAACTATGTTAAAAGACAACGGGGTAAATGTGGTGACACCTGTTGAGTTGTCAGTAGATAATCCACAAAAATGTGAGGATGCAAATTTCGTTGTTTATCCGTTTATAGAAGGTATAGGGTACTCAGCGAAAGAAAATGAAATCTTTAAAGTCGGGAAATTGTTAGGTCAAATTCATAGCCTTTCTCCTACATACAATACTTATGATCTTTATGAATATGATGTTTACGATTTTAATCAACAAGAAGTCGAAGAAAGTATGGATGCAATTGTGCAACATGCAGAAAAAGCTGAAGTGGAAATTGATAGGAGGTTAAAACCAAAGTTGCTAGAAAGTGTGGCTAATCAAGAAGAGCTATACCATGTAGGTTTACCACATGTAGCAACACCGCATGATTATAAAGCGAATAATTTGGTTTTAACCCCAGAGCCCTATTTAATTGATCCAGATAATGCGACTTGGATACCAAGAATCTTTGACTTAGCATTGGCCCTACTGCTTTTTCATAATGAGCATAATAAAGCGCCGGACCGAATTTTTACAAAACAGGAATGGAAACTGTTTTTATCGGGATATAAAACACATATTTCCTTAACTAAAAATGAAATATTGTATTGGGGAAAAGCGAAGCAGCACGTCTTTCTTGATGAAGTGATGTGGCTTATGGCTGAATATGAAGAGGACTGGAAAAATCCATCTCAACGAAATTTGTTCACAAGCTTAATTCCTGTACTGATAGATGATGACTATACCTTGGATTAAGAAGTAATATTTATGTAGATAATACAGCAATAGAGCGCAATTGTTGGTGTAACACAGGTTGAATATAATCAAGCTTTTTTATAAATTAACAGTAAAAGGCTGATCCATATCATACATGTATAATATGGATCAGCCTTTATTTAGCTTTTGATAAAGGGAAAAGATCGCTATCCCCTTGTTTCTATATGTTTCACAATGTCATCAACTTGTGAAACAATGTCTGAAATTACTTTGCTGGCGGATAGGTGCTTGCTTGAACGGGGATTTTGCCCGCACCAGAGTGACATCCATTCAGGCCGATTTTGTTTGGCAGCCTCGCTTCGAATTGTTTTTGTTAAAGTATTTTGTATAGGATATTTTGGTAGTTCCGTCTCATGTTTCGCCATTTTTGTTATGAAATCATTTTGGATACCTCTTGCCGGTTTGCCGCTAAATGCTGAGGTGATGACTGGCTGCTCTTCAGTACTATTCAAAATCGCTTCTTTGTGCTGTTCTTTTGCTCCGCTTTCTATACTGGTAACAAAGGCGGTTCCCATCTGAACAGCTTGTGCGCCCAGTATCAAAGCTGCCAAAACGCCTCTGCCATCCATGATCCCACCTGCCGCAATAACTGGAATATTGACATGATCAACGGTTTGCGGGACAAGCGCCATCGTTCCGATCATAGCTTCTTCAAAGGATCCCATAAAGGTTCCACGATGTCCCCCGGCCTCGCTTCCTTGGACAACCACCATATCTACACCGTTTTCCTCGTTGGCAATCGCTTCTTTTACAGTCGTTGCAGTGCCGATTACCATAATATTCCCCGTTTTTAGCTGTTGAACAGTTTCTTTCGATGGAACACCAAATGTAAAACTACAAACGGGAACCCTTTCCTCCATAATGATTTCCATTTGCTGTTCAAAAAGGGTGGCTGTTGGTTTTTTTACCTCCAGTTTTTCCGATATGCCCAATTTCCCCCGAAAAGGCCGAAGCCATTCGTTCGCTTTTTTCAATTCGTCTTCGGATACATCCGGTGTTTCCGGGATAAAGAGGTTCACACCAAAGGGCTTGTCCGTGAGCTGTTTAACCTTCCTTATGCTCTCTCGCGTTTGTTCCGAACTCATATAACCAGCACCCAAACTTCCTAATCCACCGCTGTTGGAAACAGCGGCCACTAGTTCAGGTGTTGTAATCCCCCCGGCCATTCCCGCTTGAACAATTGGATATTTGATATTTAAGTCCTGTGTGACTTTATTTTCATACCACATATTATCTCTCCTCGTCATACAAAGTGTCTTCCATGCCGTTACGAATATTATAATCAAGCTAAAATAGCAAGTACACTGAAACCTTGTTTAAGTAAAAGACCAAGTAAACGTAAAGAAATCTTTACATATACGTGGTCTTCCTTTATACTAAGTGTAAAGATATCTTTACATGAATGTGGAGGAGAGATTATGAGGGTCATCAATCATATTCGGGAAATTCGCCAAAAAAAGGGAATCACTCAAGTTAAAATGGCTGAGGATTTACAAGTGACACGCCAAACGATCAATGCAATTGAGAAAAATAAGTATAATCCCAGTCTGGAGTTGGCTTTAAAAATACTAAAATATTTTAATGTACCTATTGAAGAAATCTTTATTTTGGAGGAGGATGAAGAATGAGTGTAAAAGAAAGAGACAAATGGGGAGCAATTTTGGCAAAATGGGTCCCGTTCTTTATTATCACTTGTACTTTTTTAGGGATTGTTTTGGGTTCGATTCTAGTTTATTTCTTTCAAGGGGAATTTCCGTACGAGGTGTTAGCAGGTGGTTTGGTAGGAACGAGCATTCTAGTAATATTTGAAGCGATTAGACAGAAACGGAAAAAAGATCGTCTTCCCGAAATAGATGAACGAATTGCTAAAAATGTTTCCCGGCTTTTTGCCTATGCATCCCATATTTCTTTAGCAATCCTATTTATCATTTTGGGAATTTTCACACTTTTGGGATACGAATCGATTCCGATTTATTATTTGTGGATCATTTTCTTTTCTTATATTTGGGTTGGAGCAATTGGTGTTTTCTTTATTAAGAGACGGTAAAGGATTGGTTTATGGGAACAACCTGAATTAAATGAATAAGGACCAGAAAGAATTCATATCACTTGACTTAGAGATCACTTTAGGTTGTAAAGTGTAGGTATAGACAATAGTAGTAAGTAGTAAATCCAATAGAGAAAGGAAGAGATACCATGAACGTACTGATCATAGGAGCAAATGGGCAAATAGGACAGCATGTTGTGAGACAGCTGCATGAATCTAGTGAGCATAACGCCATTGCGATGGTTCGTAAAGAAGAGCAAAAAGCGAAATTTGAAGAGCAAGGTGTTAAAACTGCTCTAGTTGATTTAGAAGGAAGTATCGATGATATTGCCAATGTGGCTAAGGAGGCGGATGCAATTGTATTTACAGCCGGTTCTGGAGGTCATACAGGCGCTGATAAAACCATGATGATTGATTTAGACGGAGCCATCAAGTCGATGGAAGCAGCCAAACAAGCTGGGGTCAAACGTTTCGTGATTGTGAGTGCGATTGGTGTTCATCATCGTGACAAATGGATGAGTAGTGCACCATACTATAGTGCGGCCAAGTATTACGCGGATGTTTGGTTAGAGAAGAGTGACCTTGATTATACAATTATCCGGCCAGGGGGGCTAACAAATGATCCTGGAACTGGGAAGATAAAAGTGGCGCTGGATCTTGAACGCGGGCAAATCCCCCGCGCGGATGTTGCATCAACCATTATTGCTTCCCTAGAGGATAACCATACGATTGGGAAAGCTTTTGATATGATTGGTGGAGAAACACCCATTGAAGAGGCACTAAAATCATTATAGAGGCATAAAAAGTATATGGGGCGAGAAAGACTTTTCACCAATAAAAGTTTTTCTCAGCCTCTTTTTGTTTGACCTTGAAGTTTGCACGGAGGCTCGCAGGATGTGGGTCAGAACGGCGTTGCGCCAAGGAAGGCGCGTATATAGAAAACATGTTTTTGTTGAGTAAATGCCTGTTTTAAGGGTCTTCCGCTATACATTGTTCTTCAGGCTTTATATTTACCTTTTTCCATTTACGATCGTCAACTCTACGAAATTGAGCAATTTCTACGTCCGTTCCATTTGTTAATGTGATGAAAATGAAACAATAATCGGCACCATCATTCCCATGAAAGTAAATATGTTTCATATAGCCATTTTGGATAGTTGGGTATCGTTTTTGAACTAATTTACACCAATTTCCATATTTTACATCGATAATCGATTCTCCATCCTGATCCCAGCCATGATAGGGTGCACAAAGAAAGTCTTCGGTCATTCGCTGAATATCTGAAATCCGATAACCTGTTTGTTCGTAAACAAGCCAGATAAATCCATAAGAATAGCCGAAGTACTCAGCCTTCTTGCCCTCAAAAGCTTCAATCGTTTCAACCTCATAGAAGAACTTCATACCCTGTTTTCTATCTGAAACCTTGCACAGCTTTATTAAGCTTATATGCCCAACCCCTGCAAACAAATGAACATATTCTTCATAGCTTAATCTTTTTTGATAGACTTTTGATAAAAAGTTGTAGGCTAGTGGATAGGGAATATGTGCTTCGCCGATTGTTCCACAGCTTCTTCCTTCTGTGTTCTCAGCTTCACGAAGAATGCTGAAGTAGTTGAGAATGGTATCTTCAGGCGATTGAGTCAATTCTGCGGGAACTTCAATTTGCTCATACGTTTTGTCATAATAAGGTTCGAAAAAATTATAATTTGTAAATCGCAAATTCAATGCAGGCAGGCAAGATGGGCGGAAAAATCTTTGATGATAAGCAATATTGTCTACTTGATTCCTTAAGAACATATTCAGCACCCCTTGTTAGCTTATGGGCGAAAATAGGAAGGGTGAATGAAGAGATTATTGAATAAATACTGGATGAGTATTTGCACAACATGTAAGAAAAGAAGAATCAAATAGGTTTCATATAACACCTTTAAGTGTTATAATCATCGTGACACTTAAAGGTGTTACTTTAATGCAGGAGGTAAACATATATGGAATCACAAGAAACATTACCTGAAATTCGTAAAACAGTTGTCATCGACGCTCCAATTGAAAAAGTATGGAAGGCCATTTCAACATCAGACGGTATTGCTGGCTGGTGGATGCCGAATTCTTTTGAACCTGTCCTGGGCAAGGAATTCGTCCTTCATGCTGGTCAATACGGTGATTCTCCATGTAAAGTAACTGAGCTTGACCCTCCTAATCGTGTTGGCTTTGATTGGGGAAAGGATTGGCATCTTTCTTTTGAATTGAAACAGTTGGAAGATGGCAAAACGGAGTTTACCCTTATTCATTCCGGATGGGATGCAGGGAAAGTAACAGAATTCGGACAACCACACACAGCCATTCGTGGAGTTATGGACGGCGGTTGGGAGAAAATTGTAAAGGAAAAATTTCCAGCGTATATCGAGGGTTAAATAATGCTTGACCAATCTAAGCACGATGTATTCCAAGCCATTTCCGATCCCACCCGGCGCAGTGTATTAAAATTACTTACCGAAAAGGAGATGTCGATAGCTGAGATTGCGGAACATTACCCAATAAGTCGGACGGCTGTGAATAAGCATCTTCATATTCTGTCTAATTCTGGTCTTGTTAGAAGTCAAAGAATAGGACGTGAAACACGTTATACACTTAACCCAGAACCATTAAAGCAAATTCAAAATTGGCTTGCGTTTTTTGAACATTATTGGGATGAAAAGTTGGCAACGCTGAAAAAAATTGTAGAGGAAAGTAACGTTTAGGAACAAAAGCGCAAGGCGGCCGTTTTAAATCAATAGGAATTCATCTTAGAACAAGTGTATGAGGCTGGAAAGACTTTTTCACCAATAAAAGTTTTTCCAGCCTCTTTTTGTTTGACTTCATATATATGTCTAGTAAAATGCATAATTTCTCCATAACTTCTTGTTATTCTACAAAGGTAATCATCCAGAGAAAAGGGGAAATGATTGATGGGAATAAAATTTAAGATTACCGTGTTGATGATTAGTATATTAGTTATTAGCGGGTGCAGTAGTAATAGTGCACAACCTGTTGATGAAGCTGACCATTCTGCTATGAATAAAGAAGATATGGAAGAAATGGATCATTCCGCTATGAATCATGACAAGATGAGGAATGAACATATGAGTCATGATGAGGTGATCAGTTTAAACGACTCTACCGGGGAAAATGAATTGAAAATCCCACCCATGCTTGAACGCGATAAAGGAGAAGGAGTCGAATATACTGTCAGAGCACAAAAAGGGAAAACGGAAATATTTGATGGTATTGAAACAAATACGTCTGGATACAACGGGGCATTTTTAGGACCGGTACTTCGATTTAGTAAAGGAGATACCGTTAAAATTAGAACGATAAATGAACTGGATGAGGAAACAACTTTTCATTGGCACGGGCTGGAAGTACCGGGGGACGCAGATGGGGGACCACATGATTCTCTAAAACCGGGTGAGGAAAAGTTAATCGAATTTAAAGTGAAACAAGAAGCATCGACACTATGGTTTCATCCCCATCCAAAAGGGAAAACCGCGGAACAGGTTTATAATGGACTTGCAGGATTGATCTATATAGATGATGACCATTCAAAGAGCCTCGGATTGCCAAATGAATATGGGAAGAATGATATTCCCTTGATTTTTCAAGATCGAACATTCGATGAAAAAAGACAATTGAACTATAGCGCCATAAAGAATGATGATGGCACAGTCGGAGATACATTACTGATCAATGGGACGTTGAATCCAAAGTTGACGGTCAAGAAAGAAAAGGTTCGTCTTCGTCTATTAAATGGATCCAATGCAAGGAACTATACATTTAAATTGAATACCGGGGATTCCTTTGTACAAGTCGCAACGGATGGGGGCTTCTTGAATGAACCGGTGACACTGAAAGAAATGACATTGACACCATCTGAACGAGCGGAAATCGTTGTAGACTTTTCAAAGATAGATTCAGAAAAAGACTTGGCGTTAATAAATGAGGATGGATCTAGTCTATTATCATTTGAGGTTTCTGACCAGAGTGGAGAGAATAGCGAGGTTCCGGGGAAAATGAATGATTTTTCAATGACAGAGGAAGAGAGGAACTTACCAGTTACAAAAGAAGTGGAACTCTTTGGAATGATGGACCAGGTCACAATAAATGGGAAGAAATTTGATCCAGAAAGAATTGATTTCACGCAAGAGCAAGGAGTTACGGAAGTATGGGAAATTTACAATAAGCCGGACATGATGGGCGGAATGATTCATCCGTTCCACATTCACGGAGCCCAATTCAAAATACTTTCCAGAAATGGAGAAGAACCACCGGAAAACGAACGGGGATGGAAAGACAGTATTTCCATACAACCAGATGAAACAGTTAAAATAGCGATACAATTTAAGAATAAAGGCGTGTATATGTTCCATTGTCATATTCTTGAACACGAAGATAACGGTATGATGGGACAGGTGAAGGTAGAATAAATTTCAAGTGGAAGGAATCCTTTGAAGTTTCCTTACCTTAGTTCGCAAATACTATTTATTTTGAAAGCGATATTGTCCCCACTGTGCATCATTGATTCTTTCCTGAAAATTGCATTACTTGTTTATTCCGGCAACTTTCAGGATAAATTACATGTAACGTATACCAGAGAAAGGAAAGAGTCATTTGGATAAGCATGAGCATGAGCATTTTAAACATCATAAAACAAGCGTTCACGATAATGGTACAGACCACCAGAACCACCATCATTCACATGGAGGACATTCAGGACATCATGATCACCATGCCCATATGGTAGAAGATTTTAAAAAACGCTTTTATATCTCCCTTATCATCACGATACCGATTTTGATTTTGTCCCCAATGATACAAATGTTTCTGGGCGTCAATTGGCGTTTTACAGGTGATATGTACATATTGTTTGCGTTGTCGACCATCGTCTTCTTTTATGGAGGCTGGCCATTTCTAACTGGGGCAAAAGATGAAATAAAAGATAAAAGCCCGGGGATGATGACGCTTATTTCGTTAGCGATTGTTGTTGCTTATATCTACAGTTCAGCTGCAGCCTTTGGCTTAGTAGGGGAAGATTTCTTCTGGGAATTGGCTACATTAATAGATATTATGCTTCTTGGTCATTGGATTGAAATGCGTTCCGTCATGGGAGCTTCAAAGGCTTTGGAGGAGTTAGCAAAGTTAATGCCGTCTGAAGCAAGTGTAATGAATGAAAAAGGTGAGGTAAAAGTTGTCAATATTACAGATCTGCGCCAAGGGGATCGCGTTTTAGTAAGGCCTGGGGAGAAGGTTCCTGTTGATGGAGAAATAATAGATGGAACATCAACGATTGATGAATCAATGCTTACGGGAGAGTCTGTTCCAATTGATAAGGGAATTGGAGATGAAGCAATCGGTGGTTCAGTAAATGGCGAGGGGTCTTTAATCATATCGATTAAAAAGACCGGAGAGGGAACTTATCTTTCTCAGGTGATCAAACTTGTCAAGGAGGCACAAGAGTCTAAGTCCAGAGCCCAGGATCTTGCCAACCGGGCAGCAAAATGGTTGTTTTACGGTGCACTTGCTGCTGGATTACTCACATTTGTGATCTGGATTGCACTAGGCTACCCCATTTCCTTTGCCATCGTCAGAATGGTCACAGTGCTTATCATTGCTTGTCCACACGCATTAGGGCTTGCAGCACCGCTTGTTGTGGCGGTCTCTACAGCGATTGCGGCGAAGAAAGGTCTGTTGATCAGAAACCGAGCTTCATTTGAAAATGCCCGTTTGATCGAAGCTGTTGTTTTTGATAAAACAGGAACATTAACCCGCGGAGAGTTTGGTGTGACCAATATCGCTAGCTCCAGTCCATTTACTGAAGAGGAAGTATTGTCATTGGCTGCTGCAGTCGAGGCGCATTCAGAACATCCAATTGCTCGAGGCATTCTTACATCTGCGGAAGAAAGACAACTTTCCATTCCACAGGTCAGCCATTTTCAATCACTTACAGGCAAAGGGCTCCAAGGTGAGGTGGATGGAAAAGAAGTGATGGTCGTAAGCCCAGGTTATGTTCGTTCTGAAAAACTATCGATTAACGAAGAATCATTGAACGAATGGTCTGAGGAAGGCAAGACGGTTGTTTTTACTTTGGTGAACGGTAAGATTGCTGGCATGATTGCCCTTGCAGATATCATCCGTGATACAGCAAGTGAGGCAATAAATAAATTAAAGCAAATCAATATCAAATCGATCATGTTGACGGGGGACAATGCTAAGGTAGCGCAATACGTTGGAGCGAAACTGGGCATAGATGAAATTTTTGCAGAAGTGCTTCCGCATGAAAAATCGGATAAAATTGTGTATATACAAAAAAATGAAGGGCTGCGTACCGCTATGACAGGGGATGGGGTAAATGATGCGCCTGCCCTTGCAAAAGCTGATTTAGGTATAGCGATTGGAACTGGAACGGATGTTGCGATTGAAACAGCGGATGTTGTGCTTGTCAAAAGCAATCCTATGGATGTTTTAAATATTATTACACTCTCGAAAGCAACTTACCGAAAGATGTTACAAAATCTATGGTGGGCAGCTGGCTATAATATATTTGCTATCCCTCTAGCAGCAGGTATCTTTTATCCAATGGGGATTGTGCTTAGTCCAGCAGTAGGAGCCATTCTCATGTCACTTAGTACTGTCATAGTGGCTATAAATGCGAAATTATTAAGGATTGATTGATAAAAAATCCGGTGTGTATTTGCCGGATTTTTTAGCTAATCGATGAATAGATGAAAACAGCTAAGGGATAAGAAAACACAGAAAAACCCCCCTCTATCATATGAAAGATCGAGGGCCGATTCTTGTCTTTATTTATATGTACCTTTTTATTAGAAAAAGAAAGGGGTTAGGCGGTTTTATTTTCCGTCAATTGCATAGTTGTAATGCAAGTATTGTCATTCTCAAATGTAGAAAGCTCTGACTCCACTGTTTTTCCACCGTGTGCAATTTTTATGCGATATGTTTTGTCACGTGGTAGCCACAAATCGATAAATCCGTTAGATTGAGATTTTAATGTTTGATCCATTACGATGTTACCTTCCATGTCTTCAATAAATACGTTAAACTCTTTGTTCGCCATTTCTCCACGACACCCAGTTAAGCTATGGTTAGCGCATGGATGCGTTTGACTAATGTAAGGGGCAATGGAAACAAAAAAGTCGTCTTCAGGCAAATCATAGGTTAGCTGTCTTTCATCACTGTCGGTAACAATGAGCTTTGTCGAGGTAATAGAGGCGGACTGGTCTTTTATGTTACCTACACTGTAATTATGCACCAATTCCTTAATATCTTGTGTAACACCTTCTTCTGGCGTATTTCGATTGTTTGTTGTTGCAAAAAAATATACACTAAGCGCAACGGCAACTAATCCAATAACTGCAAAAATCGTTCTTTTCATTTAATTTTCCTCCTCATTGTAGTTAGCTTTCCCATTTATAGCCAACTCCCCAAACAGTTGTTAAGTGGTCATAGATTGGGAAGCCAGCATTTTTTAATTTATCGCGAATGTTACGGATATGAGAATCGATCGTTCTGTCTTCTGTTCCCACTTCCAGTCCCCAAATGATGGTGAGAAGTTGTTCTCTAGTAAATACACGATTAGGATATTTTAATAATAAGCCAATTAAAGCAAACTCTTTAGGGGTGACTTGGATGGACTTGTCTTTATAGCTTAGAGAGTATGAATCTGGATTCCAAGTAAGATCATTGAAGATTATAGTTGTATTTTCTAGCAACTTTGTACGTCTGAAAACAGCTTCTATTCGAGCGAGAAGTTCTCCTGAATCAAATGGTTTTGTAATGTAATCATCCGCCCCAGTACTTAACCCTTTGATGATATCAGATTTATTTGTTCTGGCAGTAAGCATGATTATGGGAACATCAGAATACTCCCTAATCTTCTTACATGTTTCCCACCCATCCATTTCAGGCATCATTAAGTCAAGAATGACAAGATCACAGGAGTTATTTTGTAAATAAAGCAAAGCATCGTAACCTGATGATTTTGCCACACATTCAAATCCAGCCGGGGTTAAATAAAGAGAAATCAGATTTTGCATCCGTTCTTCATCATCCACAATTAAAATTTTCCGCATGAGCCTTTTTCACCTCGCTGTTATGGTAATAGTGGAACCTGTATTGATTTCACTTGCGATCTCGATTTTCCAATGGTGTGCATCCACTAATTCTTTTACAATAGATAGTCCAAGACCTGTACCGCCTAATTCACGGGAGCGGGATTTATCAATACGGTAAAAACGTTCGAATATAAATGGAAGATCTTTACTAGGGATGCCTTTCCCTTCATCTTGAATAGATATCTTAATGTCCGCATTTTCTTTTTTTACTTTTACAGTTGTAATGGTTCCGCGTGGGGAATATTTTCGTGCATTATCTAATAAGTTGATTAAAATTTGCTCGAAACGAATCGGATCGGCTAGAATCTGATAGTTTTCCGGGCAGATCATACGTAATGTAATTCCTGATTCCTGGAAAGATGGCAATATTGTTGTTGATATTTTTTTCAAAGAATCACAAATTGGAAACCACTGTTTCTGAATGGTAAAGGTGTTGTTATCTAACTGGGCCAGTTCCATTAATTCAGTTACGAGGGTAGTTAACTTTGTTACCTCTTCTGTAATGATGTTTAAGTAGTTCACACGATCTGTCATGCTTATATGATCTTTTTTGGCGACATCAGCGTACCCCTTTATATACGTTAACGGTGTCCTTAGTTCGTGGGAAATACTAGCCAAAAACTCATTCCGTTCTGTTTTGAGATGGTTAAGTTCATTGGCGAGCGATTGTATAGAATCAGCAAGTTCTCCTAGCTCGTCATTGCTGCTGTTCTCTAGTTGGATAGAAAACTTCCCTTTACTTAATTTTTTGGTCGCTTCTTTCATTTTTATAAGGGGTCTTGCGATAATCCTCGAGAGAATCAAGATGATGAACGCTGTAACAATCGCAGTAGCTATTCCGGCAATGAGAAAGTGTCTGTTTAACTGTTGCATTAATTCTTTTACTTGCCTTGTATCCTTGAACATGTAAACAAAACCGTTATCAATGTCCGTTTCAAAAGGGGTAACGGCGGCAATATAGGGCTTGTCCTGCCAATTATTTTCAATGATTTTCCCGTTTCTGGACATTTCTTTTTTTTCTGTTTTGATTAACTGATGCATTTGATTATTTATATCTGTTGAGGAAATGATAATCTCCCCTTGATTATTAGTGATCACTACCTCCGTATCAGATTTCCCTTCCATTAAAGCAATATGATGAATCGTCTCATCATTATAGTATGTTTCTAACACATCCCGATGGTTATTTCCTCTTGTCACTAAGGCGGATAATTCCTCAGCGATTCTTGAATGAGCAATTTTTTGGTGTAACAGAAAAAATAAGCACACTTCCATCATGAAAATCAAACAAAAAAAGAGAAGGCCAATTTTAATTGAAATCTTCTTCAAGTTTAGACACCACCTACTGAACATTTTACAAATAAAATATCGAGAATTTATGCAGAAAGAAAGGCTATTTATAGACTTAAAGGATATAAGAGGTAGAAAATATGGAAGCAACGCAGTAGTAGATGTAGTCATTTTTGTAGATTCAGCATTTATAGGAGTCGCCCATGATATCTCAGACGCTTGGAAGAAGTGTTAATCAACGAACGTGATGTATTTGAAGTTCATGTTCATGTAGAGCTCAAAATAAAAAATTAACACAGGATATACACTTACTGCCCAAGCAAACAAAAGAAAATCATCAAAAGGCGACCGATACAGAGAAGAGAAAGCTATGGCGTCAAATATCTAATTCCCCTTGAAAAGTGAGGGGATATGCCTAAATTTGTGAATGCTTATTTTACTACAAAAATCTTCGGTTATGATTTCCTGGCAATGATCATATATGTTTTATCGGTTGGAAATAACTTCTGTGTTACTTTTAGCCCTGCTGCCGTGATTTCCTGTTCCATAGCGGATGAGGAAATTCTCGGATGGGGATGGGTGGGATTTTCTTCCGCCTCAAATTCCATACATACGAAAGATCCACCAGGTTTCAGTACCCGTTTAATTTCCCGAAGCGAAGCAGATAATAAAGGCTTAAGCTCGTGTAGCACTAATGAAACGAGTACAAAGTCAATGGAATCCTCGGACAACGGAATATCATCAACACTGCCTTCTAGAGTTTTGATATTTTGGATCTTTTCCTTTTTGGCTTTGGACTGGATCATCCCTAGCATATTCAGATCAATATCCACTGCAAATACGACGCCATTTTCCACGGCTTTAGCCGTTGGAATCGTAAAATAGCCAGTTCCTGCGCCTAAATCTAAAATATGATCCGCTTTTTTAAAAGGGAGTATACTTAGTAGCCTTTCAGGTGATATATCTCCTCTTTTTTCAGGATCTTCAAGAAATTCAACTCTTTTCGTAAATCGTTCTATTTCTTCAGAATGATATTTTTCATCTTTCATATGAATAATTCTCCTTTTGATCAAAAGCATCTTTTTTAGAAAATAGAAAAGCGAACAGTTTATTCCGTTCGCTTTCTACGCTTATGTTTATTCACCGAATACGTTGTGCCATTCATCTTTTTTAGCGAGCATTTCGCGGGCTAATGCTTGTGCACCTTCAAGGCTGTGACTTGCTGCCCATCCGCATTGAACTTCATTGCAGGCGGGAACTTCGGTTGCTTCGAGTACATCATTCAGCGTTTTTTCAACAGCGTCCAAGATTTCTTCGTAATTGTCATGATTGATAACTGTTAGATAGAAGCCTGTTTGACATCCCATTGGGCTCAAATCGACGACACTATTATGGTGATTACGAATTAATTCAGCCATTAAGTGTTCTAGTGAATGCAAAGCTGGCATTTCCATATGGGCTAGATTCGGCTGTTTGAAACGAAGGTCATATTTATGAATGACATCGCCATTTTCGCCTTCCGTTACACCTGCTAGACGAATATAAGGTGCCTTTACTTTTGTATGATCAAGGTTAAAACTTTCAACATTCATTTTTTGGACCATAATGATTTCACTCCTAAAAATTCATAATTTTATCTACTATTATAGTAACATATTTTATTGTAATAAGTATTTATCTGACTACGTAAGAATCACCCAGCATTTACAGATCTTAGGAATTCTTCTTATGAAACCTTGGAAAATCAAAGAGTATGGCAAGAATACCACAGATACCAAGTGCCATGGGATAGAATGAGAACGGCATGATACTAACAGGTGAAATAGCAGCTAGTCCAGAAGCGACAAGCATTTGTCCGCCATAAGGAACAATTCCTTGCCAGCAGCTTGCAAAAATATCTAGTATACTTGCAGATTTCCTTGGATCAATCTTATATTCATCGGCAATGTTTTTTGCTAGTGGGCCTGTCATAATAATCGAAATGGTATTGTTGGCTGTTGCGATATCTGCTACACTGACCAATCCGGCAATTCCGAATTCCGCTCCCTTTTTTGTTCTCAATTTACTTGTTACAAAGTGTAGCAGCCAATCAATTCCTCCATTATGTTGAATGATGCCGATCATGCCACCAATAAGTACGGCGACAATAGCAATGTCCTCCATATTTATAATGCCTTGTGAGACTGTTTTAATCAATCCTGTTGCTGTGTAGGAACCATCGATTAAGCCGATAATTCCGGCAAAAATTGTACCTCCGAGCAGGACAATAAAAACATTAATCCCTACTAAGGCGGCAACTAACACGAGAATATAAGGGAGAACTTTAATGAAATGAAAAGGATATTCCCCAAGAGTCTGGATCTCATTTCCCCTTGTTACGAGCCAAAGAATGATGGCTGTCACAATCGCTCCAGGTAAAACGATAAAAAAGTTGGTTTTGAATTTGTCATTCATTTTTGTTTTTTGCGTCCGAACAGCAGCGATCGTCGTATCTGAAATCATTGATAAATTGTCGCCAAACATGGCTCCGCCCATGACAGTTCCCATAGCCAAAGCCATGGATATTCCAGTTTGTTCTGCAATCCCTATGCCAATTGGCGCCAAAGCAGCCACTGTCCCCATGGATGTCCCCATTGAAATGGAAATAAAACAACCAACAATAAATAATCCTACCATCAAGAAATTAGTAGGGATGAAGGATAGCCCCATGTTAACGGTAGAATCAACCGCCCCCATTCCTTTAGCTGTTTCAGCAAAGGCACCTGCTAATATAAAAATGACAACCATTAACATGATGTTAGGATGGCCTGCCCCTTTTGCAAAGATGTCTAATTTATTGGATAAGGTTTCCTTCCTGTTCATAGCTAATGCGACAGCGACTGCAATAATAATCGCTACATTTAATGGCATATTTGAAAAGTCTCCAGAAATAATTCCATTACCGATAAAAAGTAACACAAAAATAAGTAATGGCAGTAAGGCAAGAAGACTCCCTTGTTTTTGTTTATCTGTCATAAAATGACCTCCTGAATTCTATTAGTGCGAGTTCAAAAAGGAGGATAAATCGGACTTTTTGAACATCCTTTATTCATCTTCACTTGTTAAGTAAACTGATATTGCCGAATTAGTTCATCGTCATCCCACCTGTAACGTTTATACCTTGTCCAGTCATATAATCAGAGTATTTTGAGGCCAAAAAGACCACAACATTGGCAATATCTGCTGGTAATGCCGTTCTTCCTAATGGTACTTGGGAGTTATCTTCTAGCCGAATTAATTCCTCGTCAAGCCCCCGAAGTTCTCCACCGATTACTCTTTCAGTTCTTTTCATATCCGTTTCTACGATTCCGGGACATACAGCATTTACATTAATTTGATCTTTGGCCAGTTCAATCGCAGCTACTTTTGTCATACCTAGTACTGCATGTTTGGAGGCTACGTAGCTTCCCATTAGCCGATAGCCATTTTTGCCAGCCTGTGAAGAAATATTGATGATTTTCCCGCCCTTACCCTGGGCTTGCAAAACTTTGGCGGCTGCTTGCGTACATAAGTACACGCCTTTTGCGTTCACGTCCATCGTCCGCTCCCAATCTTGCTCTTTTATATCAACCATATAATCCATGGTGGAAATACCTGCGTTGTTGACTAAAATATCCAATCTTCCGAAGTGAGTGATTACTTTTTTGAGCATATCTTCTACCTGATCGCTTTTAGATACATTGGTTTGAACATAATATATATCATCGTTTGCGTCTTTTTCTGTTACGGACATGTCGGCCACTGCCACTTTTGCACCGCAATCCAAAAATGCATCGACAATGGCCTTTCCGATGCCATTTGCCCCACCTGTAACAATGGCTACTTTTCCTGTTAAATCCATGGTGTACATTGGTTGTCCCCCTCTTGAATAAATAAAGAACAACAGATGAAAGCTTTAGAGATAAGCTTCAACTGTTGTTAATAAAAGAAAAGATTATCCTAAAATCCATCCGCATTAAATTAAGCTTTATACCTTCTAACGTGAAAAAACCTCTTCTTTAAAGGTAGAAGAGGTTTTAAAGCATATAGGTAGAATCCTCTTCTTATCTTCAAGTGCTTATACTACTGGAATTGGCACAGTACTTCTCTGAGTCCGCTGCCGAGGCTTCGTAGGGCCAGTCCCTCCACCTCTCTAGATAAGAAATATTATAATGTATGAAGTTGATTAATATTAAATTACACCAAACAACTATGTAAGTCAATAGTTTCAGTCGTTCATAGTCAGTAGTGTTAAATTTTGGTATCTTCTAACCTATTATTTACGATACAACGAACAATTTATTTGTGATGATACTGGGGATTAGCAGCATTAGTAACACTCATGCATTTGTTAAAAAACTATTTTAGATGCATGGGGAGGGAAAGGAGGGAAAGGAGGGAATTTGACAAATATATTCATTACGAATATAGTTGATATGTCAACGTTGTCTAGTCAACAAGTTGAAGGAGGTTCTCACTCTATTGAACTTGAATGATCATATTGGAATTTTAATCCATAATGCGGATTTGGCGATAACAAGTTATGTGAGGAAACATTTGGAGCCCTTCAACCTTGCTCCAGAGCAAAATCTCATTATGATGATTCTCTGGAATCAAGATGGCGTTTCATCTAATGAGCTTGTCTCACAACTTAATAAGGACAAAGCCGGCATCGCACGTATGATTGCGAGCTTGGAGGGAAAGGGATATATAAAAAAAGTCGCTGACCCCAATGATAAACGCAGTTTTAAAATACATTTAACAGATGAGGGGAAACGGCTTGCTCATTCAGTTATACCTATACAACGAAACATGCGTGAAACTTTAACGAAGGGTATGACGAAAGAGGAGATTGACGATCTGCAGAAACTGATCACCAAAGTGATGAACAACATTTAAGGAGGAAATAACTTTATGAACATTGTTATCATTGTAGGAAGTCTTCGCAAAGATTCTTATAACATGCAACTAGCGAAAACCATGCAAGAACGTTACAGTGCAAAAATGAATATTGACATTGCGGATATTCGTTCTTTGCCACATTATGAACAAGACGAAGAGAACAACCCACCAGAAACTGTGAAAAAATTCAAGCAGTCCATTGCGAATGCAGATGGGGTGATCATCATCACTCCAGAATACAACTGGTCGATCCCTGGAGTGCTAAAGAATGCAATCGATTGGGCTTCTAGGGTCGATAAGGTTTTCATTGGTAAACCCGTCATGGCTGCTGGCGTTAGTATTGGCATGGCTGGAACACTTCGGGCACAGCTTCACTTACGTGAGATCCTTTCAGGTCTTCAAGCCCAATTACTTCCACCAAGCGGAAATGAGATCCTCATTAATTTTGCGGCGCAAAAATTCGATGATCAATCAGGGCGGTTAGCGGACGAGCCGACTCTTGGCTTTTTAGATGTCGTTGTGGACAAGTTTGTTGACTTTGTAAAGTTGTCTAAAAAAGACTAATCAACTTATAGCACCTAAAAGAAGAAATAATGAAACAAAAAAGGATAGATGAACAAGGGAAAATACCTGGTTGCATCTTTCCTTTTTGTCCTACATATATGCCTAATCATTCTGTTGTGATGCCAATGAATTATAGCTTTTATCGTCTTCTCCTTTTTTCTATCTCTTGTATATGTTTAAATTCCCCGATAATTGTCAAATGTAAAAGGGATATATGTTTAAACAATTGTTTGATTAAGAAAAGGAGAGGATCTATTCATGGCCATGAACAACGAAGTACCCCAAGATAAAAGTCTAGATAATAGTTTATCTCTATATCAAGAAGGATATCACTTCATTCAAAATAGAGTGGAAAAATATCAGTCAGATTTATTTGAGGCACGTTTACTAGGCAAACATACGGTTTGCATGAGGGGGGAAGAAGCGGCCAAGTTATTTTATAACACAGAACTTTTCCAACGTGAGGGAGCTATCCCGAAACGGATTCAAAAGTCATTGTTTGGCGTTGGTGGTGTACAAGCATTGGATGGGAAAGAGCATGATCATCGGAAAAGTTTGTTTCTATCCATGATGACGCCACTTGAGGAAAAGAAATTGGGCGAACTCGTGTTAGCGAAATGGGAAGACTGTATCGAACAATGGGAACAGGCGGAACATATTGTGTTATTTGAAGAGGCGCGGAAAGTATTATGCCGGACTGCCTGTGAATGGGCAGGTGTTCCTCTAGAAGAAGCGATTGTAGCGGAGCGGGCGGATGAATTTACATCATTGGTGGATGCCTTTGGCGCAATTGGGCCACGGCATTGGAAAGGAAGAAGAGCTAGAACAAAGCTGGACGAATGGGCAGGTTCCTTAATCGAGGATGTACGGAATGGAAATCTGGATGCAAAGGAAGGAACCCCTCTTCATACGATTGCTTTTCACAAAGATCTAAAGGGTGAGCTTTTAGATACTCATACCGCCGCTGTTGAGTTGAACAATGTATTACGCCCCATTGTAGCCATCGCTGTTTTTATTACCTTCGAGGCTTTGGCCTTGCATGAGCATCTCCAATCTCGGACACGCCTAACGACAGATCAAGAACGAGAGGCCTTTGTCCAAGAAGTGCGTCGCTATTATCCATTCGGTCCGTTCCTTGGAGCAAAAGTGCGCAAAGATTTTACTTGGCGAGAATGCGATTTTAAAAAAGGGCAGCTTGTGATACTGGATCTTTATGGGACGAACCATGATGAAAAGCAATGGGGAGAAGCGGATCAATTTAAACCAGATCGCTTTTTAAAAGAGGAACCAAGCTTATATAATTTCATTCCCCAAGGTGGTGGAGACCCTATGACAGGTCATCGTTGTCCAGGAGAGGGAATTACCGTTGAAATCTTGAAAGCAACATTAGATTTTCTTGTGAACAAAATAGAATATGATGTCCCTAAGCAGGATGTAAGCTTTAGTTTGGTAAAAATGCCAACCTTGCCAGCTAGTGGTTTTATTATGAGTCATATTCGTAGGAAGAAATCTACGCTTGATGAATGAAAGTTCAAGTACCTCGGTATTTCGTGGCCCGTGGCAAGTTCATGGACCGCGAAATATCGAAGTTGAAAGAGCCTCATGCACCATGAACATCTTATGCCCAACATTTTATAATTTTCTTCAGCGATTAATCCTCCTGCTTTCTCTGTTAAAAAATACCGAACCTTATTCGATTCCCATTCTTAACTCTATTTTTAGCAATTTGCAAATAAACCCTTTTACATTCTTTCAAATAACTACTATACTTTTAGTATTGGAAACTAAAAGTGTTGCGTCTTGTATGAGGGAATGGTATAAATTCCTCCGGGTTCCTAGAACGAGATGCTAAATTGGATGAAGAAATTGGGTGTTAGCCATGTATGATTTATTACTGCAAGAGTCATATGCTGAGTGGGTTTTGCCACTTACGATCGCGATTATTTGGATTTTAAGCTGGCAATTAATCATGCTTTCTCGTTCTGTCCATGCGAATGGGCGAGCAAGTGAATCTGTTCAATTGAACATCTTTACCATGCCCACTATTCAAAATGAAAGACCGCGTCATCGTCGCTTTCAATTAATGAAAACAGTGAGAAGGCAAGAATCCCCAGATGATTCAGATGATCACCACTTTTCTATTTAAAAAGACAAAAACTTTAAAAGTAGAAAGGTGAACTCGAATTGAAAAAAAACACAATCTTACTTTCTATGCTTGTGATCGCTGCTCTTATGCTTGGTGGCTGTTCAGGTGTAGAAAACGAAACAGGCTTTTTTTATAATATATTTGTCCGCCCGCTTTCATGGGGTATTCATGAAATTGGCTCTGCCTTATGGGGCGAATTTGGACTTGCTGTCATTGTGATTACGCTCATTATTCGTTTGATTTTGTTGCCATTTATGTTGAACACGTATAAGAAACAGCAAGAAATGAAAGTGAAAATGGATATAATCAAACCGGAAATGGACGATATCCAAAAACGCTTACGGGCTACAAAAGACCCAGAAGAGCAGAAGAAAATTCAACAAGAAATGATGGCACTTTATACGAAACATAATGTGAATCCTTTAGGTGTTGGCTGTCTGCCACTTATCATTCAAATGCCAATCTTGATGGGGCTGTATTGGGCTATTCGTAGCTCGGAGGATATTGCGAATCACTCCTTTCTCTGGTTTGACCTAGGAAGTCCAGATCGAATCATGATGTTAATCGCAGGATTTGTTTATTTTATCCAAGCGAGAGTGTCAATGGCCACCGTTCCAGAAGCACAGAAAAAGCAGATGCAGATGTTTGCTTATATTTCGCCAATTATGATCATGTTCATTTCTTTTTCAGCGCCAGCGGCTTTACCCCTTTATTGGGTGGTCGGCGGTATTTTCATGATTTTCCAAACATGGCTCGGCCGGAAATTTTATACGCAACATCCTGAAAAGGTAGAGGAAGAATCGAAGAATTAAAATGGTGAAAGGTAGTCTCTTAAAAGGGCTACCTTTTTTGGGTATTCGGATAATCGTGTGGAATTCTTCCTGTTTAGATTTTAATTCATTTCTTACCTTGCATTACAAGACTAATGAAGTTATACTTATTATAAATCATGTAATGCAAGATATATTTTAATCATAACTCTTGTATTGCAAGTTACTGAGAAAGGAGGAAGAGGCTTGTCATCAACACAAATGCTAAAGGGTATAATTGATGGCTGTTTACTGGCAATTATAAAAAATAAAGAAGTCTACGGATATGAATTGGCAGAGAAGTTGGGTAATTATGGGTTTGAGTCTTTTAGTGAAGGGACAATTTATCCATTGTTAATGCGGATGCAAAAGGAAGAATTAGTTACATCAACATTAAAAAAATCAACAGCTGGACCTAAAAGAAAATATTACTCACTAACAATTAAGGGTGAGCAGGAATTAAAAAATTTCGAGGAACGTTGGGCAACGTTACAGAACAATGTTAACAGAGTGTTAGATTATGAGTCAGATACAAAATTTACAAAAGGAGATGAGATAATTGAAAAATGAATTACAACTTTCTAAAAAGAGCCAAGAGTTCATAGAAAACCTAAATCTATACTTATTTTCCAGTGGGAAAAACCCAGATGAAATTGAAGATATTGTAAGTGAGTTAGAAGTTCATTTATTTGAAGCTGAGAAAAAAGGAAAACCCATTGAAAAAATTATTGGAAAATCACCAAAGGAATATATGAAAATGGTTTCTGATGAAATGGTAATTGACTATCGAACTTGGTTCAAATACATTTGTTTTATTGTTTTTGGCTCATTTTCTTTTTCAATTTTCATTGATTTATGGGAAGGAAATCTTTCCTATTCTATCTTGGAAATCATCGGGCATATTGTAATAGGTGCAATATTTATTGCTTCTGTTTTTATAGGATTTAAATTTATTTCTACAGCAAATCGATCTCTCAAAATACAGGGGTTGATATTAGGTAGTATAGCGATACTGCCCATAGCTTTGTTTGTTGGGTTGATCTACCTAAATAGAGCCTTCGACACTACCCTCATTTATTTTGGCAATAAGGGAAGCCTGGCTATCGGTGTGGTTGCAGCACTGATTATAATAGGTGTTTCCATTTGGGCAAAATCTTGGACTCTGATTATTATCATGGCATTTTTAATACTGCCCAATTATTTACTGAGCCTGACTCCATTGCAAGAGGAAACACAGATGATCATAAGTGTTATCATGACTTATGGTGGAATTGGTATTTACCTTTGGATATTATCCAAACTGGAGAAAAGTAATGGATACTAATATGATTCATCTACCAAACTATAAGGATTAATGACTTATTTTGAAGATCTGGTTAAATCAATGAACAATTGGGAAGAAGAGATATTTAACTATTTTAATTCTCCCATTACTAATGCCTATACAGAGTCCTTAAATCGTTTAATTAAGACAATGAACCATGTTGGTCGTGGTTACTCATTTGAAGCTCTTGGGCAAAAATTTTATTTACACAAGGATATCGTAAAGTAAAAAAGAAAAAGAAATTCAAAGAAGTTGAAGTTACTTTCAGAAAAATGTTACCTGATCAATTCCCAAATTGGGGAAAAACTGGCTATGAATGGGTGTATGAAGAAATCTATGGTGCTGACTTTTCCACACTATTTTCCGATTACCCCCTTTTTTCTGCCACGACGAGTTAATGTTGGATCTAACTTTAGTAGCCAGTGAATTCCAAGTAGTAGATTTACCTTAACAGAAGCTAAACAATGATGAACCAAAATTAAGGTAAAAGTAAGGTTTTCGTTTCCAAGTGGTTATCTCAAACGATTACTCTTGGACAGAGTGAAAAATTCACTCATATTCTGTAGGGGTTCTATACGATTTGACGTCTATATATTGTCAAAAGTTAGTAGAAGTAGAAGTGGTCGGATGGAGTCTGTCATCTTTTGTAAAAATATTTTAATAAAAGAGAAACCTTTTTGTCATTTTTTACGTTATAGTATATAGAGTTAAAATATTATTTTAGTAGAGAGAATTGAAGGGGGATCCATTTTGAAGAAAAAGGTCTGGATTTGGATTAGTATTGTTGTAGGGGTTTTGATCATCCTCGGGGGTGGGGCCGCTCTTGTTATGAACATGGGGGCAAAAATGGTCGATGGGGCAGATGAAATGGAAGACATGCCTCTTACCGTCCAAAAGGCGGATGAGCAAGAATTAACGGAAAGTATCTTAGTGACGGGAAAAATTGTACCTGAAAGTGAACAAAAGGTATATTTAGAACCCGAAAATGGCGAAATTCAAGAATTTAAGGTAGAGGAAAATAAAAAGGTGAAAGCCGGCGATCCTCTATTTCTCTATGATTCTTCGAAATTAAAACGCGAATTTGATAAAGCTGTACGTGATCGAGATTTAATTAAAAAAAGAATGCAAATCGAGATTAACCAAATGGCGGAATTAGATAAAAAGATTAGAGAAGCAAAGCAAAAGGTGGGTCGTAAAATAGATCCTGAGGCCGAAGTAGTGGAAGAGGTTGTAACACAAGATGATGTTAATCAGCTACAAAATGAACTAGTTCAGGCTGAAATGGACCATGAAGCGACAAAAGAAGAGATTGAAACAGCTCAGGAAACGATTAATGAATTAGATGCACAAATCAAAGCAATGACTGTTGTGAGTAAAATTGATGGCATTGTTGTAAAAATAAACGAGAATATCGAAAAGACAGAAGAGGGTGCTAGCGAGCCTGTCGTCCATATTATTTCTAGTGACCCTTATAAAGTCATTGGCACGATGAATGAATTTGATGCAGTGAAAATTGCGAAAGATCAACCTGTCATCATTCGCCCAAAAGTGTTTAAAGATCGTGAATGGAAAGGTGTCGTGGAATCTGTTTCCCAATTCCCTTCAGATGATGGCGGAGGGGGAGAAGATTATGATATGGGTGGTGGCGGAAATGTCACAACCTATCCATTTAAGGTCGCGATTAAAGACGATACCTCTGAACTACGTCAAGGGTTTCATGTTTCCTTAGAAGTTAAGATGGGCGGAGGGGAAAAATCTTTAGTTGTTCCTCATATGGCGATTTTGGAAGAGGAAGCGATGGAAGAGGGCGAAGATAGCAGCGGCGAAATGGTTGAAGTCATTTATGTGCTTGTTGATGGCGTTTTACAGCGACGCGAAGTTGAAACAGGAAAAATGAATGATGAATTCATTGAGATCACGGAAGGTGTGACGAAGGGTGAATTGGTTGTTATCTCCCCAGATCCTGGATTGTATGATGGAATGGAAGTGACATCCTATGATGAAGTTGAGTAAGATTACCAAGGTGTATGGGAATGGTTCTTTGAAAGTTCCCGTCCTGCATGGGATTGATCTTTCCATTGAAGATGGTGAATTTGTTGCGATCATGGGTCCATCCGGTTCAGGGAAATCCACTTTAATGAATATCATTGGTTTCCTCGATTACCCAACAGGTGGGGACTATGAATTAAACAATGAAAAAATTAGCGCTTTTCGAGAAAAGCAATTAGCTGCGTTGCGTAATCGCCATATCGGCTTTGTGTTTCAGCAATTTTTTCTGCTACCGCGTCTAAATGCGATAAAAAATGTAGAAACACCACTAGTGTATGCAGGTGTTTCAAAAAAAGAGCGTAGGGAAAGAGCACAGCAAATGTTAGAAAAAGTAGGACTTGGGGATCGTGTAAAACATCTACCGAACCAATTATCTGGTGGGCAAAAGCAAAGGGTGGCGATTGCTCGTGCGCTTGTGAATAACCCATCCGTGATAATGGCAGATGAACCAACAGGTGCCCTCGATTCTAAAACAAGTAAGCAGATTATGGAGCTTTTTGTGCAGTTGAATCAAGAAGGCAAGACGGTGATCCTCGTTACGCATGAAGAAGAAGTGGCGGCATATGCCAATCGGGTCATTACACTAAGGGATGGTCTGGTCATAGATGATCGGAGGATGACATCATGAATATTTTAGAAAGCTTCAAGATTGCCTTCTCCTCGATTTGGAATCATAAAGTCCGAGCTCTTTTAACGATGCTTGGTATTATTATTGGTGTCGCTGCCGTAATTACGATTGTAGCACTTGGTCAAGGGGCGCAAGATAATTTGACGGATGAATTATTTGCGGTCGATGAAAATGTTATTGAGCTATACTATGAGTATGAACCAACGGAAGAGGAAATGGAAAGTGGGGGATGGTCATGGGAAGAGCCTGAATTATTCGCCGAAGATTTAGAAACTCTTGAGGCAGTTCCAGGTGTCAAAGCCGTAATTGGAACAAATTCTGGTTGGGGCATGTTAGCTCATAATGAAAAAACAGGTGAGATGGACATTACGGGTGTTGGCCCAGAATACTTCCAAGCGCAAAGTATTGAAATTTTGGAAGGGAGACCGATCAATGCTCGAGACAATGATGGCATGAATCGAGTGATCATGATCGATAAAGTCGCTAGGGAGAAATTCTTCAAAGAGAATGAAAATCCAATTGGGGAAATTATTGACCTTGATGATAATCCGTATAAAGTGATTGGTGTATATAAATCTCCCATACCTGAGCAATTTCAATGGAGTGAAAATGGGGAAATACTAATGCCGCGTGCGGTTATTTCACTAATGTTTGGCAGTAATGAGATCGACAAACTTTCACTCATCGCCGAAAGCCCAGAAGTAATGTCGGAGACAGGAAGACTAGCCGCCGAGACCTTAACGGAAAGCAAAGAGCTTGAACAGGGTTATTATACCACCTTTGATATGTCAGAGTTTGAAGACGAATTTAACCAAGTGATTTTAATTATGACAATCTTTATTGGTAGCATCGCCGGCATTTCTCTGCTTGTTGGTGGAATCGGTGTGATGAATATTATGCTCGTCTCCGTAACCGAACGAACGAGGGAAATTGGCTTGCGGAAGGCACTCGGAGCTACGCGAGGAAAAATTTTATTTCAGTTTTTAATTGAATCGATTACACTTACCTCATTAGGTGGCTTGATTGGAATCGGCTTGGCAAGTGTTGGGACAGGTTTAATTACGTTATTGTCTCCAATTAATGCCATGGTCAGCCCAATCGTCGTCATCATCGGTGTCGGCTTCTCAGCCTTCATCGGCATTATATTTGGAATCTTACCAGCAAACAAAGCATCCAAATTAAGTCCGATTGATGCGTTAAGATATGAATAGATGGAAAAAGGCTAATTGCGCTTGAGCAATTAGCCTTTTTACTCTCGTATAGCAAACTATGGTTTGGATGTACGAAAACAAAGGAGAGCCGATAAAACGTCGATCCAACCAAGGTTTGGATATGCGAAAACAAAGGAGAGCCGATAAAACGTCGATCCAATCAAGGTTTGGATATGCGAAAACAAAGGAGAGCCGATAAAACGTCGATCCAACCAAGGTTTGGATATGCGAAAACAAAGGAAAGCCGATAAAACGTCGATCCAACCAAGGTTTGGATATGCGAAAACAAAGGAGAGCCGATAAAACGTCGATCCAATCAAGGTTTGGATATGCGAAAACAAAGGAGAGCCGTGAAAACGTTGATCCAACCAAGGTTTGGATATGCGAAAACAAAGGAGAGCCGTGAAAACGTCGATCCACCCATGGTTTGGATATGCGAAAACAAAGGAGAGCCGTGAAAACGTCGATCCAACCAAGGTTTGGATGTACGAAAACAAAGGAGAGCCGAGAAAACGTCGATCCAATCAAGGTTTGGATGTGTGAAAACAAAGGAAAGCCGAGAAAACGTCGATCCACCCATGTTTCGGATATACGAAAATACGCTCGGACTTAGCGAGACAGTGGCTCACGTTAAAACTTACCTTTTTCGCGACCAATGCGCCCCTTCGTCCATATGAACAAACGGGATATCGGTATCCACTTCACCTGTAATTTTTTTCAAAATAAGATCTTCTCCACTTAGCCATTTTAAAAAATCAAACTCAATCGGCTCTTGGTCTCCGCCTAAAGCGATCCAGGCTTTCATTTCTCTAGGCAAATAAGCAGAAGTATGGATCGTCCCAGCCCAGCTACTATATAATTCGGAGAAAACCCCTTGATCGCGACCATTCATAAAACGAAAGGCAGATTTTGCGTCAGAAAGTTCCTTATACTTCGCATTCATAGCATCCAAGCGTCGCTCTGAGTCGACAAGATGATGGCGATTTTCGTCTGTTAAAATTTCAAAATGATTGGTGCACATTTTTGCCTGGCGCACCTCAATCTGGCGAGGCGTAGCCTCCACAATATACGTTTCACCGCTCGAATCAAACACGGTATAGCTAAAAGAATGACGGTGAGGAATTTCTTTTAACAAATCAACCGCTTCACCCACAGAAGCACATGATTCTAAAATCAGTCTTCCAATCATACAACAAATGAATCCATCTGCTGGCTTTTTCCGATTCATAAAATTATAGCCCATGGCTAGACCTTTTTCGTTCATCCCATCCATGCGGCCGGTCACTCTTTGACTCGGTCCAATTATCGCATAGCCTTGGTCAGATGGCTGGAATAATGTATAGCGGCCTTCATACGTTTTCGGATGATAATCATAGTTGCGAATGAGATAATCTTCACCTGTTAAAATCGAGCACCCTGATTTTACATAATCTAAACGGTAGCCCCCAAATTCAGCGAGAACCCGTTCCATTGGCCACTCCAGTGCCGCCTGCAGCCCCAATAATTCCTCCCAAACCCCCGGGGCAAACGGAAGAATCGCTTGCCTAACTTCTTCCACTTCAATGGAAAAACGTGGCTTTCGCACTTTCCATTGCTGTTCGCGATTTTTAATGGTAAGGGAATCCTTTATTTCTTTGCCTTGTGCAAAGCCAAAGTCATAATGAGTCCCTCGATATTGAATGATGTCGCTATAGATTTTTTTCAACGTAGATCCCTCTCGTGTTTTTTTAGGTATATTCATCGTACCTCTTCTCGCCAGACGATGTCACGCAATTACGATCCAAAAGGAAAAAACTTGAGGACAAACGCCCCCAAGTTTTTAATTAAATAAGAAGATTGAACAGAGTACTATCTTTGTTCACTTCTGTATAAGGAAAGCCTTTTTGTTGCATGCGTTCCACTAAACCGGCATAGTCTTCTGGTCTTTTTAATTCAATACCAACTAATCCCGGACCACTTTCTTTGTTGTTTTTCTTCGTATATTCAAAATGGGTGATGTCATCCTCTGGCCCGAGGACATTATCGAGAAACTCACGTAAGGCTCCAGCGCGTTGCGGGAAGTTTACGATAAAGTAATAGAGAAGGCCCTCATATAATAAGGATTTTTCTTTAATTTCCTGCATCCGCCCAATATCGTTATTCCCGCCACTTACGACACAAATAACGGATTTCCCCTTGATTTCTTCCTTATAAAAATCCAATGCAGCGATAGGGAGGGCACCAGCAGGTTCTGCAATGATCGCATACTTATTATAAAGATCTAAAATCGTCGTACATACTTTTCCCTCAGGCACAGGAATGATATCATCCACATATTGTTGGCAAATTTCAAAGGTTTTTTGGCCCGCACAGCCGACTGCGGCGCCGTCCACAAACTTATCGATTGAATCAAGGGTGGTAATGCCTTTATTGTCAATGGCTGCTTTCATACTAGCTGCCCCAGCAGGTTCTACTCCAATCATATGTGTATGTGGGGATAAATTTTTAATATAAGAACTTAAACCTGATAGTAAGCCGCCACCACCAATACTAGCAAAGACAAAGTCCACAGGTTCTTCCAAATCATTCATAATTTCAACAGCAACGGTTCCTTGTCCGGCGATAATATCGTAGTCATCAAATGGATGGATAAAAATTTTATCCTCCTGATCGGCATAGTTCAATGCACTTTTAGAAGTATCATCAAATGTATCGCCAACTAGGACGATTTCGACAAATTCACGGCCAAACATTTTTACCTGATCAATCTTTTGATTCGGTGTCGTTTGTGGCATAAAGATGGTTCCAGAAATGCCAAGATGAGAACAAGCGTAAGCAACTCCTTGGGCATGATTGCCGGCACTAGCACACACGACCCCTTTATCTCTTGCTTCTGCTTCAATTCGTTTGATTTTATAATAAGCGCCTCGCAATTTGAACGAGCGCACATGTTGCATATCCTCTCTTTTCAAGAAAACATGGCAGTCATATTTCTCAGATAAACGCTCACTTTTTTGCAAAGGCGTATGTGCCACAACGTCTTTTAATTGTTGGTAAGCAATCAGGATATCTTCCACATTCACAGCACTTGACTTCAATTTTGTTTCACTCATGGCGTCATCCACTTCCCTTGCTAATAAACTAGAATATTCGTACATTATAACATGAAATTATGAGCTTGAACAAAGGAATATTCTTAATATTTAGTGATAGCGATTTCATTATCCGTTTTTTCTAAAATAGTTGCTTGTCCTATCATTTTTATAAGCAATGAGAAGTGGGAAGAATGAAAAGAACATCCATTTTATTCTTTTGAGACTCCCACTTCCGTATATTGCATATCCGTTTTCTTTTTAAGAATGATTTCTAAAATGCCATTTTTATAAACGGCGGTTGTTTTCTTCTTATCAACCAGGGCGGGCAAGGTAATCGTTTTGGTGTTTTGCGCGGCCTCTGAATCCTCAATGATCAGCTGATTGGTTGTATGGTATACTTTCCATCTTTCTAATATCTTTTCGTCTGGGACGGTGATATGAATAAAGATATATTGAAAGGATTCAAAAAGCTTTACATCATCTGAGGATGAAGGATTTGTGGAAGAGGGCATTTGCTTAAGAAGAGATCCTAACCAATCATTTGAATTCGTTGCACCCTGATCGAAAGCAGAAAAGGCTTGGGACAAAACTTTTTGCACGTAATCGTCTACATTATTTTTGCCGATCTCAAAGGGAGGAGCCTTAGCCTTATCTTGATTTAGGTTAAAAGGGAATGAGTTCCAAGGAAACATACGAATTCTTTCCTTCCTATGACATTATATCGTTATTTTATGTTAGAAAAAAATCGATGTTCTTTTATAGAGGATGGAACCTGAAAAATATGCCTAAAAAGAGTATGATAAAAGAAGAACTAAAGGGGATGGGGTGAAAAGATGCGGAACATGTCATTGGAGGAGCTTTTGGCTTTAAGAGAAGAACTTCAAGTTTCTGTCGATAAAGAGAAAAGTGTGTCTCTCTCCGCATTAATCGGTGTTGAGGAGGAATTGTTACGAAGACTCTCTCGACAAAAAAAGGGTGAAAGTCCTTATGATGTAAAAGAAATCCAAAGAGATCTTATTGCTCATTTGGTTCATTTTGGTGCATATACCAAAACATATTATAAAAGAGACCATGTCGATGATCAGAAGTCATTAGCGAAGGTGCTGAAATATGATCGAGGAAATGCATTAGCTTATTACCGTCTGGGAATGTATGCCTATAGGAAAAGTTTTTACATAACAGCGGCGGTTCATTTTAATAATGCGCTAAAAAGCCATGAGCGAGACGCCGATTCGCCCTACAGCTTATCAGACCAACAGCATTATCAAGTCCTACTTTATTTACAAAACAGCACGTTAAAAGTAGCAATAGAGACCGCGGACATGACAAGAATAGCGGAAGAGAAAATGGATGAGAAATCTATGGCCAGCTTGAAACTTTCTCCTATCCAAGAGAATATCCGTCATCATGAGGTCTATCTAGAAAATCATGCCTTTACTGTTCTTTCTGAGCAGGGGTTGAAATTAGCTTCGAAAGAGGAATGTGAGCAGTTAATGAACCCGGATAACAAAAAGTCCCCCCTTATGTTATATTTTTCTGACGCCCAACAGTTCGTGATTTTTCAGAAGCAAGAAGTGTCACTTACGATTCTGCAGGCGAGCATGTTAAAAAGGGTTTTACTGAATCACACGGAAGGAAAGCCTCTAGAAAAAGGTAAGCTAGCCGACCTGTTTGCTTCGCGTGATCAAGCAGGAAAAGTGCCGGATGCCATTTATAAGCAAGCCTTTACTCGTTTAAAAAAACAAATGGATAAGTTAGGATTAGGGGGAGTTATCATTGGACAGGAAGATGGAAATTTGTATCTTTCTGAGATTCCTTTTTTGTGTATTCAGCGAATAGAACAATGGTGAATGGCGCTTAGAGAAAAAGGACATTCTTTGGTCTTGAAATTTTTACCAATCCCTCATACAATTGAAATGAATTGAATAGTTATCAAGAGTGGCTGAGAGATCTGGCTCAACGACGTCACAGCAACCTGCAATAGGTAAGGTGCTAAAACCAGCAAAGCTGTTTGCTTTGGATGATAAGATCGGTCTTAAGACCCCGTCTGTTATCCAATGCAGATGGGGTTTTTATTTATCTGCATAACCAGCTATTACGTTCCCTGTACGAGGTGGCGGCTAAATAAACCCCACTGATTAAAGTTTCACTTAAGGAGGGATTGACATTGAAACGTATGACCATCGAGAATAAGAATGGAAAGGGATGCGATAAGACGAAGGAGGAGGCGAGTGAAGTCATTAAAGAGATGTCTCCGGAGGAATTAGAAGCATTTAAGCTGGAAAGATATCGGAAGTTCATCAGACCACTGACAGAATATCATGTGGATGATTTGAAAAATAGAAAATAGAACTTTTGTAAGCAATTTTCTTAGAATTCAAAGAGATGCTTTTGTTACTAGCTGATTTCCGGCTGAAAATCGGAAATCAGCTGCCAGGTGTCCCAGATGAGCTTATCGATTTACTCTTTTCTGCAAGTAAAAAGAGCGGATCACGAAATAGCCCATTGAACCAAAGATCAAGCCTAAAAAAATGATTGGAAACCAAATGCCGAGTCCATTTCGTTCGTCCAAAGCAATTTTAATCCCTTCCCATGTGAGAAAAGAGAAGGAAAGCAGAATTTCATTTTTTAGAACATTGATCATAAGGCGTGCATTCACATATTGGGCAGGGGCATTTTCTTTTGTAATCGGGACCATATAGTTATAGACATGTGGATAACGTTCCAAAATGGTCATGCCAACCCACATCATCATTCCAATGATAGGGAGAATAAGCATTTCCCCTTTGCTGCCCCACCTATCGACTACCCCCGCCGCATTATAATGAGCAGGCACCTTCTCCGGTAAAAGACTCCAATGATAAAGCAAATATACCATCGTACTCATAAAAGTGATGATGGTAGCGATATTAAAGACAATTTCCCATTTCGTTTTGGGTAATGTTAATTTGGGACGATTTTCCTCAATCATGTGTGGATGCCTCATCTTTCTTTTAGGTGAACTAGCCCATCTCCTGTCTATTAAAGTACGATCTAGAACGGTGAAAGATTCACATTATGTACCTTTGCAAAATAATTAGAAATTATGAAAACGGGCATGCTAGGCACCTTAATGGATCGTCCCGCCAACTTCATGCATATCCTCTTGTTCATGGGCCGCTGTAATGGCTGCCCTTTTTAGCGCCATGATAATTAAATTTAGGCTCATGCTCGGGGCGGATTTATCCAGGGTTTGTTCTGGAATGAACGGAATATGAATGAATCCCCCGCGAATATGAGGAGCATGTTCACTAAGATAATGCATAACTCCATAGAATAGATGATTACAGACAAAGGTGCCTGCTGTGTGGGAAACGCTCGCTGGAATCCCCATTTTTCGGATTTGATGGACCATTCGTTTTACTGGCAAAGTGCTCCAGTAGGCAGCAGGGCCATTTTCAATAATAGGTTCATCTATCGGTTGTTGTCCTTCATTATCCGCAATCCGTGCATCGTCTAGATTAATCGCAATCCGTTCTGGGGTAATCTGGGTACGCCCACCTGCCTGCCCAACACAAATCACAACATCAGGCTGAAAAAATTCAATCGCCTCTATGACAACTTCTCGTGATTGATGAAAGACGGTTGGTACTTCAACAGTGATCAGCTTTACATTTTCTATGATTAATCCATTTAATTGTTTGATAGCTTCTGAAGCAGGATTGATCACATCTGTTCCGAAAGGATCAAACCCAGTTAATAATACCTTTTTCACGGTACACTCTCCAACTCCTTTGCTAGATATCTTTATTTTAAATGGTAACATATTTCAGCTGGAATCTTGTCCGTTTTTAAAAAGAAAAAACGAACCCCAATAAAATAGGGTTCGCTTATGAAAAGCAATTCGCAGTGTCATTTTTACCGGAGGCCTGCAGGACGGGATGCAGGTCACAAAGGCGTGGCGATTGTTGTCGCGAATTTAGGCCAACAGGACGTTGGTCAGAACAGCGTTGCGACGTACAAGGATGTACTAGTGCAGACGAAGCGACAGGACGTCGCGGCTTGAGTCTGCCGTCAGGACGGCGCAAACTTAGCCGTTTATCCTTGTTCATCCACTTGCTCCTTATTTTTTGGACATCCTCTTACACCATCACTTTACAAATATCATTCGTAAATTCTACCGGATCTTGCACAGGCAATCCTTCGATAAGGAGCGCTTGATTATATAAAAGGTTAGTGTATAGGTTTAGCTTATCTTTGTCTGTTTCAAAGGCTGATTTTAGCGATTGGAACACTTCATGGTTTGTATTAATTTCCAAAATCTTTTCCGCCTGGACATTTTGATTATCCGGCATGGCCTGTAAGATTTTTTCCATTTCGATCGTAATCTCGCCATCTGTAGAGAGACAAACAGGGTGAGACCGTAATCGTTTAGAAGCACGCACATCCTTCACTTTTCCAGATAAAATTTCTTTCAAAGCCTTGAATAGTTCCTTGTTTTCTTCGGTTTCTTCGGAAGCTTCTTTTTCTTTCTGGTCTTGGTCTTCAAGTCCCAAATCACCGCTTGCAACAGAACGGAATTCCTTTTCCTTATAATTCATCAACATTTTGATCGCAAATTCATCCACATCTTCTGTGAAATACAAAATTTCATAGCCTTTTTCTCGAAGAACCTCAGTCTGAGGCAGTTTTTCAATGCGAGCAATCGAATCTCCTGATGCATAGTAAATATACTTCTGTTCTTCCGGCATTCTCGAAACATATTCATCCAATGTTACAAGCTTATTTTCTTTGGAAGAAGAGAACATAAGTAGATCCTGTAAAACGTCCTTATGCATGCCATAATCACTATACACACCAAACTTCAACTGTCTACCAAAAGCTTCATAGAATGTCTCGTATTTTTCACGATCATTCTTCAGCATGCTTTGCAATTCGCTTTTAATTTTCTTTTCAATATTATTGGCAATTCGTTTTAATTGGCGGTCCTGTTGCAAAATCTCGCGAGAAATGTTGAGGGATAGGTCTTCCGAATCCACCATTCCTTTGACAAAACTAAAGTAATCGGGAAGTAACTCTGGACATTTTTCCATAATCAAGACGCCGCTTGAATATAATTCTAATCCTTTTTCAAATTCCTTTGAATAATAATCAAAGGGCATTTTTTCCGGGATATATAAAATCGCATTATAACGAATCGCACCGTCGACACTTGTGTGAATATGTGCTAATGGCTTATCAAATCCATAACGTTTTTCAGCGTAAAAATTTTCATAGTCTTCGTCCGTTAACTCGCTTTTATTTTTGCGCCAAATCGGCACCATGCTATTGAGAGTTTTTTCTTCTTTGACTTCTTCATATTCATCCTCTGTGCCTTCTTTTAGTTTGCTTTCCGTCACATCCATTTTAATCGGATAGCGAATGAAGTCAGAGTATTTCTTAATAATCGATTGGATGCGGTACTCCTCTAAAAACTCATCATAATTTTCCTCTTCTGTATTTTCTTTAATGGTTAGGATGATTTCTGTCCCAACCGTTTCTTTTGTGGTTGGTTCAATTGTATAACCATCGGCGCCAGAAGATTTCCATTTGTATGCTTCTTCACTACCTAAAGCTTTACTGATCACAGTCACTTGATCCGCTACCATGAAAGCAGAGTAGAAGCCGACACCAAATTGGCCGATAATATCATGGCCATCTTTTAATTCATTCTCGTTTTTAAAGGCCAAGGAGCCACTTTGCGCAATGGTGCCAAGATTCTCTTCCAGCTCTTCCTTTGTCATCCCGATTCCTGTATCCTCTACTTTCAATTTTCGGTTTTCTTTATCGATTGAAAGCTTTATGTAGTAATCGTCTTGATTAAAAGTTAAAGCATCATCTGTGAGGGCACGGTAATAAATTTTATCGATCGCATCACTAGAGTTGGAGATTAATTCCCGTAGAAAAATTTCTTTGTTTGAATAAATGGAATGGATCATCATTTCTAATAAACGCTTTGATTCTGCTTGAAACAGCTTCTTCTCCATAAAAATTCTCCTTTTGCACTATGATTGGCACTCGATGCATGAGAGTGCTAACTACTTATTTAATACCATACAGAGCTAGATGTGTCAAAGAAAAAAACCTTTTCTATAGTAAGTTAGAAGGGAAGTTTCAGCGATAATTTAAAAAACTTTCACAAACACTTGCTATAAAAAATTACCTGTGCTACAATAGCTTTACACTTAATATGTATTAAATCTTATAATTCACATGTTTTCACGGGATTATATTATTTACTTAGTTATTCCGTGAAAGCATGTGAATTTTTGTTTACATCGTTATTAAGTAACAAATTTTTGGAGGTATTTATACATGAATCAAGGTACAGTTAAATGGTTTAACGCAGAAAAAGGTTTCGGCTTTATCGAAGTTGAAGGCGGAGAAGACGTATTCGTTCATTTCTCAGCAATCACTGGCGATGGCTTCAAAACTCTTGAAGAAGGTCAAAAAGTAAGCTTTGATATCACTCAAGGCAACCGTGGCGACCAAGCTGCTAACGTTGTGAAACTATAATGAATATTGAAAGAGGACCGAAGATCGTACCCTGTAGGGCGATCTGAGGTCCTCTTTTTTTATTGCTTAGCAAATTATAGAATCCTAGCTCGTGGATAAGTTGCTTATGTCGCGGTTGACATCCAGCTCCAGCGCCCAGCGACTAGCAAATTTACGCCTTCTTCCTACGATAAGTCAACATCGGCTCCTTCGTCGCCGTGTTTCCTTTATCTAAGGCCAACAGGACGTTGGTCACAAAGGCGTTGCGCCAGGACGGCGCGTATTTAGCCTTTGAACCTTATGCTCCAAATTTGTACGTCGCTGAACAGGCGCTTGCGCTTTTGTTCTTGTGCGGAAGAGGTTTATCTCGCCTTAGCGAGTAGTAATCCCCTCACCTCCATACATTTTAATCAGGGTTATAAACCTCTAGAAAATTAATACAAAAGGGGAAAAAGTATCAAAAGCTTGCATTGAAAACGTTCACTAGATTAAGCTATTTCAGGTTTGTGACTTCGCAGAAAGGAGTATAAAAACAATTTAATCGACATGAAAAGATTAACAGATCGTAACCTAATTGAAGCTTACATCAATGCAAAAAAATTAGGACTTGATCCCGATTTTATCCAACAACTAGAATCCGAACTCACACGACGTTCCATTGATATACATCCAGATAAAACAAAGAAAAAAGGGTAGAGACGCTAGCCTTAGAGAAAGTGGGATTTCAATCAGTGGGGGATGAGAAAAAGCCCTCACTGAATGAGGTTTCACTTATGCCAGCACAAACACAGGCGCTTGCCTACTTCTTACATTTTTTGAAATGGCTCCTAATGATGGGATTTTTTCGAAAATCAATCTGTATTAATATTGGTTGTAGCTTATGAATGCTGTAGAACTGGTGGAAGAAAAAGGTGCGTGGAATTCTTTGAGGTGATATCTTCCTCTTTGCAGAATTAAAAGTAAATCAACATTTTTCGCTGTTTCGGTAAAAGCGCTGTACTGGAATCAATTTTTCTTTCGATCCGCTCGAGTCGCTCTTCAAATCCTTTCAGTTGTTCCTCTAATCGCTCCATCTGAGTCGAATGAAGTTCAAGTGCTTGTAAGATTTCCTGCAAAGCAGATTTTTCCATTCTATTTTTCACCCCCCTTTAGTACTATTATAACTTGTCCCGTTTTTGTTGCAATAGGGAAATTTTTGTCGAATGTCGCAACGAGCCATAGAGAAATACGTTATAATAATAGGAACAGAATTACGCCAACAGGATGTGGCGAACTTAGCCGTTCATTCTTTTTCATCCTTTAGAATAAATTGACAAGGAGTGATCATAAGTGAAAATTTTCCATACAGCAGATTGGCATTTAGGGAAATTGGTACAAGGTGTCTATATGACAGAAGATCAACGATTCGTTTTACAACAATTTATTCAAGATATTGAGAAGGAGCAGCCGGATGTCGTGATTGTTGCGGGGGATTTATACGACCGGGCCGTGCCACCAACAGAAGCTGTTCAACTTTTAGATGAAGTGCTGGAGACGATCGTTTTAAAATTAAAAATCCCTGTATTGGCGATTGCCGGAAATCATGATAGTCCCAGTCGTTTACATTTTGGCAGTAAAATCATGGAACAAAATGGCTTACATATGTCTGGACGCTTAACAAAAGAATTACGTCCTGTTATTTTTCACGATGAATTTGGACCGGTGCATTTTCATCTTGTCCCATACTGTGATCCAAGCATGGTTCGCAATGTATTTGCAGATGAAGAGGTACGAACTCACCAGGATGCAGCACGAAAAATTATAACGGAAATAAACTCAAGGCTTGATCCTGAAGCTCGCCATGTGCTGATTGGGCATGCTTTTGTTACGCCATTTGGAGATGAGGAAGAGAATACAAGTGATTCCGAACGTCCCCTTTCCATTGGGGGAGCAGAATATGTCGATGCTCAACTTTTTTCTGATTTTCATTATACAGCTCTTGGACACCTACATCAGGCCCATTATGTCATGGAGGAAAAGATCCGCTATGCTGGCTCGATTTTAAAATATTCGATTTCCGAGGAACATCACCGAAAGGGTTATTCCGTTGTGGAGCTTGACCAAAATGGGGAAGTGACCATTACAAAAAAAGAACTCACACCGAAAAGAGACTTGCGAACAGTCGAAGCTACGATGTCCGAGCTATTAACTCATCCAGTTTGTGAAGATTATGTATTCGTTCGCTTATTAGATGAAACCCCGATCCTTTCACCGATGGAAAAAATTCGCTCCGTTTATCCCAATGCTATGCATGTGGAAAGAAAACAAATCGTCACTCAAGCCATCTCTGCTACGAAACAGACGCGTAGTAAGATGAGCGACCTAGAGCTTTTTCAGTCTTTCTACGAACAAGTAAAAGGGGAAAAAGCAACAGAAGAAACGGAAAGAATTTTTAAAGAGATTGTGGATGAATTATTACAAGATGAAAACGAGACGGCTGTTCAAACAGAAAGGGAAGTTGTTACAAATTAATCCTACATAGGAGGGAGAGAAAGATGCGCCCATTAACTTTAAGAATGACCGCTTTTGGCCCGTATAAAGATACAGAAATCATTGATTTTACGAAGCTAAAGCAGCAGTCCATCTTTGTGATTTCAGGTAATACTGGTGCTGGGAAAACAACGATTTTTGATGGGATTTGTTTTGCTTTATATGGAAGTGCCAGTGGACAAGATCGGGAAAATCAAACGATGCTGCGGAGTCATTTCGCGGAGGATGACATCCACACGGCGGTGGAATTAATCTTTGAGCTTCATCAACGTACATATCGAATTCTACGACAGTTAGGCCATGTGAAACAGGGGAATAAGACAAAAACAGGTGAAAGGTACGAGTTTTTTGAGTTGGTAGACGGCAAAGAAATTCCCTGTGTCGATCGACAAATCGTTTCCGAGATTGATAAAAAGGTAGAGTCGCTTTTAGGGCTCACCCAAGCGCAATTTAAGCAAATTGTGATGTTACCACAAGGAGAGTTCCGTAAATTATTAACCTCGCAAACGGAAAATAAAGAGGATATATTACGACGCCTTTTCAAAACCGATCGCTACCAACAAATCGGTGAAAAACTGCGAAATCGGAAAAAACGGGTAGAAGAAGCCTTCCAACAAGAGGAGAGAGTCAAAGAATCATTGATTCAAAACGTCCAAGCAACTCTTCCTGTCAGGGAGGAATCCTCCTTCTTTAGAGCCATATCACAGCCGCATTATAATATTCAGCAAATTTTACACGGGCTTGAAGAAGAGGTTGCCTATTATGGCGAGAGAAAAGCCAAAGACCATGAACAATATGAACTAGCCTATAAACGCCATACAGAAAAACAGGTTGAATTTTATCAAGCGCAAGCGTTGAATGAGAAATTTGCAGAACTTTCCGGGAAGAAGCAACAGCTTTTGCATTTAGAGGAGCAGATTCCGGCTTTTGCTCAAAAAGAAAAACAATGGGAAGCAGCAGAGCGAGCGAGCACGATTCAGCCCTATGAACTGCAGGTAAAAGAGTGGCGAGAAGAGGAAGAGAAAAAGCAACAAGCTTATGAACAAGCTATTCAGGAAAACAAGAGAACAGAGGATGCCTATCAGCGGACCTTGCAAATGTATCAACAGGAAGAAGGAAAAAAAGAGGAAAGAGAGCAGCTTCACCAAGAACTGACACGGTTACAGGGCTACCTTCCAACAGTACAAGAAATTGACCAAGTCAAACAACAGATCCAATTGCTGGAGAAACAAGCCAATCAAGCACATGTTCAGCTCGAGACCATTAAGAAGAAGAGAAAGGAAAAAACGGATACCATAGAGAAATGGCATCAGCAGATCGTGGAATTGGAGCGGGCTGTTAGCGAGTATCCAGAGAAAAGCGAATTATTAACAAAGAAACGCGAGCAATGGAAAGTTTTACATGAGTATCATAAATATGCGCTTAGACACATCACTCTGGACCAAGAGTTACAACAGAAAAAGCGGATTTTCGAGCAGAAAAAGGCGGAATACTTGGAGCAAGAAAAAATGTGGTTCAATCAACAAGCTCTTGTGTTGGCGAGCCATTTGCATGATGGGGAAGCTTGCCCCGTTTGTGGAAGTCGTGAACATCCCCATAAGGCGACGGATAATGGGGGAATGATTTCAAAAGAACAATTAGAAACGTTCAAAAAAGCAGTGGATCATTGGGAAAATGAATACCATACGCTCAAAGTTGATTGGACAGCAAATACTAAGCAGCTGCAAGAAAGACAAGGCGACGTGGCATCCTATGGTATGACAGTAGAGGAAGTCCCGATGAAACTGGACCAATTAAAGCGAGAAGGAAAGGTCCTAAACGAAGAGGTAGAAAAGTTAAAAGCTGACCAACGGTTACTCACTAAATGGAAAAGCGAATTGGGAGAGCAACAGCAAGAGCTCAAACAGTTGGACGAGAAAAAAGACGAGCTTGAACAGCTCTATCAGGAAAAGCGATTGAAATCAGAAAATACAAAGACGCTTTATATAGAGCGGGTTCGAACGATTCCAGAGGAATTACGTGTTTTAAAGCAATTAGAAGCACAAATTCAATCCGTAGAAAAGAAAAAAACAACTCTTGAGCAAGCATGGGAACAGGTGCAACAGCAACTCCAAAAAATTCAAGATCAGAAAACGAAGGCAACGGCGAATTTAGAATATGCTGAACAGCAACAAGTGGAGACAAAGGCAAAGAGAGAAAAAATGGAAGCCACATTGCGCTCCCTTTTACAGAAGGCAGAGTTTGTGACAGAAGAGGCTTATCATTCCGCCAAAATGTCAGAAAAGGCACGCGAAGAGTTGAAAAATGAGATTCAGCAATTTAAACAAACACGCTCCTTGCTTCAAGAGCAAGTAAAGGAATTAGAAACAAGCTTGAAAGACCAAGAAATGGCGGATTTACAACGATTGCAACGGCAATTAGAAGAATTGAAGCAAGCCTATGAAACAGCCCTTAATCAGTGGGAGCAATCAAAAAAATTCTCTGCGGAAGCAATTCAATTGTTAGACAAGATTACAGAGGCGGAAAAACGTGTGCGCGAAAGTGAACGACAACTAGCGATTTTAACGGATTTATATGATGTCATTCGTGGTCAAAATCAACATAAAGTTTCCTTTGAACGGTATTTACAGATTGAATATTTAGAGCAAATCATTGAAGCCGCTAATTTACGATTGAAAAAATTATCCAATGGCCAATACGATTTAATCCGTAGTGATCGCCAAGAAACCCATGGAAGGCAGAGCGGATTAGCCCTTGATATTTATGATGCTTATACAGGGCAAACTCGTGATGTGAAAACTTTATCCGGGGGCGAAAAATTCAATGCCTCCTTGTGTTTGGCATTAGGGATGTCAGATGTTATTCAAAGCTTCCAAGGAAATATTTCAATCGAAACAATGTTTATTGATGAAGGCTTTGGTACTTTAGATGAAGAAGCATTAAACAAAGCGATCGATACATTAGTTGACCTGCAACAATCGGGAAGAATGATTGGCGTTATTTCTCATGTTCAGGAGCTGAAATCGATCTTCCCCGCTATTCTTGAAGTAAAGAAAACGAAGGAAGGTCATAGCCAGGCGCAATTTATATTAAAGTGAATGAGTTTAGGATGAGCCAGCAAATCGATGAGGCCTACAGGATGTAGGGAAGAACGGCGAAGGCATGCAGCCGTGGCACTTTCGCCGTTCTTCCTATTCTCCGGGCTTTGCCTAAGGTATCACTAACAGCGTTTACTAAGGTAAATAGAGAACAAAAGGGACTCAAGTGCCCAGTGAAATCCCCATTGGCATGGTCGGTAGGATCGATTGACAATGACAGCAATACAGCGAATTTCTGATGCAGTTATTGGTTCTTTTTTCGCTTTTTATTATTTAATTTCTGTTTCGTGGTAAGCGGTTCCTGTGCCATTTCTTCCTGATATCCCACATTCCGACTTGGCCTTTTTTCCGGATTTAAGCCTTCCAAATTACTCTCCGTTCTTTTTGCCACCTCTATCACCTCCATAGATAGTCTTTGTGTGAACGTTAAAAATATGTAAAAAAATGTAGACAGAACTTGAAATTCATTTAGCAGAGTCTCATGTTTTCCTGTTGCCGGTATTTCTCCTGAATCGCCTCCAATCTCTGTCTTTTTGCGAGTGCTTCTTCATCCCATTTCGGCGTGGTGTCTACTTTATTCAGGTGCTCTTCATTTTGAAACCAGTCGGGTACTCTTTCCGTCCGAATGATTTTCCGTTGAAAAGTGCTTGAAGGGGTTTTCTTGTTGCTTAATAAGATTTTATACGCATATTTCCAAGCGAAAATTGCCCGTTCTGCAGTCGCTTCTAGGGCTTGAGAAATTTGCTCAAGTGGGAAATTTTGACACGCATGGGCCAATTCTTTTTTCTGGATGTCGCGAACTTTGCCTTAGCCTTATTATTATTTGAATTAATCGGCGTAATTATCGCTGTTGCGGCTGTGATCTTCATGGTGTCCGTAGTAGGATATTCTCTTAGTTAAATTTCGCCATTGTTGCAGGAACAATTTACACTTTTGTATATTGTTCCGTTTTTTTTAAGTGCTTTACCATACAAACGATTTTGCTTTTCGACCTTTACCTATCTTCACTTTTTATATAATCTAAGGGGAGGAAAAAATAATAGCTTGAAGGGGATTATACATTTGAAAGAAAGTTCGTTTATTATTCGCATGCTTGAAAATACGCGTGAGATTTTGCCAAATTATCATGATTATGGCTATGTTTTAGATAAAATCTTACAAGTCATGCAAGAAAAGACAGAATGCTCGTTAAAGTTTTATTTAGATAGTGAAGGACAGGAAGAGATTTGGACTGTCCTTCAAGAAGATATTGATGTTAGCCGCGCCCAACTGGTGGCGAATATTTTTGATTATATTGAAACGGGAACGATTACCTATGAGCAAAACGGGGATCAGCAAGGCTTTGTCATTAAACCTTCTTTGAATAATGCGGTCTATTATTATCCGGATCATCAGGTGGCTCTGATAAAATTACCAATCTTTCAAAATCATGCAGATTATGAAAGAGAGTTTATTTTAGCGGAAAATGATCAAGCCCTTCTAGTCTTTTTGGCGTACGTCTATGAACGGCAAAAAGAGATTATGAAGGGATGTGTGACGGTTTTTACTGATACAGAAGATGGTGTGGAGAGAACAAAGGAATGGATCACACAGCAAGTCAGCAGAGAGGATGTCCTATTAGAGGAAGAATTAAAAAATGAAATTTATCGCTCGATTGATGAATTTTTCAATGAGAGTGGTGAATTTTACAAGACATACAATATTCCGTATAAGCGAGGGATATTGCTATATGGACCACCAGGAAATGGAAAAACAACTTTAGTAAAGTCGATCGCAGGCAGTATTGATGCGCCCATTGCCTACTGGCAAATCACAGAGTATACATCTAGTTATTCGATTCAAGAGGTATTTTCGATTGTTGCCAAGATGGCCCCGATGGTGTTGGTGATCGAAGATATTGATTCCATGCCAGAATCGGCTCGTTCCGTTTTTCTGAATGCTTTAGATGGGGCGACATCAAAGGAGGGACTCTTCTTAATTGGGACAACGAATTATCCGGAACGCATTGATCCAGCCTTGATCAATCGTGCTGGACGATTTGATCGCGCCTATGAAATTAAGACACCGAGTCTAGCTTTAAGGGAAAAATATTTATTTGGCAAAAAGATTGATCGTTTTTTAAGAAAAGAGGATATTCTTTATCTGGCAAGACAAACAGAGTCGTTTTCTGTGGCGCAGTTAAATGAGCTATACACATCAGCAGCCCTGCAATGGCATTATGAGCAATCGGTTGATCTCTATACATTGATTCAAAATTTAAAAGCTGCGAACGAAAAAGCACGGACGCGGGAATGGGAAACGGATGAGTACTCGTCAATGGGTTTTGAGATGTGATGAAGATAGCCTACTATAAATGAAGAAAAATAGATACAGAGAGGGGGAGAAAGAAAATCAAACCTCTCTCCGTGTATATATAGTTGACGATTCATATAAGGATATGTACTCTTTAAAGAGGAATACATAGAGGATAAAATAAGAGCGCTATCAATATATGAGATATTGAATGTAAGAGGAGGATAATTCATGAGAGGGATCTCGGCAGAATTGAGAACAACGAGTGATTCGCGAGTAGAAGCTTGGGAAAAGTTAGAATATGGGATGTTCATTCATTGGGGATTATACTCAGAAATTGGTGGAGTTTGGAAGGGGCAACCTGTCACAAAAGGATATAATGAGCAAATTCAAATGTGGGCAAATATTTCGGAGGAGGAATATCTGGAAGTGGCCAAGCGATTCACAGCTGAACATTTTAATCCAGAAGAAATTTGCCAGCTTGCCAAAGATGCGGGCATGCGTTATATCGTGTTGACAACAAAGCATCATGACGGTTTTTCGATGTTTAAGACGGAAACAACGGATTATAATATCGTTGATCGTACGCCATTTGGCCAAGATGCTCTCAAGTTATTAGCAGATGAATGCCAAAAACAAGGATTAAAACTTGGACTCTACTATTCTCTTGTCGACTGGCACCAAGGACATGAGTTTGATCATAACAACTGCAATGAAATTCCGGAATCGATTGAAAAGATTATTGTAGAGCAATTACAAGAGCTTTTGACGAATTACGGACCGATTGCCGAGGTATGGTTTGATATGGGGGCGCCAACACTTGAACAAAGTAAGCGATTTAAACAGATTGTACGGGAATATCAACCAGATGCAGCCGTGAATAGCCGCATTTGGAATAATCAGGGGGATTTTCGAACATTAGGAGACAATGAAGTACCTTCCGTCCCCCTTGATGGAGCTTGGCAGACGCCTGCTTCCATTTATCATTCAACATGGGGATATCGAAGCTGGCAAGAGAGAAAAGACCTTACCGGCAAGGTGCAAGAGCTTGTAAAAAGCCTAGTGAAGGTGCGAGCAAATGGTGGAAATTACTTGTTGAATATCGGACCACGTGGGGATGGCTCGATTGTGGAATATGAAGCAGATGTTCTCCGGGGAATTGGCGACTGGTTAGAGCGCCATCAGCATGCTTGCTTAGATTCATCTGCCACACGATTTGGAACGCAAGCTTGGGGAGAAGTGATGGTGAAAGATCAGGATCTGTTTTTATATGTGCTGCATTGGCCGGAAGAAGGCGAACTCCGATTACCAGGACTTATAACGGATGTGAAACGAGTAATAGAGAACGGCACAGAAGAAGTTCTTAATTGGCGATTGGAAGAAAATGATTGTGTCATTACTTTACCGAGTAAACCCGATGACGAGATTTTACCTGTTGTCAAAGTAGAATTAAGTGATAAAGCAACACTCATTCCAAGCAGTACAGTTAAAGAAGAAGATGGAGAATGGAATATTCATAAGGAAGATCTTGATTTTCGACATAGTTACAAAGATCAGGGTTCCTATTTTACTACAAAACAAACGGTTGTCCGAATATCGGCCTATCTGGCTAGTCAGCAGGAGGGGGAAGCAACCTTAACTGTAACGGGAAAGGCTGATCGAGACGCACAGTATCGTATACAGCTTGGCGATCACTTGCTGAGTGTGACAGGGAAACAACTTACAAATGGGAGCATAGGACCTATCCATCTATCTGCGAATGAAGTGATCCCACTTACGATACAACGAGCTGAGTCTTCTTATAAAGGAGAAGATATCAATCTGGAAATCGATAGGGTTACTGTAAAAAGGGCTAAGTAAAGGTGAAATCGCAGTCTTGTATAATGGAGATGTATCAATTTATGGTAACTTTTATGTCCACTATACGTCTAACCATGTAAAGAGAAAACGATTCTCTAAAAGTTAGATGAGGGCGATCAAATGAAATGGAGCCAATTTTTTGCTGGATTTATTTCAATTCTTTTATTCATGGTAGGTTGTGTGAATGATGATGAAGCGGTAAAAGAAACTAAAAAGCATATGAATGTTGAGAAAATGGAAACTTCAAACCCTGATGCTGAAGAAATCTTAAGCTTAGAACCGGATGCTGATATTTTTAAATATAATGAAGTGATATACATGACGAATATTGATTGGGTCGATGAGTTGTCATTAGCAAAAGACAGTCAGATTGGTGAAATAAAAACTAAAAATGAAACAAATACTGACTTTGAAAATGAAATGTCTAATAAGCTTCCCGTCGGGGCAAAAATTTATTCCGCCAAAGAAAGAGGCGATATATTAATCGTTGAATTCGATGAACATGTATTGAGATATCTCGCCATCGTAGAAGGATAACTTAGTCATAATCAAAAAATAGGAGTTGCGCTGACAACTCCTATATATGATACTCATAGTCCTCAGCAAGAATTCTGCGGAGGAATTTCTTTGTTCGTTCTTCTTTCGGTTGGACGAAAATATCGTGAGGCGAGCCTTCTTCAACAACGACCCCATCATTCATAAAAATAACGCGATTGGCTACATTTTGGGCAAAGGACATTTCATGGGTCACGACGAGCATGGTGGTTCCTTCGTTGGCAATATCCTTCATGACGGTGAGGACTTCACCAACAAGTTCCGGATCGAGGGCAGATGTAGGTTCATCGAATAATATAATGTCTGGATTTAACGCAACTGCTCGAGCAATTCCTACCCGTTGTTGTTGTCCTCCAGAAAGCTCGCCGGGATAAGATTGGTATTTATCGGACAGGCCTACCTTATCTAGGGCTTGCTTGCCAATTTCATCAGCTTTTCCTTTAGGGATCTTTCTGCCAATAATGAGCCCTTCCGTTACATTTTCTAAAGCTGTTTTATTATTAAACAGATTGTAATTTTGAAAAACAAAGGCCACTTTTTGTCTGATTTGGTGAATTTGCCGTTTGGATGCGCTATGGAGGTCTACGGTCAATTCACCAAAGGAGGCTTGACCTTGATCTGCTTTTTCCAAGAAGTTAATGCATCTGAGGAAGGTCGTTTTACCAGACCCACTTGGCCCGATAATGACGACAACATCTCCCTTATCGATTGATAAGTCTACACCTTTCAAAATCTCGTTTTTCCCAAAGGATTTATGAACATTTTTGAGTTGTAACATGTTTTTGCCTCCTACACTTTTATCAGACACTCACGATCTTATACTTTGTCAGACGTTTTTCATACCATTTAAACAAGTACTCTACTACACTACATAAGATTAAATAGACGAGAAAAATATCGATATACGCTTCCACATAGTTATAGCCAACATTGGCTGCGACCTGTGCTTTCAAGGTAATCTCATGTAAGGACATCGCATAGCCTAAAGAGGTGGCTTTGATAAGATTAACAGTTGCTGTACAAATATTCGGTAGAGCCACAACTAATGTTTGTGGAATGATAATTCTACGAAACGCTTGAGGTTGTGTGAGTCCAACCGATAAGGCTGCCTCGAGTTGCCCTTTGCTCACCGTATTAATGGCAGAGCGGAACACTTCAATTAAAATAGCTGTTGTATTGAGGGAAAATACAATAAAGGCATACCAAATCGGATTGATATCATACACGCTTGATTGAATATCGTATTTTTCAAATATCCTTGCAAGGAGCAGAGGGACACTATTATAAATAATAAAAATTTGGACAATGACAGGTGTACCCCGAACAAACGATACATAGACACGAGAAAACTGATTTAGAATTGGCAATTGATTTAGTCTAGTTAGGGCTAACAAAAAGCCAAGTGGCAAAGAGATGAAGAGTGCTACAATCGTAATGAGCAAGGCGACAGGCACTCCAGATAATGCAATGAAAAATGTATCGATTAGAAATGGAACATCAATCCCCATGAGTTGTCACCTTCCTACACACTTTTAACTACTTGTTTTCCTTTGCTAAAGAACCTTTCTAGCTTTAAGAAAAATTGTTCGATCGCGATCGAAAGTACCCAATAAATAATGGATAAAGCAATGTAAATTTCTAAGGCATGAGAATTATAATTGCTCGCAATAATCATATTTGCTTTCCCCATTACATCAATTAAACCAATCGTATAGGCTAATGAGCCTTCTTTTAGTAATTCTAATAAACCATTACCGAAATTGGGTAAGGCGACCACGAAGGCTTGTGGAAAAATAATTCGTCTATAAGCCTGAGGTGGACTTAGTCCTACGCTTACTGCTGCTTCATATTGCCCTTTGTCAATCGATTCGTAGGCAGTTCGGATTACTTCAGACATAATCGCTCCAAATTGCAGAGTAAACGTTAGTACAACGAAAATCGCTTTATCGATATCATTTAAATCAATGCCGAAATTGATAAAAATAGCGGGAACTCCATAATAGACAAGGAATAGTAGAACGATAGAAGGGGTACAACGTAAAACGGTTGTATACCCGTGAGCGATTTTTTTGGCGAATTTATTTTTTCCGATTTTCATCGTCGCTAAAATAAAGCCGAGAAAGCTTCCAAATAGAACAGAGAGTATAACGACCAAAAAAGTTACTTTTAAAAAGGGGATCAGGGTAGGAAATGCATCCCAAATATAGCTCGCATCAAAATACTTTTGCATGTTTTTCACCATCTTTTTCAAAATTGAAAAAATAGCTTTGGTACTTGTTTTCCATGACTGATATTTTTCTGTAAGGACACTAATACTATCTCTCTACTTGGTCAAGCACCTCAAAAAGATCACGGTTATAAAATTCCTCCATTAAACCATTAAGTTTCTTTTCCTCTTTCAGTTTTTTGATCGCTTCATCATAGGCATCTGCAAATTCTTGCTCTTTTTTATTAAATAGAGGCCAAGTTTTTATAACATTAAACTCGTTGTAGACAACCTCGTCTACAAGATTATGGTATGGTCCGTCTTCTGCTAGAACTTGCTTTTCAAAGGGGCCTTCAATAATAACCCCACCATCGACCCGGCCCTCATTCACCCACTGAATAGTGTCGACCGAAAAAGTATCTCCGGCCTTAAGTTTAACCGGATTGTTAGGATTCTTCTGATTGTATTCATCAATGACTGTGTACTGAGCATTATTAGCGGCAATCGGAGCTAAAGTCATTCCAGCAGAAGCAAAGTCTTCTAGCGATTTAATTTGCTCATTTTCCTTTTTTAAGACGAGACCAATACTACTCAGACCTAGAAATTCCTTAGGATAGATAAATTTTTCCGTTCTTTCTTCTGTCCAAAAGGCGTTTTTGACACCGACTTGATATTTCCCTTGGGATACGCCAACGAGCAAATCATCACTTGTGGTACCAACAAATTCAAATTCATATTCCGGTAATAATTCATCGACTAATTTCATCGCTTCCACATCATAACCGGTAGGATTTCCGTTATCATCTAACCAAGAAATAGGCTTAGAAGCTTGATCGTAAGCTACTTTAATCTTCCTTACATCTCCATCAGATCCAGTAGAATCCCCTGAAGCGGAATCAGACCCACATCCAGCTAATAATCCAAAAAGACTAAGTCCAATTAAGAAGCTAAATACTTTTAGAGGTTTCATACTTTTGTTCTCCTTTTAACTATTTGTAATTTTTAGTTTTATTAGGATGAAGTGAGGGGAAGGAGGTTCATTCCCCGTTTCCAATGACTTCACTTCATCAAATATATTTATTTATTTTTTTCATCTTTATGAAGAGCCGTCATGGCTAGGTTTTTAATCGTCATGTCGTCCATTGGTGGGTTATGCAATCCAGCACGGACATCGCGATAGTAACGTTGCAATGGATTGGTGAGTTGTAAACTTTTCGCTCCGACAACACGCATCGCTTGGTCGACAATTTTGATCGCTGAATTCGTGACCGTATGTTTGGCGATGGCGATTTCATTCGTTAAGTATGGTCTTCGTGCTTCATCATCATAGACGGTTGCAACGCTATATAATAGATGGCGCGCCTGAGCTAATTCTAATTCAATTTCACCGATGTGTTGTTGAACATTTGGTAATTGGCTGATCGGTCCCTTTAAGCTATTCGGAGCATGATGGTTCGCAAAGTGAACGGCATAGTTGCGAGCGGCTTGCGCAATCCCAAGATACGTGGCGGGAATATGCAAGGCCCAGCCAGCAAATTTCGCAGGACTTTTCTTATCCGGTAGTTCAATGAGTTTGGTATCCTCCACTTTTACATCTTCCAAAACTAGATCATGACTTCCCGTTCCTCGCATCGACATCACGTTCCATGTTTCATCCACTGATAATCCTGGCAAGTCTTTATGAAGAAGGAAGAAACCAATCGATTGCTTCTCCTCAATCCAAGCAGAGGTCAAAAAATACGTTAAGATCGGTGAAGCTGTTGTGAATGTCTTTCTTCCATTCAAGACCCAGCCTTCCCCTTGTCTCACCGCATTTGTGCCGGGGCGACCCCCCCGTGTCGGGCTACCGGTTTGTGCTTCACTGACGGATCGATTGATAACTGCCCCATTTAAAATTTCCTGTGCAAGAAAATCCAAGTTTTCGGGAGTCCAGGCTTTTTTCTCATAGATCTCCCCGACAGTGCCGAGATGCCAACCAATGGAAAGGGCGGTGTTAGAATCATAGCTTGCTAGTGTTTCTTGAAAAAGCACCATATCATAAACGTTTAGCCCTTCCCCACCAAATTCCTTTGGCAAAGTGGTCTTTGTATAGCCCAAATCAACTAAATCTTGAATGTTTTCTTTTGGGAAGATGCCCTGTTCATCAATTTGGGCTGATAGACTTTTAAATTTATCTTCTTTCCCCTGCAATTTGTTTAACCATGACTGTTGCTGTTCTGTGCGAATAAATAAATCCATCCTGTCTCTCCTCCTGTTTTTTGTAATTTGATAAAGCGTATTTGTTTAGTCGGAATTGAAGTAAAAAAATAGTTTCTTTTACTTTATGCAAGGTAGCTATGTTTGTTTCCAATCATTTGTCGGATAATAAAGAATCCCTCGTTTGAATGGCAAAGGCTTCTGTCCATGATTTCGGGCACGATTCGTCCGGGATTGTTACCGATTTAAGATTCGTCCTTCAATTTCAGGCACGATTCATGCTCGATCATTACCGATTTAGGGGCTTTGTTCTAAAAAGCCTAAGAATGCAGTTGGTCAGTGGGAGATAAGCTCCCACTGAATTATTGACACTAATCTTAGGGGATCAGAAAGACTTTGTCAAGATGAAATTTTAGTATCTGTATCGGAATTATAGGTAATCTTATTTTTAAAAAGGAATTGCATTAAAGTTTTTCAACAAGCTGGGTAAGAGGGACATCTATCTCCTTTTGGGGATCATCCAAAGGATAAATACGTGCTGTATCATTGCTTTCATCTACTTGTTGGATATAAACACGCTCACCTTGATATGTGACATGTTTTATTTCTCCTGATTGCACGATTTCTTCAGCTCTTTGTCGATTCAATGAAATCCTCCTCCTTACTTATATAATTTCTCGACCGCGCTACAAATATACTGGCAAGAATATCTTGGGAAGAAAGGTGAAGAATCTAAAAAATACAATCGTTATAGCTGCAATGATTCGTTTATAATAGGGAAAAGGCAAAAAGGAGTGAATGAGATGAGCGATCAGGGGAGATTCGAAATACCGATTTTGGAGACTGAACGATTGCGTTTAAGGAAATTAAAGGATACAGATGTAGAAGATATATTTCGTTATGGCTCGGATGAGGAAGTATCCAGGTATGTGACATGGGATCGTCATCAAACCATTAAAGATACAGAGCAATTCCTAGATTTTGCGAAAGGGCGATATGCTGAAAAGCAAGTAGCACCATGGGGAATCGAATGGAAAAAAACAGGGAAGATCATAGGCACGATTGACTTTATTTGGTGGAAACCGAAACATCGAAGTGCTGAAATCGGCTATGTATTATCGCGAGATTTCTGGGGAAAAGGCATTATGACAGAAGCGGCCAAAGAGGTCATTCGCTTTGGGTTTGAAGAAATGGATCTTGTGAGAATTCAGGCCCGGTGCTTAGACGAAAATATTGGTTCCAGTCGAGTGATGGAAAAAGTGGGAATGAGCTTTGAAGGGATTTTGCGCAAGGCGATGTTCACAAAAGGAAAGCATTGGGATATTAAGATCTACTCTATTTTGCAGGGGGAATAACGCAACCATTGAAAACAGGATTATACAGATTTTAAGAGCATATAGTAATGATAAAGCTCGAACTAAAAAGGGTGTTTGTCATGTTGGAGATTGTGGATTATTTACAGAAGCAGAAGGGGGAAATGTTGCAGGCGTTGAGGGTATTAACTAAAAAAGAATCCCCTTCTTATGAGAAACACTTAGTGGATAAATGTGGGAAAAAACTAGTCGAAATCGTTAATCAGTATGTAGATGGTCGAACGGAGATCATTGAAAATCATTCATTTGGCAATCAACTTCGCCTTGAATTAGGAGAGGGAGAAGAACAAATATTAGTATTGGGGCATTTGGATACAGTTTGGCCACAAGGCACTTTGAAGCAAATGCCCTTTGGAATTGTTGGAGACAAAGCATTTGGCCCCGGTGTTTTTGATATGAAGGCTGGGCTTGTGCAAGGGATATTTGCCCTGCATGCCTTGCAAACATTCCAAGTTCCTATCAAGAAAAAAGTGGTTTTCCTTGTCACAACAGATGAAGAAATTGGGAGTAGCAGTTCGCGGGCAATAATTGAAAGCGAGGCAAAGCGAAGTAAATATGTGCTTGTTTTGGAACCTGCGGCCACACCTAGAGGCGAATTAAAAACAGCCAGAAAAGGAGTAGGTGCTTTTCAAATAAAGATTACAGGCCAGGCAGCTCATGCGGGGATTGAGCCGGAAAAGGGAATAAGTGCCATTGAGGAATTAGCCAAACAGATCTTGTATCTACATGATTTAACCGATTTGCAGAAGGGAACGACCGTAAACATCGGCATGATCCAAGGGGGAATTGCGACAAATGTGATTGCGGCCCATGCGGAAGCAGAATTGGATGTTCGAATAGAACGACCCGAAGAAATGAAAAGGGTAGTTCCCTTAATCGAAGGTTTGTCACCAACTCAAGAAGGACTCACAATCGAAGTATCTGGTGCTGTAACACGTCCCCCAATGGAAAAAACGCCTGAAATTGAAAAGATGTTCTTTAAAGCAAAAGAAATAGCAAAAACGTATTTAGATTTGGATCTAGAAGATCAACTAAGTGGTGGTGGTAGTGATGGAAGTATTACAGCGCAATATGCACCTACATTGGATGGGTTAGGGGCAGTCGGGGACGGATCCCATGCGGACCACGAGCATATCATTATTTCACAAATGCCTGTTCGCAGTGCCTTACTTGCTTTGCTCATCAAAGAATTAGGAGAACAGTCGATTCCGTAAGAATGCCTAATGAGGATTATGATATGATCGAGCTCAAAATCGATTGGGGTTAAAAAAGGGAACTCCGTGAATGTACGAAAGACGAAGTAAATTGTGATTTACGAAAACCGAAGAAAATTGCGAAAACGTAGATCAAGAAGCTCTTTGGATCTACGAAAACCGAAGGAAATTGTAAAACGTAGATCAAGAAGCTCTTTGGATCTACAAAAACTGAAGGAAATTGTAAAAATGTAGATCAAGAAGCCCTTTGGATCTACGAAAACCGAAGAAAATTGCGAAAAAGTAGATCAAGAAGCCTTTTGGATCTACGAAAACTGAAGGAAATTGCAAAAACGTAGATCAAGAAGCTCTTTGGGTCTACGAAAACTAAAGGAAATTGTAAAAACGTAGATCAAGAAGCCTTTTGGATCTACGAAAACTAAAGGAAATTGTAAAAACGTAGATCAAGAAGCTCTTTGGGTCTACGAAAGCCGAAGGAAGTTGTAAAAACATAGATCAAGGAGCTCTTTGGATCTACAAAAAACATGATAAATCTATAAAATAAGCAATAAAGGGATGTCTAGCGTATAATAGAACTTTTTGACAGCCCCTAATTTCATTCTCTTTCGATCACTTTCATCGGTCGCATCATGTCATAATCCTCATGTTCTAAAATATGACAGTGCCAGACATAATCACCAGGATTTTCCGTGAATTTCATGATCACACTTGTCACCATACCTACGTCAGCTCGAACCGTATCTTTCCACCCTCTTTCATATGGTTCTGGTTCGATGGGTGGCCCAGTATAGTGAATATATCCATCTTGCTGAAACCGTTCCAAATCAAAGGGTCTTCGGTGTAAAACTTTAAATTGGATGAGATGGATATGCATGGGATGCGGAAAGTTCATTAAGTTAATAAATCGCCATACTTCGGTATCCCCAATCACAGGTTTTTCCGTGACGGGATCATGCCACATCTGATTATCTAGCATCAGAATGGGACGATTAAATTCATCTTGCCTCGCATCAAGCGTTAATAATCTAATTTTATCTGCACATTTTTCCTCTAATGGCTGGTTATCTGGTAGTAAGCTCGCCGGAATTTCGCTCGTATCTTTTTGATTGAGTGGCAAGGTGACATCGAATCTCATAATGACCCCTGTATTCCCTTCATCGTTTGTGTTTTGCATGATCAATTTTTTGCCCTTTAGTTTTGAAAAATCAATGATGATTTCAGAACGTTCAGCTGGTTCGATTGGAAGGGTTGTTAACTCAACCGGCTTTGTTAGCAGGCCGCCATCCGTTGCAATCTGGTAAAAGGGCCGTCCATCCCCGATTCTTAATGTAAAGGCATTTGTATTCGCTGCATTTAAAATGCGGAAACGGTATTTCCGCGGTTCCACTTTTAATCGTGGCCAGAGTTTGCCATTCACGACCATTGTATTCCCATTAAAAAACGGTTGGACAGATGGATTAATGGGTGCAGGAGGATCTGTATTTTCTGGATAAAATAAGGAACCGTCTTGATTAAAAGATTTATCCTGAATGATAAGTGGTATATCATAACGATTTTTAGGCAAATTTAGAGTTTTCTCGATTGGGTCACGAATGATGTAAAGCCCAACAAGCCCGGCATACACATTCAATCTTGTAATGCCGATCGCGTGATCATGGTACCAGAGAGTGGCTCCGTTTTGGCGATTGGTATATTCATATATTTTTCTTCTAAAAGTTTCGCCTGTTTGCGCAAAGTTTCTTGAAAACCATGCTTCTGGATGTCCATCGCTTTCCCAGTCTACGTTCGCACCATGTAAGTGGGTGACAGTACGCACTTCAGGTGGACCAGCTGATTCGTGAAGGGTTCGATCAATCGGCAAAAAATGTTTCAAAGGTAATTGATTTTTCCACTTCACATAAATTTTTTCGTTTTGATTGACATGGATCGTAGGACCGGGGTACAACCCATCATAGCCCCAAACGGTCGTAGCTGGCATGAGTTTGTGGAAACGATGTTTACATTCTTTCATGGTGATCTCATAGTAAGACTTTCCTCTGATGGTCTTAAGGGGTCTTGCAACTGGTGGAATCGGTAGGTCATCCACAAACTTAGGAATGGTGTCAGGATTGGAAGGATCCACTTTACTCACTTTCGGTTTGATTGTTTGTATTTTTTTCACCCCCTCTTCGTCTCCATTACAGTCTATGTAGGATAGTTGTTTATGAATGAGACATGAGCGGAGATTAGGGGATTTTTTAGTTTCATATGTAGGAGAAATTTATAAATGGAAAACGACCTCCACTTTGATTTAAAGGGAAGTCGTTATAAATTAATTCTTTTTGCTAGGACCATATTGCTTTTGTTTATTGCTTTCCAGAAACTTCTCAAAGTCAGTGAGAGAATCTTCTTTTTCAGTTGGGTCTGAAGGGGGCGCATGATCAAAATAAAGGTTACTTTGCTTTTGTTCGTTCGACTCAGTGTGTATTACATCGTTAGTAGGCAATACATCCGTATCCTTATCTTTGTTTTGGGTGGAAAAAGAAGCAAACAAGTCGTCTTCATCGCGTTCATGTTCCACTGCATGAAGATGGTCCGATGGAGGCTCATCTCCTGATCTTTCCAGATTCTTACTTGCTCTAATCTTCTCAAAGGCCTGCTCAAATCGAGCGAAGGCATCCTCTTCCAAATGATAAATATTATCCTGCTTATTTGCTGTTTGTTCTTCTTCTGAACCATTTTTTCTTGTCTTCTGGATTTCTTGTTCCTCTTTTTCTTCATGATTGGAAGCATCTGAAGAGTTAGCAGCAAATATTGTCTTAACTTCGTTTCCTTTCTGTTCTTCTCCTGCCAGTGCGATCGCTTTTTTCACTAAAGCAAATCCATCTTTAAAGCATTTTAAATAGGTTTGATATTGTGCCGTTCCCCGTAATAACTGGGATTGACCAGTTTGGAATCTGGTATCAAAAAAGATTAAAGTATGAGTATTTTCTGGCACGGAAATGTCTAATTTTAATGAGGAGATTTTTTCCGGCTCTTTATTTTGAATGAGCTGTTTATTGATGACCATTTCTACATTGGTTACATCAACAAAGTCATATTCAAAAACATCATACGTCATCTCCCGGATAGGTTTATTCATATCTGTCGGAAGCCAAATACAGAGACGTTTTTTTTGCTCATCGATGGCAATTCTGGTTAACAAGGAATCAGGGGAAACAACTTCTGTTTCTGAGAATGACTTCTCTTTAGGCCTGAAACTAGCTATATAATTTTTAAATTTTTCCCGATTAGCCTTCTCTATTTCCCCAGCTCTTGCCATAAAAGTGATGGAAATAATGAGAAAAACAATTAACAAGACGATCCCAATCGCATATTGCCCGATCGTGATTAAAAATATTAATAGGCCAATCCCTATAGGAATAAATAAGCATCCTACGCAACCAATAAAATTAGAATAGCCTGAGGACAAGGTAAAAATCTCCTCTCTGAATATATCTTTCTATCTCTGCTTACGAGCAAAAGCAGGAAAAGTTTCAATTCTTTACAATTTCCCGTCCCTCTTGCATACGATATTATAATTCAGTTGCAAGGGGATGTATATGAAATGGGATTATTTATGAATGAAGAGCAACATCCAGAACTTTTTAAAAATCCAGAGGATGTGCAAGCGAAAAATCAAGGAAGTTATCAATATAATGAGTGGACGGAATTTTTAATAGAACAAAAGCGGGCTAATGAAGAGTTGAATCAGGCTTTTCTTATACTCCACCAGTTACACCAACGGCAAGATCGCAAACAAGCACAACGGTGGAGTGAAATCGGGGGACAAATTGAGGAACTTAGGGAAATTAATTTTCAACGAGAGGCGTTTGAAAAGTTTGCGCTAGAGCTGTTAGAAAAACTAGAAGGGCAACAACGAAATGGAGTGGAATTAGAAGCAGAGCGGAATCGGGAAATATTTGATCGTATCAATGTGATTGATTTATCGAATCAGGAGATCATACAGAGATTAGAGCAACTAGGCGTTACAGAGGAAAAGATGGTGACACAAGTTGAGGAGACACAAGGGAAATTATCACAACAGCTGCTTGAACTTCGCGAGGAGGCGATGAACAAAATCGTCGAGCAAGAAACGAAGCAACAGATAATGGATAAGCAAATGGAGAAGCATGATGCTCATCATCAAGAGGTGATCGAAAGACTGGAGAAGCAGGAAGCGATCTCGGAAAAAATCATGCGCGAGATTCAGCATATTCGCTCGGTTTTATTTGAAAGAGCGAGCTTCTTAGCGGAAAAAGTTGAACATGGTTATAAGCTAACCTCTGCTTATTTTCAAAAATTTGTTCAAGGTGCTGATTCTACGGCTTTCGATGGAGAAAAGGAAAAGGTGGAGTCTGGAAGTAAACGATAGTGATCAGCCATTCATCGGTCGATTTTTCGGCACGAGAATGGCTTTCTTTCATAGAGCGGAATCTCAACATATGACAGTTGTCATCTCCAATTCATTACATAATCAACTGAAATTCCCAACTTTTGAACGTTAGAATAAAGGTATAGAAATTGGGGGTGGAATGGTGAGACCTGTGGTGAAAATTGAACATTTAACGAAAACGTTTAAAGGGAAAAAAGCGGTGGATGATGTTTCTTTTTCCGTTCATCAAGGGGAGGTCGTGGCGATTCTCGGACCAAATGGCGCCGGTAAAACGACGACGATCTTGATGATGCTTGGATTATTGAATCCCACAGCGGGATCGGCCCAGTTGTTTGGCCAGGATACGAAAACAAAAGAGGTTCGAGAAAGAATCGGTGTTATGCTGCAAGAAGTGAGCCTAATGGATGGCTTAAAGGTGAAGGAAATCCTCCGTCTCTTTCGAAGTTATTATCCTAATCCTCTGCCTTTAGAAACCTTATTGAAAATAACGGGATTAGGGGAATCCGATTTAAAAAGACGTGTGGAAAAGTTATCTGGTGGACAGAAACGCAGAGTAGCTTTTGCGTTGGCGCTTGCGGGAAATCCAGACCTGCTATTTTTTGATGAACCGACAGTAGGAATGGATATCGCGGCAAGAAAATCGTTTTGGGAAAATATTCAACATTTAAAGAAGCAAGGGAAGACGATCCTCTTTTCCACTCACTACCTGCAAGAAGCAGATGATATCGCAGATCGGATCATTTTATTTCAAAATGGGGTGATTAAGGCGGATGGCACGCCGGATGATATGAAACGTCAATTGACCAAGCAATCTGTCTCCTTCCTCACAAAGGATGTTTTACCGAAAAAGTTTTTCCTCCAAGAGCCTTTTGTCTCTGACTGCTTCGTGAAAGACGGAAGAATGGTTATTTTAACGGATGATACCGATGCGGTTCTAGCAAAAATTTATGCCGAGCAACTTGAAGTGAGGGATATTCGCGTTGAAAAAGGACGACTAGAAGAGGCTTTTGAACAATTGATGGATCAAGAAAGAGATGGTGATGTAGTATGAAGATGTTTGGGCATCAATGTCAAGCTGAAGTGCTCCGAATGCTACGAAATCCTTATTATCTATTCTGGTCATTATTAATGCCAATTGTGTTTTATTTTATTTTTACAAAAGTAGTAAATTACGATGTTCCTGACAAGGATGAATGGAATGCCCATTATTTGATGTCGATGACGACTTTCAGTGTGATGGGCAGTTCGATTATGACAATGGGTATACGCTTAGTAGAGGAACGATCACAAGGATGGACGACTTTTATCCGAGTCACGCCATTATCGGATTTAGTATATTATTCGGCGAAAATGGTCGGGCAGACGATGGTTCATATATTTTCGGTAGTGGTAATTTTTATCGCTGGGGTTCTCATTAATGGGGTCAATTTGTCTGTTTGGGAATGGTTTGCTAGTGCAGGCTGGATTTTACTTGCCTCACTACCATTTTTAGCTATAGGTACTCTGATTGGAACGATGAAACGTGTCGATACGGCGATTGGCATTAGTAATGTGATGTATATGGCACTTGCGATTTCTGGCGGGATGTGGATGCCGATCGACGTATTACCGAATATTATTCAAAAAATAGGAGCTTGGCTTCCGGCTTTCCATTTCGGTAATGGGGCTTGGCAAATTATTCGAGGGCATGCACCCGAATTTAGAAATTTTGCTATTTTGGCTGCTTATCTCATTGTGTTCATGTTATTATCAACCTATATAAGAAAGAAGCAGGAAGCGGTGTAACCAGTGAACAATTTCCAGTTATTTCCTAAAAAATTTGGATTTTTCCCGTATATATTTCTTGTTTATCTTCTTATGCCCATTTTTAATGTTTCCAATGAAAAAGGGTGGAAGCTCCTCATCGGCTACACCCTTATTTTGCTTTTTCTCATCTCGTATCGACAGCTTTTTTGTTTTCCTCCTGTAAAAGTGTATGTCTGTTGGTTGTCCATCCAACTTGCCATCATTGTCATCTTAAGCCTTTGGTATGGTCCTTATAATTTATTCTTAGGTTTTTTTCCATCAAACTTCATTGGCTGGTTTGAACATAAAGCTTTATTTAAGCGGGCTTTGATTGTGTTTAGTTCTATGCTTCTTGGTACTCTATTACTGTTGTTTATTCAGGGAGCCCATATCGAAACCCTCACTTTTTTACCGTTTGTTGCTGTGATGCTGATCTCTCCGTTTGGGATTCGCTCGATGAATAAACGGATGGAGTTGGAAAAAGAATTGGATCAAGCCAATGAAAAAATTAAAGAGCTTGTGAAAAGGGAAGAACGCGTTCGAATTGCTCGTGATCTTCATGATACATTAGGGCACACGCTTTCATTGATTACGTTACAAAGCCAGCTTGTGCAAAGGTTGGTTGTAAAACAACCGGAACGGGCAATTGAGGAGGCGCGTGAGATTGAAGGCACTTCCCGATCGGCCCTTCGCCAAGTTCGAGAATTGGTTTCAGAAATGCGGGCGCTGACGATTGCAGAAGAGTTCATCCATATGGAGCAAATTCTGGAAGCGGCCGGCATTAAATTTTCACAAAAAGGGGGAAATGAGTTCATCCATCTGCCCCCGTTAGTGCAAAATATCATCGCGATGTGTCTGCGTGAGGCAGGTACAAATATTGTCAAACACAGCAAAGCTCAGAATTGTGTCGTTCATTTTCAACAGGAAAAAGGGGCTTTTTCACTCAAGATTCAGGATGATGGCATTGGATTTTCTGAAAATATGAAAATAGGAAATGGTTTACGAGGGATGGAGGAGCGGTTGGCTTTACTTAATGGTCAAGTGGAATATCGAGTGGATAAGGGGATGACCTTAGAAATCACAGTGCCGCTTATTTTGAAGCAAGAGGAGATGGCGTTATGATTCGAATTGTGATTGCGGAAGATCAACGAATGCTACGAGGTGCACTTGGAACGCTTTTAGATTTTGAAGGGGATTTGGAGGTTGTTGGTGAAGCAAAGGATGGGAACGAAGCCCTTGCTTTGATCGAACGTTTCCAACCAGATATTTGTTTGATGGATATTGAAATGCCTATTAAAAGTGGGTTAGATGTGGCGGAGGAACTAAAACAACTACGTTTGCCATGCAAAGTGATGATTCTGACGACATTCGCACGCCCGGGTTATTTTGAACGAGCAATCAAGGCAGGAGTTCACGGTTATTTATTAAAAGATGGTTCGATTGATGAATTAGCGGACTCGATTCGCAAGGTGATGCAAGGGAAACGGGAATATGATCATGAACTGATACTTAACGTTTATAAGGAAGATAATCCGTTAACAGAAAGGGAGAAGGAAATTTTAAAATTATCAGCTGAAGGAAAAACAGCCAAGGAGATTGGTAAGCAATTATATCTATCAGCTGGTACCGTTCGAAATTATATGTCTGACGTTTTACAAAAATTAGAAGCGAAAAATAAAATTGAAGCGATTGCGCTGGCACAGGAAAAAGGCTGGATTTAAGAGGAAAGACACCAATAGAAATGGTATGCTATAGGTAAAAGAGTGAAGTTCGGGAGGGAATTTGACATGCATTTATATCGAAGTGGCACGTATTCAATAGAAGAGTATTGGCAAATTCGCGAAAACAGTGATGCATTACTAGAGTATATTGATGGAGTGATTTACATGTCTCCATCACCTTCGACGAAACATCAACGGGTTTCACGCAAGCTTGAACGAGCATTTGAGGACTTTCTTGAAGGGAAACCATGTGAGTTGTTTCATGCCCCTTATGATATTGAATTAAAAAGTTCGAACATCGAAGGGACAAAAGTCGTCATACCGGACATCAGTATTATTTGTGACAAAACTGGCTTTACGGATGCTAGATATGTCGGTGTTCCGGAATTGCTTGTTGAAATTCTTAGTCCTTCCAACCAGTCACATGATTTGATCACGAAGCTTAATCTTTATATGAATGATGGTGTCAAGGAATATTGGATTGTCAACCCAATGCTCGACACCATCACGGTCTATACTCTGAATGAAGAAGGAATGTATGAGCAGCATGATAATAAAGCAGAAACGGGCATCATCACCTCCAAGTTTCTTGATGGTTTGCAATTCGATTTGGCGGATATTTTCTAAAAAAATGAGCGTAGGGAAAAATCCCTTACGCATTTTTTCTGCCGCAACGTGGGCAAGAACTTAGCCTAGCATTGAATTCATATTGGCAATTAGGGCATTCCTCCACAACTTTTCCAAATTGCTTCCTTAGGAATTCCCCCTGCTGTTGTAAATGGTAAAGAATCGTCTCTTGCCTCTCCAGCACGTTAGCTAATGCAAACTGGATGATTGCAATGATAACGCCCCCTCCAAACGCAAGAAGAAAAATCCAAAAGCTCTCAGAAAGAACTCCGACTACTAAACCTACTATAACCCCAATAATGCCAAAAATATATAAAGCCGTTACGATTCCAATCACTTCCTTTTAAAAAAGAAAAATCGACAAAGTTCGAGACGTGCCAGGCACTTTAGAAGGCGCCTGCACCGCCGCCACCACCAGAGCCGCCGCTACTGCCAGAAGAGCCACCGCCACTGCTCGAGGAGTAGCTGCTACTGTAGGTTGATTGGAGGGCAATGTGATGATAGGAATAAATTTGGGCTGTTTCTACGGGAGCAATCAGAAATGGATACAGTTCTCCTGTGGTTGTTGCGTGAATTTTCTCACCGTAATACGATTCGAATAAAGATCCTTGCTCTAATGCAATGGCATGTTGAAAACAGGTCTCCAATCGGGCTTCATCTGTAGGAAGCTGTAACTGATTTTTTCTTAGTCCTTTGATCCACTTCTTCATTCCCCTATAATATGCTGCTCCATAATACGTAGAGGATACGGTTGGCAGGAAGGCGGAAATCAGTATTAAAGGAAAAGCCGTTGCTTGTAAGTATTCCATCCCTGGATCAAGTCCAGCCGCAAAAATGACTACAAGCAAAATGAAAAATAATATGGTTGAGAGTACACGATCATGTTTCCCGAACGCGATGAATAAATAGACAATGGCTATTCCCCCCATTCCAAGATAAACCTCCAAACGGTCTCCCATTCCCATTATTAAATTAATCACCGTCCATATAAGCCACACAGGAATGATTCCATATTTGAATATTTTCCTTAACTTGACAGGTTCGATCCAACGATGGAGTTCTGGATCTTTGGAAGCCAGTTTCTTCCATTCCTTAAACTGTTTTTCAAAATTCCTTATTTCTCTGCCTCGTTGTTCTTTATTCCGCCAATTCTGCGTCTCCGTTCCAATTGTGCTAAGAGGAATTTGATCTAAAGAAAAAACTCGCTTTCCATCTTGCGTTTCGGTAAATAGCCAATCAATGAAATACTTTTCATGTTCGGATAGATCAGAAGATTCCTTTTCTAAGATAAATGTAAACGTATGATCTGGTGCATACTCATCCTCTTGATATTCTAAGCTAGATGGGATGTGTTCTACTGATACATAGCCCTTTTGATGGAGGCGGAAGAGGACGGCATTGATGTCCTCTGGCATAAATTTTAGTTTTCGTTTTAATGCTACTAATATAAAAGAATCCAATTTCTCTATTTCGGAAAAATCCACTGAACGTCCAAAGAAACGCACAAGTCGCTTTGGAAAAATAATGGCATACAAAGAAAGTACTAGAAAAAGAATGAAGAAAACGAGACTCACTTTCTCGGAAATTGGTAGCCAGTCATTCCTCATCGACAATTTTTTCTTATAATGATCTTCCTCTGCTAACATGGTTGGGAGCATTTCCTTGTTCTCTGTATATTCCATTTCACTTAGAAACTCACTTGGAAATAAGAGTCTTAACTCAAATGGTTCTCCGCCTGGAAGTTTCTCATTCCCCTACATCTTCGTATTTATTGGCCACGTTTTTGAGTCGATAGCGATAAAAGACCTTTTTCGTTTCATCCTTATAGGGACGATGAACTTTGTACGTATAATCTTCCCTTTCTACCTGAAGCGGTGTCACGTTTTCCGGTGTGATTTTTCCCATTTCCGCGTCATCCGGAACCTGGTAGCCTTCGAAAAATTCTACGCCATCAAAATCATCATCCCCAATAATCCGGGTTGTGCCATTAAATTTCCCTGCAAACGTATAGGTATACAATTCCTCTACATACAAATCACCGTCAGGATAAATATAGGCATTGACATCAACAGCATCGATCGAAAAAGAACGCGCTTCCACTTTGGCAGGAAAGAAAAACAATAAGAAAATCGGGATCACAATGAAGAGGGTTTTCGTTTTAGAAAACAAAGAGCCTCCACCACCTTTCTCTTATTATCGTCATTTAAACAAACACGAAGAGGGACTGAAATACTATAATTTAGTGAAATATTAATTTGTGATCCGGATATTTTGAAAGGGGAAAATGACCAGCTTGCTTTTCCCGATGATACGATCTTTAGGAATATAGCCCAAAGAAAACGGAGCAACGCCACGACTATCCATACTATTGGGGCGATTATCTCCCATGACAAAATAGTGATCTTCTGGAATGATCATGGGTCCGAAATTTTCCGTTAACTTGGTCCCATGTTGGCTAGTAAACTCCTTCGCTTCCGTTAAATATGATTCTTTTATTTCCTTTCCATTAATACGCAAGTGATCATTTTCCATTTCGATTGTTTCACCTGGGAGCCCAATCACCCTTTTCACATAGTTCAATTTCTCCTCACGATCCTTTATGATGACGATATCCCCACGGTGAATCTCTCCTACCCAATTGATAGTCTTACTGACAATGATCTTTTCTCGATCATGTAGAGTCGGTTCCATCGAAGCGCCATCAACTGTGACAGGGGTAAATAAGAATGTACGAATGGCGATCGTGATGATCACGACAAAGGCCAAGGTCTTCAGCCATTCATACTTGTTTTGTTTATCTTCCATACATAGATCCTCCTTCAGCAAACACCTCTTTATATTATAAGGAGAAATGGAGTGAAATGGTAGAATTTTAAGAAAAGCTCAAGAATAGGGCATTGGTCCTTTGTTTGCATTAAACCTTGAGGTTTCAAAGAAAACCTGATACGCTTTTTGATGAAAAAATGCTGGAAATACATATACAATACCGGTTATGAAGTGGGAGGGATTATTTTGTGGGAAGAGTTTAAAAAATTTGCGATCCAAGGAAATGTCATGGACTTAGCAGTGGCGGTAGTAATTGGAGGTGCGTTTGGGAAAATTGTTACCTCATTGGTTGAGAATATTATTATGCCACTTGTTGGCGCTTTACTAGGTGGGCATAGTTTTGAAAAACTGCAATTTAAAATTGGGAGTGCTGAAGTAGCTTACGGAGTATTTATCCAAAGTGTTGTCGATTTCTTTATTATTGCAGTTTCCATCTTCCTGTTCATTAAACTATTGGGCGGCCTGAAGAGAAAAAAGGAAGAAGCTGTATTGGAAGAAGAAACAGAGATTGCACCAGATGTAGCGCTGCTTTCGGAAATACGTGACTTATTAAAAGAACATAATATAGAGAAGGATAGAATCAAAAGCTCTTAAGATGAACGGCGGCGTCGTGGAAGTGGCGTCGCTGTTTTGAATTAAGAGCTCATTTTCTTCGTTTGGATATTGTGCATCACCATTTATGAGCACGCCCCCTGTTTCCATAGGGGCATTCCAAACGATTTGAGCACCGTTTGCCTCGAGGATGAGAAATGTAAAAATGAAAAAGGAAATTTTTTATATTTCTGTGCCTGCTTTGCCTTTATTCCGGTAAAGTTTATACCATTCTTGGATGACCGGACTCACGGATAAATCCAAGTTTTCTAAAGCTTCTTTTAGTATGTTGTACTGATGATCTACTAAGATACCATATTGGAAGCCAGCATATAGCTTCATCAAAGAAAAATGAGCATGTTCATCTTCAGGAGCCTGTGCACAAATTTTAAGATACCAAGATTCGGCCCTTTCTAATTCTAGATTGCTTTCATACCAATCTGCTATGCGAGACGCCATTTTAATCCATAATTGCTCTAAACGGTGGCGCTCTCCTTCCACCCAAATATAATCGTAGTTATGTAGATAAGGCTCTTTATATAAATGCATTATCTTCTCATATTCCCGAATGGTTGTGGAATGGAGAGATGGTAAACTTTGAATGGCCTTTTCCCACTCTACAACATTAATTAAGCTATTTTGCGCGACAAGTTTATAACCACCTGACACATTTTTTATCGATATATGCTCTCGCACGGGATGCAATGTTTTTCTTGTGTGGTAGATGGCGGTATACAATTGGGGAAACGCCTTTTCTTCTTCCATTTCCGGCCATAAGATCTCCATTAACTCTGTCTTATGGATAAATTTCCCGAAGTTGTGTAATAAATAAAGAAATAGTTCCAGCGATTTAGATGTTCGCCATTTTAACTTCATTTCTTCATCATTGATAGATAGAGACAGCTCGCCACTCACATTAATTTCTAAAAGATTTTGCGCGGAGCAGACATCACTAGCTTGCATTTGTAGTTTTTCTTCAATTCGTTGCAACGTTTTTCGCAAGCGGTCTAACTGGATTGGTTTCATAATATAATCAAGCGCATTTAATTCAAAAGCTTGTATAGCATATTCTTGGTAACCGGTTACGAAAACGACAATAAGCGATGAATTGATTTCTAGAAGCTGAGTCGCAAGTTCTATTCCACTGGTTTGCGGCATTTCGATATCCAGAAAGGCAATTTGAACTTCATTAAGTAAATTTATATGTTTCTGAACTTCGAAATGGGTGAATTTCCCTGCAACTTTCATAGTACTTATTTTCTTAATCTGTAATTCAAGATATTCCAAAGCAAGTGGTTCATCATCAATTAGAATCGCTTTCAAAAAACATCCCCCTCCTTACCTCGATAAGAATATTCTATTCATTATATTGTATAAGATGTATGCAAACAAAACAATGCATATTAACGAACAACACTTCTTTATACCTAAACCCTTCAGTTTAGAGCCAAACTTTGTTTAGAAATTGTTGAGCGGCGAGGTTTAAAGTGCTTTTAGCATGCACATGTATGCTATTGATCATAAGGGAAGGGGTAGAGTAAGTGAGAAAAAGAGTAAGTCTGCTATTTATCACGTTATTGATTTTGCAGACGTTATCGAATGGTCTCCTGCTTGCAGCACCAGTTCAAGCAAAAGAGCATACAGATAACGTGTTTTCTGGTGTGAACATCGCAGAGCCAAATGAAGAATCCTCCGCTGTCGATGTTCGTGTGGATTGGGATCTTAAAGGGATAGACCTGGAAATTGAAAACCAATTTGTTCTTCCAATCCCCGAGGAAATAAACATACAACAAGAACAATCAGGAAAATTATTAGATAAAGAAACAGAAATAGGAGAATATAAAGCGTCAGCAGATGGCCTCATTTCAGCTAGCTTTAACGAAAATGCAAAGGAACATCCAGAAGCCAAGGGCAATTTTGTGATACAAGCCGAGCACGTAGAGCAAGAAGTTTCGGAAGGTGAAACAGATCAAGCAACACAGAATGAAACGCCCGATAAAGAAGCAGAAGCAAAGGATGAATCGTCAGAAGAAGTGACGGAATCAGATAGTGCTGATGAGCAGCAAGAAGAAAAAGCTATTGATAACGAAGAAACTGCAAAAACAGAAACGGAAAAAGAGGAAGAAACAGGAGCAGTGGATACTGATGAAGAATCGGAAGTAACCACTGAAGAAGAGGCAAAAGAAGCAGTAGAGAACGAAGGAACGGAAAAGGAAGACACTGCAACTTCTGCTGCAACTGATGTTCAACCACAGGTTGAGTTAGGGAATATCTTTACCTTTGACTTTCTAAGAATTGATGGTAAGGATATTCAAGATGGTGACATTATTGTAATAGAGGAAGGAACTGAAGCTCAGCTTGGATTTACTTGGGATACAAAGGGACAGAATGCAAAAGCTGGTGATACAGCGGAAGTCCATCTTTCCGACGCCTTTAAAATGGTCACAACACCCACAAATGATATCATCGTTGAGGGAATGGTGGTAGGAACCTACAATATTGAAAGTGGCGTCCTAAGATTCGTATTCAATGAAAATATCGAAAATGATGATGTCCATAACGGATATGTGAATCTCGGTTTAGAATTTAATTTGGAAAAGTTTAAAGAAAATATTGAACAAGAAATTCCATTCAATGATGGTCACGAAAATAACATCACCGTCATTGCACGGCCAAATATAGAACATAGCGGTATTGAAAAAGAAGGACATCCCGATACGAAGCATGATGCAAGAGAAATTACATGGACGATTGATGTAATCAATACCAATGATGAAGAGATCACTGCTGCAACTTTAGAAGATAACACTCCTAATGGATTAGGTGAAGCTAGGAATTTTGTTATCCATGAGCTAAACGTTGGCTATGATGGAGATATAAGAAAAGGTGCTGATGTAACATCAAATCTAAATCCATCTAAATTCCCAATTGAATTAGGCACAATTGCACCTTTTAATGGTTATCGTGTCCAATATACAACAACGATTGAAAATTACGCAGCAGAATCGTTTACTAATGAGGCAACTTTTAAATATGGTGAAGAAAGTTTACCGGCTGAGGCTACCGTTGGAGGGTTGACAAGAAGTAATCCGATTGAAAAGGACGGTTGGCAGGTTGGAGACAGTGATGTTATTCAGTGGCAAATTGATGTTAATAAAAATGGAAGTCTCATTAGTGAGGCTGTAGTGGAAGACAGCCTGCCTGATGGTTTGACCGTAGACCCAGCTAGTATCAAAGTGGTTAGAATTACACAAGATGGTGGAAACTGGGTAGAAGAAGATGCTCATGGCGATTCGCTTACGGAATTTCCGATAAACTTAGGAGCATTAGGGCAAGATGACGCCTATCGTATTAAATTTAAAACAGATGTTGATTGGTCAAAAGTCAACAATAGTGATTATCAAAAGGAAAATGGATTTCAAAATGAAGCAACCCTAAAAGATGGTGAAAATGAATTAAATAGTGACGATGCAACGGTAAATATCGTTAGAGATCCCGTCCTTCGTAAAGAAGGGGTATCTAATGTAGATTATGACAACAAAACGGTCAGCTGGACGATTCACATCAATGAAGCAGGACATCCAATTGGAAATGTAGTGCTGACAGATTTAATTCCGGAAGGGTTAGCAATTTCTGAAAGTGATATTAAAATCACGGATGAAGAAGGAAATGATTATACTCCTAAAGAAATCAGCCTTGATCCTGATGCTGAAGGTGGAACAGCAGTTGTTATTAACTTAGGAGATGTAGGCACACACAAGCTTAAAGTAAAGTATACAACTAAGATTACCGATTTCACTAAAAATAATTTTAATAATAGTGTTGGTATGACAGGTGAGGGAATTGGTGAAGACGGGGAAAATAGTAATGCAGAAATCAAACCAGAAGGGAACACATATGGTAAGAGTTTTAAAGGAATAGACTATAATGCTAAAACGATGAGTTGGCAATTGAATGTGAATCCAAGAAGAGAAGCAATTGACTCATTAGTAATAGAAGATACCTTCCCGAATAAAGGGATGATTTTATTACCGGATTCGGTAAAAGTAAATCATGCTGGAAAAAAGCTTGTAGAAGGTACAGATTACACTCTTGCATCTAGAACCGAAGATGGTGAAACAGGCTATCACAAAGGGTTTATCATTACCCTTTTAGATAATGCATTGCCATTAGACGGTGGCCAATTAGTTGTTGATTATACAACCTCTTATGATCCACAGTATGAAGTAGATGGCCATACATTAGATCCGCATGTGCGTGATGGAGAGCAAGATAAAGTATATCGTAATCGTGCGCATTTTGAGGGAGAAACGGTAAATGGTAATCCAATTGACGAAACTCGCAACGCTGATACAAGGGTAAGAGACGATTCTTGGAATAGCGGTAAAAAAGAAGGTCAATTTATACATGTTGATAGTGAAGGTAACCAAGGAAACGGCTGGGTAAGTGGTGGTGAAAGAAAAATTGCTTGGCAACTATACACAAATTATCAAGAACAAAACCTTGGAAAAGGAGTTAGCATAACAGATACGTTAGCCTATGCTGGAAATATCGATGAGGATAGTATTAAAGTATCTGTTTATGATGTAGATACTAATGGTGAGACGACTATAAAAGATACTGTACTAGATTCTGATAATTATACAGTAACTGGTGAAGGTAACAAATTCACTTTAACTTTTGCTGAAGGTTTCGAAGTAACGGAGAGATATGTAGTTGAATTTACCACATCCGTACCAGACATTTCAGCACAAAGCTATACCAACAATGCAACAGTTACAGCTGGAGGTGTGGACTATCCTTATAATGCTACCCTTAACTATGGTCAGTACGATAACTTCTTAGAAAAAGGAGCAATCGGTCTAGATGGTGATCGTGTATTCACAGGCGATGTGGTTAAATGGGAAGCAACAGTCAACGAAAGTTTATCTATCATTAAAAACGCTGTGATTACGGATAAAATCAGTGCTGGACATGTATATTTATCAGGTAGTCTTGAAGTCTATAAAGCACAGGAATTAGATAATGCTTTAGTAGAAGGAACGGACTATACACTTAATGTCAGCACAACAGACGATGGTGAGAATGTTTTAACAATCAATATGGAGGAAGATTTACGAGACACCTTAGTTTTAAAATATACAACTGTTGTAACGGCAAAAAAAGGTCAAATTGGCAACAGAATATCGTTAGATGGAAATGCTATTGATCAGCAAGTTAAAGAGTCAAGTAAATTAAATGCTAGGCAGTTCTCTGATGCAGGAGGCGAATGGGCCCCGAAAAGAGGCGCTTTGAGTGTAAAGAAAGTAGATTCAGAGACTGGAGAAACAATCACAAACGAAACTACCTTTACGTTATGGTACGATTTAAATGGTAAAAGAGTTCAATATACACAGGAAGAAGCATTTACTACAGTAGATGGTGTCCTTGAGATTGGAAATTTACCACTTAGAACGTATTATCTGGTAGAGGAAAAAGCACCAACAGGATATGTTCTTTCTGAAGAAGAAATAGAAATTGATGTTAATAAAGCATATAACAACAACGAAGAGAATGTTGTAACGAAAACTTTTAAAAATACCAAAGAAAAAATCGATGTAACAGGAACGAAAGTGTGGCAAGGTGGAGAAAACCAAAGACCAGAATCCATCGAACTTCAATTATTCAGAAATGGTAAAGCTCTCGGCGATCCTGTGACCTTGAAAGCTGGCGAAACAGAGTATACTTGGTCAAACTTAGATAAAACCGACATCGACGGCAAAGTATATCAATATACAGTTGATGAAGTGAAAGTTCCTGAGAACTATGAAAAATCTATTTCCGAAGATGGATTAACGATTACAAATAAGTTTGTATCCCCAACTACTGAAATTCCAGTGAGAAAAGTATGGCAGGATGCGAATAACCAAGATGGTAATCGCCCTAAATCCATTGAAGTTGCACTATTTGCAAATGGTAAGGAAACAGAAGTAGATAATAAAATCCTAGATAGTGAAAATGAATGGCAAGATGAATTTACTAATCTGCCAGAATTTGATAATAGCGGAGATAAGATTACTTACACTGTTAAAGAAGTGAATGTACCGGAACAGTATAAGAGTGATATTTCCGGGGATGCAACAGACGGATTTGTTATTACTAACAGCTATACACCAAGCACTATAGATATCCCAGTTGAAAAAGTATGGAAAGATGGAAATAACCAAGATGGTAAACGTTCAAACTCCATTACTGTAAGTCTTTTAGCAGATGGTAAACCAACTGGGCAATCGATAATCTTGAATGCATTAAATAATTGGCAAGCCGCCTTTACTGATTTAGATGAATATCAAGCTGGAAATATGATTACCTATACGGTTGAAGAATCAAATGTTCCGGCAGAATATAAAAGTGCTATTGCAGGGAATGCCGAAGATGGTTATATCATCACCAATAGCTACACACCAGAAGTGACGGATATTACGGTTGAAAAGGTATGGAATGACGTTAAAGACCAAGATGGAATACGTCCAGATCGTATTACCATTCATCTGTATGATGATTTATCAAATGTTATTGATACTGTAGAAATCACTGCTGATGAAGATGGTAATTGGTCGCACACCTTTAAAAATTTACCAAAATACCGTGATGGAAACGAAATTAAGTACAGCGTAGCAGAGAATACGGTAGAAGATTATTCTACTGTTATTTCAAACAATGGTGATGGGACATTCACTGTAAAGAATAAACATACTCCAGAACAAACATCTGTCACAGTTAATAAGTTCTGGGATGATGAAAATAATCAAGATGGTTTACGTCCTGACAGCATTCGCGTTCAATTGCTCGCAGATGGAGAGCCGTTAGGGGATGAGGTACTCGTTACAGCAGCAGATGATTGGTCCTATACATGGACTGGACTAGATACAAATCGTGATGGTGGAAAAGGCATTAAATATTCTGTTGAGGAAGTGAAAGTTCCAGCAGGATATAAGTCGGAAATAAATAATGAAAATCATGGAGCAATTACGATTACCAACAGTCATAAGCCTGAATTGATTGATATTCCAGTTGAAAAAGAATGGGATGATGCGAATAATCAAGATGGCAAACGACCGAAGAGTATTACCGTTCGTTTAATCAATGATTTGAATCAAGTTGTTGCGACAAAAGAAATAACAGCAGGCAAAGATGGTAACTGGTCTCATGTATTCGAGAATGTTCCCAAATATCGTGACGGAAATAAAATCGAATATCGTGTTGTAGAAGATGCCATTGCAGATTATTCATCAAAAACTACCAAACAAGCAGATAGATTTGTCATCACGAACAGTTACACACCAGAACAAACATCTATGTCAGTTCATAAAGCTTGGAACGATGGTAATAACCAAGATGGTGTTCGCCCGGACCACGTAACAGTTCAATTATTCGCTGATGGAGAACCTGTCAAAAAACCTGTTCGTTTATCAGCAGATAATGATTGGACCCATTCATGGACAGAACTGGATGTTTACCATGATGGCGAGCCAATAGAGTATACAGTAAAAGAAACAGTTATCCCAGATGGTTATGAGGAACCAACTGTACTAGAAGCTAATGGAAACGTCTTGATTACGAACAACCGCACACCAGATACAGTAGAAATTCCTGTTACAAAAGTATGGGACGATGCAGATGATCAAGATGGTGTCCGTCCAGATAGTGTAACAGTCAATGTACTCAATGATTTATCTGAGATTGTTGACACAGCTGAACTAAATGAGAAAAACGATTGGGCACATACGTTTAAAGATTTGCCAAAAAATCGTAACGGAGAAGAAATTCGTTATCGTATAACAGAAGATAATGTTCCAGCGTATTCCACAGAACTGGAAGCAAGTGATAAAGGCAACGTAACAATCACTAATGCATACACACCAGAACAAACATCGGTTACCGTTTCGAAAGGCTGGAACGATAACGATAATCAAGATGGCATTCGTCCTGAACAGGTTAAAGTTCAATTGTATGCAGGAGAAGATAAGATTGGAGATCCGGTTACTTTGTCCGCAAAAAATGACTGGATGCATACATGGTCAGAATTGGACGCATACCAAAACGGTGGAGAAGAAATTAATTATACGGTAAAAGAAGTATCTGTACCAAAAGGTTATGAGGTCTCTATCAATGATGCGGATCATGGAAATATTATTTTAAGCAATCATCACACACCAGAGCAAACCAGTATCAACGTTACCAAGAAATGGGCAGATGCTGATAACCAAGATGGTATTCGTCCAGATTCCATTACGGTAAACTTACTTGCTAATGGCGAAGAAATAGACTCCATCGAATTGGATAAATCCAACAATTGGCAAGCAGACTTTACCGAGCTAGATAAATTTAAAAACGGTGAATTAATCGATTATACGGTGGAAGAGGTAGCCGTTGATGGTTATGAAACAGAAACAACCGGAAATGCTGACGATGGTTATGTGATTACAAATAACCATGAGCCCGAGCTCATTGATTTAGAAGGAACGAAGATTTGGGATGATGCCGATAATCAAGATGGCAAGCGTCCAGAATCCATTACTGTTCATCTATTAGCGAATGATGACGAAGTAGAAGCCGTTGAAGTTTCTGAGGAAACGGATTGGAACTATGCCTTTACAGATTTACCAAAATTCGAGAATGGAGAAGAAATAAATTACACCATTCAGGAGGATAACGTAGAAGGTTACTCTACTAAGATTAATGGTCTGGATATTACTAACAGCTATACACCAGAACAAATCAGTATTAATGTTTCTAAAACTTGGGCAGATGCTAATAACCAAGACGGAATTCGACCAGAATCGATTACCGTAAATCTTCTCGCAGATGGTGAAAAAATCAGATCAGAAAAAGTAACTGCTGCAACTGATTGGAGCTATAACTTTACAGATCTCCCTAAATATAGCGCAGGGGAAGAAATAGTGTACACTATTTCAGAAGAAGCTGTGGAAGGTTATGAAACGACTATTGAAGGCTACAACATAACAAATACACACAACCCAGAGGTTACAGAAGTAGCTGGTGAGAAAACATGGGACGATGCAAATAACCAAGACGGTGTTCGTCCAGAGAAAATTACTGTAAATCTTCTTGCAAATGGTGAGAAAATACATTCAGTCGAAGTAACAGAGAAAGATGACTGGAAGTACAGCTTCACAGACTTGCCGAAATATAAAGCAGGTGAAGAAATCACCTACACAGTGGATGAAGAAGCTGTTGAAGGTTATGAGCAGAACATCGACGGCTTCAATATTACCAATAAATTAATCTATGGTACGGTTGAACTGACAAAATATAACGAAAAAGATGAGGTTTTAGCAGGTGCAACTTTTGAACTGCAGAATCAGGCTGGAGAAGTTTTACAAACCGATCTGACGACAGATAAAACAGGAAAAATCGTTGTTTCTGACTTAAAGCCAGGGGATTATCAATTTGTTGAAGTGAAGGCTCCTGTGGGGTATGAATTAGATAAGACACCTATTGTCTTCACGATTGAAAAGGGGCAAAAGGAGAGTACGAAGGTAAAAGCGGTCAATAAAAAAGCACCTGTACCAAAGCCTGAGGACCCAGAAGATCCCAAGGAGCCAGGGAAGGGTCCAGTGGACAATGGGAAGCCTAAAGGAGAGCAGGTCCCAACCGAAACTCCAAAATATCCAACAAACACTGCGAATAAAAAAGATTCAAATCATAAGCAAGGATTACCAAACACAGCAACCAATTATTACAACATGATTTTACTTGGAATCAGCCTAGTCATAATCGGTTTAGTGTCGTATCTCATCTATCGTCGCAGAACGGAATAAAGGGTAACAAAAATAAAAGCTTTCACAAACTTAAGTGGTTTGTGAAAGCTTTTTTCTTAGGGTACCCGGAGCTTAGTGAGCTTGTTGACTGGCACTGATGTCATCGGTAAGTAGCTAGAAGCAGTGTGTGCGAGTCCATCGATATGGTGCGGTTATAATTTTTGCGTGCCTGCGTTTGCCTTATTTCGGAATTTTAAAACGTACGGTCGTACCACGACCAGTTTGACTTTCAATGATCAACCCAGTTCCAAAGAGTTGCTTCAAGCGTTTGTTTGTATTGCGGATACCTACTTGACTTAATTGGTGTGAGGATTCATTCATAATTTGCTGAATGTGCCTTTCCTCCATGCCAACTCCATTATCGGTAATCGAAATGTCATAATGGGTGTCATTGTCTAAAATACGAATGCAGATATATCCACCTTCCTGTCTTTTGAGAATGCCGTGGTTGACCGCATTTTCCACAATCGTTTGGATGGATAATGGCGGAACTTCAGTATGAAGTGATTCTGGTATCTCCCATTTTACTTGCAATCTCTCTCCGAATCGTACCTTCTCTATATATAAATAAGAGCGAACGAGTTCTAACTCGTGGTCTATGGCTACCAATGTTTGGATGTTTTGGGAATCAAAACTCCTACGTAAATAATGACCAAACTCCTCTAGTAATTGACTCATACGCCCCGGGTCGATTTCACTGAGCGAGGCAATCAAATTCAATGTATTGAACAGAAAATGCGGTTTAATTTGTGCTTGTAGCCAGGCCGCTTCCATGGCAAGTTGTTCTTTTACTGCCTGTCTTAAATCAGTTAAGGCCTTTACACGAGTTTGTAATTCTAAAGCATCGACCGGTTTCGATACATAATCATTGGCTCCAGATTGAAACCCAGTATAAATGTCCTCCAATTGATTACGAGCGGTTAACAATAGAATTGGCAACTCTGAAAGTGTGAATTGCTGGCGAATTTTAGCAGTCAATTGATAACCCGACATGTTGGGCATCATCACATCGGAAATCACTAAATCCCAATCCTTTTTCCGGATATAGTCCATGGCTTCCTTTCCACTAGCCGCGGTTATAATGTCATTTTCCTCCATTAAAATTCTACTTAACACTTGGCGATTAACGGGATCATCATCGACAATTAAGATTTTTGCGCGTTGAACGTGAGAAGTCTCAATATTTTGGGCCGTTAGGATAGCATTTGTCGTAGATAGATGCGGAGATGAAACATTTAAAATTTCTTCTGAAGCTGCTACCTCATTTTCAGCATCACGTTCATGTACCAACGGGAGTGTAAATGAAAAGGTAGAACCTTCACCAGGTTTGGATTCAACTGAAATTTCGCCCCCATGTAACTCCACTAACTGTTTACAAATCGCTAAACCTAAGCCAATTCCCGAACCAATCGAAGTAATACTTGCATCTTCCTGTTCATAAGGAAGAAAAACTTTCTTAAGCATATTTTCATCCATCCCAATTCCTGTGTCCTTGATAAAAACCTTCGCCATCCCATTTTCTTGTTCGGCGGAAATAGTGATCGATCCATCATATGTATATTTCAGGGCATTATGAAGGAGATTGTAAACAATTTGAATGAGACGATTTTCATCGGCATAAACCATTGGAAAAGAAGAAGGGATGGAAACAGAAAACTGCACACTTTTTTCTTTTTCCATATATCGAAGCATATCATGTACTCCAAACACGATAGTCCGAAGATCTAGCTTTCCTCGATTTAACTGAATATATTTTTCTTGCAGCTTTGTGATATCAAGCAGATCATTTAAGACAAAATTCATTTGCTGACCGATTCGTACTAGTAAATGTAAATCATTCTTATTCTTTTTAGATAATACCTCTTTATGATCGTTTAAGAGAGTTTGGGCAATGCTGATCATCCCTTGAAGCGGATTACGTAATTCATGAGAAGTATTCGCTAGAAATTCGTTTTTCTTCTTATCTGCTTTTTGCAATTGCTCCTTTTGCTCTTCGTTTTGCTGAACGATTTGCATATGCTTGTTTAATAATAGAAACGCAATCATCAAAATCGACATAATGAAATCGAATGGATAATAGGGAATGTTGGTTAAATTGGCATTACCAGCCGTTCCCCAGAGCATATTAAGTGTATAACTGGTGATAAACAATAAAATAAATATGGCTCCAGAATGCCCTTTTCGCACAGCAGGGATTGTTTGTGAGAATAAAAAATAAAATCCACTGAAATACAGTAGCATCATTCCGAAGGCTAGATGGTAATAATACTGGTACGGGACAATGAAATAAGCGATCGACAGAATAGAATAAAAGATAACAAAGATCCGAAAAGATAGCGTCTCCGCTTTAAAATAAGCCTTAATAAATTTAAAAGAGCGAATAAAGTACTAATGAAAGTGAACGAGAGTAGCCGATGATACCATTCATAGCTAATAGGCAAGGCTACAATCATGTCATCGTCAATCAAATTGGTAAAAGCGGCTAAAGCAAGCATGAGGCCATAATAAAAAAGCTCTTTCCGATATCTGCCTTTTCCGATCCATAGCAAGCCAAACGCATACATTCCATGAAAGAGATAGATGACAAAGATCACCATTTGTAAAGTCTTGGATTGCTGGCTTTCTTTTGTAATGGCTTTTTCTGTCCCGATTTTAATGGATTTTGTAATTCCTCCCTCAAGAGGCGCCTCATGATTGGAGACTTGGATTGTAAGTTCAATTTCATGGTTGTCAGGCTGAAAGAAAACAGGCATTGGCCTTTGTTTGGGTCCTTTCTGCTTGGACTTTTCTACAGCTTGACCCGATTCAGCGATCAAATTTCCGTCGAGTAACACATTTGCTGCTGTCGTCACTTCTGTAAGTCGAATGCCATACAGGGAGGTGGGGGTTTCGGGTAAAATAACCTTCAATTTATAAGTGCCATATCCTAATGCCTGTTTCGGATCATTAGGGTTCAAATCTCCTTGCCAATTGCTAGGAACTTGTGCATAGTGTCGGTTTTTCTCTTCGTCTTGTAAATTGAAAGAAGAGGGATAAAATTCCCACTCTCCATCAAGTGGGATGGTTGTTCGATCATCAAAATGCCAAGCACTTAGGTCAAGCACCCCTTTATTGGCATGGGGATGTTCGGGAATTTTATAATAAGAAATCCATCCGATCCGAAAGCTAGTTAAAAGAATCGTAAAGAGCGTCACAACCAAAAAGATTTTTTTGCTTGAGAGTCGTTTTGTCATCAAATTAACATCCTTATAGGTATTTTTATGCACTTATATCTATCATACTGCATTTTGTGTAAAATGTAATAGTTCTTTAGGTGAATTGTATGGAAAGATTTATATTCTTGAGAAATAATAAGATTAAAGGAAGGAAAGGGTTTATGATCTCGCTCACGCCCTTTGTTTTCTACGAAAGAGAAATTCGCTGATACATGAGCAACAGAGAAGTTAATTAATGAAAAATTCGGGCGTCCCTTTTACTGAACATTTTTAACATTCTTTACTAAGGTTTTGTGGAAAAGTCTAATAAAGCAATATTCCTAAAAAGTTGAACAAGAAGATTATTGTGAAAGCGCTTATTGAAATGTACGCTATATGTAAAGTTATTAAGAAAGAGGGGATCGTCAATGAGAAAAAGTAAACGGTTTTTGGCCATCATCTCTACAGCCTTTTTACTAGGCTTGGCCGCATGTTCAGGGGAAAATAATGAAGCAAGCACCCCAGAAAAAGAAGGAACTAATTCTAGTTCTAATGAAAAAACGACCTTGCATTTAGCTGCGCTAGAATCTGCCTATGGTTCCGAAATGTGGACAAAGATTGCAAAGGCTTTTGAAGAAGAACATAAAAATGTCTCTGTTGAATTAACTGTTGAAAAGAATATTGAGGAAGTTGTACGTCCGAATATGCAAGCAGGAGAATATCCAGATGTCTTTCACCTTGCTACAAGTCGTAAAGAAGCACTAACAGAAACTTTGATTAAAGAAGATGGCTTGGAAGAGTTGACGGATGTTTTAGATATGAAAGTACTAGGTGAAGATGTTGTCGTAAAAGATAAATTACTACCTGGTTTCACGGATACTCTAGCGACTAACCCTTATGCAGATGGAAAGACATTTCTTGCTCCGATGTTCTATAGCCCAACAGGTTTATTCTATAATGCCGGTTTGTTTGAAGAAAAGGGTTGGGATGTCCCAGAAACATGGGATGAAATGTTTGAATTAGGTGAAAAGGCAAAGGGAGAGGGAATCTCTTTATTTACTTATCCAATAGCTGGTTATTTTGATACACTATTTGGCTCCATGCTCTACGCGGCAGGTGGTCCATATTTGTTTAATAAAGCTATGACATATGAAGATGGAATTTGGGAATCACCAGAAGCAACAAAAGTATTTGAAACAGTTGGTAAGCTGGCAGAGTACACACATCCAAATACAGTTGCCAATGGTAATCCAAATGATTTCACAAAGAACCAACAATTGGTTCTAGATAATAAAGCATTATTTATGCCCAACGGAACTTGGATTGTTGATGAAATGGCTGAGGCTCCAAGGGCTGACGGATTTAAATGGGCGATGATGCCTGTACCGGCATTTGAAAAGGACGGGGATCGTTATGCTTTTACGTTTTTTGAACAAATCTGGATTCCAAAGTCTGCAAAAAATAAGGAAGTTGCGAAGGAATTCATTGCATTTATGTATTCAGATCGGGCTGCTGCCATCTTCCAAGAGGCGGGTGCAATCCAACCAATCAATGGTATTACAGATAAGTTAAGTGATGATGACAAAGTATTCTATAGTGTCTATGACAATGGTGCATTACCAGCAATGGGAACATTTGCTTCAACGAAGCCTGTGGCAGGCGTGAACATGGGAGACACGCTATATCATCAAATTGACAGTGTTATAAGTGGAAAATTGTCTGTTGAAAAATGGCAGAAAAGTGTTGAAGAAGCAAGTGATAAATTAAGACCGGCAATGAATTAACTCTCTTTGTTTGTTTTTTGTACATAAAACGGTGGGCTTCCGTCTCGCCGTTTTGTATTTTGAGTTTTATAGAAAAAACTCAATCTAATATGTCTAGTAAAAGCTTTTAGTTCTATGTCAAACATTGGTAAATGAGCTTTTGCTCGTTCATTAAAGAGGTGATAGATTTTGAAAAAGGCAAGCGCTAGAAGAATTTTTATCGGTGTATGTGTATTGCCAGCTGTGCTACTACTAATACTCTTTATTCTTATACCAGCATTCGAAGTTTTTCGAATGTCACTCTATCAATGGGGTGGTTTTTCCAATAACAGAGAGTTTGTTGGTTTTGAAAATTTTAAAACATTGTGGAATGATATGAACTTTTTCCGTTCATTCCAAAACTCCATTCTATTGATTGTGGTTGTAACAATTTTCACCATGATTTTCTCGCTGTTTTTTGCAGCAGTATTGACAAAGGAAAAATTGAAGGGTACCAATTTTTTCAGAGTTGTATTTTATATTTCTAATATATTATCGATCGTTGTCATCGCAGGGATATTCTCGGCGATTTATGACCCCGAGACAGGGTTACTTAATAGTATTCTAGGTTTGCTTCATCTCGATCATTGGAAACAAATGTGGCTCGGTAACCAAGATATCGTTATTTACAGTATTTGTGCTGCGCTTATATGGCAAGCCATTGGATACTATATGGTCATGTATATGTCGAGTATGGCAAGTGTTCCAGAAAGTTTTTATGAAGCAGCATCACTTGAAGGTGCAGGTAAAGTCAAGCAATTTTTTGATATTACCCTACCGTTGATTTGGAATAACATTCGCACTACGTTAACGTTTTTCATTATAAGCACAATTAATTTAAGCTTCTTACTTGTACAAACGATGACTGGCGGCGGGCCGGATGGTTCTACCTCTGTTTTCCTCTTCTATATGTACAACCAAGCATACACGAATTCGACGTTTGGATATGGAATGGCAATTGGTGTTGTCGTGTTTCTATTTTCATTTGCGCTTGCGGCCATTCTCAACCATATAACGAAACGCGATGTCCTAGAGTATTAAGAGGAGGTTAAAGAACGATGAAAGTTTCGAAGCGATTGAGTACAGAAACGTTATATAAAATATTTATTTACGTAGCTTTAATTGGATTGGCTGTGTCCATTCTCGTCCCAGTTGCCTGGGTATTCTTGGCTTCTATTAAAGAGAATGAAGAGTTTTACGGAAATCCATGGGCTTTGCCCAAAGGATTTCATTTTCAAAACTTTGTAGAGGCATTCCAGGAGGCGCGAATGGGCGATTATTTGTTGAATTCGGTAATCGTTACGGCATTGGCTTTAGTCGTTTTATTGGTTGTTGCTTTGCCGGCTTCCTATGTTTTGGCTCGTTTCGATTTTATAGGACGAAAAATCATCCATATGTTCGTGAAAGCCGGATTATTTATTAATGTCAGTTACATTGTTGTACCTATCTTTTTAATGTTACTAGATTGGGATAATCTTTTAAGAAGCATGAACGGTGATGCCTTTTTCCTTAATAATCGGCTAGTTCTAGCTATTGTATATGCTGCTACGTCTTTGCCGTTTACAATCTATTTATTAATGAGTTATTTTCAAACACTGCCGTCTGACTTTGAGGAGGCGGCCGGTATTGATGGCGCTGGTTATTTTAGAACAATGATTTCGATCATGATTCCCATGGCTCTTCCTAGTATTGTCATCGTCATTCTCTTTAATTTCCTAGCTTTTTGGAATGAATATATTATCGCGTTAACGTTAATGCCAAGTGAAAATAAAACATTAACAGTTGGTTTAATGAACTTGTTATCAGCTGAGAGAGCGGCGGTAAACTATGGACCTATGTATGCGGGAATGGTCATTGTTATGTTACCAACGTTAATTTTATACATTATTGTGCAAAAACGAATGACAAAAGGAATGACTGTTGGCGGTGTCAAGTAATCGAAGGTACACCTATAAGGGAGTCATAGCGAAATTCATAAAACTAGAAGGTCAATAAGTAAGTGGAGAGCCATATACTCTGTACGATTCGGGGGAGTGCTTGGAAACCTACTATAGGAGGAATGAGCAATGAAAGGGCTTATTTTACGCATCGTTAAAATTCTCTTCTTTCTTTTTTGTTTGTATTTAGTCATTGTAGGACAAAAAACGGTCGGAAGAGTTTATTTGCTTGTCCAATTGCTGGGATTATCAGGTCTATTGTTTTTGTTGTGGAATTACAATCGTAAATTCATCTAGACAGGAGAGATGTGGAAGTGACAAATTTATCAGTTCAAGGAAAAAAGTTATGGATGGATGGGGAGCCATTTCAATTAATATCAGGTGCTATTCACTATTTTCGAATCGTTCCAGAATATTGGGAGGATCGTCTACTGAAGTTAAAAGCCTGTGGATTTAATTGTGTTGAAATCTATATACCTTGGAATTTACATGAGCCAAGGGAAGGTGAATTTAATTTTTCTGGAATCGCTAATGTAGAGAAATTTATTAAAATTGCTGACAGACTAGGGCTTTATGTAATTGCTCGACCAAGTCCTTATATTTGTTCAGAATGGGAATTTGGTGGACTGCCGTCCTGGCTTTTGGCCGATCGTAACATGCGAGTTCGCTCTTTTTACTTGCCTTATTTAAAAAAGGTCGATAACTATTACGATGTATTACTTCCAAAATTGAAACCATTGCTACAAACTAGCGGTGGTCCAATCATCGCTATGCAAATTGAAAATGAATATGGCAGCTATGGCAATGATAAAAAATATTTGAACTATATAAAAGATGCAATGATCCAAAGAGGTATGGATGTTCTCCTATTCACATCTGATGGACCGACAGACATGATGCTAATGGGAGGTACCGTTGATGGCGCATTGGCAACGGTGAATTTCGGTTCACGCCCTAAGGAGTCGTTTGAAAAGTTGCAGGAGCATTTTCCGAATACACCTAATATCGTAATGGAATATTGGAACGGTTGGTTCGATCATTGGGGTGAAGCACACCATACCCGCGATCCTCAAGAGGCGGCCGATACGTTTGAGAAAATGCTAAAAAATGGGGATTCTGTTAATTTCTATATGTTCCATGGAGGAACAAACTTCGGGTTTTACAATGGTGCAAATTATGATGAGAAATATGAGCCAACGATTACGAGCTATGATTATGACTGTCCCATCAGTGAAACAGGTGATATAACACCCAAATTCCATTTAGTGCGAAATGCCATCGCCAAACATTTTGATATTGGAGAACTCGTGCTACCCAAACCAATTCCAAAAAGAAAATATGGAGAAGTGGCGATGACTAACTCGCTTCGCTTATTTGATGTGTTGGAGCAAATAAGTGAACCTGTCAAAAGCACCCATCCGGAAACAATGGAAAAAGTAGGACAGGATTATGGATTTATCCTTTATCGAACATTTTTAAAAGGACCGCTTGGTGAGGCACCGTTAACTATTCAAGAAGTTCGAGATCGTGCACTTGTTTTCGTTAATACGGAATTTAAAGGGGTCATCGACCGTTGGGATCAAAAGTCGGTAATGATTAATGTGCCGAAAGAAGGCATTCAATTAGATATATTAGTGGAAAATATGGGAAGAATTAATTATGGTCCATATATGTATGATCCTAAGGGGATTACAGAAGGAGTGCGTTTTGAAAGACAATTCATCTTTGATTGGACCATTTATAAATTACCACTGGACAACTTGGAAAAGCTAGAATTCACAACTGAAGTGGAAAATGTAAAGGACCAACCATCGTTTTATCGAGGAAATTTCCAAGTGGACGAAATCGGCGACACTTTTGTTGAATTGCCGAGCTGGACAAAAGGGGTAGTATTCGTAAATGGTTTTAATTTAGGTCGCTATTGGGAAATTGGCCCACAAAAAACATTGTACGTACCAGGTCCTTTGTTAAAAGAAGGTAATAATGAGATTGTCGTTTTCGAACTTCATGGCATAAAGGAAGCAAAAATTAACTTAATAGATACCCATCATTTAGGCTGAATAACAGAGAGGCACCTCATCCATGGGGTGCCTATTTTTAGAGATATGAAATCGCTCCAATCTTTGGCGAGACCAAATAATTGATTTTTCAAATTTTCCGGACCACTATGATGAGTCGTTCAAGTAATTTCCCACCATAGTGAAAACTCAAGTCATAGTAATATTGAAAAAATGTATCTGGTCATCATTTTATTGAAATCTAATTAATATTATAAATGCCAATATAACTAACGAAAATACCAATATCCATATTGTGGGAAATATGGGTTATTTAGTAAAGTGAAAAGTGCGAGGGAAATTAATCTAGTATTATTTTTTCAGGAAGGAGAGGAAATAGAAGGCGTTTTTATATAACATTATGTGGCTGCCATAATATATCTGCACCTAGAATAAATCAATAACCCATTCAATCTGTCCTAAAAAGAGGTGAATTTTTTTGAGATTTAATCAGAGTTACATGAAATTGAATCCGTTTTCATCCCTAGCGGTTGTAAAGGTAATTTGAAAGGAATCAAAAAAGGAGGAGCATGCAAATTGAAAAAGTGCAATCGAATGAAATTTTCTCTTAGTCTTATATTCGTTCTTTTATTGATTATCCCATCCCATTTGGCTAGTGCCAATGTTCAGGCTGTAGAAATTTCTAAAGATGATCCACAGATTGAACATAAGATAGAAAAGTATAAGGAGTTTAACATGAGTAGTATTGGAAATCCCGTCTCTAAGAGTTTGGAAGGGCAAGATTTTGTTACAGACCAACAACCGATTGAAATTAATGATAATGACCTGAGGGAAGGCGATTTTGAAATTATCCAAGGGGATGGGACACTTACTTATCATGATGATGGTTCTGTCACTTTTGGTGTTACTTCCAATGGGAAGAACAAAATTGTGTATAGCCAAATGGACAAAATTAAGAATGGAATTTTTGAAGCCGACATTACGCCAGATGCGAATTTAAATCGGTTTGGTTTTATCTACCGAGTGCAAGATGAGTCTGCCTATACGTATATTGGAACCGGCGACCAGAACAATTTATATTTTGGAGAACTGTTTGGACCTGTTAATAGATGGACAGATATGACCGAGGGAACGCCATTAAAGGCAAATGAAACGTATCGACTTCGTGTTAGATTCATAGATGATATGGCGACTTTATATATTGATGATGAAAAAATGGGTTCTTGGACACAGCCGGGAGGGGTCAGTGAGTCTGGGTTAATTGGTTTTGAGAAGAGCCGTGGTAACGCCAATATTAAGATTGCCAATATTAAAATTTCGGAAATTGTTCCGGAAGAGCCTCCTAATATCCCACCAGTAGAAGCAACTTTGAGTTCCGACTATATGGATGTTGTCATTGATGAAGTTTTTCCAAGAGTCATTAAGTACAAAGTCGGCGACAAGCAAATGAGCGGTCAAGAAACCCCTGTGTATGGGCTAAAAGTAAATGGATTGCTTTATTATCCGGAAGTAGAGTATGAGAAAGTTGATGATCATGAGGCACGTTACACACTATCTATAAAAGATGAATATGAGGACCTTGACACGATTTTTACCCTCTCATTAAAAGTAGATAATAACAAGGTCATCTATCGTTTTGAAGATATTCATAATGCAGGCGATGCAAAAATTGAAACCTTTGAGTTTGCGGATATGAATTTTATATCGGTTAATTCGAATGAAGAGGGAGCGGCTGCGAAATTAACGAATTTAAGTGGTGATGTCACGAAGCTTGGGGATATTGATGTTACTGTTGATGAGAATATGGAAGGAGTTGGGACTTCCAAAGCGTATTATACGGCATTTTTATCGAATGACGAATTAAGTGCCGGCGTTTGGTCCAGTTCTGAAGTAGATGGGTATGGAAACTTAATCGCCACACGTTATGAAAGTGAAACTGGCGGCAAAGCTATAGGAATCGGCTCAAATTCCTTATTTTATCATCGCGATTTTATGCCTGAGCCATCTTCTAATCCAGCGGAAATAAAAATTGCGGTTGCGGAGGACATCAATGATGACCAAAAGGTTGATTGGCAAGATGGTGCGATTGCCTACCGTGAGATTATGCAAGATATTCCATATTGGCGGAGTGTAAATAATCTTGTTGCTACTCGGATTGCCATGAATTTTGGTTCGCAGGCCCAACAACCTTTTCTAAAAACCTTGGATAATATTAAAAAGGTAGCCTTGGGAACAGATGGATTAGGACAAGCTGTTCTTTTGAAAGGGTATGGAAGTGAAGGGCATGATAGTGCACACCCAGATTATGGAAACGTCGGAGAACGTATGGGTGGAGCGGAAGATTTAAACACGCTAATTGATGTAGGGCATAAATATAATGCGGAAATTGGCGTTCACATCAATGCTCAAGAAACGTATCCAGAGGCAAAAGCTTTCAATGAAGCTCTTATTAATGGACCAGACTCCCGTGGCTGGGGGTGGTTGGACCAAGCCTATACGATTGATAAATTAAAAGATCTTTATTCAGGAACACGAGCGAAAAGGTTGGATGAATTGAAGGCAGCTGCACCAGATCTAGACTTTGTTTATTTAGATGTATGGTATCAAGATCAGTGGGAGTCAAATAGAATTGTAGAACAATTTGTCGAGAGAGATCTCCGTGTTACAACAGAATTTGGGACTGCCGTTCCAAACCATTCGACATGGCAACACTGGGCAACCGACCGAAATTATGGCGGTCCGGAAAGTAAAGGAATTAACTCAGATGTCCTGCGCTTTATTTCCAATCATCAAAAAGACTCTTGGGTGTTAAATTGGCCAGAGGTCGGTGGTACAGCAGATCATCCGTTGCTTGGCGGCTTTCATCTAGCTGGATTTGAGGGCTGGGGATCTGATCGAAACTATGATCATTATATCCGTAGAACGTTTAATATCAATCTACCTACCAAGTTTTTACAAAAGTATTATGTTACAAACTGGGAAAAGGTTGAAGGGGATCCGTCAAAAACAAATTTAGAAAAAGAAATTCGTTTAAAGGATCCGAGTAATGGTGATGTAGTTGTCGTGAAGAGAAAAGATGGTTCAAGAGAGCGTATTATTACTTTGAATGGTCAAGTAATTCTTGATGAAAATACGTATTTACTCCCTTGGGTTGAGCAAGATTTTGAAACCATAACACCAGACTCTAATAAGTTATATCACTGGAACTTAGAAGGTGGTACAACTACTTGGACATTGCCAGATGAATATGAAGACGTAACAAGTTTGAAAGTATATGAGTTAACTGATCAAGGCCGGAAAAATATGAAAGAAGTGAAAGTAGTTGATAACCAAATTACATTAACAGCAAAAGCCGCAACTCCTTACATCGTAGTTGCAGACGGTAATGAAGAAGTGCAAGTGGATGAGTGGAGTACTGGTGCTCATGTCTATGATACAGGATTCAATACTGGATCGATCAATGATGACAAAACAACCGTGACAGGGGATCGTGAATCTGTAACTGTCCAAAGAACGAGTCAAACAGGTGATGGTGGTCATTTAAGTAGTGGCGATTATTTCTTGAGTATTGACAGTCCTTCTGAAGATACGAAGGTAAGCCGAACGATCACAGATTTGGAAATTGGCAAAGATTATGTTGCTGAGGTTTATGTAGAAAACCAAAGTACTGAAAAAGCTTCGATTGAAGTGACTGGTGGAGCGAAGGATGTTAAAAATTCCACCCTCCGTAGCCTGCAGAAGAATTATGTACAAGCGGATTCCCATGCTACGAGTAACGGCTATAACAGTAAAATGCAGCGTATGCATGTAAGTTTTACAGCTAAAGCTGAGAAGGCTACATTAATACTTAGCCGTGAAGCTGGAGAAGGGATTACGATGTTCGACGATATTCGCATTGTGCAAAAAAGCTTGAAAAATTTCGTATCTCCTACCATTTTTGAACAAGATTTTGAAACAGTCGTTCAAGGGATTTACCCATTTGTAATTGGAAATACCGAGAACGTAACAGACAATCGCATTCACTTATCAGAAAAACATGATCCGTATACACAAAAAGGATGGGCAAATGCAAAGGTAGTCGATGATGTTATTGATGGAAACTGGTCTGTCAAAGTAAATACAGGGAATAGTGGACTAGTTTATCGCACGATTCCGCAACATTTTCACTTTGAACCAGGGGTGACCTATCATGTTTCCTTTGACTATCAGACAACGGCTGAATCCTACAGATTTATTTCTGGTGATCAGGAAATTGATGCGAAAAATATAAAAGATGTGAATGGCTTAAATTTGAATGAACAACTGCCTGCTTCAACAGATACAAAGAGGGCTGAATTTGTTGTCACAGGATCGGAGAGTGGGCAAACCTATATCGGTCTATTTAGTGATGGAACAAGTGTGAATATGCATACAGGAGAAGGGACATTTATTTTAGATAACTTGCGAATCGAAAAGATTACTGATTCAGAAAAAGTGAATGTCTCTGACATGCTTACGACACTTGCAAACCATAAAGAGGACCTAACAGAAAAAGTGTATCGTTCCTTGACTATTCATCTTACATCTGTCGGTCAATTTGAGAAGCAAAAAGATGCTTCGAAAGTTATCAAACATATGGAAGGTTTTAAACAATTGATTGACTATCAAAAGGAAAATCAACTCATTTCTGAGGAGTTGTACGAAATTCTGAAGGTGGATGCGGATAAACTCATTTCACAGTGGCAGGTAAAATAAGTCAAAAATAGTATGCTCTCTGCTAAAATAAATTTTCCTAGCAGGGAGCATTTCCATGGAATAGGAAGTCAAGGTTGCCAATCCCATTGTTATCTAATGGGAATTGTCGCCAAAGTTTTATCACTTACTCCTTCGCGTTGCCAAGATTTTCCGATGTGTTTTCCGATGTATAGAGGGAGTTTCACCTGTTTCCCGTTTAAAAGCCTGCGAAAAAAACGATTGAGATGAAAATCCGCAAATTTCCGCAATCTCAGCAATAGTATAATTCGTTGATTCTAAGAGAATTTTTGCTTCTTTGATCCGTACTTGATTTAAGTATTCAATCGGAGGAATCCCCATATCCTTTTTAAAAGCATGTGCAAGATAATATTTGTTGATATGCCCTACCTCTGCTAATGTATCAAGCGTGATGGGATCACGGAAATTCCTATTAATATAGTGATGGGTAAAAGAAACTGCTTTATTAATGTTTTTTGACTCGGTTTTTTGGATGGTTATTTTTTTCGTACGTTGTAGCATGATGATGATGATTTCAATGATATTTTGACAAACGGTCTCATATGCTTCTTGATTTTTTTTTGACCTCATCCAGTAATTTATCGAGATAGAAAAGAATGTTCGTACTATCATCGTGAAATTGATATAAGCCTATAGGAAATTTATCATCCTCGGAAGAAGAAAATGCGAGACCTTCAATTCCTAATGCGATATATTCAAGAAAGTCTCGTGTATTAGATTTTTCCGTATGTTCAATATTAGGATTAATCATAATTAGATCATTTTTCGTAACAGGGATTTCTTGATTTGGCAAAAGAAATGAGCCCTTTCCTTGAACGATATAAAATAATTCTGTGAAATTGTGTGTATGCGACGTACTATGCCAACCATGGTCATATTTGGAGCGTGTGATATAAAGGAGTTTAAATGGTACTTTCTTGGGAGGTGGATCGTTTATTTTATATACTTCATGCGACATTTTTGCACCCCTATGAAAAGGATTTCTAAAGTTTATTCTACTCAAGGAACAGAATAAATCAAGAAATCTGAATGTTAGGGTTAAAGGGGATTACCAAGTTTACATCCTTGTTTCTTGATTTAAAAAGGAATCATGGTATGATGGATGAAGTTGAGTTAGTGAAAATGATTATCATTATCCATGGAGGTTAAAAATGTTAGCGACTACATCGATTGCCCAAATCATTCGGGAAAGAACTTCCGTGAAAAACGGATACATTGACAAGGAAGTCAGCCAAGATCTTGTCCTATCATTATTAAAAGATGCTGTTTGGGCACCAAACCATAAACTGCGTGAACCATGGCGGTTTATCTTTGTATCCGGTGAGAGAAGAGAAGCTTTTGTTGAGGCCATTTTGCCTTGCCATGAAAAAAGTAAGCACGAGTCTGTTCGTAATAAATTTCAAAATGTCCCCGCCTTTTTAGTGGTTGTGATCGAAGATGATCCTCGGCAAAAACAAGCGGAAGAGAACTTTGCCGCAGCAAGCTGCATGATTCAAAATTTACAATTATTAGCATGGGAACAAGACCTAGGCATGGTATGGAAAACACCACAACATATTCGTGACCCTTTATTCCGTGAAGCCCTTAACGTCCAGCCAGGCGAAAAAATTATCGGTGTCCTGAATATTGGTTACTTCGATAAAGAGATCATCGCACAAAAAGTACGGAAGCGGATTGGCCCTGCAGAAAAAATGACAGCATTTTGAAAACTTATTTGATAAAACGAGTCTCTGAATTAGTGATTTGGTCAGAGGCTTTTTTTGTTGTTAAGCCAGGAAATTATAAAATTTTACTTGTGAATAAATTCTAAAAGTGGGTATTAACGTCTGGCTCCAGCGCCCAGCGACTAGCAAACTTTCGGTGCCTTCCTACGATAAGTCAACATCAGCTCGCCTTTCAGGCTCACTGTGTTTCCTTTATCTCGTCAGGCCCCTAAAAAGTTTGTACGTCGCTGAACGGGCGCTTATGCCTTTGTTCTTAATAGTACGTCGTTTAAACAACTGCAGGATAATCTAACTTTGCGTTGGATTTTTTCTTGACGGTTGGGTGCAACTATTTTATAGTTGATGGGGTAAATAGTTTATGGGGTGAACTATATTGAAAAAAGAACGTATTCAACTCATTTTTGATCGTTATATGGATATTTTTATACACGGAGCGAAAAGTGTTTCGACACAGATGTCTTCTCATTTGATGGAAGATTTATCGCTAGAACAATTTTTGCTTCTTCGTCTTCTTTATGCAAAAGGGCCAATTCGCGCTTCGGAAATTGCGGAACAACTGCTTGTACATAAAAGTGCGATTACGGTTCGAGTCGAGAAATTAGTGAAAAAAGGGTTAATTGAACGACAAAGAGATGAAAATGATCGCCGTAATGTGTATTTGCGACTTACAGAAAACGGGCGCTCGTTATATGAATCTCTTGAAAAGAATATCAATCAGTTTGTGGAAGCGATCGTGAGCGATATTCCCGAAAAGGAAATGGAAGTCTTCCTAAATGTGTATGAAAAAATAGCCGATTATATTGAGAATTACAGGGAGGGAAAAGAGTGAGATCGATACTAAAATTTAGATGGGCCGTGCTGATTATTTGGATCATTGCGGCTGTTGCCTTATTGCTGTCTGCTCCGGACATGGCTCAGTTAGTCCGGGACAAAGGACAGCTTGAAATTGCGGATGGTTACCCATCAACGGTCGCATCTGAAATTATCAACAAGCATTCGACCAAAGAGGAAGGAACAGAACCGTTTATCGTCGTTTTTCATGATGAGAAAGCTTTTTCCAAAGAGCAGTTGTCACAAATTAAGACGACAATAGAAAAATTAGAGAAGGAGAAGGCGGATCTAGGCATTAGCGAAATCACCACCCATTTTGATGATGACGCACTTAAAGATCAGCTTGTTTCGGAAAATAACAATACGATCATTGCCCTATTGGATGTTCAATTAGGGTCAGATGATGAATTTAAGCATATTCGTGAAAAACTTAATAAGGCCATCGCGACAGATGATGTGGAGACGTATATGACGGGCAATGGTTTAATTAATGAAGACGTCATTATTAGCTCAGAAAAAGGGTTGGCGAAAACAGAGGTCATCACAGTGATCTTTATTCTCGTCGTGCTTATATTAGTCTTCCGTTCAGCCGTGGCGCCACTGATTCCACTTTTAACCGTGGGAATGACCTACTTAGTCAGTCAATCGATTGTGGCATTTCTAGTGGATCTGCTTAATTTTCCGGTCTCCAACTTCACCCAGACCTTTATGGTGGCCGTCCTTTTCGGGGTTGGAACGGATTACTGTATTCTTTTATTAAGTCGATATAAAGAAGAGCTTTCTAGTGGTCAAGACATTCCCACCGCGATTATTACGACGTATAAAACGGCAGGGAAAACCGTGGTATATAGTGCGATTGCGGTCATGGTCGGCTTTGCCTCGATTGGCTTCGCCAGCTTTAAATTATACCAATCCGCCGTGGGTGTTGCTGTTGGGGTATTCATCTTAATCATTGCTCTCTTTACGATTGTGCCATTTTTTATGGCTACGTTGAAAAAAGCCCTCTTCTGGCCGGTTAAAAAAGACATTTCTCATAAAGAGAGTGGCCTTTGGGGGTGGATGGGAAATCTTGCAATCATGAGACCTCTTATCGCCCTAGCGGTTGTCGCTATATTCACGGTTCCGTTAATCATCAGCTATGATGGAGATTTATCGTTTAACTCGTTAGATGAAATTGGTGAGCAATATGATTCAGTAAAAGGATTCAATCTTGTGGCCGATAATTTTGGTCCAGGTGAAGTTATGCCTGTCCAAATTGTGTTGGAAAATGATGAATCGATGGAATCAAAAGAGTATATCGCCCTGTTAGAATCGATTAGTCAAAAACTAGCCAAATTGGATCATGTAGATAAAGTTCGCAGTGTAACAAGACCGACAGGAGATCCAATTGAAGAAATCTATGTGAAAAAACAAGCGGATGAACTGGGAAAAGGGATTGGCGAAGGAACAAAGGGAATTTCTACCATTAAAGATGGACTGAATGAAGCAGCCACTTCTCTTGATGAATCCAAACCTGATATTGAGAAAGCGACCTCTAGTATCGGGGATTTAACGAAAGGGACAAAAGATTTACAGACAGGAGTTACTCAGCTACAAACGGCTTTAGGTGAAATTGAAAAAGGGATTCGCCAAGGTTCGGGAGGCGCGAAAGATTTAAAAAATGGTGTGGCTGAAGCAAGTAAGCAAGCAAAAGCCTTGCAGTCAGGGGCCGCCCAATTGCAAGAAGGCTATCAAGGTGCGCAAAATGGATTGGGGCAATTAATCGCTGAATATAAAAAAATTCCGGATATGGTCAATGGGGCTGTGGGTATGCTGGCCTCTCTAGAAGAGCCTTTCGGGAAGCTTATTCAAAATCATCCCGAAATCATAGAAGATCCGAATTTGGCAGAAATCCAAGGAGTAATTCAGGAAGCTGCGACACAGGTTGGAACAGCTGGTGGAACGGTTTCTGCATTGAATGAGGAACTACAAAAGGTTCAATCAGGCTTACAAACAGCCAATGAAAATATGACCAGCATTACAGGTGGTCTTGGAGAGTTTTCAAAAGGAATGGATGAAGTAGTTGCAGGGTTAGCTCAACTAGAATCCGGCTTAGGTGAAGCAGCATCTGGGCAACAGCAAGTGGTTGAAAAAATCCCAACCATCTCTCAAGGGCTAGGTCAAATTGCGAGTGGTCAAGAACAACTGCAATCAGGTTTCGGTGGTATGAGCGGTCAACTTGATGAACTTAGCAAAGGCCTAGGGGATAGTAGTGAAGGATTAGGAAAAATCGAAGACGGTTTTGGCGAAGCAGAGGACCATCTCGATAAACTTGCGAAAGATACAGACCTCCAGCAATCAGGCATCTATATTCCTGACGAACTATTAAATAATGAAGATTTCCAACAAGTCTTTGATGTGTATTTTTCCGAAGATGGAAAAATGACGACAATGGACGTTGTCTTGGATGCGAGTCCTTATGCCAAGCAATCGATGGATATGATTGATGAAATGGAAAGAGCGATTGTTGATGTAACGAAGGATACGAAACTGGAACAGGCGGAAGTGGGTGTTGGGGGTGTCACCAGTATGAACAGGGACCTCCAGGCAATGTCTGATTCCGATTATACAAAGACCGTTACTTTTATGATGATTGGGATTGTCATTGTCTTAATCATCTTACTTAGATCACTCGTCATGCCTTTGTATATTATCGCATCATTACTCTTAACCTATTATTCTTCAATTGCGATGACGGAAGTGATCTTTGTCAATATTCTTGGTTATCCAGGGATCAACTGGGTGACACCATTCTTTGGATTTGTCATACTAATGGCACTCGGGGTTGATTATTCGATTTTCCTTATGGACCGTTTCTCTGAATATAAGGAAATGGATGTTAAAGAAGGAATCTTACTCGCTATGAAAAATATGGGCACCGTGATCATCAGTGCCGCCGTTATTTTAGCAGGAACCTTTGCCGCAATGTTGCCATCAGGCGTATTATCAATGCTGCAAATTGCGACCGTCGTCTTAACGGGACTATTATTCTATGCGCTGATTATCTTACCACTCTTCGTGCCAGTTATCATTCATACACTTGGTAAAGCAAACTGGTGGCCATTTATCCCGAAAAAATAATCGATTTGTACCGGAAGAAAGGGAGACCTGCTTCCGGTTTAATTTATTCGTTCAGATTGGCAGAGGGTCAACGGTGATTGCGCAATCTTAGGCTAGAAGCGCCCGAAATTTGGGGAGAATCCCAAAGTGGTAACGATTGAGTGTGAATCGCGCCCGAAATTTGGGTAGGAAGCTCAAAGTGGTAACGATCCAGTGCGAATCGTGGGAAGTCTCATTTACACAATATAATTTAAACTCCCCAAATGCGCAACTCACTTGGAATTTCGCGAATAGAAGTAAGAACTTTCGATCTAATAAAGAAGATTTAAATCAATAAGGAGAGGGTTTATTTGCAACTAGGCCTTGTGCGCCATTTTAAAGTGAAGGACCAGAAACCGACAGGCTGGGTAACAGCTGATCAATTTGCCCATTGGGTCAAGCATTATGATGAGGCTCCTATTGAACCAATTGAAAACATGGATGGAGAAATGGATTGGGAACTTTGTTTTACCAGCGACTTACCACGGGCTGTTCATACAGCCAAAAGTTTGTGTAAATGTGAGATCATTGAAACACCATTACTTCGAGAAATTCCACTCACCGCTTTTAATCAGAAAAAGTTTAGGCTTCCTTTAGCTTTGTGGATTCTTGTGGGAAGAGTCTCTTGGTCGTACTCGCACTCTTCACAAGAAGAAACAAGGAGAGAAACAGTAGCAAGAGCTGAAGAATTTATCGAGCTATTAAAATCCACTCAAAAAAATAAGGTCTTAATTGTGTCTCACGGGTTCTTTTTGATGGAATTATCGAAGCTCCTTGGAAAAGCTGGTTACAGCGGAAAAAGGAAATGGCATTATAAAAATGGAGAATTGCTTCTTTTTAAAAATGATGCTTGACTTCAAGGAAAAGAACCCATAAACTAAACATACCTATTATTACGAGGTAGGTGGAATGATGTTTAATCGGGAACTTTTAAAAGGAAGTACAGCCCTTATATTACTACAGTTATTGAATGAACGAGCTATGTATGGGTATGAGCTTGTGAAAGAAATGGAAAAACGCAGTGAATACACCTTGCGGGTAAAGGAAGGAACGCTTTATCCTGCTCTCCACAAACTAGAGAAACAAGGATATATTGAAGCTTTTTGGGAGAAGACAGAAAAAGGGCCAGCACGAAAATACTATAAATTAACAAAAGCTGGTGAAAAGCTGTTAAAAGAGAAAACGAGTGAATGGGCGCTGTTTTCCTCGATGGTCAATCGGGTGTTGGGGAAATCATGATCACTTTTCACCAATATATCGAACAATTAGAGAAAGAATTACGCCAGCATCCGGATCGAACGGAGATTATCGCAGAAATCACAGTCCATATGAAGGAAGAAATGTCTGCGCAGAATCTTCCTGAGAAGGAAGCGATGGCCATCATTATAAATAAGTTTGGAAGCCCACAAGAATTGGCTGGCAGTTTTCGTCAGGCTTCATTGCCTTCTCCTCAGCAAGTGAAAGTCCTGTTTATCCTATTTAACATTGGTGTATTTATAGTCGGGATGGCTATTACATTCGGGCATCATTTAGGAAGCTTATCATTCTTTCATTGGGCTTGGGAGGCGCTCGCGAAAAATAGCTGGTGGGTCTTAATGACTTATACAGCTTATTGGATTTTGATCGGATACCATTTGGGAAAAGAATTTGGTAGCCAAGGAAAAAAGTTGTTGACCGAAACCGTGCGGCTCACCATCATACCCAATTTATTTTTTATGATGATTGTATTATATGGCATTATGCCGATAGAGTGGTTCCGTTCGTTTTTAACAGCTCCCTTTTTCGGCGCTTGTCTTGTCGCGACGATTCTGTTTTATCCGATTAGTCAAGCAGGTTTTTATTTTGGTAGACATCAGGCCCTTTAAGGGGATGTTCAAAAAGTCCGGTAAATGACACTGCGAATTTCTTCGTTGGCTTGCTTCTCCGCTGCTCGAAGGCTTCGACGCCTCGAACTTTCGATGCACAGGACGTGCTAGTGTCGGCGTTGCTGACAGGACGTCAGCGTAGTCGCCGACGGGTCCTTTTTATCCTCCTTTTTGAACTCGCATTTTTAAGGGTTGTTCTTTTTACATACATACATAGTAATACTATGTATTGAAATAAATGGATTGGAGGAGTAAAAATGGTATTTTTAAAAAATATCGGTATAAGTTTGGTAGGCACGATCGGAATCGCGGCGATCTGGTATGGGTTATTTGCGCCTAGCTTTTCATCGGGTTTTTTCCTTGGAATAGGCTTGTTTTTAGCCGGAATCATCGTTTATGTAATCGCCCAAAAAGGTTCTATTTTAAAGCGGGTCGCCTTGATTGTGAGCTTATCAGGATTAATACTAGCTGTCGGAATTATTGGCGCCATTATGGCGTTATTGACGAATATGTAGGGATCTCGTCAATCGTCCTTATAGCATATTTGAGACCCAAGAACATGACAGATCTGTAAGGAAACTGAAAGGAACTTCAATAGGTTTAATAGAGATTTCATCCTATACTAGAGGAGAAGAGAAAAGGAGGAATCTCCAATGACGACTCGCACCATTCAACTAAAAGAAAGTATCGGCAGTCGCACAGAGCGATTATCGAGAAGGAATTCACATAAATGGAAATGGTTCATGATCCCCGGTTTATTTTTATTGGCAGCCTTTTTATTGGTCACGGTTGCTGGAGAAAGATTAGTGGGCGACGAACAGATTGCGCAACTAAACGCTCTGAAAAGGGAAGAAAACTTTGTTCCACTTTCGCAGCTACCTGATTATGTGCCGCAAGCCTTTGTCAGTATTGAGGACCATCGTTTTTATCATCATGCTGGAATAGATCCAATTTCCTTGGCCCGCTCACTCCTCGTTGATCTGAAGACTCAATCCTTTGCCCAAGGTGGAAGTACCATTACGATGCAGCTCGTCAAGAATCAATTTTTGACGCAGGATAAGTCTCTAGGAAGAAAAGCAAAGGAGATGCTAATGGCTTTACAAATCGAACGTCATTATTCCAAGGATGAAATTTTGGAAATGTACCTGAATACAATCTATTTTGGTCATGGGACATACGGATTAACTGAGGCAGCACAGCTTTATTTCGATAAAAATTTGATCGTTGAAGACTCCCTAACATTAAAGGAAGCGGCAATCCTCGCCTCCCTACCAAAGGCGCCTGAAGTCTATTCTCCATTGAAAAACCCTGATAAGACCAGTGAAAGACAAGCGATTGTGTTGAAGAAAATGGAGGAATTTGGCCATATTACCCAGGAAGAGATGGACACGGCAGCATGGACAGATGAAAAAACCGAATAGCGAATGAATTAAAGGATTAGCGAGAGAAGGTTTGGATTGATGATGATTGGGATTAATTTGACATATTTAAAAAGGGAGAAAAAGAGAGAGCGCTTGTTGTGATCCACACAGGCGCTCTCTCTGCTCTCTAAGATTAGGATGCTTCAAGCACAACTTGCTTTGCATGATCCACATCAGAGAAAAATGCGTCCATCCCAAGCTGATCAAATAATCCACTTTGTTGAAACAGTTCTATTCCCCAATTCGGTAATCCGGCAATCAATATTGTGTAGCCGTTTTGCTGAGCCGTTGTGACAAAGATCGTAAACTTTTCCTCGCCTGTTGCATCAATGAGGCTAACATCAGTCATATCGATAATGAGTGTCTTCGGATTTCCGGCTAATTTATGAGCGATTGCCTGTTCGAAGGTTTGCGCTGTTCCGAAGAATAACGGACCTTTAATCGTAAAAATTTTATAGTGAATGCTCCGATTGTCATCCAACGACTTTTGTTGAAAGGATTCTTCCTGTTGAAGCTGAAGCAATTCGCTTTTCTTTTTCACAAAAGAGAGCACTGCTAATAACAAGCCGATCGGGATGGCGACTGTTAAATTCACGAATACTGTTAATAGGAAGGTGACTACTAAGACGAGTGAATCACTATTTTTTCTTTTGAGCAATGCTTTAAATGTTTTGATTTGACTCATATTCCAAGCTACATACATCAAAATAGGGGCCATCGCGGCTAGGGGAATATGAGAGGCATAAGGAGCGAAAAGTAATAATGTGAGTAGAACAAAAATACTATGAATGACACCTGAAAGCCTTGTCGCTGCCCCCGATTTAATGTTCGTAGCTGTTCGGGCAATCGCCCCTGTGGCTGGTATGCCTCCAAATAATGGTGTGATCATATTGGCAATCCCCTGTCCGAACAATTCTCGATTCGAGTGGTGCTTTTCTTTCGTCATTCCATCTGCCACAACTGCAGATAATAAGGACTCAATTGCCCCTAGTGATGCAATTGCAAATGCCGGTCCCCATAGCTGGTTGATTTTCGTCCACGTAATGTTGGGCAGGTGAAATGTAGGTAAGCTTTGTGAAATTCCGCCAAAGACCGTTCCAATCGTATCCAATTGACTTGGGAAAAATAAAATGGATACAAAAGTGGGAAGGAGTAAAGCAACAAGTAAGACAGGAACGCGCGGCGCTATTTTAGGTATCAAAACAATCGAAACAATGCCTATACTAGCAATGCCTAAACTATATAAATTTAAGGTAGGCAGATGTTGAAAAAACTCCAGCATATTTTCATGAAAATACTGTTTTTGCGCCATTCCATTTAAACCGAATAAATTCCCCAACTGACCTGTGAAAATAATCACAGCTATCCCCGTTGTAAATCCAATTGTCACAGACCTTGGAATATAGTGAACCAAATTCCCAATTCGCAAAAAACTCATCAGCACAAGGAAAGTTCCAGCCATAAATCCTGCAATTAATAAATTTTCATAACCGTACTGAAGAACAACGGCAAGCAAAATGGGAATGAAGGCCCCGGTAGGACCGGCAATCTGAAAACGAGAACCACCTAGCAAGGAAACAATCAATCCAGCGATGATCGTCGTGTAAATGCCGTACTCAGGCTTTACTCCAGAAGCCATGGCAAAAGCCATCCCAAGAGGAATGGCTACGATCCCGACGGTTATGCCGGAAATGAAGTCTCTACGTAGGTGTTGAAGCTGAAGACCAGCTAACAATGTGACTTCACCTCTGTCTTTATTTCATAAAAGTATCTATATTCCATTATAGCAAACAATATGGAAATTTTCAAAAATATATAAAAACAGGATCGTCTATTGTTTTTGGCTTATTTATTATATAATCGAGACGAAGGCAAAATTGATTGGATGAAAGGAGGAAGAAAATGATCATAAGCACTAAGCCATCTTTTTTAAGCTTTGTTTACTTAGGCAAGCTCCATGCAAAGTCTGTACTATGAACAACAGCGGTTGTTTGTATGGAGCTATTTTGAAACCGCTTATTTCAATCTGACTTGTATGGTGAAAAACTGTTTAATAGTATAGGCTTTGCTCCCTTAAAAAATTATCATCATTTTAAGGAGCGAGCCGGAATGAAATATATGAATGCACATGTTGTTTTTCCTAAGGATCTATTAAGGGAAATGCAGAAGTATGTACAAGGTGAGATGGTTTATATTCCGAATCCTGAAGGGGTTCGTAAAAAATGGGGCGAGAATTCAGGTCATAGAGAATTTCTGAGGCAGCGAAATGCTGAAATTCGCCACCAATTTAGCGAAGGAATCTCCATTGATCAGCTGATGGTTCAACATTCTCTTTCCTATGACAGTATTAAAAAAATTGTTTACTCGAAAAAGTAAGCAATAGGCTTGTGGGTTTCGAAACTCATGAGCTTATTTTTGTTCGGAGGTATGAGGTTATGATAGGAAAATATCTATCACGTAAAATCTTCAACGCTCTAATTGAACTAAGCTTACTATGGAATGAAACCCCAACAAAGGGCATATGGTAAGTTCGATTTCGTTACTATAAAAAACCACCGACAGAGCTTCCTAGGATAGCTAATGTTCACCAATATTCCGATCCATCGGATATTTTCCCCTCAAAAAATTATTCTATCCTGCCGGCCGCTAATAATAATGATATTCACTCTCCCCTGGCTTTCTATGCTGTGAGCGTAAATAGGAGTGTGCCGAAAACAAGTAAGATTTGTTTTGTATATATAATTTCGTTTGAGGACTCCCTATACTTACCTTTAAAAGGGGAGCATTATAATGAAACATATTGATATGAATAGTTTACTTGAAGAACATAAAACGAAATTACAATGGATTGGTGGACAACATGCAAAAATCAAGCAAATAAAGAATATCCTAAATGGAAAAAGCGCAGATTCTGCGATGTTCTTTGCTATTGAAGGAATTTGGGCTCATCAAAAACTTATGAAAACTAACATTGAAATGGACTCCTTTCTTTTTTGTCCTGAATGTATTTATAGTGAGGAAGCCTTTCATTTAGTGGAAAAAAGTTTAAAGAAAGCTAAAAATGTTTTTATTATTTCTAAGAAAGTAATGGAGAAAATTAGCCAAGAAGATAAACTGGATGGTTTGGTCTCAATTGGATTATTGCCACATCATAAAATAGAATTTTTAAAATTAAAAAAGCATCCTGTGATTGTAGTCTTAGATGGTTTGGAGCAGGCTGGTAATATAGGCACGATCATTCGTACCTGCGATGGAGCTGGGGTAGACGCTATTTTTATTTGCAATAAAAAAGCAAAGCTAACCAATCCAAAACTAATTAAGGCTAGTATGGGTGGTGTGTTTACTGTGCCGATTATTGAATTTTCCAATGTTACAGCTTGTATAAATTGGTTAAGCAAGCATAATTTCCATATATACCTTGCAGATACCCATGCGAATCGAACTTATAAACAGCATGAATATAGCGGGAATACAGCATTGGTGATAGGGAGTGAACGATATGGGATTTCAATGGAATGGTATGATTGTCCCCATCAACAGCTGTTGATCCCTATGCATGGTATTTGTGATTCACTAAATGTGGGAATAGCCACAGCGGTCATTGTGTATGAAATAAAAATGCAGAAGGAGGGATCCGTTTTATAGAGCAGGAAATTTTGGCTTTTGAATGGAATAAAATAAGCAAGAAACCCTGGGACAGAATCCAAAAAATCGATATTTAACGAGAAGTATTGGTTTAAGGTACATTCTAGTAAGAGCATATAGTCGTCACCTCGAATGTGAAAATTTCAAGAGAATCATCTATTATAAGCAAGTTATTGGAAGGATAAACCGTTATTCCCAGAGGTTTTTTACATCGTATTATCGAACAGATAAAGGGATAATATTTTAATAGGAGTAAAGTCAATGTATATAAAAACAGAAAGATTATTAATACGAAAATTTGAATCCGGAGATTGGCAAGCTGTACATGAGTATACGTCAGACATTAACGTTATGAAATATCTACCTGAAGGGGTTTTCTCTGAAGAAGAGGCAAAGACGTTTGTACATAATAACATGGGGGAAAATGCTGAAAATTTTCCTGTAGTCTTAATGGATGAAAAAACCTTGATGGGTCACATTGTTTTTCATAAGTACTTTGGTGAGCATACGTATGAGATTGGTTGGGTATTCAATCCTAAATATCACAATAAAGGATATGCTTCTGAAGCAGCGCAGGCTACATTGAAATATGGATTTGAGAATCTGAAATTGCATCGGATAATAGCTACATGTCAGCCTCAGAATATTCCATCATATCGAGTTATGGAGAAAATTGGAATGAGAAGGGAAGGCTATTTCAAGAAGTGTATACCACATGGAAATGAATGGTGGGACGAATATTATTACGCTATTTTAGAAGAAGAGTGGAAACGAGCGACGAATAGTTTTTAAATAAATCCGAACGAATTCCAAATGTTTATGGTTAATATTAAAAGCGCATACAATTATAAACAATTAAAATTTCATATTTCCCCATTTACTCCTTTTACAAAATTCAGGGAGGTGCCAAAGCACCTCCCAGTTACTCAATTGCTAAAATGGCCTTTTTAAAGATGGTTCCTGGTTGCTGATTTCCTTGTAACGGATCTTGACTAGAAATCCTTGCAACCTTGTCCATATTGGTAATCACGACAATGATAGTAGGATCTTTTTTCGTATGTTCCAAGGCTTTTAAATTCATATGGGCTAGTTTCGTTTTAGGAGTAACACTCTCTCCTTCTTTTACGAAGACATCAAATCCTTGACCATTCAAGCTAACTGTGTCAATTCCCATGTGAATGAGGATTTCAATGCCGTTTTCAGTCGTAATCCCCACTGCATGCTTCGTCGGAAAAACAGTGGTGATTGTTCCACTTACTGGAGAATAGACATCCCCGGTATTTGATTTCATTGCGTAGCCATCACCGACTAATTTTGTTGAAAATACCTCATCTGCGACATCTTCAAGAGGCAGATAAACACCATCTGTTACGGAACGCAATTCGACTTGACCTTCAAATGCTTCTTTATCTTCTACTTGTTTAGGTTTTGGCACCATCATGTATGCCAAGACAAAGGATAGTGTGAGCGAAATAAGAATGCCTAACACCGCAAAAATAAAGTATTGGCCAATGTAAGCAGGTAGACTAAAGATACTTGAAAGGATATAACCATAAATACGAACACCAAAGAAACTAATAAAAGCAGAAGCAACAGAACTACCGATTGTTGCAGCAATAAATGCTTTTTTATACTTTGTTAAAACCCCGAAAAGAGCAGGTTCTGTGATGCCCAGTAAGCCAGATACAGCGGAAGAAACAACAATGGACTTCTCTGCTTTTGAAACTACTTTTGTATAAATCGCAGCTGTTGCCCCTGTAATCGCCATGTTCGCCATGAACATCATCGGCATTAACATGTCATAGCCTTGATTGGCAAAGTTTTGCAGTGCAATTGGAGGCATGGCGTGGTGCAAACCAGTTAAGATGGCAATCGGACGAATCGCACCAACGATGACTCCAGCCAAAATAGGGGAAATCGTAAACAACCAGCTTACGCCATCCGCTAATAGGTTTCCTAAGTGAATGCCGATTGGTCCAATCACGACAAGAGTCAATAATCCAGCCAAAAATAGGGAGAAGGTTGGAGTAAAGACGGTTCGCAATGTTTTAGGTAAAACTTTATCGACACCACGGTAAATATAGCTTAATGCAAGAACGGCAAAGATAATCGGAATAACCGTGCCTGCATAATTGAAGACCGGAACGGGTAAGAATCCAAATAATAAGAACTGAGAAATATCTCCAGCTTCTACAGCCGCAGTCATCGTTGGAAATTGTATTGTAGCGGCAATGGCGATTGCCAAGTATTGATTCGTTTTAAAGATCTTGGCAGCCGATGCAGCTACAAAAAATGGTAAGAATGTAAATACACCACTGGCAAGCATGTCAATGACTTTGAATGTAGGAGTCTTATTTGAAATGATATTCAAAGCCACAAGACCGGCCATTAACCCCTTGATCATCCCAGCACCTGCGATTGCTGGCACGATGGGACCGAAAACGCCTGATACCGTGTCCATAAAGAGAGAAACGATGCCTTTTTTCTCTCCTTTGTCTTGTTTATGATCTTCGTTGTGTTCAAGTCCTAATAATTTGGATAGCGGGGTAAAGTATTCCGCTACATTTGTACCAATCACGATTTGAAGTTGATCGCTTTGATATTTGACTCCTACTATAGCAGGATTAAGATTGAGTTTGTCATAATTGATCTTGTCTTTATCTTTAAGATTGAAACGAAGACGCGTCATACAATGCCATGCGTTGTTGATATTTTCCTTGCCGCCGATATTTGCAATAATCTCTTTTGCGACATCTTCGTGCTTCATATTGTTCATCCTTTCTGACGAATCATATTGTGTCCGTTTGCAGAATGAATGATACCATATTCCATTTATTTTGGAAACCAGTCCTAAAATTACCCAATTTCATTAATAGTTATTGTTATATCAACGTTTTTCGTGTCCTATACTTTTAATTGGACTGGTTTTTATGAGGGAAGACAGTCGTTATTTAGTCCAAATTGACAGGGGTCATTTGAACGTGTTTCAATAGCCATAAATGTTTATAATGAAGGATGATGAATAAATGAAGCCTACAATGATTACGGATATAAAAAGTTTTGCCATCAAACCAGATCGTCACAATCTTGTCGTTGTGAAAGTCGAAACAGACAAAGGGATTTCAGGTATAGGATGTGCCACTTTTCAATTTCGACCGTTAGCCGTTCAATGTATCGTAGATGAATACCTTAAACCTCTTCTTGTTGGCCGCGATGCTAATCAAATTGAAGATTTATGGCATGTTATGACTGTAAATGCTTATTGGAGAAACGGACCGGTGATAAACAATGCCATTTCAGGTGTGGATATGGCGTTATGGGATATTAAGGGAAAGCAAGCGGACATGCCTTTATATCAATTATTAGGTGGAAAAGCACGTACAGCTATTCCTGCCTATACTCATGCAGTTGCGAATGATTTAGATACGTTATACGGAGAAATTGATAAGTTTTTGGCTGAGGGGTATCGACACATTCGCTGTCAATTGGGATTCTATGGTGGGAATGCTACAAAAATGGTGACGCCTAAACAACCGATCGAAGGGACTTATTTTGACCAAAATGAATACATGAACACCACATTAAAAATGTTTGAAGCGATTGCGAACAAATATGGGGACTCATTCCAAATGCTGCACGATGTTCATGAGCGCTTATTCCCAAATCAAGCCGTACAATTCGCAAAAAAAGCGGAAAAATATAACTTGTTCTTTTTAGAAGATATTTTACCACCAGACCAAAATGAATGGCTGGCACAAATCCGTAGTCAAACTTCTACACCAATCGCTACAGGGGAATTATTCAATAATCCGATGGAGTGGAAAAAATTAGTCATGGAACGGCAACTAGATTATATGCGTGCTCATGTTTCGCAAATTGGCGGGATTACACCTGCGCTCAAATTAGCTCATGTTTGTGATGCGATGGGGGTACGAATGGCTTGGCATACACCATCGGATATTACACCAATCGGTTTAGCTGTAAATACTCATTTAAACATTCATTTGCATAATGCAGCGATTCAAGAAAATATTGATGTCCCTGAGAATACCCAAAAGATCTTCAAAAACATTCCAGCACCAGAAAAAGGATACTTTTACCCCATTGATCGTCCGGGAATTGGTGTAGACTTCCTCGAAGGCATGGCAGACGAATTTCCTGTGGAATATCGTCCACATGAATGGACGCAAAGTCGGATTCCAGATGGCACTTTAATCACTCCCTAAAAGAGGACGTTCAAAAGGAAGGCTTAAATGGATGAACAAAGGATAAACGGCTAAAGGCGCCACATCCCTATGTCTTCGCCGTTTTGACCAATGTTCTGTTGGCCTTAAAGCTAACAGTGGACAAATTAGCTTTGTCTTGCTTGATGCATTTCTTTATCAAATGGCGTTATATATGTGCAGGTGTAATCGATGGCCGTTAACTCACTATATTCATATACTCTGCCATCATTCAGCAAACAACGATTGGCAATTTTCATAGCGGGTGTTCCCTTTTTACACAAGAGTAGTTTCGCTTGTTCCTTGGTCACTGCGGTGGGTGTATAGCTAGTGATATAGTGAGAAATCTTATAGCCGCGGCTTTGAACATACTCTTGAATAGAGTGTTCCACATGTTCTTTGCTGAGGTCTGGAAAAAGTGATACAGGCATTTTAGATACCTCAATTTGCTCTATCTTAAAATCGACAATACGTACACGTTGGAATACCCATATTTCTTCCGATTGATCCAACTGAAAGATCTGTGCATCTTTTGGCGTTGATCTTTCCTTGGAGATGTCAATCATTCTTGAGGAAATGCGTTCATAAGGTGTTCGGGTCAGTGAATTAAAGATTAACGGATTTTTCTGTAGGTTGTCGTAAACATACATTCCGGAACCTTGAATAACCTTAATCACACCGATTTCACTAAGGTTTTTAATTGACTCTTGAATGGTATAGCGAGACACTTGATACATTTCCGCTAAGGTTCGCTGATCGGGAAGTTTCCCATTTGGAAATTGTTTTTGATAAATCTTGCTCAATAAATCTTGAATAATAAACTCCGTTTTTTTCAAAGAATAAGTCCCTTCTTTCCTGAAATATAGGATATGTATTCTTGTACCAAGTATATTTTTTGTTTTTAAATTGTCAATGGGGGTCACTGGCCTCATTAAAACTGAAAAGGAGAATGGCAATGCAACGAGTAACTATTTTGAATCGTTTAGAACAAGCTGGCGTGATCGCGGTAGTCCGGGGTGAGACGAAGGAAGAAGCTCTTAAAGCTAGCCATGCAATTGTGAAAGGGGGAATGAAAGGGATTGAACTAACTTTTACGGTTCCTCAGGCAGATGAAGCGATTGGTGAGTTGGTGGAAACATATCAAAATCAACCGGAAGTAGTGATCGGGGCAGGAACTGTTTTGGATGCGATAACCGCGCGTTTAGCCATCATGGCTGGTGCTCAGTACATTGTCAGCCCAAGCTTTGATCAGGATACAGCAGAAATCTGCAATTTGTATCAGATTCCTTATTTGCCAGGCTGCATGACCATAACGGAAATGCAGATTGCCTTAAAAAGCGGCGTAGATATCATCAAATTATTCCCTGGAAGTGCATATGGTCCAAGTATTGTAAGTGCCTTGAAAGCACCAATGCCTCATTTGAATATTATGCCCACAGGTGGTGTTAATCTAGAAAACATGGAAGATTGGTTTAACGCGGGGGCGATAACTGTAGGTATTGGCGGGAATTTACTAGCCCCCGCAAAAACAGGAGAGTTTGATAAGGTAACCGAAATGGCACGCCGATACATGGAAAAATTCCGTGCTATTAAAGGAGTCTGAGATATGGGAAAGGTAGTCACTCTGGGAGAAATTATGCTGCGATTGTCCACGGAAACAGGCATCCGTTTGTCAGGCGCCCATCATTTTCAAGCTCATTATGGAGGGGGAGAGGCGAATGTAGGGATTTCACTAGCAAACTTTGCGCATGAAGTATATTTCGCTAGTAAAGTTCCTGACAATGCCCTTGGACATGCCGTCAAACGACACTTGAATAGTTATGGAGTATCCACCAAACATTTATTGTTTGGCGGGGACCGTTTAGGAACCTATTATATGGAAGCCGGCGTTGGAGAACGGGCTGCCAGTATCATTTATGATCGGGCTTACTCCAGCTTTGCAGAAATGACGACTCTCGAATGGGACATGGAGACATTATTAGAAGAGGTAGACATTCTCCACTTGTCTGGAATCACTCCAGCCTTATCCAAATCTTGGAAAGCATTAGTGATGAGATGCATTCAGATCGCCAAAAACCATGAGGTGAAAATCAGTTTTGATATCAACTATCGTGGCAAACTCTGGAGTCAAAAAGAAGCTGGAGAAACGATCCGTCAAATCCTGCCGTATGTGGATTTCTGTTCAGCAGGAAAAATGGATGCCTTATATTTATTGGGAATGAAAGAGTATAAGGGGAACGAAGATGAACTGATTGATTACTACCAACAGATGCAAAAAGCTTACCCGAATATCCAACTCTTTTATTCAACCAAAAGAACGGTTCATTCAGCTAGTGCTCATACTCTCGTTGGAACATTATGGATGAATGAACAGTATTACGAATCCTGTGTGCATGTAATGGATCCGATTGTCGATCGGGTAGGTGGCGGGGACGCATTCTCCGCAGGCATCCTGCATGGTATTTTAGAAGAAAAAGAGGCACAGACAATCGTTGAATTTGCCACTGCGGCATCGGCATTGAAACACACCGTTCATGGAGATTGCAGCCCGTTTAGTATAGAGGAAATAGAATCCTTCATGGCTGCTGGCTCAGGGAAGATTGATAGATAAAAAAGCTTGCTTCCTAAAAACGATAATGGGCAGTCATGCTACCCGTTGTCAATCATTTGGTCGGGTCAAGTCTCTACATCAATTAGATTATTATACAAAAAATGGATGTTCTGTTGAAATCGTCTTATGCATTTGGAAAAAAGCAATGGCTAAAAAATACGCCATTGCTTTCACTTGCATTTATTTTCTTAATCCGAACCTTTAGCGTCTTTAATTATTGTTTCGGCCTCTTCTTGAGCCTCTCGAATCGCGGTATTGATATCAATACCTTCATAAATAATTTTATTTGCCGTTTTACCAAATAACCATCTACCTGTTACTTGATGCTCAGAAGCTCTGCCATCAGGAACATTTAATGGATGACGCGTAAATGCTTCCATATTCTTGTTTTTAAGAATTTCCATATTGTAATCAAGTGGATCGCTGTCCTGAATCCATTCATCTGAAATTAAATATTCAATTACTTTAAATGCTTCATCAGGATATTCAGAATATGGTGAGATCGCATAGAAAGTACCGTCAGTATATGGTTGAGTTGGGTTGTCTTTATCTAAAATTGGCCAACTTACAAAGTCAAAGTCCATATCACTTTCCTCAGCCGACTCTGCTAACCCTTTAGCAATATAACGTGCATGTAGGGCCATCGCAACATTTCGCTCATTATAAATCCCGTAGCTCCATGGATCAAAGAAATCCTCTTTTCCATTATCTGGGATATTCCCGGGAATAGACGCGACTTCTCTTATTAAAGAAAGTACTTTATTGACATCTTCACGGTTTTCAAAATGTACTTCATCATCTGCATTCACAAGCCAATCATCAAGCATCCCGACCATTTGCGGGTCCAGTGCAATGTCTAATCCGCGGTACTGTGTTCCATCTCGCTCACCTGTTACTTTGCGTGCGAGATCAATGACTTCTTCCCAGGTCATATCATCTGTCGGATACGGTACACCGAACTTATCGAACACTTCTTTATTGTACGCCAACCCGTGGTATGTTAACTGACCAGGTAATGAATAAATTCCATCATCATCAGGTTTATGTGCATGCATCGCTTTGATTCGATAATCTGGCCAATCACTCGTATCTAGTTCATGCTTTTCAATGAACGGTGTTAAATCAAAAAGCATGTCATATCCTTTTAACACACTTAAACTATAGTCTGTTAAAATCATAATATCTGGAAGTTGCTGCTTTGCAATTTGCTCCTCAATCGTTTCCTTATACGCATTGACAACTTGAATATCCTCCCATTCAAATGTAATATGTGGGAAAACTTCTTTCAATCGTTCTTCAACTGCTTCATGATCACCTGGATACCAGAAACGCATCGTGATTTCTTCTTTTGGTTCATTCTCTGAGTTATTTCCTCCATCTGACGAATTATTTTCACTCGCATTGCCCTTGTTATTCTCTGTGTTATTCGAGCTTCCTTTTTCTGAACATCCAACGAATAGCATCATGCATAATAAAAGACCTAAAACAACTAGTAAGCGCCTTCTTTTCAACGATTATTCTCCCCCTTTAGTTTTTCAGCCGACTTTTTGTATGTTTCAGCATTGTTCATATTGTATTATAATATTCTGATAGATATGTATGAGGTTGCGCCATCCATTTAGTAATAAAATGTCGCCAAGCTGTAACCCGAAAATACGAGTTTTACGAGCCGTTTCAGCGATGGTGGAAGTTTTTCGCGTGCATTAGCTCAATAAATGAAGAAAGGATACATCTGGCGGAAGCTTTAACTTTTAACGATGAAGGAGAAGGAAATGAAGCAGATAGCTTTAATGTTGATAGTGATGCTTTTCCTATTCACGGCCTGTCAAAAGGCAAATTCCCATTTGATCACACTGGAAGAGGTACTTGCTTCTTTTGAGGAACATCAATTGTCACTTATAGAAAAGAAAGTGGATAATAAAGACATTTTTGGGATGAAACTTAATCGAAAAAAACCTTCCTTTTATGAATTAGATGGGAAGACAGTGTTGATATATATTTATAATTCGACGAACGCACGTGAAAAGGGTTTGGAATCCTTTCGTAAACAAACGGAAACTGCTAATCTAGTCTCTTTTAACGTGTTCGAAATTAAAAATGTATTGCTCTTTTATGTGTATGAAAAGGATCTAGACAGTGAAATAGAAGAAAAATTTGAAAATATCGTTTATCAATTAAATGATTAATGATTTCAATGGATTTTTTCCTTTCCATAGGAGCCTGTTTTGACTTTGTACGAGAAGATGAACATTCGCACTGCTATAGTAATAGATGACTTAATGGAGTAGATAATAATATTACCTACATCAAGTAAAGTTATTAGGTCAGATTGAACAACCTTTATAGGGACCCCTATCTTTGAAACGTTAGAACTATTCTATTGTGGTCAGTTATTTTGACACTAGTACAGAAGGGTAAAAATCTAAAATTAGTGGGGGATGGGAATGTTGAAATGGAGAGATTATGATCCAAATGTGGATAAGGAAATAGACTCTTGGATATTAGCCAATTTTAGTAAAAACGCCCATTTAATTAATAAATATGCTTTTTTTAATGAACCTGCATCTGAACAATACCGTTGGTACAAGGAGCATCCAAAGGAAGGATCTAATATTGCAGATTTTTTTAAAGTGGTGGAAATTAATAATGAGGTGATTGCATTCTTGATACTTAATTATTTTAGGGATGATAGTGAAAGATTGGTTTTGGGCGTTAATCCGATTGCAGTAGAGCCCAACCAAATAAATAAAGGGAATGGTACACTTGTCTTGACTGATTTAATCACCAATTCGGACACAATTATTGGTCATAAGGTGGATGTTTTTTATGCAGGAATAGATGAAAAAAATAATATAAGCACAAAGGTATTTAAGAACTTAGGATTTAAGGAATCTGGCCGATCAGATGATAAAGAATTTGTCTATTATGAATTGAAAAGATAAATCCATTGATTATATTGTTGTGCTGCTATGTACCTGACGTATAGCTAATGTATTGTCAAAAATAAAGTTATCAAAAAAGGAAATTGATAAGGTTGCATTTACTGGTAAAAGGTTAATGAGTAATAGGCGGCAGTGCAGCCAGCAGAAGGTATTCGATGGTACTATCGCTAGAGTTGCTGAGACATACGGTAACAAACTTTTAATTGAAATCCTTTTCTGTTCATGTTAATATCGACGTAAACGTTTACGCTGTGGTGAAGGAGTATAGAAGATGACGATTACCATTAAAGACGTAGCTAAAAAGGCCAATGTGTCGATTGCTACCGTTTCTAGAATTCTAAACAATAAGCCTGGTTATACGAAGGAAACGGAAGAAAAGGTTCTGCAGGTAATACAAGAATTAGGTTATCATCCTAATGGGATAGCTCGAGGGTTGATTAGTAAACGTACACATACAATTGGCGTTTTAGTGCCGCAAATTTCTAGTATGCTAATGTCAAAGTTTATTCAAGGTATTGAACAAGCTGCCCATGAATATGGGTCCAGTGTGATTGTTTGTCATACAGAATCGAAAGGTGAAAAAACGCAAAAATACTTACAACTGCTACAGGAAAAACAGGTCGATGGTATTGTTTTTACGAGTGAAGTTTTCACACAAGATCATTATCAGATCATCAAGGATACCAACAAACCAGTTGTTTTATTGTCCACTGAATCATATGATTTTCCTATTCCACATGTGAAAGTAAATGACCGTCATGCCGCCTATAGTGCTACCGAATATTTGATTGAAAAAGGCCATCGGAAAATTGGCATGGTGAGTGGCAGCAGAAGTGATATTATAGCTGGTCAGCCGCGGATTGATGGTTTTATCATGGCAATGAACACCTATCAATTACCGGTGAAAGACGAATGGATTGTACCGATAGGGTTTAATTTTGAAGAGGGGGTAAAGGGCTTTTCTCAATTAATCGATCAATTCCCAGACATGACAGCTGTAGTTGCTGCTAGTGATGAAGTAGCACTAGGTGTGTTATCTGCCGCCTATAACAGGAATATCTCTGTACCGAAACAATTATCTGTTATTGGGTATGATAATCTTAGAATAGCGGAGATGAGTACACCGGCACTCACTACAGTTTCCCAGCCTGCAGTAGAAATGGGAAAAAAGGCAGCAGAATTGGTATTTCAAATGTTAGAAACCAATGTACCTGTGAAAAGTTATATATTCCCACATAAAATAGTGGAAAGGCAAAGTGTAAAAGCATTATCCTAGGTAAATCATTCTATGGGTTACGTAAACGTTTACGAAGAGTGAATAATAAATGGTGGAGGGTTTAGTATGAGCAAGATAACAAAAGGAGTAGCAGCTCTGGGACTGGGAGTTTCTTTATTGCTGACGGGTTGTGGAAGCAATAAAGATATAGACGGAGCAGTGACTTTGGAATTCTTTTCAAATAAATCAGAAAGTATAGGGATATACAAGGAATTAATCAAAGAATTCGAAAGTCAGAATCCAGATATCAAGGTTGAATTAGAAGCTCCGCCAGAAGCAGAAACTGTACTCAAAACAAAATTGGTTCGAGGCAAAATTCCAGATGTGATGTCGCTAGGTGGAAATGCTACCTATGGCGAATTAGCGGAAGCAGGCATATTTCATGATTTTACTAATGCAGAAGTTCTTGAGGATGTACAAACTTCTTACTTGGAAACTCTTAATCTATTAGTTGGTTCTGATGTAGAGGGAGTATATGGAGTTCCTTATGCAACGAACGCTAATACGGTCATTTTTAATAAACAAAAGGTAGACGAACTGGGAATTGAGATTCCAGAAACATGGGATGAGTTTATAGAGGCTTTGGAGATAGCACAAGAAGCTGGTGAAATACCGATTAATTTTACATTACAAGAAGCCTGGACTGCGATGCCTTTATGGAATGGTTTGGCAGGTAACTTAGTAGCAACAGACTTTTCCGAGCAAAAAGATGCAGGACAAGCAAGCTTTGTAGAAGATTATGATGAGGTAGCAGACAAAGCATTAGAGCTATTAAAATATGGCCGTCCCGATAACTTCGGTATTGACTACAATGACGGGAATACGGCATTTGCCAAAGGGGAAGGGGTATTCTACTTGCAAGGTAACTGGGCAATCCCCGATATTCTGACTGTCAATCCTGATCTGGAAGTAGGAACCTTCGTCTTACCTGCCAGTAATATTGCTGAAGAAAATGACTTAGTCTCCGGTGTGGATGTTGTGTTAACAGTGGATGAAGAATCAGATCATAAAGAAGAAGCATTAAAATTTATAGAATTTTTGGCTGATCATGAAATTGCTCAGCGCTATATTGAAGATCAGAAGGCGTTCTCCGCTTTCCAAGGGGGATTGCAAGAAGATCCAGCATTTGAATGGATCAACAAGAATTTCGAAGAAGAGCGTTTAACAAGCTTCCCTGATCACTTTTATCCAGCTGGGATGGGTGAGGAAAACCTCATTCAAGAATTCCTAATTAGACAAGATAAAGAACAAGCATTAAAGAAATTAGATGCCGAGTGGGATAAAATCATCAATCGTTAGAAGTCGGGGCTAGTATTTCCCGTTATATAAGCAAGTGACAGCAGAGAGTGACTAGCTTTTAACATAAAGAAGGGAAAACTTGCATGAGGTGAAGGTGTTTTCTTTATGCCTTCCTTATAACAGGTCAGGGATATCGATAAGCCATTCCACTCATCTATGGGTGGGGGTGGTCGTTCATATCCTCCATAGATCGAGTTTTTCCTAATAAAGAATGACGAGGGAGAGAGTATTTTGGCGAAAAAAAATCGCACCTACCTATTTATGGTTATTCCAGCATTTATAATATTTTTCACTTTTCATACATTCCCGGCGTTATTAGGGATATTTTATAGTTTTACAGACTATAAAGGATATGGGACTTGGGATTTTGTCGGCCTTAGTAACTATTTTAACGTATTTAAGGATGGACGTGCCTTAAGCGCATATGGCTTTACCTTCCAATTTGCCATCACAGCAACGATACTAGTGAATATTGTCAGTTTATTAATTGCGTTGGGACTTAATGCAAATATTAAGCTACGCAAAACATTACGTGCCGTTTACTTTTTACCATTTATATTAAGTGTGTTAGTTGTTGGTTATATCTTTAAATTTATATTTACGCACTTACTGCCTGATCTGGGCAGTGGCTTAGGAATTGAATTCCTGTCATTCAATATATTAGGAAATCCTGATTGGGCCTGGATCGGTGTCGTTATTTTGGCAGTATGGCAGTCGGCAGCGTTTAATACACTGTTATATTTGGCAGGTTTATCCACGATTGACAATGAATTATATGAGGCTGCCGATATGGATGGAGCTGGATCATGGGCAAAGTTCTGGAGAATCACCTTCCCGCTTATTGCTCCATTCTTCACGATCAATATGGTTGTGGCGATGAAGAACTTCTTAATGGCATTCGATCAAGTGATGGCCTTAACTGGTGGAGGACCTGGTCAAGCAACCGAATCGATCTCTTTATTGATCTATCGAGGTGGTTTCGAAGGCGGGGAATTCGCTTACCAATCGGCAAATGCTGTTATCTATTTTATCGTAATTGTTGTCATTTCTGTGCTTCAATTACGTGTACTTGAACGAAGGGAGGAGAAGTAACATGATGGGAAAAAAGAGTTGGAAAGTGACATCATTATTGATTCTTGGCTCCATATTTATTTTCTTTCCATTATACTTGACTATCGTTATTGCGTTTAAAACACCACAAGAAATGTCTGGGAACTTGTTGGCCTTACCAGAGTCTTGGTCACTGTCTAACTTCTTTACTGCTATTGAGGTGACCAATTTCTTTAGGGCATTCACGAACAGTGCCGTCGTCACCATTATCACGGTTGTTTTGGTATTATTAACTCATTCCCTTGTAGCCTACGCGATTGCTAGAAATATGCATAAGAAATTTTATAAGTTTCTCTATCTTTATTTTATCAGTGCCATGTTTATCCCATTTCCGATTATCATGCTGCCAATTGTTAAGCAGACGAGTATGTTAGGTATGGACAATTTAATTGGTTTAGCTTTTCTTAATGTCGTTATGCAGTTGGCTTTTAATGTGTTTGTGTATGTGGGCTTTCTGAAGTCGATACCAGTCCAATTGGAAGAGGCTGCCCATATTGATGGGGCAACGACTTGGCAGGTATTCTGGAAGATTATTTTCCCAATTATGAAGCCAATGCATGCCACCGTGGCGATCTTAACAGCATTATTTGCTTGGAATGACTTTATGCTGCCACTTGTTATTTTGGGTGACACAAGTCAATATACCTTGCCATTAGTGCAATATGCTTTCCAAGGGCAATTTAGTACAAATTATAACTTAGCCTTTGCTTCCTATTTAATGGCGATGCTGCCAATGATTATTGTGTATATTTTCGCACAGAAATGGATTATCGGCGGGGTGATGAGAGGATCGCTTAAATAGATGGTATATAAAGTACCCTTGTTAGTCTTCATAATAGGTGAGTTGGATAGACAAACCAAATTAATGGCAAAAAGCTGATATTCAGGCTGTTGAGACTTTCTCAACAGCCTTTAAACTCATATAAAGTGAAAAATACATTTATTCTTCTGTTTTTCTATATTCTTCGCTTAATTTTTCTAAAGTTTCGATCAGAACTTCGTTTTGATCAATGATGGTCTTGTTTTGATTATATGGGATTTCAAAATATTAATAATAGTAACTAGCCAATGATGAGGACAATTGTTAATAAGAGCATATCGGAGCCCCCTTAAGTTTAAACGTATACATTGAGTGTAGCATGAGAATTTCTTTTAAGAAAGAACGTATTTCCCGCTAAAATCCTATTTAGAACAAATATAGACGCAACTATAATTTGCAACGAAAAGTCTGTATACTTAGAGTAAAAGGAAAAGGGATTGCAATGTCATTTACCTTTAAAAAAATTGACCATGTCCAATTGGCTGCACCAAAGGAGTCGGAGGAGCTGGCGAGAGAATTTTATTCCGGTATTTTAGGATTTAAGGAAATCGAGAAACCCGAGACACTTCGAAAAAGAGGTGGAGCTTGGTTTGCAATGGATGGGATCCAACTCCATATCGGCACAGAGGAACCATTTGTTCCAGCTAAGAAAGCGCACCCCGCGTTTGAAGTAGAAAATTTAGAAGCGTTAAAGCAATATTTATCCGATTGTGAAGTTGACTATATTGTCGACGAAAATCTTCCTAGAGCAAATAGAATTTATATCCATGATCCTTTCGGAAATAGAATTGAATTGTTAGAGTGGCATAATTAAATGCGCGAATTTCAATATGAGCAATTTTATGATGAAATTGGAAGGGTGAATGGGTGGGATTTTAGTAAAGTAAAATGTCGTTCTGAAGACGTAAAGTGGGACTTTTATGGGGAAGTCAGGAAGAGATCTAGAGTAGAAGACATTCTTTTAGATATCGGTACTGGCGGTGGAGAAAATGTTTTGAAAATCGCTTCCTGCCTCCTTCTTGTTGTTGGAATAGACCTTTCAAGTGGGATGTTGGAAAAAGCCCAAACCAATCTAAGGAGTTCAAATGTAAGGAATGTTCGACTTTTCCAAATGTCTTCCAAGAGTATACAGTTTCCCGACGGTTTTTTCGATATCATCTCCTGTTGTCATGCGCCCTTTGACTCGATAGAGGTTGCAAAAGTATTAAAAAAGAAAGGCGTCTTTTTAACGCAGCAAGTAAGTGAAGCCGATAAGACCAATCTTAAAAAGGCATTTGGCCGTGGGCAATCTTTCCATAAAAAAGATGGAGAATTAAAAGAAAAATATGCTCAAGAGCTTAAAAAGGCCGGTTTCTCTGCCGTTCGCACATTTGAATATGATGCAATCGAATATTATCAGCGACCGGAAGATCTGGTTTTCTTACTGACCCATACGCCGATCATTCCGAATTTTGGCCAAGATAAAAGAGATTTTAAGATTCTGCATCAATTTATTGAAAACAATCGAACGGAAAAAGGCATCCAAACAAATTCCAAGCGCTTTATGATTATAGCGGAAAAATAAAGGGAGGATCGTGATGAATAACAAAAAACTAAGGAAATCCTCAACAGATCGGTCCTTATATGGCGTTTGCGGAGGAATCGCAGAGTTTTTTGGGTGCTCATCTTTTCTGATCAGACTACTATTCATTTTTGTCATACCCGCTTCTTTATTAATCTACCTCATTCTTGCCAATACACTTGCTGATAGTCCTCGGTCATTATAAAGCTCTTTACGTGGGGAAAATAAAAAGGAGGGCTATACTTGCAAATTAAAACATTTAGGTCTTTAAGCATGCCTAGTTTAGATCAGAAGGTCAATGAATTTATAAAAAATCCATCTATTGAAATTGTCGACGTGCAATTTAAGATGACTATTTTTGATTGTGGCGCCATGATTCTTTATAAAGAAAAAGAAGCATAATTCCTAATGACTCCAAAGAGCAATGGGTTCTCTTAATCCAATTGCTCTTTAAACCCGTAATGATAACTTTGTTGCGTTGCACTGATGAAAGGTTACATATCGCATGAAAGGTGCAAGAATGGAATATGATCAAATTAGTCTCGTTTTATATAGGCATTTAATTGAATAGAGAGGGGGAGAGATCATTTTGAAAACAGGTATACTCTTGTACCATCATTTTAGCGAATATGAACTATCTGTTACCTTATCCGTTTTAAAGCAGGGCAATCAGGAGATTGAAACAATTGGTCTGAATGGGATCAAGTAGTAGGTGAGGCGGGATTAATATGTGTTCCAACATCAACTATTAAACAAGTCGATGTAAATGAGTTAAATTGCCTTGTGCTACCTGGATGTGATGATATTGGTCATTTAAAAGATGAAATACAGCTGTTCTCATTCATTCGTCAGGTTATAGAATGTAATTCAGTAGTAGCTGCGATTTCGAGTGCTCCGTTCTTATTGGCAAAAGCGGGTGCTCTTCATACGCATCGTTATACAGTTGGGTTTACTCGGGAGCAGCGGGATCTTATCGGTGTTTTTGATGAAGCGAACCACATAGATGCACCACTGGTCACGGACGGAAAGATGTTAACAGCAAAAGGAGCATACTTTATAGATTTCGGGGTTCAACTGGGAAAAATGCTTGAATTAGATTTTGATTCAAATTGGTACCGTTAAAATTAACTTAGTTTTTATTCCGTAATGTCAGTTTGCTGGAATCGGCGCAACTCGGTAGCGAAAATAGATCCAAAGTCTGCTTAGATGTACGAAAAAGCGAAGGAAGATCAAAAACGTAGATCCAAAGTGTGCTTGGATGTACGAAAAAGCGAAGGAACCGCAAAAACGTAGATCCAAAGTGTGCTTGGATGTACGAAAAAGCGAAGGAACCGCAAAAACATAGATCCAAAGTATGTTTGGATGTACGAAAAAGCGAAGGAACCGCAAAAACGTAGATCCAAAGTGTGCTTGGATGTACGAAAA
>NZ_VTQV01000005.1:118754-170474 GCF_008764245.1 Bacillus subtilis
AAAAAGCGAAGGAATCGCAAAAACGTAGATTCAAAGTGTGCTTGGATGTACGAAAAAGCGAAGGAAGATCAAAAACGTAGATCCAAAGTGTGCTTGGATGTACGAAAAAGCGAAGGAAGATCAAAAACGTAGATCCAAAGTGTACTTGGATGTACGAAAAAGCGAAGGAACATTAAAAAAGTAGATCCCAGAATGGTGCTCTTTCTTTTATGCTAAGGGGTAAGTTGTGGAGTGAGATTAGATAGTTGTCGTAAGAGTTGCAAAGTGTAAATGAATTTATTAACCAGCTTTTCAACAGCTGGCCAAATTTGTAAAATACGCCTTCTTTTGCATCTGATTGTAGATTATAATAGAAGGAAGTGAAACATTGCCTTCAGGAGGAAAATCATATGAAAATTGTTATTGCTCCAGATTCCTTTAAGGGGAGCGTTAGTGCCAAAGAAGCAGCGGCATCGATTGAACGGGGTGTAAAGAAGGCTTATGCACATGTCGAAACCGTGTTAGTTCCGGTTGCCGATGGTGGAGAAGGAACGATGGAAAATCTTGTTGCCGCGACTAATGGGCGGGAAATAGATATGACGGTCACAGGCCCACTTGGCCAACCTGTGCAGGCGAAGTTTGGTGTGCTGGGAGACCAGCAAACATGTGTGATTGAAATGGCTAGTGCCTCTGGTTTACATACAATCGCAACTTCTGAGCGAAATCCCTTGAAAGCGACTACATACGGTACGGGAGAATTAATTAAAAAAGCATTGGACTTGGGATATCGCCATTTTGTCTTAGCCCTTGGCGGCTCTGCAACGAATGATGGTGGAGCAGGAATGCTGCAAGCACTTGGTTTACAGCTATTAGATGATAAGGGAAATGAGATTGATTACGGTGGAGGAGAGCTTTGTAAAATTGCTCAAGTTATAACCGATGAATTAGATGAAAGAATTCAAGAAAGTCAGTTTTTAATTGCCTCGGATGTCGATAATCCATTCATTGGTGAAAATGGGGCTAGTCATGTATTTGGTCCACAAAAGGGGGCCACGCCAGAGATGGTTGCAACCCTTGATCGAAACCTTTCCCATTGGGCAGACTTGATTGAAAATACAACGAATATCCGTATTCACGAACGTCCAGGTGCTGGGGCAGCAGGTGGGATCGGTGGCGCTTTTCAGGCATTTTTTCCAGCCGAAATGAAAAGGGGAATTGATGTTGTGCTCGATTATACGAATCTAGCGGAAAAACTTGTTGGTGCTGATCTCGTGATTACGGGGGAAGGACAAGTCGATTTCCAAACAGCTTTTGGGAAGACCCCAATGGGAGTGGCGGAAATGGCAAAAAAGCAACAGATCCCCACGATCATTGTTGCAGGCTCAGTTGGAGAAAAGATTGAAACTCTTTATCCTTACGGTGTAATCGGCATTTATAGCATGGTGAATGGTCCTATGAAGCTAGAAGAAGCAATGGAAAATGCAGAAATTTTACTTGAAAAGCTCTCAGAACAAATATGCCGTACATATTTTTATAATAGAAGTAGAGGAGAATAATAGATGAAAACCCTTTATATTGATTGTTTTTCAGGAATTAGTGGAGATATGATGGTAGGCGCCCTGATCGACGCAGGGGCCTCCTTTGAAAACATTCGACAAGAATTAGAGAAATTGAACGTCCAAGGCTATCAGTTAAATAGAAGAAAAGTGATGAAAGAAGGCATTAGCTCAACGAAATTTGATGTTCTTTTAGAAGAGGACGAGCATACCCATCATCATGATCACGAACATTCCCATTCTCATGAGCATCACCATCATCACGATCATTCTCATCTTCATGATCACCATCATCATCATGATCACGGTCATGAACATCACCACGACTCCAATAGTCATGATCATGGGCACGGCCACCACCATCGCAGCTATGCAGATATTCTTCAATTAATTGAGGAGTCTGAATTGGCTCCGGGTGTGAAAGAACGAAGTAAACAGATTTTTGCGCCGATTGCCAAGTCGGAAGCGAAAATCCATAATATGCCCGTAGAAAGTGTTCATTTTCATGAAGTGGGTGCCGTAGATTCAATTGTCGATATTGTCGCCACAGCAATTGCTCTAGAAGAGTTGGAGATTGAAAAGGTCGTCTCCGCGCATGTTCCACTTGGATCTGGAAGTATTCGTTGTGCCCACGGTATTTATCCGGTTCCAGCACCGGCAACACTTGACATGATGAAAAATATTCCGATTGCACCAACAGAGTTATCCTATGAATTAACGACACCTACAGGGGCTGCAATTGTGGTGAGCCAAGCAGATGATTTTGGCACATTGCCAGCGATGAAGGTTGAGGCCATTGGATATGGCGCTGGAACACGAGATATCCCGAATCGTCCAAATGTACTTCGAATTATGATTGGGGAAGAGGTAAAAAAAAAGCCGCTAACGTGAAACAGCCTGAAGAGATCTCCATTTTAGAATGCCAAATGGATGATATGACAGGGGAAGCGCTTGGATACACAATGGAAAGGCTTTTGGATGCGGGTGCTCTAGATGTCTATCATACCCCTATATATATGAAAAAAAGCCGGCCGGGAGTATTACTTACGACCCTTGCACCTCAAGCACTCGAATCCGCCTTAACCAATATTTTGCTAGAGGAAACGACGACTCTTGGGGTGCGAAGCTCTTCATCTGCTCGGACCATTTTAGAAAGAAAGCTCGTCACAGTGGATACGCCATATGGCCCCATTCGCATTAAACAAGCGATTAAAGACGGAAACATCATCCGTGCCTTACCCGAATATGAAGATGTGAAGCGGGTAGCTTTTGAGCACAAGCTTCCTTTTCAAAAGGTATACAAAGAAGCTTTGACCATCAAAAGTGATTGAAATACTGTGAACATGTAACAGAAATATATTCATCCAAGAAAGGAGAAATGGCATGCATATTGTTATCGCAGGAGGTAGCGGCTTTGTTGGACAGGTATTGCAAAAGCAACTACTAGCCCAAGGACATCGACTGACAATCTTAACCAGGGATCCTTCGAAATTTCAGCCAACCAATCAAGTCCAATATGTCGAATGGTTAACCTCCAACAGTCAACCGGAAACACAATTGGACAAAGTGGATGCTTTTGTGAACTTGGCTGGGGAGTCTATTAATGGACTAAGATGGACAAAAACAAAGAAGCAACGAATCCTTCAAAGCCGAATCACAGCCACAAAGGAAGTTTTACGGATCATCGAAAAACTAGATCCCAAGCCAAGTGTGCTTGTGAACGCCTCTGCCATTGGCTATTACGGCATGTCGGAAACCGCAACCTTCACGGAAGAAGTGCACTCGAATGCGAGAGACTTTCTAGCAACAGTTGTTCAAACATGGGAAGAGCTAGCTTCCGAAGCGGAAAAATGGGGAGTGCGCACCGTATATGCTCGCTTTGGGATTGTCCTCGGAAAAGCAGGCGGGGCTTTTCCACTTATGTCTTTGCCCTATAAGCTGGGGGTCGGGGGGAGGATCGGGTCCGGAAAACAATGGGTTTCATGGATTCATGTCGCAGATGTAGCGGGAATGATAGCCTATTCGATTGAACAAACCTCAATCCGAGGACCCCTGAATGTAACAGCACCTGAACCGAAGAGAATGGATGACTTCGGCAAAACGATTGCTCATGTCCTTCATCGCCCCCATTGGTTCCCCGTTCCGAGTTTTGCAATGAAAGCATTATTAGGTGAAATGAGTGAAATGCTCCTTTGTGGTCAAAGAGCCGTCCCGGAAAAAGCCTTGAATGCTTCTTATACGTTCCAATATCCGGATTTGGAAGTGGCATTAAGAGAAATTCTTACTTCTAAAGATTAGTGTTGATTTGAGAGAATGGGATCTTTGAATTCAACAATTTGGACAGATTGTAGCACAACGTGGTAATCGAATATGCTGAATTTGGTTAAATAAAATCATTATGGATTAGGTGTTTTTATTGAAAAAGACAACCCCTAAAAGAATACATATTATTGGTTCTGTTGGAAGTGGTAAAACAACTTTGGCAAGAGAAATATCTTTAAGGTTAGATATACCGTATTATGAATTAGATAATGTAGTTTGGAAAAGGCATAGTTCTGGAGACATAAGAAGGACTGAACAAGAAAGAGAAAGGTATCTAAATAATATAATACAATCCGATAGTTGGATAATTGAAGGAGTACACAATGAGGATTGGGTTAGTAATTGTTTTCACAGTGCTGATTTGATTATCTTTTTGGATACAAAATACTCAATTAGAACATACCGGATTATAAAGAGATTCCTTAAACAAAAACTTCGATTAGAAAAGTCAAATTACAAACCAACAGCAGATATATTTTTTAAAATGTTTAAATGGAACCGTTACTTTGAGGAAGTGGGTAAGGTTAACTTTTTTAACAAATATGGCATGCATAAAGATAAAAATAAAAATCATTAACAGCACAACAAATTCTGTTAAGAAATATTTCAACTAACGGCGCTATTCTGAAACAAAAGTACAGTGCCAATTATTAAAAAATAGCTCTGGATTGTGGCATTAAATGAGTACCAAATAATAAAAGGGGTGGGAAAGAATGGATGTTTTTGATGCTGTTATAAATATTGTATTTTTTATCCCTATCTTTTATTTAATATCAAGGTTTGCCTATTTCGTTAAGTATACGAAAGGTAAATTAAATGAAATGGATAAAAAGTTGGGCGAAATGAGATATATAGATACAAGAATTAGTGGGAGTAATGAGTAAGTATTCTCCACAATCCGGCGCTATAACTGCAAAAGCTGTACTAAAATCGGGCCATTTAATAGAATAAATAGCAGGATATTTAGTGGGGAATCAAAGTTTTTTTAAGTCATATTTTAATGAAATTATTCTTATTGAATAGGAGTGTTAAGGATTAGAAAGTAAATCGAATTCAATTTCGAGGGATAGGTGATTCAATGGAAAACGTTGAAATTATTAAAAAAGCCAAAGACTTTGTCAAAGAGCAACATTGGAATGATTATAGTGGCCATGATTGGTGGCATATCATGAGGGTAACCAACACGGCTAAAGCCATATCCATTCAGGAAGGTGGAAATGATTTTATTATTGAACTTGCAGCACTACTGCATGATGTGGCTGATGAAAAGATTAGCGGAAGCGAAGAAGAAGGCCTTCTTAAGGTGAGTAAGTGGCTCAAAGAAAACGATGTGGAAGGGCGGATAATATCCGCGGTTATTGAGATCGTTACAACGATATCCTTCAAAGGTGGGAACCTTAAGCATATGAATACGATTGAAGGGAAAATTGTCCAGGATGCTGATCGTTTGGATGCAATGGGCGCCATTGGTATTGCTCGTACATTTGCGTATTCGGGTGCCAAAGATCACCCTATTTACGATCCTGATCTCCCGGTTAGGGATCATATGACGCATGAAGAATACCGTCATGGCAAAGGCTCGGCTATTAATCATTTTCATGAGAAGCTCTTAAAACTAAAGGATGCAATGAATACGGAATATGGAAAAAGGCTTGCCGAAGAACGTCATGAGTATATGATAAAGTTTCTTGACCAATTTTTCCTTGAGTGGGGAAATGATAAGAAAAATTTTCGGCCTTATTGTCAGTGATCGGTTCATATACGGCTGGGCGCCATAATCGCAAAACGGAAATGGGGCAGTTTCTTTAGTGGCTCTAAAAGAGATTCTTATTTCTAAGGAATAGTCTTGATTTGAAAAAATTAAAACAATCACGTTGAGGTAATGGAATCTTTGAATTTAACAATTTTGAATTTCAGAATGCTTAGGGGTCATATTTTTGTTATTGTACTTTTGATATATCACAGACTAATTCATTAATAATAAAATTAGGAGCTGCTATATTATGATCTATAAAAACTCGCTTGATGGTATCTCACCCGATATGTTAAACGGATTTTTCGGAGATTGGCCTAATCCACCTAAACCAGATACCCATCTAAGACTGTTAAAAAACAGTAGTAAAGTGATTATTGCGTTAGATGATAATACAAATCAAGTAATTGGTTTTATTACTGCTATTAGCGATGGTGTTCTCTCTGCCTATATTCCACTACTTGAGGTTTTGCCAAAGTTCAGAGGTAAAGGTATTGGTAAAGAATTAGTAAAACGAATATTAAAGGAACTTGATGATATATATATGATTGATTTATGCTGTGACGACGACTTAATTCCGTATTATGACAAATTTGGAATGATGAAGACAAATGGTATGATTTTGAGAAATTATAAAATGCAATCTGGAAACTAAAATAAATACAAATTAATTTAGTTTCTTCTACAAACAGTGCAAATCTGGAATATGAATTGCGCCCTTTCTTGGCTTATCGGGTATTTATTAGTCATGGGGGTAAATTGAGTGGATGTACAGATTAAAAAAACATCAGTGCATCAGTAGAACAAAGAGTCGTATTGAGACACTTACTCGAAAATACAAATATGATTTGTTACTGTGTGGTCAAAGATTCATCCCGGAAAAAGCCTTGAAAGCTTCTTATACGTTTCAATATCCGGATCTGGAAGTGGCATTAAGAGAAATTCTCACTTCTAAAGATTAGTGTTGATTTGAGAGAATGGGATCTTTGAATTCAACAATCTGGACAGAATGTTGCTCTGGGGGAAAAAGGATGAAGAAAAAAGTTATGTGGTCTGCTTTGGTTTTAATTATAGTTATTATCATGGCACTTCCATTTGGTTTCTTTTATGTGCTAAATAACGGTAATCCTTATACAAACTATATAGCAGATAAAAAAGTTCCGAAATATTTAGAGGGAAAAGGATATACGGAGAACGATATAGAAGAATCGCATTATATAGAGCCGAAGCATATTATTAATAAAGATTTTTATCACGGTCATTATATGGTTATCTTCAAAGACGAACCAGATGTGACCTATTATTATGGTATCACCAAAAAGGGAAAACAAGTTAATCAATTCTGTGAAAAGGATAAACTATCTTCTGCTGGTGTTACAGATATTGTTGAAAGTGAAACAAAACACAGTGAAGAAAAATGTATTAACTCTCTAGATAATCGAGATTAGATAAGATAAATGGAGAAATATGTTAGTATCCAGGTGATAAGGAGTGTGGTTTAAATAGAGGTAATATTTTTTTAATTGGCTCTGTTAATCAATAATGTTGATAGGGGAAAAATAAAAAGAGACTGACGGGATTCACTGCCTCCATCTTTCACCATAATGGTTCTTCTATATTAGTTAATTTCAAGAACAATGGCATTACAAATAGAACCACGAGTATTAAAGCAAGTTCTAATAATAATGCAGAAGCTAATGATAAATTAAACATTATAGAAAATGGAATCGTGATAATTGGAAATAAAACAAGTAAAGAAGTTATATTTCTGGAAGATGTACTTTGATATTGAATCTTTCCGCAATGATTACATTTCATACTTTTACGGAATGTTAATAATTTTTTTATTGAATCAAACCAAGACCATTTTTTACCGCAGTTTTGACAAGTAGGCATACAGAAATCCTCCTCTCTTTTAATGTCCTTGATTAAATACTTATACGTTCTTAATGACTGATAAGTTCCATTTATTGGAAATAAACAAGGTACGCAGGTTGGTCTAATGATTTCTAATTAAATAGAACCTATCTATAGATTTCGCTTCAACAATCACGTTTGCGGCATAGTATTGTTCCAGAATCGGGCCACTTAATGGAATTATAGGGGGATTGGGGACGATTAATAAAAACTTAAAAAGGTGGATGTCTTTTACTATCTTATCGGTTTTAATTGTTGGTATGGCAATATACTATATTTTCTTTTTCACACCAAAGAATTCTCTTGAATTATATCAAACCATTTCATTTGCGGATGATTTTGATGAAGCCCAAAATGTAATGTTGAAGGGGTATGAGTCATATTTTAAAAAAGAGGATTTCGATTTCATTAATGACTTGGGTAACTCTCCCAATAGGATAAGTCAGTTTACTCTGTTTGAATATAACCAAAAAACATATATGGTTATGACTACACCGGGTACTAAAAGATTAAAGGTTCTCGCAGTTGAAGAGTTGCCTGAAGAGATTGAACAATATTTTCTTGGGGTAACGCCTAAATAGTTGTGCGTCAATCGGGCTGGATGACTAAAGAAAGAGAGAGAGACATACCACCAGTGGGTAGGACACAATGCCTCGAAATGGTTGATTTTCATACTTGGTATAGTTGTGGGGGTTATCATTTTCGAATTGGTTAGGTACTTCATTTTTTAGTTATTTTTCATAACTAAGCAGGGCGCAAATCCTGAATAAGATTTGAGCCCCTTCTCGGCTTATCGGGATGTTTTGTAAAACAACAATTTATTTAGCTGTGGGGATAAAATGAGTGAATGTACAGATTAAAAAGGCATCAGTAGAACAAAATTTACGGCTTTAATACAACCTTTATACAGTCGTCTTCACGATTATTAAAAATTTGATAACCATGACTTGCATCTTCAAGGGCCAGTTTATGTGTAATAATCTCTCTCGGGTCAAACTCATTATTTGTTATCCTTTTAAATAATTCAGGCATAAAATGGATGACTGGTGCCTGTCCCATTTTCAGATTAATATTTCTCACCCAAAATGCCCCCAACGGAAACACATTATAGTTGCCCCCGTAAACACCTGTTAAATGGACCGTTCCATATTTGCGCACAGCTTTTGTGGAAATTTGAATCGGGCCAAGGGTTCCACCTTGCAATTTTAATTTTTGTTCAAGAAACTCCAGGGGGGATTTTTTCCCGTCCATTCCTACACAATCAATGACGACATCTGCTCCACCATGAGTAATTTCCTTTAAATGCTCGCCCATATCTGGATACTTTGTAAATTCAAAAACCTCCACATTGTTCATTTTTTTGGCATGATTTATCCGATAATCTAAATAATCAACAGCTATCACCCGCTCGGCGCCTTTCATCCATGCGAATTTTTGCGCCATTAACCCAACAGGCCCGCAACCAAGCACGATAACAGTATCCCCTGGTTTGACTCCTGCATTGACTACACTCCAGTAGGCAGTAGGGAGAACATCGGATAAAAAGAGCAGGGATTCATCTTCTAGTTCACATGATTCTGGGATCACAAAGGGAGTAAAGTTTCCAAAAGGGACTTTTAAATATTCAGCTTGACCACCTGGGTGGTTACCAAACTTCTCAGAATAACCAAAGTATCCTCCTGAATCGTAATGAGGATTCGCATTATCACATTGGCTTTCCATTTCATGCTCGCAATAAAAGCAATGACCACATGCAACGGTAAAAGGGATAATCACACGATCCCCCTTTTTTACCTTCGTGACTTCGGGTCCTACTTCTTCAATAATCCCCATCGGTTCGTGGCCAATAATGTATCCAGGAGGCAATGGGAAATTTCCTTGGTATAAATGCAAATCAGATCCACAAATAGCAGTAGACGTAATCTTGACAATCACATCATCTTTTTTCTCTAATTTTGCATCCTCTACTTCGTTTACTTGTACATGCTTTGGCCCTTGATAAGTGACAGCTTTCATAATGACGGTCCTCTCATTTCTATGGCATTCTTTGTTTCTTATGTTCAGCTAAGAAAGGAAATAATATACTTCGTTACTCCGAAACCTTGCTTGAGTTATGATTTGCTGAGATGGTAAAAAACTAAGTACTTATAGCAGCCCTGATATTTTCCATTTCAGTTGTAATAAAAAAAGAAAAAAGGCTGGAATCACAGGGATAAAAAGTACGTTAACACCTATTAGTTGGAGAGGTTCACATGAGAACCCCAACAGGCTAAGAGGCATAAGATTATGAAGCTAAAGATAGTAAATCGTTTACTTGGAAGCTGAAATGGCGATTTCGTATAAAGGGAAACGCAAAATAATAGATAAGTTTACCGTAATGAAGGTAAAGCGATCTCGTGAATGGGGATGCGCCTTTTTTGTGCAGAGGTAGATTTTTGAATGCTTATATTGTGAAAAAAATGCGGAAATAAAAAGGGAAGTTAGAAAGCACCATCAAAAAATATTTTCACTTATGAAGTAAGATGAAACCTTACCAAATGGGTTTTCGTATACATTATAAAGGAATAAATGTATACCTTGAATGAAGTATCAAGAATCCTCTGGTAATCTATGGAATTAATAGTAAAATGAACAATGTTGTCATAAACATCAATAAATAACGATTTAGAAAACAACGAGAGGGGTGAAAAGCTTATGGAAAGAAATATGACATTAAAAGATTGGATCATTACGATGATTTTGCTTGCACTTCCGATTGTAAATATTGTTATGCTCATTATATGGGCGGTAGATAAAGATGAGCCGCGTAATTTATTTGCCAAGGCTTATTTAATTGTCATGGCAGGAGTATTCGCACTTGTTATTATATTTTATATCATTATGCTAGTAATTATTTTTGCTTTTTCTGCCGCCTTTGCCTATTGAGAAGTCGTCAATCTGGCTTTAGACGAATAATCTGTTATAATAAAATATGAAAATCATACTATATGGAATGTGGGGGGACCGGTTATGCCGGTTGAGAGTGCATCCTTGAGATGCTGACCCTTAGAACCTGCCCTGGTTAAGACCAGCGAAGGGAACATGGATTCATTCATAATTAAATGATGAATGTTCTTTCAAGATGCCCAGGTTCAAACGAATTTGGGCATCTTTTTCATGTTTAGGGGTTGCATTTCTGGAAGAACAAGGAGGGAAAAGAGATGAAAAAGTGGTTAGGTATTGCTTTAGTTATGGTTCTTTTGCTTGCTGGTTGTAGTGGAGCAACAGAAGAGAAAAGTGAGACAGGCGAGAAAAAGGTATCGATCGTGCTTGATTGGACACCGAATACCAATCATACGGGGCTATATATAGCACGCGATAAAGGGTATTTTAAAGAAGAAGGCTTGGATGTCGAGATTATTCTTCCTGGTGAAGCGGGAGCGGACCAGTTAGTCGCATCGGGTAAATCTGAATTTGGCATTAGTGCCCAAGAAAGTTTAACAGAAGCAAGAGCCCAAGATATTCCGATTGTGTCGATTGGGGCAATTATTCAACATAATACTTCAGGTCTCGCCTCACCCGTTGAGAAAAATATTAAAAAGCCGAGTGATTTTGAAGGAAAGACATACGGCGGCTGGGGCGCACCAGTTGAACAAGCGGTTCTGACTTCTTTGATGGATGCAGATGGCGGGGATTTCAATAAAGTTGATGTAGTCAATATGGGCGATACCGATTTCTTTACGGCCGTGCAAAGAGATATCGATTTTGCGTGGATTTATTATGCTTGGACCGGTGTAGAAGCGGAGTTGCGCGGGGATGATTTAAATATGATTTACCTTACGGATTACTCGGACAAGCTCGATTATTATACCCCAGTGATTTCCACGAGTGAGAAAATGATTGAGAAAGATCCCGATACGGTAAAAGCCTTTATGAAGGCTGTCTCAAAAGGGTACCAACTGGCAATCGATAATCCAGAGGAAGCAGCTGAGGTTTTGATCAAGGCGGAACCCGATCTTGACGAGGAACTTGTGCGCAAAAGCCAAGAATGGTTGGCAACTCGTTATCAAGATGATGCCGCGCGTTGGGGAGAGCAGAAGCAAGAAATTTGGCAGAACTATATGGATTGGATGTTAGAGAAAAAGGTCCTTGAAAAGGAAATCGATGTAAAACAAGCTTTCACCAATGAATTTTTACCCGAATAAGGAGGAAGAAAGATGGCGAATGCATTAGTAAGTATTCAAATTATCCCGAAATTAGCCAATGGAGGGGATACTTATCCACTTGTGGATGAGGCGATCAAAGTCATTGCGGAATCAGGGGTCTCATACGAAGTTCATCCATTAGAAACAACGATGGAAGGTGACCTATCGTATATCATGCAAATCATTGAAAAAATGAATCAAAGAATGATTGAGTTAGGGAGTATCAGTATTATTTCTCAAGTAAAAATTGTCTATAAACCAGATGGGATTACGATGGGGTCGCTTACGGAGAAATATCGATAATGGGAGCGATTTGGAGGAAAGGGTGGAGACCGATGGCGGTTCTCCTCTTCCTACTTATGATCTGGGAGGGCGCTGTCCGACTTTTGAACACCCCTAGTTGGTTGTTGCCAGCTCCGAGTGCGATTTTACAGGAAGCTATAACAGGATATGAGCGATTTCTTCCACACTTGCAATCGACGATTGGCTTGGCAGTGACAGGATTTTTACTTGGCTGTTCGATTGGGATTCTCGTTGCGGTCATACTTCATTTGCTGCCAGGAACCCAAGAGGCGGTTTACCCGCTCTTAATTCTATCGCAAAACATCCCGATTATTGTATTAGCTCCCTTATTGGTCATCTGGTTTGGATTTGGTTGGCTTCCCAAGTTAATTATCATCACGCTTGTCTGCTTTTTCCCAGTCACCATTGCTGCCATGGGAGGATTCCGTCAAACTTCTCAAGAGATCAAACAATATATGTTGATGGCAGGGGCGACGCGACTGCAAATTTTCACGAAGTTAGAATGGCCACACTCTCTCCCAGCCTTATTTTCGGGCTTGAAAATATCGGCCACCTACAGTGTCATGGGTGCTGTGATTTCTGAATGGCTTGGCGCCAAAAAGGGAATTGGCGTTTATATGACGTTAGCTTCTTCCTCGTTCCGAACAGATCGAGTGTTTGTAGCGATTTTCCTGATTATGATTTTAAGTATGTTATTCTTTCTGTTGATCCAGCTTGCTGAAAAATGGCTGGTTCGTTGGACACAAGAGGAGATGAAATAATGGGCACTCTTACGATCAATGGAGTATCCAAAAGCTTTCAAGAACGAAAAGTATTGGATCACATTCAATTTCAAGTGGAAGAAGGTGAGTTTGTGACGATCTTAGGACCTTCTGGTAGTGGGAAAAGTACATTATTTCAGTTAATTGGCGGACTTCTCGTACCAGAAGAAGGATCGATTATTTTAGATGGCCATGATATGACTGGAAAGCGTGGGGCGATTAGTTATATGCCACAACAGTCAGCTTTACTTCCATGGAGAACGGTTTTACAAAATGTCTTACTTGGCCAAGAGCTGCAAGGAAAGAAAGATGAGAAAAAGGCAAGAGAGATGATTAAGAAGGCGGGGTTGGCTGGTTATGAAGAGGCCCTGCCTGGTGCTTTGTCCGGAGGGATGAAACAAAGGGTGGCTTTTATCCGTGCTTTATTAAGTCCGCAATCCTTGATCTGCCTCGATGAGCCTTTTTCCGCTTTAGATGATTTTACCCGCGAAGAAATGCATGAATGGTTATTATCAATCTGGTCCGCTTACCGTAGGACGATTCTATTTGTTACCCATAACATCGATGAGGCACTGTTTTTGTCAGATCGTATTCTCGTGCTATCCACGAACCCGGCCCAAGTTGTTCATGAGCTATCGGTACCTTTCGTAAGGCCACGTCACCATGAACTACTATTAACGGAGGAATTTTTAGAAAAAAAGCGAGAACTGACGAGTTTTCTAAGAGGATAATGGCTTTATAGAACCGTTTAAACCTTATGAAAGCCAAAAGCGGGCATATAGCAGGCTTTATAGTACCCGAAAGACTGTTCAACGGTCGTAAGTGGTGACATAGGAGTCTTCATATTACCCGAAAAGCTGCTCATGAATCAAGGGCGGCGGTCATATAAAGGGAGTTATAATACCCAAACAGTTATTATTCATTAAAAGCGGTAATATAGAAAGCTTTATAATACCTGATAATCGTTCATCAATTAAAACCGGTAATATAAATGTTCGAAGACTATTCACAGGTTTAAACGGTTTTCGATAAACTGGTGCGTTTTTGGAAGAAATGTAAAAGGAGGAGGGCAAAATGAATAGACAAGTGATTGATGCCCATCTTCATTTGGATCACTACAAAGAGAATGAAATCGAGCAAATCATCCGTGATTTGTCGATAGAAAGCTATCCAGCACTTATCTCTGTGTCCTATCATTTACAATCTTGTAAGCAAAATCTATCCTTGGCTAGAAAACATTCTCAAGTAAAACCAGCTTTTGGTTTCCACCCGGAGCAGAAATTGCCAACTGCACAAGAACAGCAGTTATTATTTCAATGGATGGCAGAACATGTGGAAGATATGGTCGCAGTTGGGGAAATTGGCCTGCCTTATTACACACGTAAGGAAGCGCCTGCCTTGAAAATCGAGGGGTATATTTCATTATTGGAGCAATTTTTAGTGTTTGCGAAAAAGTGGAACAAACCCGTTGTTCTACATGCTGTTTATGAAGATGCTGATCTTGTATGTGATCTATTAGAACAACACCACATACGCAATGCACATTTTCATTGGTTTAAAGGAGCCGCTCCAACCATTGAGCGCATGATTCGACATGGTTATTTGATTTCTGTCACTCCTGATGTCGTGTATGAACCGGAAATCCAAGCGTTAGTGAAAAAGTATCCATTAGAAAAAATAATGGTCGAAACAGATGGACCTTGGCCATTCGAAGGTCCATTCAAGGGCATGATGACACATCCTCGCATGATTCATGAGTCCGTTAAGGTGATTGCGGAAATAAAAAACGAAGATCTAGAGAGGGTTTACCAACAACTCTACCAAAACACGATAAATTTCTATAAATTGTACTGAAATGTTTCATTGAACCTCCCATAAGGAAAAAGAGTACTAAACCAAGGGAGGGAAAGAAGATGAAGCATCAACCAACACAAGATAAAATTAATCGTGATAAAGTACTGAAGGAACGGAATGATCGTGACAAAGCATTTTATCAGGATCCAGAAAAACAAGCCCAACGTGATCAATTGGTGATGCCGATTGACGATATCTCGGATGACCTCGTTGAAAAACGCGAAAAAAATGAACAGGATAAAAGAGGAACTTTTGGAGAAAATGATGGATAAGTTTAAAGTCTAGGATTTCACTAGAGGGATGGAGATGGAATGAATCTTCATCCCCTTTTCGAGTAAATTATGCAGGTAAATCTCTTTATATAACAATCGTTGCCCCTCTGTATAAAGGCGAAGTATACATCAAGCCACAGGATGTAAATCAGAAAGGTGTGGCGATTTTCGTCACCATCCTAATTCTTCCCTCTTACTAAATAAAAATGATATCCTTGATAAGGAGTTATTCTCGTCTAACATCAATGTTCAAACAGAAAAGGATAGGTGCATGCAGAATGAGAAAGTCAACGTCAAAATTTTCCCGAGTTTGGGACTATATTATGGTCGTTTTTGGCGCCACATTAGTGGGACTAGCTTATAATATATTTTTACTTCCTGCGAAGATTGCGGCTGGAGGGATTTCAGGTGTTAGCACCTTATTCTATGAAGCCTTCCAATGGAATCCTGCGCTAGTGCAAGCGGCAATTAATATTCCGTTGTTTTTTCTAGGTCTTTGGTTATTAGGAAAAGATTTTGGGGTGAAAACATTAATTGGTACTATTTTTGTTCCGTTTGTAATTTGGTTGACACAGGGAATCGATATCAATCTTCATGAACCCATGCTTGGTGCCATTTATGGTGGGATTCTTATTGGGGTTGGTCTAGGAATTGTCTATCGAGGTGGAGGATCGACAGGTGGAACAGCCGCTATTTCTCAAGTGTTAAAAAAATACACCGGCTTATCGAGCGGTTTTTCCCAACTGATTGTGGATGGAGTTGTCGTTATAGCAGCCGCTTTTGTTTTAAATTTAGAACTTGCCCTATTCGCACTAATTTCGATCTATGTCACGAGCAAAGTAATTGATTTTGTCCAACTTCAAACATCCCCAACAAAGCTTGTGATGATTATTACGGAAAAGGAAGAAGAGGTACAGCAAATTATCCGGGAAGAAATTGATCGCGGCCTAACAAAAGTGAAATCATTAGGCGGGTACACAAATTTAGAACGAACGATGATTCTCTGTGTCGTAGAACAAGCAGAAGCGGTCTATTTGAAAAAAATCCTACAAGAACAAGAACCATCTTCGTTTGTAATTTTCCTCAACGCTTCGGAAATTTTAGGCAGGGGCTTCTCGATGGAAAAAATCCATGGCACCAAATAACGATAAACAAGCGGAATGCCATTAAGGGAGATGATAATAGGAAATTGGTACATTTTTCCTATAAAATGTGTTATTCTCCCTATAAGGTGTTCTCTTTTTATCCCCATATATCTCATTCTTCCTCACCATAGAAATTTACATTTACAATGCAAGTAAGCGGTATCAATTCAAGCGGAATTTACTCGAATTGTTACTACAAGATCCGCAGAAAAGTTCTCGGGAATATATTCAATCCTTGTTCCATTTTATCGATTATATATTAGAAATTCCGAAGGAGATGACAAGGGAGTTGCAAAAAGACATTAGAGCAATGATTAAAAAGGAGGAGAGTTATATGGAAAGAACGATGCACCTGTTCCACCAACATTGAAACCTTTTATTGATGAGTGGCGGGAAGAAGGAAAAAAACTAGGAATAGCTAAAGGAAAAGCGGAAGGTAAGGCAGAAGGCAAAGCAGAAGGGAAAAAGGAAATAGCCATGGCAATGCTTAAAAAAGGTTTTTCGTTCAAAGAAATTATGGAATTGACGAACCTCACTGAAAAAGAGTTAGGGGAACTTAAGGATCAAGTGTAAACACAAGTAAAGAATGGTTGGATTCACCGGACAATATGTAATTTAAAATTTAAAGAAATTTTACAAACAATACCCCTTGACAATTCCTTTTTGAAAAGTTAACATGTTAAATAATTCAAACTAAATCGATGATTTTGGCAGTGACGAAGAGGAGTAGCTATATTGTTGCACGAAAGAGAGCTGGTGGGTGGTGCAAACCAGTGTGTAAGAATAGTGAATGGACTTCTGAGCCTCCAAACCGAACCCTTGATGAAGGTGGTAGGCTTTGGCGTTAAGGTCTTGGCGTTACGAAGACTAGGCATAAGCAGAAGTGTGATGCTTGTTGCTGTCAAAGTGAGCTGATTTTTCGGCTAATAAAGGTGGTACCACGGGTTCCTCGTCCTTTGGATGAGGGGCCCTTTTTGTATTTTTAGGCTTGTTTAAAAAATAACATAGCTATTGGAGTAAATCGTTGAGTAAGAGGAGTATATTTGGTAAGGCGGAAAAGAGAGCCGGTGATGGTGGGATTCCGGCCCGTACTGCCAAATGGAATGGACTTACGAGAGATTTCCTGAACAAGGCTTAGTAGGGAAATCCGGCCTCCACCGTTAACAGGATAGGGTATCGAGCATACAGGTTGTGGTTCAGAACGGCTTTTTACGGTACCTAATTGAGATGAGGAATCAATCCTCAACCAGAGGTGGCACCGCGACTTTTCGCCCTCTGTTCTAGACATAGATTTTATGTCTGGGACAGGGGGCTTTTTTATATTTACCTTTATTAGAAAGGAGCATGAAGATGAAAACTTATTTACAGAAATTAATGGCAGGGAAATCTTTAACGATAGAGGAAATGTATAAGGCGGGAAGACTTTTATTCGAAGGAGAAGCAACGGAAAGTGAGTCAGGTGCTTTGCTCGGCTTGTTAGCCTTAAAAGGGGAGACTGCAGATGAAATTGCGGGTTTGGTGCAAGCGATTCGCGAGAAATCTCCTGCAAGCTTACATGTGAAACATAGTGTGATTGATAATTGCGGGACTGGGGGAGATGGCTCCAGTAGTTTCAACATCAGTACGACTTCAGCGTTTGTCATTGCCGGAACAGGAATTAAAGTGGCAAAACATGGCAATCGTAGTGTTTCAAGTCAAACGGGCAGTGCCGATGTATTGGAATACCTTGGGGTTTCCCTTGATCAAACGCCAGAAGAAACAAAGGAATTATTAGAGGAAAACGGGATTTCCTTCTTATTTGCTCCTCATGTCCATCCAGCGATGAAGGCGGTTATGAAAGTACGAAAGGATTTGCGTGTGCCGACTATTTTTAATCTCATTGGTCCACTAACAAATCCGGTTGAATTGGATACCCAATTGTTGGGCATTTATCGACGAGATAAATTAATGCTAATGGGAGAAGTTTTGAAAAAGTTAGGTCGTAAGAGAGCCGTCATTATTAATGGTGCAGGTTTTCTTGATGAAGGCTCCTTGTCAGGAGAAAATCATCTCGTTATTTTAGAAGACGGGGAGTTAACCGCCATTACGCTAAAACCAGAAGATGTTGGGCTTCCGTATTATACGAATGAGGAAATTCTTGGGGGCGACGCTGAAAGAAATGCCCAAATCATGCATAGTGTATTAAGGGGCGATGACGGTCCTTTCCGTGATACTGTCTTATTGAATGCAGGGATAGGTATTTTTGCCAACGGGAAAGCAAAGACGATCCAAGAGGGAATTGAATATGCCAAGCAAAGCATTGATTCAGGAGCGGCGATGGAGAAATTAGAGTTTTTAATTAGAAAAAGTGAAAAATCTCGACAAGGAGTGGTTTAAGTGACAATTCTTGATGAAATTTTGAAACAAAAGGAATTGGAGGTGCAAGAGTTAAAAGCCATTTATAGTGGAGGCCATGAAGCGGAACCATTGAAAAAACGTCCTTCCCTATATGATCAATTTATGGATTCAGGAAATATGAATGTGATTGCCGAAGTGAAGCGAGCCTCCCCTTCAAAAGGAATGATTAATCAAGACGTAGACCCTGTTGCACAAGCAAAGGCCTATGCGACGGCAGGGGCAGGCGCGATATCAGTTTTAACCGATCGAACGTTTTTTAAGGGATCGATGGCAGATTTATCTGCTGTCGCTCAGGCTGTTGATGTTCCCTTATTATGTAAGGATTTTATGATCGATGAGGTGCAAATTGATGCAGCGAAAGAGCATGGGGCCAGTATTATTTTGCTGATCGCAGCGGCCTTACCTGAATCAAGATTGAAAGAGTTGTATAATTATGCCCGATCCCAACAGCTTGATGTTTTATTTGAAGTGCACAATGAGGAAGAAGCTGAAACGGCGCTCCGTGTTGGAGCGAATATCGTCGGTATTAATAATCGCAATTTAAAAACCTTTGAAGTCGACCTCGGAGTAACGGAGCGGGTTGCTTCTCTTTTACAGCAGACGGATCGTCTTCTAATCAGTGAAAGTGGAATGAAGGTGAAAGAGGATATCGAAAGGGTGCGGGCAGCAGGAGCAAAGGGAATTTTAGTTGGGGAAACGCTTATGCGCTCTGGAGATATCCAACAAACAATGAACCAATTCAGAATCCCCTTCACGAAGGTGGCGAAATAATGAAAGTTAAAATTTGTGGCATTACCACAAGAGAAGCGGCCCACGCAGCTGTCGAAGCTGGAGCCGATTTTCTCGGATTCGTATTTGCCAAAAGTAAAAGAAGAATTGCACCTGAAAAGGCTGCTGAATTGATTCGGGAGCTACCTCCCAATGTAAAATCCGTAGGCGTCTTCGTGAATGAAAGTAAAGAAGAGATTCAAAGAATCGCAGAGTTAGCCAAACTGGATTATGTCCAAATGCACGGAACAGAATTGCCTGAATTTTGCGCAAGCCTGGGACTCCCAGTTATTAAGGCCTTTTCGATTAAACAGGAAAAGGATCTCGATGTACTAAAACTCTATAATTGTGATTATTATCTTGTGGATAGTCCAGGGATTCAATATGCAGGCGGAAGTGGGATTCCTTTTGATTGGAATTTATTGGAGTCTAAACAACTGCCACAAGAGCAGCTTATTTTAGCTGGAGGATTAACAATTGAAAATGTGCCCATGGCCATAGCCAAGGTCCAGCCAAAAACAGTCGATATTTCCAGTGGAGTAGAAACAGACGGAGAAAAGGACCCTGTGAAAATAAAAGCATTTATCGAAACGGTAAAAATGTATCAAGCAAATCAAACATCCAGGAGTGAAGAAAATGGCTGTATACACATCACCAGATGAAAAAGGGAAATATGGACTATATGGGGGTCGCTTTGTACCGGAAACCTTAATGACCGCCGTATTGGAATTAGAGGAAGAATACAATAAAGCAATTGAGGATCCTACGTTCATACAGGAAATGGAGTATTATTTAAAACAATATATCGGGCGAGAAACGCCGCTTTATTTTGCGGAAAATTTATCGCAACAATTGGGTGGCCCCAAGATCTATTTGAAGCGGGAAGATTTGAATCATACCGGTGCTCATAAAATTAACAATACAATTGGGCAAGCATTATTAACGCAAAGAATGGGCAAGAAAAAGGTTGTAGCGGAAACAGGAGCTGGTCAGCATGGCGTGGCCACAGCAACCGTTTGTGCTTTACTTGGACTGGAATGCATTGTGTTTATGGGAGAAGAAGATATTAGACGTCAAGCATTGAATGTCTTCCGAATGGAACTACTCGGTGCAGAGGTCAGAGGCGTATCCCAAGGAAGTGGAACGCTGAAAGATGCGGTGAATGAGGCTCTGCGTTATTGGGTGGCCAATGTAGAAGATACGCATTATATTTTAGGGTCGGTTGTCGGGCCCCATCCATTTCCGAAGATTGTTCGGGATTTTCAAAGCGTAATTGGCAAAGAAACAAAACAACAAATTCTGGACCAAGAAGGCAAGCTTCCTGATGCGGTTGTAGCTTGTATCGGGGGCGGGAGTAATGCGATGGGCATGTTCTATCCTTTCATTCAGGATGAAGATGTCAAGATTTATGGCGTCGAAGCGGCTGGAGCGGGAATCGAAACAGGGGAGCATGCTGCGGTTCTAACAGATGGAAAAGCGGGAATCTTACATGGAACGATGACCTATCTATTACAAGATCCGCATGGACAAATTCAAGAGGCTCATTCGATCTCGGCAGGACTTGACTATCCTGGAGTAGGACCAGAACATTCTTATTTAAAAGATCAGGGACGTGTGAATTATACATCTGTGACAGATGCAGAAGCATTGGAAGCTTTTCAAATGCTTTCTAAAACAGAAGGAATTATCCCGGCACTAGAAAGCTCTCATGCAGTAGCTTTTGCCGTGAAACTCGCAAAGGAAATGAATACTTCTGATACATTGGTGATTTGTTTGTCTGGAAGAGGAGATAAAGATGTCGATGCCGTTCGAGCAGCTATTGGAGGTCAAATCAATGGGTAAAGCAAAAATAGATACGGCGTTTTCCAAAGTTTTAAATCAGGGAGATAAAGCTTTCGTTCCTTACATTATGGCAGGAGACGGAGGGCTGGAAAATCTAAAAGAACAGATTTTGTTTTTAGAAAAAAATGGGGCAACTGTTGTGGAATTAGGGATTCCCTTTTCTGACCCCGTTGCGGATGGACCGGTTATTCAAGAGGCGGGCTTACGATCTCTTGGGAACGGTACGACCCTTGCGGCTATTTTAACAAGCTTAGAGGAGTGGAAAGATACGAGGGAAATACCGATTGTACTGATGACATATATTAATTTAGTCTATTCATTTGGAGTTGAAAAGTTTGCGAAACGTTGTGAAGAAGTTGGGGTGGATGGACTGATTATTCCTGATCTTCCATTGGAAGAAGAGGAGCTTGTGACACCTGCATTGGGGGAATTTGGCATTGCCTTAATCAGACTCGTGTCCCCGACAAGCCCTTCCCATCGCATCGAGCAAATTGCCAAGCGTTCAGAAGGTTTTTTATATGCGGTAACCGTAAAAGGGACAACGGGTGTAAGAAGTAAATACGAAGAAGGGGTAGAAGCTTACTTAAAAGGGTTGAAAGAGTATGCGGAAGTCCCAGTACTAGCTGGATTTGGTGTTTCATCACCAGAACAAGTGAGGACCATGAGTGATTACTGCGATGGAGTGATTGTTGGAAGTAAAATTGTTGAATCCCTTCATCAAGGTGATAGAGAAACCATTGTGGCATTAATGGCCGCTTCTAAAAAGTCCACAGTGAAACAAACGTCTCTTTAGACGCTAAAACATTTAAATTTTAATTGACTTCCAATTGTAAAGAACTTGTCATCCTTTTCATGCTTAATTATTCGAAAAATAGGGTAAAGAATAGACAAATAATGAAAAGGAGGCAATCCTATGGCTATAAAGCGCTTAACCCCATATGTAATGTTAGGGATTGGAATTGCCGGTGTGACCTATTTGGTGAAGGAAGAGAATCGAAATAAAACATTCAATACCGTTCAACAGATGAAGGAAACTGTACAGAAATGGTTCAATAGACAGAACTCTGAAATTCAAAAAAAGCTGCTCGATAAAGCAGGTCATCCTAACCCCTTTGATCACGGAGATGCGGAGATGGTCTCAGAAGGAGCGATGTACGCGGTAGAATATTATAATAAAGAAGAGCAATAAATGACTTTGAAAAAGAACATTCCCTATGGACGAAATGGGGAATGTCTTTTTTCTATTGTAAAGATGTTCATACCATGTCATGATCATAAATATATTAATAGTACATTCTATCTGAAGGGATTTATTGTATGGCTCGAAAAATATTTACATTGCTGATTTGTTTGCTCGTCCTTTGGGTGTTTTTAGAATTAAATAATGCATGGATAAAAACCACGAAATATACAATTAAATCCAAAGAAATACCGAAAGCCTTTGATGGTTTGAACATTGTTCAGATTTCTGATTTGCAGGATGCGACTTTTGGTGAGAAGCAAGAAAAGTTGATGAGGAAGATCCGAAAAGCAGAACCTGACTTGGTTGTCATTACAGGAGACTTAGTTGATAGCAATCGCTATGATTTAGCCAATAGCCTAGATTTAATGAAACAATTAGTCAAGATCACAGATGTCTTTTTTGTTTTAGGGAATCATGAAGTCGCTGTTAATAAAGTGGACGAGATTACAGAGGCCCTTTCAGCTCTTGGTGTCCATGTTTTGCGAAATCAGGCGATCCACTTGAAGAAGGATCACGAATTTATCTCGATAATGGGAGTAGATGATCCACTTATGAAGGGAAAGCAGAGCCCGGATAAGGCCATGGAGCAAATGATACAAGCAGCTCTTTCCTCTGTTCCACAAGAGAGATTCACCATTCTTCTTTCTCATCGTCCAGAACTAATCGATGTTTATGCGGAAAATGAAGTGAATCTCGTGTTTAGCGGCCATGCGCATGGCGGACAAATTCGCCTTCCAGGATTTGGCGGTCTGATCGCCCCAGGCCAAGGATGGTTTCCTCGCTATACATCAGGGGAACATCAAGAGAAAAAAACAACGATGATTATTAGTCGAGGGTTGGGGAATAGTCTTTTTCCTTATCGGATTTTCAATCGACCTGAAATTATTGCCGTCACATTGAAAACCAGCTAAAAAGGTATAATTTCATTGTAAATAGGCATCCTTTTCATATAGGTAAAAGGAGGCACTATTCATGTTAAATATTATACTAAAGATTATTGTGGTTCCAATCGTTCTGATCCTCGCATCCAATTTATTACCTGGTGTTTATTTTCCATATCTTTATCAACCTATTGTAACAGGTGTTGTACTAGCCATTGTCGGGCATTTACTTGAATGGGCTTTATTAAAGAAAGGAGCGTTTTGGGTAACGCTTGGCATTGATTTTGTCATATCTGCCATATTTTTGTATACATTTGCCTATTTCTACCAAGATGCCTATATTACAGTCTGGGGTACTGTGCTTACTTCAGCTGTTTTAACGGCAATCGAGTTTTTGGTTCATTTATGGTTAATCGGATCGGGCAGGGCCAGGAAAGAGCCCAGTATATAGGAGAAGCGCAAGACACCTAGAGCTAGCGGATCTATCCAAGTGGAAAACTTTATGCTTTCTATCTTTAAAAACGATAAAAGGGGCTGTCCAGAAAGTTGTTTTTTCGACTTTTGGATGCCCCTTTTCATGTTTCAAACCCTTGATATATCAGCATATTTTACTTGGGAGGGCTTCCTTTTTTTGAACTGCCTCTTTTGGTTAAATCATTTCTAGGGCTTGTTCAATATCTTTCTCACCAGATATAACTTCCATTATTTTATTTTGGGTGTTTTTTGTATGCAAGCAAGCAACCAAAATATGAGCTACATCTTCACGTGGAATTTGATGCTCGTCGACAATGTCCAATTTTTCCGCGATCGTAACCTTACCTGTTGAGGGTTCATGAGTTAAGTGACCTGGGCGAACAATGGTATAGGTTAATCCGCTATTGATAAGATAATCATCGGCCTCTTTTTTTGCGGATAAGTAGTGTTCGAGAGGGCCTTGGGGCTCGTCTGCTCCCATTGAACTTAGCATGACAAAGTGCGAGATTTGATTCTCTTTTGCTGAGTCAATGATTTTTTTCGCACCTTCTTGATCCACCGCAATGGTTTTGTCTGGACCGGTGTGGGATCCGGAGCCTGCCGCAAATATAATCGCATCCATCCCCTTCGTGATTTCATGGTCGATCTTTTTCTCAAGATCAGTCACTATCACCTCGACGGCACCCCATTCCATCAATTCTTTTTCCTGAGCTTCGTCCCGAATCATAGCATATGGATGATCTTCTGTATGACTAGCCATATATTCAATAATCAAACGACCTGTATGACCGTTCGCCCCTACAATTAATACCTTCATTCAAGTTCACTTCCTTTTTACTATACAATTTCCGTAAATGCTTCAATTTAAACAGACTTCCTATATAAAAATCCTCAAAAGCCTGTAAGAAAAGCCCAAGGAATAATTTTAAGGATGAATGGCCAACGCCTAAGATAAATTATAAGTATTCTGTCAAAAATTGCTGAAAGTGAAAAATACCAAAAAAAGTCTCGAAAACTATTTAGCATGCATGACAAAACTTCTCTTGAAGTGACAGTTTTAGAGAGAGGAAATAAAGTGGATTCCATTGAAGTTTTAGAATAACAAGAAAATCGGGAGGGATTCGGTGGAACATTCCATTTTTACTACAGAGGCGGCCAAAATTCTTGGTGTTGGGGTGAGTACTTTAAGAAAATATGCAGCTTTATTAGAAGCAAAGGGGTATGAATTCGATCGTGGTCATCATAATAACGGACGGATCTTTAAAGAAGATGATCTTGTACTTTTATCTTCCATGTTAAAGAAAATGGAGGAGGGAATGTCCGTCGAGGCAGCGGCTGAATCAATGGTAGGGCAAGGAAGAAAAGCTTCTCCGTTATTATCGCAATCAAATGATTTGCAGGAATTTATCGCTCAAATAAAAGAATTAGAAGTCCAACAAGCTTCTCTTACAGAAATGAACCGACATCTTGTCAAGCAGGTAGAAATATTAACAGAAAAAATAGAAGAAAGGGAAAGAGAGCAACAATTATTTCGCTTAATCGAAGAATCGCGGAAAAAGAAGAAACGAAAGGGAATTGCTTTTTTAGGACCGTTGAATTCTTTGGCTGGTAAGAGATAGAACAATAAATGCAATTTCATTTGGTCCATTTTTCATTCTTCTCATTGGGAATCTTACAAATGTTTGAAATAGATTATGATCCTATCGATAAAAAGGTAAATATATAGGAATAATGGAATTTCAACGTATTTGTGTATGCCTACATGCTATAATAGAAGCATTACGAAATGGGGAGGATTGGAATACATGGCCATTGAATTTGTTGATCAGTCCATCGATGAGATATGGGAGCAGATTACCCGCCTAATGAATGAGCATCCCGAACCGCATCAAGATTCTGAATGCGTTTATCAATTTGACTTATCAGGGGAAATGAGTGGCACCTACCAGCTTATCCTAAATAAAGGGAAAGTCTCGGTGGAACAAGGAAGCCCTTACAGTTCTGAATGCCGACTGATAATGGATTTTAATGAATTCAAACAGCTTTTGTTTGGCCAACTCAATAGTACAATGGCTTATATGATGGGGAAAATTAAAGTCGATGGCAGTCTTGGATTAGCATTAAAGCTAGAAACTTTACTGAAAAAATATAAGGAATTTAGTTGCTAAAGTCAGGGGGCGTCTAATGGAGAGTCCTATAGACATTGATTCGTAGTTGCTGCTATGAAGATCATCATATCTGTATGTTAGGGCTTGTATTCCATAGAACTGGATATTTCAGTGGCAATCCGTACATACATATTGGGGTATGTACGTTTTTTCTTAGAAAAGAAGTTGATCTTCGACTTGTTTTATAGAACGATACGGTAGGCAGCTCCTAGATCCTTTCGTTAGAAGGGATTTTTCCTGTGTCACCTATTTTTTTACATAATTTGTGATTATTTTCAAGTAAGCTGGGTAAAGTAATAAAAGCTAGAACAAAATAGTTGACAAATTCTTTAAGCTTTAAAAAAACGATATACAGTCACTAAAATTTGAGGTAAAATATAACTAAGATGTCAAATCTTAAAGAGGTGGATCTTCTTGCAAAGAGATCATGACCAACTTCAGAAAATGATATGTAGTCTATCGGAGATTGGTGTAAAAATATCGAAAACGAAGTCTAGGCTTGAATTAAGCAAGGTTGTTGAAAATGTCGATAGACTTCGGAAATACCCTGAACTGCATTCATAAGAGAAAAATAAACTGGGCAGCCATTTGGACATGTCTAGTTTATTTTTTTAGGCCAACAGGATGTTGTCGACAAAGGCGTTGTGCCAGGACGGAGGCCAACAGGACGTTGGTCACAAAGGCGTTGCGACGTACAAGGATGTACTAGTGCAGACGAAGCGACAGGACGTCGCGATTGAGTCTGCCGCCAAGACGGTGCGTATTTAGCCTTTGAACCTTTTCATCCTTATTATAAAAATTTGTACGTCGCTAAACGGGCGCTTGCGCTTTTTTTACCTCCACTGTACTGATGTGGGATCCTTCCATAGCTTGTACTTGGAATTGGTACCCCTCCGCTTCAATAATATCTCCTTCTCGTAAATCATACTTTTGCGTCAATAACCAGCCTCCGATCGTATCTACTTCATCTTCAAGTATCTCAATATTCAGTAAGTCATTCACTTCTTCTATAAGCAGTTTCGCTCCAAATACATAATGATCTTCGGCAATTTTTCGAATTTCGGGCAGTTCATCTGAATCAAACTCATCGCGAATTTCGCCTACAATTTCTTCGAGTATGTCTTCCACCGTAATAATACCTGCCGTTCCACCATACTCATCTAGTAAAACGGCCATATGGGTTCTCTCCTTTTGCATTTTTACTAAAAGGCTTTGGATGGGGATTGTTTCAATCACACGAATAATCGGTTTTACATAAGGCATAATGGGTTCATTGCCGAGGCAATCCCCATTTATGCAGTCAGTTAGAAACTCTTTTACATTGACTAATCCAATAATGGAATCTTTGTCCCCATCAATAATGGGATATCGAGTATATCTTTCATGCCTGATCGTTTCCATGATCTCCTCTATTGAAGCATCCTTTTCGATTGTATACACTTCCACTCTAGGCACCATAATCTCTTTTGCAATGCGATTATCAAATTCAAAAATTTTATTAACATAACGATATTCAGATTGATTGATTTCACCACTTTTAAGGCTTTCTGAAAGGATAATTCTCAACTCTTCTTCAGAATGGGCGATCTCGTTTTCCGACGAATGTTCAAAGCCGAAAATCTTCACGATCAATCTTGCTGAATGGTTAAGAATCCATATAAAGGGATACATGATTTTATAAAAAAAGATGAGCGGAGCCGAAACAGCTATGGCGACTTGTTCCGCTTTCTGAATTGCGATCGTTTTGGGAGCTAATTCTCCTACCACGACATTCAAAAAGGTGACGATAGTAAAGGCAAGGACGAACGAGATGATTTTTATAAAGGAGTCTGAGATCGGTAATTTTTCGAATAGTGGATGGAATAAAGCCTGTACTGTAGGCTCACCAAGCCAACCTAACCCAAGAGCTGCCACGGTAATACCAAGTTGGGTTGCGGATAAATAACCATCTAAGTTGTTTAACAGTTTCTTCGTTGTGACCGCTCTTGCGTTACCTTCAGCAATTAATTGATCAATTCTAGAACTGCGCACTTTCACAATCGCAAATTCTGATGCAACAAAGAAAGCTGTTAAGGCAATTAAAAAAATGACAAGAAAAATATTTAAAAAGAGCAATGGAGTATCTTGCTTTCAAGCAAAACTTCGCTAAAGCAAGATTTCACCTCCTTGGATTCAAAGTATAATTTCTTTTACTTTACCCAAAATAGGGGACTTCAATCAAAGAAGGATATAATTTTCCAAAGTTGCTTGTTAACGATACCGTAGAAATGACAAATGCTAATCTTTATCTCGAGAGGGTCGCGAGTTTTTTGCTGTTCCATCGCAATTTCGCAGAACCAACCTCCGCTTGGATCTACGTTTTTTCTGTTCCTATAGCTTTTCGTAGATCCACCCCCCCTTTGGATCTACGTTTTTGTTGTTCCTTTGCATTTTCGTAGATCCAACCCCTATTTGGATCTACGTTTTTGTTGTTCCATCGCAATTTCGTAGATCCACCCCCTCTTTGGATCTACATTTTTTCTATTCCTTCGCATTTTCATACATCCATGCGGAAGGATGTGGCGATGTTGACCGTTTGTCCTTTAATTAATGATACATATTTGTAATATAGGTATGTCTACCTATTATGATATAATAAAGATCATCTAATGCAGGTATGATAATAGTTCATCGATGGGATGGGGGGTTGTTTTTTGAATAATCCTATAAAGAATCAAAATATTTATATTCATATGAACGATTCTGATCGTTTTGTTATATCTTCGGGTATTTCCTTCTCTAATTTTATCAATGGAATTCCCCTAGATTTGCCGAATCTTTTGTTAATTCGCCATAAATTTGAAGATAGCCATTTCAACATGCATTTGTTGCTTGATTACGCAGATGCGGATTCGTTGAAAAAGCTTTCGGCAGATGATGTGCAAGGATATGGAGACTTTTGTTGGTTAGATTTTACGGAAGAAGAATATCTGAATCAGTTAAGTGGACAGGAAATAGCTGAAATTTTATACATGGGTCATTTTAAGGAACATCTAAAATCCCCCTTTTATCGGAAGCTTCAGAACCAATTTGTCTATCTTACTGGAGATGACGGCCGGCTGAATAAAACGTATTACAAATCTTGGGAGCCTTTTTACTCCATGTTGGGGGCCGTGATTTCTCAAAAAATAACCCATCAACGTGAGATTTCATTCTTAAATTTCCGTAAGAAAAAATCGGTACCTTCTATTCCTGGAAAGATCCTTCGCTCTTTTATGAGTGACATGAAAGAGGGATTGGTCATTTCGATTGAAAAATCGAATCGCAATCGATCTGTGATTGAGGTACCGGTCTGGGTAGTGGGAGATTTTTATGATATGGATTCAATGGCGACAGAATTTGAGGACTTGTCCGATCACAAACAGCCTGATGGCAAGATTGTTTTAGATCGAAAAACCGGAGAGTGGCAATCACTAACCCAAATGCAAGTGATTTAGGAGATAAAACCGTAACTTAATGTGGAACTACTTAAAGTGGCTCCACATTTTTTACGCCCTTTTAACGGTACGATTCCAAAATCCGCCCATATACTATAAGAAAATAATTTAGATTCCATAGGAATCCATGGTAAAATAAATAACATATGTAAATGATGGAGGATTTTTTGATGAAAATTAATCTTTGTTTATTATACGGTGGTAAATCAGCGGAACATGAAGTTTCTCTTCAAACGGCAAAAGCTGTTATTCAAGCTTTGGATATAGAAAAGTTTGCCATTCATCCGATCTTTATTACAAAGGAAGGAGAATGGAGAAAAGGACCTGAGCTCTTGGAACCTGTTGAAACGATCAAGGAGCTCCAATTTGAACAAATACCTCAAGAGATCGGGGCTAATGCTTTATCCACGATCCTTTCTTCTAATGGCAGTCAAACATTTGATGTTGTGTTCCCATTATTGCATGGACCGAATGGGGAAGATGGTACTGTGCAAGGAATGCTTGAATTGTTAAACCTTCCTTATGTTGGCAATGGAGTCCTTTCCTCCTCAGCAGGAATGGATAAAGTCATCATGAAAAACTTATTCGCGCAAGAAGGTTTAGATCAAGTGAATTATACGTGGTTTACGAAAAGTACATGGGAAGCTGCACCGGAACGTAGTTATGAGCAGGTAGAACAAGAGATTGGGTATCCATGTTTTATAAAACCAGCGAATCTTGGGTCCAGTGTAGGAATAAGCAAATGTGAAAATCGGGAAGAATTGAAAACAGCCTTCTCCACTGCTTTCCAATATGATCGAAGAATTATTGTAGAAGAAGGTGTAACCGCAAGAGAAATTGAAGTCGGATTACTTGGCAATGATTTTCCAGAATGCTCAGTTGCAGGTGAAATCGCACCTAAGAGTGAATTTTACGATTACAAAGCCAAATATTCTGATGGAGACACGGACTTGATTATTCCGGCAGACATTTCTGCTGAGCAATATACGGAAATAAGAAATATGGCGACGAGAGCCTTTCAAGCTTTAGACTGTGCAGGCCTTGTACGGGCGGACTTCTTTATCACAAATGAAGGAAGAACGTTAATTAACGAAGTGAACACCATGCCTGGTTTCACCCCGGTCAGCATGTTCCCACTTTTATGGAAACACACAGGTCTTGACTATCCAGCACTTATTGAGCGTCTCGTCCAACTTGCCCTAGAAAGACATAAAGAAAAACAAAACATTATCCATACATTTTAGTAATAAAAGCGGAGGCGACTGTTCAGCGGCTTACAAATTTTAAGGCTTCTGACGAGATAAAGGAAACACGGCGAAGAATGAGCCGATGTCGACTTATCGTAGGAAGAAGACGTAAATTTGCTAGCCGCTAGGAGCCGGAGCTGGACAAAGAAAAGCGGAAGGCGGTTGTTTAGGGGCGACAAGCAAATGTTCCTGAACCTAAGAAGGGCGGTTTTTCCCTTCCTGGATTCAGGGTTATTTGACCTCGAGCCCCTACCGCCTGCAACTAGACACCGCAGGGTGAATCGATGTTGATTTACGCAAGCAGGCACCGAAAGTTTGCTAGCAGCCGGAACTAGACAACGAAAAGCAGAGCCGCAACATTGTTCTAACCAACATTGTGCGGGCTTTAGCTTTGTTATTGGAGGAATCCGTATGATACAACGAACAATAGAACAACTCGCTACCATGATGAAGGTAGAAAATGATATATCGAAATATAAGAAGCAATCGATCAAGGGAGTTGCCTTTGATACGCGAATGATTAAAGAGGGAAATCTTTTTGTGCCGCTCAAAGGCGAAAAAGCAGATGGCCATCAATATGTAGAAAAAGCTATCTCTCAAGGAGCGGGAGCTGTTTTATGGCAAAAAGATATGCCTTATCCACCTGAAGGCATTCCTGTTTTGCTGGTAGAGGACACTTTGGTCGCATTACAGGAATTAGCCCACGCTTATCGAAAACAAATACCAGTGAAAGTGATCGGGATTACGGGGAGCAACGGAAAAACGACAACGAAGGATATTGCAGCAGCTGTTTTTTCACAAAAGTATCGAGTTCATAAGACAGAGGGGAATTTTAATAATCATATCGGCTTGCCTTATACTTTGCTTCATATGGCGGAAAATACTGAAATTGCTATTCTTGAAATGGGGATGAGCAGTAAAGGAGAAATCTCGCTACTTTCCAAAATAGCTGAGCCAGATGTCGCGATCATTACCAATATTGGGGAGGCGCATCTGCAAGATTTAGGCTCACGAGAAGCCATTTCTGAGGCGAAACTTGAAATCGTGGATGGTCTTGCCGAAAATGGTTTATTGATTATTCCAGGTGAGGAGTCACTTTTACAAGACAAAACGGCTTCAGTACAAGGAATTCGCATCGCCACATTTGGAGAAACCCTCATCAATGATATCTACCCAGAGCAAATTCAATTAGATGAACAGGGGAGCGAATTTACGCTAGCCGGCGACCTCTACTATCTCCCAATCTCCGGGAAACATAACGTGATGAATACTTTAGCGGTTATAAGTGCCGCAAAAGAATTTTCGGTTCCAAGTGCCTTAATAAGAGCAGGATTGAAAATAGCTAAATTATCAAATATGAGGATGGAATGGCATGAGGGGATAAAAGGGACGAAACTTTTAAATGACGCTTATAATGCGAGTCCGACTTCTATGCGCGCTGTGCTCTCAATGTTTGCAACAATGGGAGATCACCACGATCGAATGGTCGTTTTAGGAGATATGCTTGAACTAGGGGAACATGAAAAGGACTATCATCTTCAGATTGGAAGGGAGTTAAATCCGCAATCCATTAAATATGTCTTTACTTATGGGGAGCTTGGGAAATATATAGCTGAGGGTGCTCGCGAACAATTTCCAAAAGATCGAGTATTTGACTTTACCGAGAAAGATGAATTAATTCAGACCTTAACGGAAAAAATAAACGGGAAAGAATATATTCTCTTTAAAGCCTCCCGTGGAGCGAAATTGGAAGAAATGATTGAAGCTATAGAAAAATGAGCTTTTTATTGGTAATATGAAAGTTTTGCCGCATGTAAAATTGTATTCATCAACATTTAATGATAAAATTATCACCATCGTTTACAATTTTTTGCATGAACCATGTTCTTAAGGATGTTTTTCTGGCAAAGGGACTGGGAAATAAAGTAGTGAGACAAAATTGTCTCAATTTGAAGGAATCAAAGGAGATTGAGAAGCATTGACGAAGTTTGCAGATTTGAATATAAGCCCAGCGCTTTTAAAAGCAGTTAATCGAATGGGCTTTGAGGAAGCAACACCGATACAAGCAAAGACCATTCCATTAAGTATGCAAGGAAAAGACTTAATAGGGCAGGCGCAAACTGGTACAGGAAAGACAGCGGCATTCGGAATTCCATTGATCGAAAAGATCGATGTCAGAAGTTCGCATGTGCAAGGAATTATTATTGCCCCAACTAGGGAGCTTGCTATACAAGTATCAGAAGAATTATTTAAAATTGGAAGAGATGCACGAGCACGTGTATTAGCCGTTTACGGTGGATCAGATATCCAACGCCAAATTCGTGCATTAAAGAAAGGCCCACATATTATTGTGGGAACTCCAGGACGTATCTTGGATCATATTAAGCGTAGAACATTGAAGTTAGACCAAGTTCATACACTTATTTTGGATGAAGCCGATGAAATGCTGAATATGGGATTCATTGACGATATTGAATCGATTTTAGAAAGTGTTCCGGATGAAAGACAGACTTTGCTTTTCTCCGCAACCATGCCAAACCCGATTCGTAAAATCGCTGAGCGTTTTATGAAATCTCCGGAAACAATCCGAGTAGAAGCAAAGGAAATGACGGTTCCATCGATTGAACAATATTTCGTGAAAATTCATGAAAGAGAAAAATTCGATGTTCTGGCCCGTTTGATTGATGTCCAATCACCTGAGCTTGCCATTGTTTTCGGTCGTACGAAACGCCGCGTGGATGAGCTATCTAATGCTCTAACACTTAGAGGGTATGCTGCAGAAGGGATCCACGGTGACCTCAGCCAAGCAAAACGTATGTCCGTCCTTAGAAAGTTTAAAGAAGGAAAAATTGATGTGCTTGTCGCAACGGACGTAGCTGCTCGTGGATTGGATATTTCTGGTGTTACCCACGTATATAACTATGATATTCCACAAGATCCGGAAAGTTACGTTCACCGAATCGGCCGGACAGGACGTGCTGGAAAAGAAGGTATGGCGATTACCTTTGTAAGTCCGCGTGAAATGGGCTATCTTCGAATTGTGGAGCAAACAACCAAAAAACGGATGCAACCAATGCGTCCACCAACTTGGGATGAAGCATTAGAAGGTCAGCAACGCATGACCATGGAAAAAATTGAAGAAGTAATTAAAGAAGGCAGCCTTGATGAATATAAAGTTGTTGCCAATGAACTTCTTACTGAATATCAAGATGCAGTTACGATAGTGGCAGCGGCGTTAAAAACCATCACAAAAGAACCGGATAAAACACCAGTTCATATTACGGAAGAAAGACCCCTACCATCAAAACGCGATTCCTATCGTAGCAGTGGTGGCGGTGGCAACCGCAACAACCGCCGTGGAAAATCAAGTTCACAATCCTATAAGGGCAACCGTAAGCCTCAACGTAGAAGCGGCCGTAGTAAGGAAGGACGCCCAAAGTTCTAACCTACATCCTGTAGGCCTCGCTAAAAATAGTAAGCGATCATAAAATAAATCACAGTCCTCTGTGCCTAATAATGAAAAAAAGCAATCGGGCCAAACCGATTGCTTTTTTATGCATATCCCGAAACCATCCATCTTAATATTTTGAAACTATATCTTGCGCGGGAACGTATATCTAATGTATGAACGAAAGGGAGGTTAAGCAATGAATGTAGAACAACCGGCGAAACAAATTTCTGCACGCGGTTTAAAAGTATGGCGAATTACAGGGGCGATTCATTCTATTATCATGCTGCTTGTCGTCATAGGCGGAGGAATTGTCTTTTATTTTTTTGAATGGCCTATGTGGATAGTTTATATTGCGGCAGGGCTCTTTGTCGTGTTAGCAATCTTAAGTATTTTTATCATCCCAACGATTCGGTGGCGACGTTGGCGTTATGAAGTGCGAGAGCAAGAAATTGAATTACAACATGGCATTTTGATTATTACACGTACGTTGGTTCCGATGGTAAGAGTTCAGCATGTAGACACGACTCAAGGTCCGTTGCTTCGTAAGTATGATTTAGCGACAATTCAAATTTCAACTGCAGCGACACAGCATGAAATTCCGGCTGTTGATTTACAAGAGGCAGAAGAGATGCGACATGCGATCTCTCGCTTAGCAAGGGTGGCGGAAGATGATGTCTGAACCAAAACGCCTTCACCCGATTATGATCTTATTGACCATTATAAAAAGCATTAAGGAAGTTATTATTCCAATAGGTGTTTACTTTTTCATCTTCTTTTTTAAAGATCCCTCCGATAATGTTTGGTTACGTTGGAGTCCATATTTTCTCATTGCGCTCCTGCTTTTGTTCATCCTTGGAACAAGTTTCATTAAGTGGGTACGTTATACATATCGAATTGAACATAATGAATTAAGAATTGAACATGGTCTGTTTGTGAAAAAGAAACGGTATATTCCTTTTGAAAGAATTCAAAGTCTTGATTTCTCCGAAACTATTTTGCACCGACCACTCGGCTTAGTGAAAGTGACGGTAGAAACAGCCGCAGGGAGTGCAGATGAGGCAGAGGCTGACATGACAGCGATAAAAAAAGAAGAAGCAACCGCGATTAGAAAGATGATTGCGGAAGCAAAGTCGACTGGGGAACTTCCTGAGGAAAGAGAGAATCCCGATACAGAGGAAACGGAAGAAAAAGGTCTTATTCTTTATAAAATTACGCGTAAACAATTATTGTTCTTTGCTTCTACCTCAGGCAGAGCGGGAGTCATTATTGCGGCCATTGCAGCATTTGCTGGACAATTTGCAGACGTTATTCCTTTAGACAAGATTTTCAATGAAATGGCTGATATCGTTAAAACAGGTTTTCTTTTCATATCCTTGCTTGTACTGGCAGCTCTTTTCATTGCATGGCTTCTATCAGTTGCTTGGGCATATTTAAAATATAATGATTTTACATTGCGGTTAGTCGATGACGAACTGGTCATCACCCGTGGGCTCTTGGAAAAAAGAACAACGACGATTCCAGTCCGCCGCATTCAGGCTTTAAAAATTTCAGAGAGTCTTTTCAGGCAGCCATTTGGGTATGCGAGCGTTTCGGTTGAATATGCAGGTGGATCGATCATAGATGAAAATAAATCTGATGATGTTTTAATTCCAATCGTGAAGAAAAGAGAGATTCCGCGATTATTACAAGCGGGTCTTTCCGATTATAGATTTGAAGAGGAATTTCATTCAGCACCAAAGCGGGCTCAAAGACGGTATTTTTTTGTCAAAACGCTGATTATGACATTGATCACGATTGGTTTATCAATCTGGCTATGGCCCTATGGCCTTTTGGCTATTCTATTAATAGGACTCACATGGATATGGGGAATATTTCAATATCAATCAGCTGCCTGGAAATTGACAGGTCACCAGCTTGTTTTACGATATCGAGACATTCAACAACATACGGTCTACCTTCAAAAAAATCGCATCCAATCACTTGATTACTCTGTAAATTGGTTTCAAAAACGAGCCCATTTAGCCACAATCGCAACGTTTGTGATGAGCAGAGGCGGAGGAGTGGCCGTAGTGAAACATTTGGAAGCGGAAGATGCCCGAGAAATTTACAACTGGTATTTGCCGAACACTTCATCTAGACAAGATGATTTAAAAGAGCAAAATCCGGAAACATAATAGGGAAAAGGCTGTCAGCAATTGATATGCTGACAGCCTTTCTCAAACGCGTTAAAATCGAATCGGGCGAAAATGGAGTAGAATGCGGCCGATTAATAGTCCACTAATTAAACCGAAAATATGCCCAGTGATATTTACATTTGGAGTAAAAAAAGTCATGATGACACTAAGTAAAGCGATTGGTAGAATCACCTGTTTACCCTGTTTTGGCATATATTCCTTTTTAAATAAAATAACGGCTAAATAAACGCCGAATAAGCCAAAGATTGCACCACTAGCGCCAATATGGACATAATTAGGCGGGTGGATCAACAAAGTAGCTAAGTTGGCTCCAATCCCACTAAGCAGATAAACAAAGATAAAAGGAAATTTTCCTAATGCTTTTTCAAGGGCTGGTCCAAATAACACGAGCGAAAAAGAATTAAATAGTAGATGGGTAAAATTAACATGTACAATAATAGGGGAAACTAAGCGCCACCATTCCCCTTCACGAATAAATAAATTCACCCCTGCTAAAGATTCGAATAGTAAATTCCTTGGAAAAATAGGAATATTTAACATTAAAAATAAAATAATTTGAATCGCAATAATCGTTGAAATGACAGGGTATAATTTCAGAAATTGTTTAAAACTTTCCGTTCTAACGAACATGTTTTTCACTCCTTTCGAATTACGGAAACTTACATGCAATTGAAATATGGGGTTTGTCCGAAGGGGTGTCATAGTCTAAAGAAACTCATTTTTAAGCAGAAAAGCCCATTCCTAGGATGAGAACCCCGTTTCTAGGCTGAAATCCTCATTCTTTATCGAAAAACCCCATTCTTAAGATGAGGAACTCATTTTTGAAGTGAAGAAGCCCATACAACTTTTAAAACAAGCATATTCTTAGCATAAAGCATGGAAGAAAATAGAACAACTTTTGTACTATACATACGCTGCAGTGAATTCTTTTAGAAGAGAGGGGAAAGAAATGATCATTGGGATTGGGCTAGATATTGTGGAAATAAAAAGGATAGAAAAGGTGTCTGAAAGACAGGAGAGACTTCCGTTTAGAATTTTAACAGAAGCTGAGAGAGAGCTTTATTTTGCATTAAGCGATAAAAGAAAAATAGAGTTTCTTGCTGGACGTTTTGCCGCTAAGGAAGCTTATGCCAAAGCAAGAGGAACGGGGATTGGTTCTCACCTTTCATTTTTGGATATTGAAATCCTCCCAGATCGATTGGGAAAGCCACATATTACGAAGCCTTTATTTGGAATGGCCCATCTTTCTATTACACACACCGAACAATATGCGGCAGCTCAAGTGATAATTGAGGAATAAAAATAAGCAAGGGAATGAGTTGCCCATGATAGACCAATTTAGTCGTTTCCCATTTGGCTTTTCTTAAAATCTTGGTCTAATCCCTATACTTGTCTCATATATTTTTAATGCGTTGGGAGAGATGAACGTTGTCTGTGGAATGATGGCCACATTGGGCGGAACGGTCGCAAGGATAGACAGTGTGAGGATCAATGGTTTCACAGCAATCTTCTCTCTTCTTTTCATGGTTAAATAGGACAAGAAGGGGTTGAAAGAATGAGAAAGGGGATTTGGATATTTGGGTTACTGCTTATGTCAATTGTGGTCCTGTCTGCTTGTGGTGCAAAATCACAGGAAGATGTCACAGCATCCTTAGATAAAAAGATGGGAGAGTTAAAAGGCTATAAGGCTGAGGCAAAAATGACTTTAACCGTTGGCGATGAGCCCCAGACCTATAATATCGAAGTTTGGCACGAAAAGCCGGGGAATTATCGAGTTCATTTAAAAAATGCAAACAAAGATCAAAGTCAAATGATTTTGCGCAATAAAAGCGGCGTGTTTGTGTTAACTCCGGCATTAAACAAGAGCTATCGTTTTCAAAGTGAATGGCCTGAAAACAGTAGCCAAGCTTATTTATTTGGGTCACTTGTAAAAGATATCCTTGAAGACAAAGAAGCAAGCTTTAAGGCTGGAAAAGATCAATTTGTCTTCAATACAAAAACGCGTTACCAGAACAGCAAGATGCTTCCGTCTCAAGTAATTACCTTGAAAAAAGGGACATTAGAACCTGTTAGTGTAAAAGTTTTGGATCACAATGAAAATCCTGTTGTAACCGTGGAGTTTTCAAAATTTGAGTTCAATGCCAAATTTGATTCTAATGCTTTTGACACAAAGAAAAATATGACAAGCGCACAATTGGAAATCCCTGTACTCAAAAATGTGAGTAACAGTGATAGTGACGATTTTGCTGTGAAATATTCAATGGCAGAAATCCCTGGGGTGGAGCTTCTGGATGAAACAGAGGTGACAACAGAAAATGGAAAAAGGGTCATTTTAACATATGCTGGGGAAGATAAATCCTTTACCATTTTCCAAGAGGCTTCTGAAATTAGTCTAACTTCTTCCATGGAAGTCATTCCAGTAAGCGGTGAAATGGTTGACTTTGGATTTTCAATCGGTGCGATGACAGAAGGATCCATCAGTTGGACCGATCAAGGTGTCGACTATTTGCTCGTATCTTCTGACTTAACGCCTGATGAAATGGTGATGGTTGCCAAATCCGTTCAAGGTGGAACAGTCAAATAATAGCGGATTCCTTTGTTCTTCCGAATCAATCAGGGACTGACCTTTTTATTACGGGTCTGTCTCTTCTTTTGTTTTTTCATATGAAATTCTCCACCCAAGCGGACCCCAATATTTGCCAGTTGCCAACATCCATCTTTGAAACGGATTATCATTGACATCTGCCCGATAGAGTTTAATAATGATAACAGTTTATATTGAGTTTGAGGAAGTGAACCAGTGGTGGATGGACAGCAATTATATCGGGATACATGGGCAGAAATTAATGTAGATGCCATTGTTTATAATATGAGAGAGATGTGTAAGTTACTTCCCGATGAAACAAAGGCTTTTGCAGCAGTGAAGGCCAATGGTTATGGACATGGAGCAGTACAAACGGCTAGAGCGGTCTTAAAGGGTGGGGCTCATGGTTTGTTGGTCGCCTTTTTGGATGAAGCTTTGGAACTGAGAAGGGCCGGCTTGACAGCTCCCATTCTTGTCTTAGGTTATACGCGTGCGGAGGATGCTGGCGTGGCGGCAAAGGAAGATATATCTTTAACGGTTTATCAATATGACTGGTTACAAAAAGCTGAAACATTTATTCCGGGCGAATCTAGACTATCCGTGCATATAAAATGTGATACAGGTATGAATCGAATCGGGATAAAGGAACCAAGTGAATTAAGTCTAATGGAGGATTTTATTGAGGCATCAAGCTCATACTATTTCCAAGGGATTTATACGCATTTCGCTACAGCTGACCAAATAGAGGAACAATATTATCAACAGCAATTAGCTCGTTTTCGGGCGTTTTTGGGAATGTTAAAGACGCTGCCTCCTTATGTACATGCTGCTAATAGTGCGGCGACTCTTTATCATCACGATTCACTATTTAATGCGATTAGGGTTGGAATTGCCCTGTATGGACTTTCCCCTTCACCTGAAATTAAACCCTATCTTCCATTTGAAGGAAGGGAAGCTTTCTCTCTTCACACTAAAATTATCCATATTAAAAAGTTATCAGCTGGTGAAACGATCGGTTATGGGGCAACCTATACAGCCGAAGAGAATGAATGGATTGCCACGATACCCATTGGCTATGCAGATGGTTGGCTCAGACATTTGCAAGGTTTTCAAGTAATTGCCGATGATGAATGGGCTCCTATCGTTGGCCGGATTTGCATGGACCAGACCATGATCAAGTTACCTCGTTATATGCCAATTGGGACAAATGTCACTTTAATTGGCGAACAATGCGGAAAGAAAATATCCGTCGACCATGTTGCGGAAAAATTAAATACAATCAATTACGAAGTGACATGTATGATTAGCCACCGAGTTCCTCGTATTTATCTATAAGAGGATGTTCAAAAAGTCCAGTAAAAATGACACTGCGAATTTCTTCGTTGGCTTGTTTCTACGCTCCTTGGAAAAGAAAACCACTTTTCCGGCGTGCGATGCGGATTCGGGGAAGCTTTCCTTGTGCTCATGTATCAGGATAATGATCTTCTGCTAAATTCGCCCACGTCCTGTGGGCAACGCAGAAGTCAGTACATCCTGTACAATTCCGCTGCTCGAAACTGCGCCGCCTCGAACTTCTTGGTCCTTTTTATCCTCCTTTTTGAACACGCACTGTAAGTAAATATTCTGACGAGAAATATAAAAATATTGGTGAATTTAGAAGGATAATTACGATAAACGTAGAAATATTAGTATTATAACTGGATTTATGGGTTGATAATAGAAAGAGAATCTAGAAACAGTCTTTGCACAGGTGCTGATTGATGGTATCATAATACAGGAATGGTTAGAGTGATTGTGGAGGTGTCGTGGGTGTCTGAATCCAGCGGAACAACGGAGATCATGATTCGCTTGCCGCAACAGTTAATTGCGGAATTGGACGGATATGCTGAATTGGAAAATGTAAATCGTAATGAATTTATTTATCGCGCTACAAAGATGTATCTTCGTGAGCGAAGACGACGCCAAATTGTAGAAACAATGCGGCGTGGTTACATGGAAATGGCAAAAATCAATTTGGCAATTGCTTCCGAAGCCATTCAGGCAGAGTATGAAGCGGAAAATACAGTCGAACGTCTTGTAAGCGGGGGCTAGTATTTTGAGTGTAAAGCGTGGTGATGTGTATTTCGCCGACTTGTCACCAGTAGTCGGTTCAGAGCAAGGCGGAGTGCGTCCTGTATTAGTGTTGCAAAATGATATTGGGAATCGTTTTAGTCCTACCGTCATCATTGCGGCTATAACAGCGCAAATTCAAAAAGCCAAATTGCCCACACATGTGGAAATTGATGCCGAAAAGTATGGTTTTGAAAGAAATTCAGTCCTACTGCTTGAACAAATTAGAACGGTTGATAAACAACGTCTAACAGATAAAATAACTCATTTAGACGAAGAAATGATGGAAAAAGTGGATGAAGCCTTACAAATAAGTTTGGGACTCATCGATTTTTAAGGCGCTTTATTGTTGAAAAACAAAAGCGCCTTTTTTTCTGCTTAGGAATTTATAAAATCCTAGCTTGTGGATAAGTTGCTTATGTCGCGGTTGACATCCAGCTCCAGCGCCCAGCGACTAGCAAACTTTCGGTGCCTTCCTACGATAAGTCAACATCAGCTCGCCTTTCAGGCTCATTGTGTTTCCTTTATCTCGTCAGGCCCCTAAAAAGTTTGTACGTCGCTAAACAGGCGCTTGCGCTTTTGTTCGTTAACTAGGGGAAACACAACTTTTTTCCTGTTCTCTCTTATAAGTTGTCTTAGTATTTGAGTTTTTAAACAAGCCATTGTTAGAATACAATTAGTGTTCAAAAAGCCCAAGATAGTGTATGAGGAGGAAAAAAGTTCAATGAAGAGAGAAATTGTCCGTTATGTACAAAATTATGGGGAAAACATTGTAGAAGAGTGGATGGATGAAATGCGAGAACGGGGGGATTCTCGTTCATTCAATACGATTTCCAATAATGTATTCTATAATACTAGTAAAGAATTTCTAGATGTCGTTGTTTCCAGTATTGTGGATTCAGACGAGACTTATCATGAAAAGGTAAAAGATTTTGCGGAAAGCATTATCAAATTAGGTTGGCCTCTCACTTATTTAACAACAGGGATCCGAATATATCAGAGTATTATCTTTGAAAAAATGGTGACCGACAATGAACTTACAAAGGAGCAAATGAAAAAGTTGGTTCTTGACCTTGACTCCTGGCTCTCTCCTTTGCAAGATCAAATGATTAATATCTATTCAGACACTTGGGAGAAAACGATTACGATGCAAAAGGTCGCGTTGCAAGAGCTATCTGCGCCTTTAATTCCAGTATTTGAAAAAATCTCGATTATGCCGCTTGTCGGAACAATTGATACAGAACGTGCTCGATTAATTATGGAAAATTTATTAAGTGGTGTCGTAAAACATCGCTCAGAAGTTGTTTTGATTGATATTACTGGTGTACCTGTTGTGGACACCATGGTGGCCCATCATATTATCCAGGCAGCAGAGGCCGTTCGATTAGTAGGTTCGAAATGCATGCTTGTGGGAATTCGCCCGGAAATCGCTCAAACGATTGTGAATTTAGGTATTGATCTAAACCATATTACAACCAAGAGTACCTTGCGAAAAGGGATTGCACAGGCTCTTGCATATACCAACAGGGAAATCGTCGTAGTGGAGGGTGCAGATTGAGAATACCAATATTAAAATTAGGCAAATATTTACTTGTTTCGATTCAGTGGGAACTTGATGATCAGACGGCTTTACAATTTCAAGAAGACTTACTACAAATGATTCATCAGACAAATGCCGGTGGCGTCGTGATTGACATTACATCGATTGATTTTATCGATTCCTTTATTGCAAAGGTATTAGGCGACGTCATTGAAATGTCTAAATTAATGGGAGCAAAGGTTGTTATTACAGGTATCCAACCACCAGTGGCGATTACGCTACTTGAACTTGGCATTCGTTTGGATGATGTCATGACAGCGATTGATCTGGAAAATGGTTTGGACAAATTACAACAGGAACTGGGGGAGTAGCCTATGGAGCTGCAGTCCTGCGTTAAAATATTAAATGAATGGGACATAGTAGCAGTTCGCCAATTAGGCAGAAATGTGGCAAAAGAGCTTGGGTTTGGGACGGTTGACCAGGCAAGAATCACGACTGCGATCAGCGAATTGGCAAGAAATATATTCTTGTATGCAGGTCAGGGCGAAGTATGCATAGATAAATTTTATGAAAATGGAAAAAGTGGTGTGAAAATCACCGCCAAAGATCAAGGGCCGGGTATAGCGGATATACGTAGAGTAATGGAAGATGGCTATACGACATCAGGAGGGCTAGGAGCTGGTCTCCCTGGTGTGAAGCGGCTAATGGATGAATTCGACATTCACTCCAAAGTTGGAGAAGGCACTGAAATCACTACGGTGAAATGGCTCCGGTAGGTAGGAGGGTTTATCGGCATGGGGTTTAGAGAAACATTGGAAGATAAATATCGAGATATTTTGAGTAAATATTTAGAGGACAAAAACGAACAGGCATTGTATCAAGGGCAGAAATTAAGCAGAAAACTAATTGAGCATCATATTGGTCCAGAGGAAATTATCAGCTTACATAAGTCTGTAATCGTGGAAAATGGTTACCGAGAAGATAATATCTTACATTCCTTTGATATTTTGCTAGAAGTGATGATGGGTTACGGTCTTGCTTACAGAGAGCATCAAAGTTTGCGGTCAGAGCAACTAGCCTTAAAAAGTGAAATTGAAGTAGCTGCTAAAATGCAGCAAACTTTATTACGTACGGTAAAACCCCAAATCGATGGATTGGATATTGGCGTGATTAGTGTACCAGCAAGACAAATGAACGGAGATTATTACCATTTTATTAAAGATGAACATCAATGTCTTGGCGTGGCGATTGCGGATGTGATTGGTAAAGGAATCCCAGCCGCATTATCCATGTCCATGATTAAATACGGAATGGACAGTTTTCCGGAAGGGCAAAAAAGTCCTAAAGATATATTAGAAAGCTTGAACCGAGTTGTAGAACAAAATGTGGATCCAAGTATGTTCATTACCATGTGTTACGGTGTATACGACCCAAAATCTCATTATTTTACCTACGCTTCGGCAGGACATGAACCAGGTTTTTTTTATATGTCTACCCAACAGAAGTTTCAAGATTTAGAGGCAAAAGGATTATTACTTGGAATCGACAAAAGAACGAAATATAAAGAGTTCGGGCATCAGCTCGAAGTTGGAGATATGGTCATTCTCCTCTCAGATGGTGTCTCAGAATGTCGCACACAAGGGGGATTTATTGAGCGAGAGGATTTAATGGCGATGATCTATGATTATATACATATGTCAGCTCAAGAAATCGTCACAAATATTTATAAGGACTTAGAAAGACTGCAAGATTTTGAACTAAGAGACGATTTTACGCTTATTATTTTAAGAAGAGTGGATTAACAAGGTTTTATTTTTTGAAAAACAGGGTAGAAGGAATACCAGAACCTTTTGAGGGGTGGATGGATAGTGAATATTTCAATAGATATGAAAGAAACAGAAGCAGGAATCAAAGCGAAACTAGCTGGCGAAATAGATGCATATACAGCTCCAAAGGTACGTGATGAACTTCTACAGCATGCAGAGCAATCTGGGATAAAAATAGTTGTCGATCTATCAGATGTAAATTATATGGATAGTACAGGCTTAGGCGTATTTGTGGGGTTATTTAAGACATTAAAAGAGCATAACGGTGAACTTGTTTTAAAAGGGATGTCAGATCGTTTAAAACGACTGTTTGATATTACTGGGTTAGCTATGGTGATGGATGTCAATACCGAGGTAGAAGGTGGAGTTTAAAGTGAAAAAAGCATTTGACTACATTGAGATGAAGATTCCTGCAAAGCCAGAATATGTAGGTGTAATCCGGCTCACTTTATCAGGAATTGCTAGCAGAATCGGTTTTACATATGATGCGATCGATGATTTGAAAGTAGCTGTAAGTGAGGCCATTACAAATGCTGTTCAACATGCGTATCGGCAAAAAGAGGGCGGAGAAATTGTGGTTGGGTTTGCTCTCTATGAAGACAAACTTGAAACAATGGTTGCTGATTCTGGAAAAAGCTTCGACCTAGAAAAAATTCGCAGGGAAATTGGCCCCTATACAAGTGGAGGAAATGCCAAATTTCTTCGTGAAGGAGGCTTAGGACTTTATTTGATCGAAAGCTTGATGGACGAGGTGAAAATACATCAGAATGAAGGTGTAACAGTCTTTATGACAAAATTCCTTGAGGGAGAGCAGGTGGAGAGTGATGTTAAAACAATCTCAACCTGACCATGAAGGAAATCAAGTGAATGAATGGATCAAGGCGTATCAAGAGCATCAAGATGAAGAAGCTCAAAATCAATTAGTACTCCATTATTATAAATTGGTGGAATCCATTGCCCGCAAGTATTCCAAAGGAAAATCCTTTCATGAAGATATTGTTCAAGTGGGTGTTATTGGATTGCTTGGAGCCATTCGTCGCTATGACGAGAGTTACGGAAAAACGTTTGAAGCTTTTGCCATTCCTACCATTATTGGCGAGATAAAACGTTTTTTAAGAGACAAGACATGGAGTGTTCATGTACCAAGGCGTATAAAAGAACTGGGACCTAAAATTAAAGCGACTGCGGAAGAGTTAACGAGGGAACTCCAACGTTCACCAAAAATACCGGAAATTGCTCGTTACTTGGAAGTATCGGAAGAAGAAGTATTGGAAGCAATGGAAATGGGGAAAAGCTATCAAGCCTTATCTGTGGATCACTCGATTGAAGCAGATGCAGATGGTAGTACCGTCACTTTGTTGGATATTGTAGGGAGTATTGATGATGGTTATGAAAAAGTGAATCAAAAAATTGTTTTGGAAGAAGCTCTACATGTTTTATCGGATAGGGAAAGGAAAATTATCCAATATACCTACTTAGAAAATAAAAGTCAGAAAGAAGCTGGAGAGATGTTAAATATTTCCCAAATGCATGTATCCCGCCTGCAAAGAAAAGCCATAAAAAAATTGAGAGAAGCCATTTTTGAAAACAATACGAATAAGGAGAAATCTTCTCCATGATCCATTTGGACAACCGTCACTTAGAAGTCCACGCGTTTCAAACGGCAAAAGACAGTAATCCATATTGTGGTGATGCTTTTTATTTAGATGTGAAAGAAGATTATTTTGTTTGTGTTTTAGCCGATGGCCTGGGGAGCGGTCAATTTGCCTATGAATCGGCCAAGGCGGTTACTTCAGTTGTAGAATCGAATTCAGAAGAAAGCGTCGCGACCTTAATGGATTATAGCAATAAAGTTTTGTTGCGAAAGCGTGGAGCAGCTGTAGGGATTTTAAAAGTTGATTTTCGTAAACGCGAGTTCGAATATAGTTGTGTCGGCAATATTCGCTTTTACGTTTATACACCAGCAGGTAAATTAATTTATCCTTTACCAGTGACAGGTTACCTCTCCGGCAGACCCCAGAAGTTTCATACTCATAAATATTCCTATGAAGAGCAATCGAATTTCCTTCTTCATTCTGATGGCTTCATTAATGTGAAAACACGTGAATTACTCGGAGGAAATCATTCCGTTTGGACGATGACAGATCAGTTAAAAGCGAAACAAGTCAATACAACAGACGATATGTCCTTCGTCGTCGGCACCCTACTCTAAGAGTAGGGATTTTGCTGTGTGAATAGATAAAAGGAACTAGGTTCTGAAACCTAGAGACAGCAAGGAAGGGGTTCGTTATACTAGTGTACAGATATTCCGACAAAAATCTCAAAATGATTACAATTGGAAAAAAATCTTGCTTTTAACCAGAATTTAGTCCAAATTATAGAATGAGTATTGTTAGATTAGTAAAGGAAGTGGTAGGAAATGATGGAATGGATGTTAGCCATTTTACTAGGAGTGGCCGTCGTACTCCTTATTCTATCGTTTGTCAAAGCACGACAGGAATCATCAAAAGTAGAGCGGGAAGTGGATCAGCTTTCTCTTACATTGACAGATGAATTGTATAAACTTCAAGAAAAAATTCGATTTCTTGAAATTGATGGTGAGATTAATGCACAGGAATTAGGTATCCCAACGAGCTCTTCTGAGAAGCGAAATTTGCTACGAGAGGCGATTGATCTTCAGAAGCGGGGTTATTCTTTAGAAAATATTGCAGCACGAAAAGGTCTTCCCAAAGAAGAAATGGAACAGTTACTCGCTCCTTATATGGGTAAGGAAGGGGAGAAAAGCAAATAATGTCAGCAAAATCAATGCGTAGCTTTGCTTTCGGCCTTATGATTGCTGCATGTTTGTGTGCGATTGCCTATTATTCTACCAAGGACCAATCAACTGCTAAAGAGGTGGAGAAACCCTCGGTAGAAGAAATGAGGAATGCGTTAATTTCGGAAGGATATGTGATCCATACCGAAGAGGAGTGGCGCGAACAACTTGCTGCAACTGAAAAGGCAAAGGAAAAAGAAGATAAAGTCGAAGAAGAGCCAAAAGAAGCTGTGAAAGAAAAAATCGTCTATCGCACTACAATTACCGTTACTAAAGGAATGACAAGTATCGATGTAGGAAAGGCGTTAAAAAGTGCCAATATTATTAAAGACCCCATGGATTTTGTGAATGAAGTGGAAAAACAGGGCCTAGCGAACAAATTAAAACCTGGTTCCTATGAGGTCGATAGTAATATGAAACTAAAGGATGCCATTTCCGTTATTTTTAAATAGGGGATAAAAAACTAGAGTAGGTGCTCTAGTTTTTTTATCGATTTTACTAAAATAATAGAATTTAATTGAAATGTAAACTTAGTAAATCGGTGAATTTCAGTATGGGTGAGGTTTTCTTAATTCATAAGATATTGTGATAAAATAGATGTTAGTAAAAGAGAAATGAGGGACAAGTGTGATACAAGTTGAACAAAGTGTTGATTTACATGGAAAAATTGCCAAGGAACTCAATTTATCGAAAAAACAAGTATCCAGTGTCATTGAACTTTTAGAAGAAGGAAATACGGTTCCATTTATTGCGCGGTATCGAAAAGAAATGACCGGTGCTTTAGATGAGGTACAGATCAAAGGGATTTTAGATGGATGGACGTATCTGCAAAATTTAGAGCAGCGTAAAACAGATGTCATTCGCTTAATTGAGGAACAAGGAAAATTAACAGAGGATTTAAAGGTAGCTATTTTAAAAGCAGATCAGCTACAAATTGTTGAAGATTTATACCGTCCTTATAAACAAAAGCGACGTACTCGTGCAGCGGTTGCGAAAGAGAAAGGGTTAGAACCGTTTGCGGAATGGATCATGAAATTTCCGGTAAGCGGAAGCGTGGAAGAAGAGGCAGAGAAATATATTTCCGAGGAAAAGGAAGTAGCCGATGTTGCTGCCGCCATTCAAGGGGCACAAGACATTATTGCGGAACAGGTTTCAGACGATGCGGCCATTCGCCAATGGATTCGGAAGGAATTTTTTCACTCAGGTATGATCACATCTGTAGGGAAAAACATCGATCAGGATGAGAAAAAGGTCTTTGAAAACTATTATGACTATGAAGAGCCTGTGAAAAGAATTGTTCCCCATCGGACACTTGCGTTAAATAGAGGAGAAAAGGAAGAAATCTTAAAGGTTTCCATTAAAATGGACTCAGAAAAGATCCTTCCATATATAGAGAGAAGGCTGATTAAAAAAGCGGATTCCATTGCTACTTCGGTTGTTATGGAAGCTATTGAAGATGGGTACAAACGATTAATTGAACCAGCCATCGAACGAGAGGTTCGCAATGAATTGACCGAAAAGGCAGAAGCACAGGCCATTCATATTTTCTCGGAAAACTTACGAAATCTGCTTCTACAACCTCCTCTTAAAGGAAAAATGGTATTGGGTGTGGACCCTGCCTATCGTACAGGCTGTAAATTGGCGGTTGTTGACGAAACAGGAAAATTGCTACATATTGATGTCATCTATCCTCATCCGCCAAAAGCAAAACGTACGGAGGCAAAAGCGAAGATGATTCAGGTATTGAATCAATATCAAATTGAAGTCATTGCGATCGGAAATGGAACGGCATCACGAGAAACCGAACAATTTACAGCGGATATTCTAAAAGAAATGAAAGCCAATCTGGCTTATGTGATTGTCAATGAAGCCGGGGCGAGTGTTTATTCAGCCTCCGCCTTAGCAAGAGAAGAATTCCCAGATCTTCAAGTGGAAGAAAGAAGTGCTGCTTCGATTGCAAGAAGACTGCAAGATCCTTTGGCCGAGCTTGTGAAGATTGATCCAAAATCAGTTGGGGTCGGTCAATACCAGCACGATGTCTCGCAAAAGAAATTAAACGAATCATTAACCTTTGTTGTCGAAACAGCGGTGAACCAAGTCGGCGTGAATGTCAATACAGCTTCCCCTTCCCTTTTACAATATGTGTCAGGGCTTAGTAAAACAGTCGCCAATAACATTGTGAAGTACCGGGAGGAGAATGGGAAGTTTACAGGACGGAAACAGTTGAAAGAAATCCCACGTTTAGGGGCGAAGACGTATGAACAAGCGATCGGCTTTTTACGTATCCTTGATGGAAAAGAACCATTAGATGTGACCCCCATTCATCCCGAAAACTACGACGAGGTGAAGAGTTTGCTTAAACAACTCGGATTCACCACAAAGAATATAGGGAGTAAAGAATTGGTCGATGCACTAAAAAATCTAGACCAAGAAAAGATGGCGGCAGAATTAGGGCTTGGTGTTTTAACATTACGAGATATCATAGAGGCGTTAATGAAACCAGGCCGCGACTTACGAGATGAGCTTCCGAAGCCATTATTGAAGAAGGATTTATTAAAATTAGAGGATTTAAAACCTGGTATGGAAATGCAAGGTACAGTACGAAATGTAGTGGACTTTGGTGCGTTCGTCGATGTCGGAGTAAAGGAAGATGGGCTTGTGCATATCTCCAAATTAAGCAAGCAATTTGTGAAACATCCTTTAGATGTTGTCTCACTCGGAGATATTGTCACAGTGTGGGTTGAAAAAGTGGATGTACAGAAAGGAAGGCTTTCACTAACCATGCTTCCTCCCGGAGAATGAACAAAAGGAAACACCGCAGGTTCGCAGGATGCGAGTAAGAACGGCGTGTTGGGCTTTAGCCGTTCATCCTTAGAAACAGGTGCTTTCGCTACGCTTATTTACAGTGTTTCCTTCTATAAAAGTGCCAGCACTGATTTAATAATTTGATTTGATAGAGATTTTTTTCGAAAAAAGCCTTTTGCATTTGATTTAAAAACCAGCTCGGCATTCAAAAAACCTCCTATATTCGTTTGTTCTTATTGTATGATGAAAAAGCGTTGTGGTTCCGATGTAATTCGTAGGAGGGAGTTAGGTGACAAATGAAGAACTTCAACTTTTAGTTGAACAAATATCAGAACAGTATTTCAATAAGCCGTTTCGCCATACCGCTGTTTTTAATGGTCGTTTACGTACAACTGGGGGGCGTTACTTGCTTACCTCCCATAATATAGAAATCAATCGTAAATATTTTGAAGAACATGGCTTATCGGAATTAGAAGGTATTATTAAGCATGAACTATGCCATTACCATTTGCATATTGAGGGAAGAGGCTATCAGCATCGAGATCAAGATTTTAAAAAGTTAATGAAGAGAGTAGGTGCCCCCCGTCATTGCACTCCATTACAAATCGAGAAAAGAACAAGAGGAATGATCCATAAATATCAATGTCAGGATTGCTCCCAGACATATGAAAGAAAGCGCAGAGTGAATACCGATCGTTTTGTATGTGGAAAATGCAAGGGGAAATTGATAAAAATCGAAGTATAAAAGAAGTATGGGTCAAAGGATAAATCTGTGCTTCTTTTGGCTCTAGACGATATAATCCACCTTTTTTGTTAGAACATAGTATTTTCCTTTCGGTTAGAATAGCGATAAAAATTGTCAGAAGTAACTAATATGGCGGCGATATTTTGCAAAAGTCCCCATAGCAGTTACTTCCAGGTTTTTAAAATTTTTTTAAGGTACTATTGACATTATTCTATTCGCTCTGTATACTCATAAGAGTCATTTATTCCGCAGTAGCTCAGTGGTAGAGCTATCGGCTGTTAACCGATCGGTCGTAGGTTCGAATCCTACCTGCGGAGTCTAGCAAGCTGGCTCTTCTGTAAATAGCTGATGACATTTATGGAAGAGCACCTAATTTTACAGATGCTAGTTCATATAGTGGAGAAGTACTCAAGTGGCTGAAGAGGTGCCCCTGCTAAGGGTATAGGTCGCGTAAGCGGCGCGAGGGTTCAAATCCCTCCTTCTCCGCCATTCAATTTCATTGGCCCCTTGGTCAAGCGGTTAAGACACCGCCCTTTCACGGCGGTAACACGGGTTCGAATCCCGTAGGGGTCACTTCTTTCTTGTGTTTACTAGTTGGAATTCACTATCTTTTGAGTTCTAATATGGAGAAAATCAATTGCTAATTGACAAAAAATGTGTTAGGATAATATCCTTCGAATTTGATGGGCTATAGCCAAGTGGTAAGGCAACGGACTTTGACTCCGTCATTCGTTGGTTCGAATCCAGCTAGCCCAGCCATTTGATTGATTTTCTTACAACTGAAAAAACTTCGCGTCTAAATAAAAAAACTTGACTTTTAAAGATGTTTTTGATATGATATTTCTTGTCGCTTCATTAAGCGGTAGTGGCGGAATGGCAGACGCGCTAGGTTGAGGGCCTAGTGGGTGAATAACCCGTGGAGGTTCAAGTCCTCTCTACCGCACCACAAATTCTTATTATATGCGCCCGTAGCTCAATTGGATAGAGCGTTTGACTACGGATCAAGAGGTTAGGGGTTCGACTCCTCTCGGGCGCGCCATTTTAATGCGGGTGTAGTTTAGTGGTAAAACTACAGCCTTCCAAGCTGTTGTCGTGGGTTCGATTCCCA
>NZ_VTQV01000060.1 GCF_008764245.1 Bacillus subtilis
ACTTGAGAGGAAAAAGAAGAAGAAAACCTATAGACAGCGCATGATAGAGGCATTTGATAAAGATCCATTTATTTGCCCACATTGCCATCGTGAGATGGATTTGGTTGAAATATGGCATGCGGATTATGGCTTGTTGTACCATTATATGGAAGATATGGAGTCTGTCAAAAGAGTGAGGAGGATAAACCTTGACCAAAAAGAAAAAGCCGGATGAATTAAGTAAAGCATTCTTGGAATCCTTGGATAAAGACGATCCATTCGGTTTAAATGAAGAAATAGAAACGTTGACTTTTAAATGTTTGGATTGTGGTAAGGAAGATGAGGTCCCTGAATATATAGTGGGGGAATTTCACTATGATTTGGAAGAAAATGAAGAAGTGGAGGTAGTCTGTCCTTTTTGTGATGGCACCATGCGACAAGCGAGGAATATCCCAAGTGAATAATCTTCACTTGGGACGTGGTTTAGTCGCGCTAGCGATTTTGTTCTTTTATTCCCCGCTCCAGCGGAAAAACCGTGAGGACAAAATGATCGACACGATGGCGACACCAATGAGGACTGCGACATCCACGCCGTTCTCCCAAATCGGTGTGAAATTCCATGTTTGCCTTATTAAATTAATGACATAGTAAAGCGGAAGGATGTGGGCAATAACACGTAATACGTTTGGCATCCATTCAATCGGAAAGGTGGCTCCCGATAGAAAAATCATTAAATTCAAGGCAAGTGAACTGATGGCTGAGGCAGTACGAACGTTTTTGGCAATAGAATTGATCAACAGTCCGAACGGGAAGAAGGCAACCAGGCTTAATAGAATGGCCAACAAGGTACTTCCCAAATATTTCGGTACATGTAAATTGAAGACGAGGTATCCAAAAATGAGAATAATTACGGCGCTGATGGTAAAAATGACGGTTCCCTGCACGGTTTGCGCCATTAACACCATCCAAGGCCTTACTGTTGTGACCTGATAGCGTCGCAAAATACCTTTTTCTCGATAGTTGGCCATCACCGTTCCGATTCCGAAAAACGCAGTGGTCAAGATGTTCACGGCCATCCAAGAAGGAATGTAAGCATTGCTGTAAGTCATCCCACCGATTTTTGCGTCTCCGAACATTATCCCGAATAGCCAGATCATTAGAACCGGAAACAAAAAGGTCCAGAACACGGCCATTTTTTCTCGAAAAAATAACTTTGTTTCTATTACCGACAGTTTCACAATTTTATTCATGCTGATCGCTCCTTTAACAGGTGGACAAACAAATCATCTAGGGTGCCTCGCTCAAAACGGAATGCGGCCACTTTCCAACCGCGTTCTTCACATTCTTTTAAAACTAGGTAGGCAGAACGCTGGAGATCCTCCGTTTGAATTCTCACTCGATCCGTGGATTTCTCCACATGAATCACGCTGGGCAGGGCGATCAATACATCAGGATCCACATCGAAACTCTCAAAGGTTAGGTAGTTTGTTGCCAGGTCTTCGAGCAACACATTCGGTTTTCCAAGTGCCCGGATTCGGCCGTCGTACACCATGGCGATCCGATCGCAAAGTTTTTCGGCTTCTTCCATATAATGCGTTGTGACCAAGATGGTGGTTCCTTGTTCCTTCAGGGTATGGATGACTTCCCACAACTCGCGGCGTGCTTGCGGATCAAGCCCCATGCTCGGTTCATCCAAAAAAACGATTTCGGGTTGATGCAAAACAGCTAAAGCGAGCGTTACTCGTTGTTTCCAGCCACCGGAAAGATCCTTGAAATACGAATTGAGTTTTTCTTTCAAATGCAACTGTTCAATGATGTTCAGGACATGATGTGTGTCATAAAAAGAGGCAAACAGATTTATCGCTTCTTTGACCTTCATTAACTCCTGTATGGATGTGGCCTGGAACTGCACCCCGATTTTTTTATTTAATTGATAGCGGTCGGATTCTTTACCGGGGTCGTGGCCGAGTACGTGTACCTTTCCGGAATCTCTTTTCCTTAGTCCTTCCAGAATCTCAATCGTTGTAGTTTTACCAGATCCGTTCGGACCAACAATCCCGAAAATTTCGCCTTTTTTGACTGTAAAAGAAATCCCCTGTACGGCTCGAGTTTCCCCGTACTGTTTGGTTAAACCTTCAGCTTCAATGACATGTGGCACTTTTTTCTCCTTCTCTCATAAATAAATTTTTGTTCTTCAGTCTTGCATCATAAAATCAGGTTTGTTTTATAAAAAAGGTTCTTCCGGCAGCCAACCTTTGTTTTCGGCAATTGAGACGGCATCCATCCGGTTTCTAGCTTCCAACTTCTGAATAATTTCGGAGATGTAGTTGCGGATCGTAGCTGGAGAGAGATAGAGAATTTTACTGATTTCTTTGACCGAATCTCCCTTCTTTAGGTGCAACAAAATCTCGGATTCTCGTTTCGTGAGTGGATTGATTTCTTCCATCATAGAAAAAGTAAGGTGCGGGCTAAAGACACGCTTACCCGCGTGAATTTTTCGCAGTGCTTCCGCCAATTCGGACACGGGCGTATCTTTTAGCAAATAACCCATTACTTCGGCCTTCACGGCACGTTGCAGGTACCCACTTCGGGCGAAGGTGGTCACAATGGCGACCCGGCATTCACTGCCTTCATCCCTCAATTTTTCTGCTGCCTCTAGTCCGCTTAACAAAGGCATCTCTATATCGAGCACGGCAATATCGGCGTTTTTTTCTTGAATCAGTTGGAGAGCCTGTTCACCATCGTTGGCTTCCCCGACAATTTCAATATCTTCTTCCAGGGCCAACAACTGGCTGACCGCGGATCGAAGCATTCCTTGATCCTCCGCAATGACAATTCTCATTGGATTCCCTCCGTTATCGCTGGTTTCTTAACTTTTGGCACGATGATCGTGATTTTCGTCCCTTTTGTTTCCCCGGTTACCATTTCAAGTTTCCCTTCGATCAGCAATAACCGTTCTTTCATACCCAACAGGCCGCTACCGAACCGGTCGTGATTTTCCTTCGCAATGCCAACTCCGTCATCCTCTACCTGAAGAATGTATTTTCCTGGTCCTTCTTCGAGGCGGATTGTGCATTTGTGCGCGCCGCTGTGCTTCACAACATTGGTGACACATTCGCGGAGACACAGGCTCAGGATATTTCGAATAATCGGTGGGGCCCCACCAAGCTCATCATTGCGTTCCAATTTGAATGAAATTCCGGCGGACTCGCAAATTTGAGCCGCCTGCTGGCACTCCTCGCCGAGATCGATGGACTGCATATCACTGATCAGTTCCCGAACCTGCAACAAAACGGATCTTGAAATATTCTGGATCTCACGTGCTTCTTTTGAGGCTTGATCAGGATTCTGGGGAATCAGCCGCTCCACCAATTCACCTTTCAACGTAAGCAGGGACAGGGTATGGCCCAGCGTGTCATGAAGATCACGGGCGATTCGCTGGCGCTCTTCATTTTTTATCAACCGGGAAATTTCATCATTGGCATTTTGTAACCCCAATTTCATTTCATGTGATTTCCGGATCATTCTCACTATATAGGGCAACAAGAAAAGAATGAGAAGAATCGAATACCAGCCAAGGTACAATGGATTCGATTCTCGCAAGAAATGGAACCCAGTTGCCCCTGCAAAGAGCACAGCCATGAGTACAGTCATCCCAGTAATTTTACGGTAGGATGGGTATTTGCCGATCACCAAAGCGGGATAAAAGCCGAAGCACAATTCCCACGGGTTCAAGAAAGCCCCCCATAAAGCAATCGCGACCAGTTGAACAATGATGAAAAAAGTTCGGTATTTCGCATTCATAATGCTGATCAAATGAGCCGTTGCGATGATAAAAAACAATAGATAGTTGTACCCTGTCGGTTGTGGAAAGATAATCAGAGAAATCAACGGGGGAAGCAACATCATCGTTTCCCACGGGAGTCTGATGCGAGACATTTTTTACCACCTTCACCATTTTGGACTATCATACCATATGGTTTTGAGTCATTGACCTTAACCTTTGTCGTTGGTTATCGGGGCTCCGGAAACCTGGGCCTGCTTCCCGCGTTTCAGCCACTTCGGAACCAACCAGATCGACAGTAAGAAGACCACGATATGCACCGGCTGTGCAATAACTCCGAATTTATCTGCAGGGGGATTAACCAAAACATTGAGCGACGACAACAGAGTGACGCCTGCGGTTAGCAGAACATAATAGACTGAAGGTCTGGCAGTTTTTCGAAACCATTTTACGAAAATCATTGCCCCCGCGATATTGGCGATGATCGAAGCAACCGCAATGGAGATCCAATTTAACTGGGAGAACCACAGGCCTGTCACAGCACCTAAAAGGTAAGCTGTGGCAACACCGGCAGCCCCTGAAATAACTCCCACATATAAACCGACTAATAAACCTTTTCTCATTATTCCTTGTGCCTCCTTGATTTATTGTATTAAAAGCATATCGAAAAGCCGCCGGGGCCGGTAGTGATGGATATCACTTCTTTGAAATGATAAATATCAATTTTTAGAAGGATTTTCGGATCTAATTAATTAGAAAAAAGGTCAACCTGCAATCTGATTCCAGGTTGACCTCATTCGAAACTGCTTATTGGGACTTGGTTACATGATTCGCTCTGCTATGATTGGATTTCGGTAATAACAGCGTTGCTAACACATATACTATGGCCAGCAAATAAACCGTAAATACCCCATTCATAAGCTTAATGCCCTGAAGGGAACCTACAATTTTAGGCATGGCCGTTGTAACAATCGATGACTCTGCAGCCGCTAAAAAGGTAGCGACAAAGATGGAGATCATAACCATCGATCGATTCATGTTCATAATAATAAGAATCCTCCTTTATTTGGTTTAGCATGTATAGCTTCCAAATAAAGGCGGGCACTTGTTTATACATAAGAATATCAACATAAAGTTCATCACTACCTAACATTGACATTACAATATGAACTACGAGAGTTGCTCACAGAAAGTTTTTCCTTCCAGAGTCATTCATCTCAATTTTTCAAATATTATGTTTAAATGGTATCTTTAATAACTAGAATCTGTCAATAAATAAAATGGCCCAAATGTATATAGGCTAAATGTATTCTGTGTATTAAAAATTGCATTGTATATTTTTCTAAAGAATATGGTGAATCATTATTAAACGAGGCCTTACAATTGGAATCTACTCATGGACATTCTAGTGCGGATCAAATGAAACGTTCACTTCCGCTAGTAGGTCGGCGTTTAAAAAGAAGGAAGAGGTCCTTATAATTTTTGACCATTCATTCTGAAAATGTTATTCTTTTAAAAGAAAGGGGGAAAAGGCACATGGCACGACATAAAGAATTTGATGAAGCAAAGGTTCTCAGTAAAGCAATGGAATTCTTTTGGTATCGGGGTTATGAGGGTACTTCTCTTCAAGAACTACTGAAATATTTGGGAATTGCAAAGCAAAGTATGTATGATACCTATGGAAATAAACACGACTTATTTTTAGCCTCTTTAAAACATTATGCGGATCAGAAGATAACGTATCTAAATGACGCGCTTGAAAGATATGACTCGCCAAAGGAATCCATCATGTTTGTTTTTTACGATTTAGTAAAATTTCTCATTGACGAAGAACGAAAAAAAGGATGCTTTATGATCAATACGGCAGTAGAACTGGCGCCACATGATCAGGAAATTTCGAGATTGGTTGAAACGAACATGGAGAATGAAGTGTCTGCATTTTATCGGGCATTAATCCGCGCACAAAAAGAAGGTGAATTAAGTGAGCGGCACAATGATCTTATGGCACTTGCCCGATTCTTGAACCATGCTCGATATAGTTTGTTTATTGCATCTAAATCCACTTCGGATCCCGTTGTTTTAAATGATATTGTTAAAATTACACTCTCGGTCTTAGATTAACCTTTTGCTGACCCTTTTCTTATTTATGATTATTTTAGACCGATCAGTCTATAATAACCATTTTCCACTGGGGTTTTTGCGATTATATTAGACCGAATGGTCAAAAAAGGAGAGATATTGTGGAAAACAACAAAAGGATTGATTCTAAAACGAATCTGGGCATTTTGATGCTTGCTATAGGAATGTTTGTTGTTGGGACAGTTGAATTAGTTTTTGCTGGAGTGTTGAAACTGATATCCACTGACCTCGGAGTTTCGGTCGCAACTACGGGACAGCTCGTGACCATTTATGCTGTTATTTATGCAATAGGTACACCTATTCTCATTTCGTTAACCTCCCGCATAGAGAGGAAAAAGCTGTTATTACTTTCGTTATTCGCTTTTATCCTCAGTAACGTCATTGCAGCCATTAGTCCAAATTATATCTTTCTTATGATCTCAAGAATGATTGCAGCCATTAGTGCCGGGATATTTAGCGTATCTTCCATTGCATTTGCTGCCAAACTAGTCCCTCCCGAAAAAGCAGGGAAAGCAATCGGGACAACGGTTATGGGATTTAGCTCTTCATTGGTTTTAGGGGTACCTCTAGGAACAGTTGTAGGAGAAGCATTTGGATGGAGAATGACGTTCACTTTTGTGGCACTTGTTACTCTTCTTCCTGTGTTTGGAATTTGGCTATTTACTCAGAAAGTAAAAGGAGAGGATCCAGTACCGCTAAAAACACAGTTTTCTATCTTACGAAAACCCGCAATGGTTATGGGGCAATTGGTGAGTGCGTTCGTATTTATTGGCCAATTTTCTCTGTATACGTATTTCACACCCTTCTTGCATCATCTGGCTGGTTTTAATATGGGAAAAATTACCATCGCATTCTTTGTTTTAGGCATATTTGGTATTCTAGGAAGTTATATAGGTGGTTATAGCGTAGATAAGTGGGGTGTTAAGAAGACGTTATTTGTAACGATAGGTAGTAGGGTACTTACATTCTTTTTACTTCCGCTGGTTGGGGAACATCCTATTTTTTTATTTTTGATCATGATGGTATGGAGTGCTTCCGGCTGGGCAACGACTCCCGCGAATCAAACATATCTTAGATCTTTGGCTCCAAAATTAGCGGATATGATTATTGCGGTGAATACATCTTTCATGCAATTAGGTATTGCTTTAGGATCAGCAATGGGAGGATTAATCATCAGCAATCATTATTCTTATACCTCACTAAGTTGGTTTGCAGGAGTTATTACCTTGGTTGGTTTATTTTCTTTTTTTCTCTCCATTTCCCTTTCCAATAGGCAAGATACTATCCAATAGGATGTTTAAATTTTTATATCCAACTAGCTTATGTTTAGTTGCACCTTTTAAAAAAATGAAATGAAAGAGGGATTAGTTTGATTATTGCCAAATTCCGAAAGATAAAATGGTAAATGGAAGTCGCATAGAAAAGGGGACAAAACGCTTTGGGGAATTAAGACGTTTAATGCCCGAATTTAACGCAAGCTGTACCAACGCAACAACTCAAAGAGCTGGAAAAAGACGGACTGGTCACCCGTGTTGTGTATCAGGAAGTTCCACCAAGAGGTGATATGTTGCGAGATTTCATGCATAGAAAATAATCATTATGTTCCAATAAATTTTCCACACACTGAACAGTCTTTCTGCATTCTATATATAGAAATGTGTAAAGGGGCTGGTCGTCATGTCTTTAACAAAGTTTGTCGATAAATTGCCGATAATTCCAACGCATAAACCAATTGGGACATATCAAGGAGTTCCCTATTTTGAAGTGTCCATGCGACAGATAAAGCAGAAGCTGCATCGTGATTTGCCGCCAACGACTGTTTGGGGATATAACGGTATCTATCCTGGTCCAACATTTGAAGCGATCAGGAATCAGCCGATCTATGTGAAATGGAAGAATAAGCTTCCATTTGAGCATCTCTTACCTGTTGATCGAAGCCTTATGGGTGCTGGAACTGACCAACCTTCCGTCCGTACGGTTGTTCATTTACATGGGGGGCGTAATCGACCTGAAAATGACGGGTCACCCGATGCATGGTTCACACGTGACTTTGGAAAAAAAGGTCCAAATTTTGTTAAAGAGATCTACTATTATCCAAATTGTCAGCGTTCTGCAACTCTTTGGTATCATGACCATGCCCTGGGAATCACTCGTTTGAATGTATATGCCGGATTATCCGGGTTTTATATAATTCGTGATCAGCAAGAAGAGGAGTTGAATCTGCCAAGCGGGGATTATGAAATCCCTTTGCTGATTCAAGACAAGTCTTTTTATCCTAACGGAGAGCTCTATTATCCTGCTAAACCAGATAAACCACCAGCAACTGCACCCAATTCGCCGCCTATGCCCAATCCCTCTATTGTGCCAGAGTTTTTTGGTGATACAATTCTAGTCAATGGCAAAGTTTGGCCCTATCTTGAAGTAGAACCTCGTAAATACCGTTTTCGCATCCTAAATGGATCAAATGCTCGTTTTTATGAGCTACGGTTAAACAATGGACAACAATTTATTCAAATTGGTACAGACGGCGGCTTACTAGGGTCTCCAGTCGAAGTAAATACGATTCTGCTTTCGCCTGCAGAGCGTGCCGATATTATTATTGACTTTTCTAAAAGTAAGGGAGAACAAATTATTCTTACCAATAGTGCGAATGCACCATTCCCGGGGGGCAGTGGTGATGCTCCAACAGCCGATACCTCACAAATTATGGAGTTTCGAGTTAACGAACATCAGGAAATTGCTGATTCTAGTATAATTCCCGCGAAACTAAGCTGTATGGAAATATTAAATCCCATAGAATCTACTTATACTCGAGTGAACACATTAGATGAGGATACGGATGAGTATGGTCGTCCATTCCAATTGCTCAATAAAATGATGTGGGGGGAGCAGCCTATTACAGAGACGCCTTCCAACGGCAAAATTGAAATTTGGGAGTTTTACAATATGACTAACGATTCGCACCCGATTCACCTGCATCTCGTCCATTTTCAAATCCTAGACCAAGCGAAGTTTAGTGGAAATCCCCTTCATCCAGAAAATCCAAAAGAACCGTTGGTAATAGGAGATCGAATCCCACCTCTACCAAATGAACGTGGCTGGAAAGACACAGTACGTGTTGACCCGGGAATGGTCACACGGATCATTGCCCGTTTTGGCCCTTACACTGGAATCTACCCATGGCATTGCCATATGCTTGAGCATGAAGACCATGATATGATGCGACCCTACGAAGTGTTGAGGAACCCATCGTTTGATCCGTGTGCAGCGATTCCGTCCGTATGTGCAGATGATTCTTTTGCACAATGCTTCAATAATGGAATGTGTCGAGACTATCCTAAGGAGTCAGCTCAAGAGGCTGATATCATAGTGAAAATAGGGGAGCGTATAATAAAAAGGTTTTGATGGGAGACAGAGAAAGAGATTTGAAATCAGGATACCCATACTAAAGAGAGATACCAAACGGTGAACATTTTATTTGTAAAGTTTCACTGTCTCCTCCAAAATATTCAAATATTTAGCAATAAAGCTTTTTGGCTTTATAATTTTAACTTTATTGCCGAATCCCGCTAAAAACTGGTAGGCAAATTGATTCTCAGGTAATTCAATAGTCGCAAGATAACTTCTTGGAGTCACTTTTGTTACGACATTTTTTCCGTATCTCTCGATAAATTGATCTCTTACAACAACATCTATCAATAGCTGTACACTAACCAAATTTGACTGTTTATTATGTTGCTTTTCTTCTTCCAAAACTTTATCAGGTCTTGGAACAAAAAAACCGTCTTTTTGGATATTTGCTATCCTCGTCACTTTAAATGTTCGATAGTCTTCCCGTTCTAAACTATAACCATAAAGATACCAATGCATTTCACTTACATACATCATATAGGGTTCTACGACTCTATATGTTATGTTTCCTTTTTGGTCTACATACTCAAACTTTAATAACCAATTATTTTCAATGGCTTGTTTGATAAATAAAATATCTTCTTTAATTTGACTTCTCCCTGCCCAATCATAAAAAGATAAATCAAGTTTTGGAGCTATATCTGTGCTGGTCATTCCTTTGATTTTTTGAATAGTCGTTTGAATTTCTTGATTCGTAATCAGTTGCTCAAAACCCCCTAAAGCTACGAGTATATTTTCAATATCTTTGTTATTTAATAATCGTTTATCGAATTTATACTCTTCCATCAGTGTGTATCCGCCTTCAACACCATATTTGGCATAAATAGGGATGTTTGCATAACTTAGTGTTTCCATATCACGCTGAATAGTTCGTCTTGTTACATGAAAAAGTCGACTAAATTCTGATGCCGAAACAACCTCTTTTTGTAATAAGATCATCACGATCGAGATAAGTCTCTCAATTTTTTTCATATTTTCCTCCTATATACGACATACATATGTCACCTATGTGCTATTATACTGCAAATATGAAAAGGAGGAAATAAATGATGAAAGCAATAACGTATCTACAATTTGATGGAAAAGCAGAAGAAGCGTTAGCCTTTTATAAAAAGGCGTTACAAGCAACAAGCGTAAAAAAAGTGAGATTTGGTGCTTTTGATCAAGACCCAAATGCTCCATTAACAGAAGAGGAGCAAAACATGATTATGGAATCTCGTATTGAGTTTTCAGGGAATGTTTTAATGCTCTCTGATGTTCTGCCCTCTATGCAAGCTGTGACTGGCGAAGTCATAAAGGGAAATGCTCTCTTAATTAGTATCATTGATGCTGATCCAGAGATGAATAAACAAATTTTCGAAAAGCTATCAGAAGGTGGTACTGTGATCATGCCGTTATCTTCTACTCCATGGTCAGCTAGTTTTGGAATGTTAATCGATAAATTTGGTGTAATGTGGAAGTTTAATAGTGAAGCAAGTAAATTTCTAGATAGTTTTGTAAGTTAAATTTGTATTGTGGGGATTAAGACTCTCCAATATTTTTATTATCAGACCCTGAAATTCCTTTATGATAAGGGATTTCAGGTCGGATTAACCCCGAAATTTTAGACATTAGCGCTCTTAATCGAATTTGGCCGCTGCAATTTGGCGCTTCATTCTAGTTTTCGCGCTACATTTTATATGCCCTGTCGCCATTTTTGGAATGACTGTAACAGATGTCGTACTCATCTGGCATGTCCTAACAATCTATCAGCCGGATTTAATTCTTTGGATGAAGATTATGGCCATTGCTGTGTCCCTAAAAGGCGTTGTGGAGATTTTGCTGTTTATTCGACTTTTTGCAATAGGCCGGTCCAATGAAGACACTTGAATGGAAGAAGGACTTTTCTGTATGAGCAAGAAGAAAGTGAACCATTTCGTAATTTTATTTTGCATCTCTTTTGAAAAAAATTTAATGGAACGAACAAATTTCAGTGGCATATATGTTACATTAAAACTAATAAAGCAATCTTAGAGCTCGTTTGATATCATTCCGATTTTCGTTAAAGAAGACGAAGAACATTTACAAAATAGATCTGTGATATTTTTTACTTGAAATTTTATAAACTGATATTGATCACTTCGAATAAATGGTTCTATTTTCATATGGCTTATCATATTTTGTCAGCTCCTTATTGTAGTCAATTGAAAATAAGGGGCAAAGCCATTATCATTAGGCGATTTTTATCTAATTGTCCACCTCATGCAAAGAATCGCCTGATTTATAATAGGCTTTGCATGAGACGCTACCAATTCTGGCGGCAGGTTACTCGCCATCGTCTATCACCTCCGGTAAACATGTTTGTATTATACAACAGATTGAAAGAATCTTGAACCCCGCTAAAAGGATTTCTCCTTCTTAGAAGCGAATATAGATAACAAAGGGAAACAATCGGAGGGATGAAATGAGCAGTCTTGTATCGTTCGATCAAGTGTCTTTTTCGCTAAAAGAACCACATGATTTTGCTTGGCTCCAAGATCTTGGCTCCTCAATCCTTATACGAAGTAGCCATGAAAGCTGTTGAAAAAGAGCGGCATGATCGCTATGCAAGTGTGAAGGATTTTGTCCAAACATGGAAAGAAGTTTTGGGAAGTGAGAAAAATGAAGGTAAAACCTGATTTAGTCTTAGATATCGCCGGAGTACTGTCAACTAATTGTTCCCCTTCATTTTGGCGCTATTTATCTACCGTTTATGATGTGCGTTATGAAGAATTGCTTGAATTTAGAAAAGAGATCCGTGAAGAATTATGGAAAGGGCAGATCACAGAACAAGACTTTTGGTTAAACTTATAAAGGCAAATCCCCTATCTCCATATTGAATCGGCTAGAGATCAATTATTATCGATGATCATACCTTTACCAGCTATGAAAGAGATTCCTAGCTGGAGTGAAGTGGCTGATATTCATCTGTTAAGCAATCATCGGGTCGAATGGATCGAACATATTATTAACCTGATCCAAGTCTATGTAACAAGTGTAACGATTTCCGCAGAAGTTGGAGTTTGTAAACCGGAAATTGCCATATACGAAAAAACTCAAAAGTACCTTAAAGCCAATGGAATTGTGCTATTTGTTGATGATCAGGAGAAAAATTTTATAGGGGCAATGGACCTAGGGTGGGACACGCTGCTTGCTGATAAGGAGGGAGAGTGGACGGAAAGAGTTTCTTCGTTACTTAATCGTTCGCGAATATCCGATTAAAAGAAAAGTAGATACGTAAAAGAACGTAGCGGTGATAGCATCACGTTGAAAAGGGGGATTTACCAATATTTGTACATACAATTAAACCAAATATGATAGAAAGAAAAATTCGCTATGATGCGACGATTGTAGAGTATCATTGTGCATTATTGCAAGCGGACAAGAAACATGCAGTTCTTTTCCATAAGATCCAAGAGTCTTTTTCGATGGTGACCGATCAAAGAGCATTAACCATCCCAGTAGGGAGTTATACGCTGGCTTATTATTGGGAAGATCGCCCTTATAATTTGTACATTTGGCGAGACAAGAATGGCCATTATTTAGGGGCCTATTTTAATATTGTAAAAAACACTTCTATTACAGATTCCCTTGTCACTTTTGAAGATTTAATTATCGATGTTTTGGTTTTTCCGAATGGTGATTGGTCTATTTTAGATGAGGAAGAGCTGCCTGTGGCGCTTGATCAATTTGAAAAAGGATATGTTCGTCAATCTTTACATTTATTAACAAATGAACTTGATGACCTTCTTATGCAAATTTTAACAGAAGGAAAAACGAGATTTGGGCATGAGTCGCTTTTTGCTTTGTTGAATGGATATGGATAAGCAGTATTTAGATTTTAAAATTTGTAGTTCAGATAACAAGGAGAACCCAATGAAAATTGATGTACAATTAACAGATAAGAATGAAGCCTATAGGATAAAAAACTTATATCCTTTGTATCTATATGATCTGTCAGGACATTATAGCAGACTTCCAAATTCACATGGAATTTATGAAGATAGTGATGAATTCCAAACATTGAGTGATCAGTATGAAGTGCAAAATATTTGGTGGGAAAAGCCAAATATTTTATTTCCCTACTTAATTTTAGTAGATGGGAAACCAGCGGGGTTTATCCTCATCGCAACCCCACCACATTGCAATAAAGGAATTGACTATTTTATAAATGAATTCTTTTTAATTCAATCTTTAAGGGGTCAAGGGATTGCTGAATATGCGGCAAATAAAGTGTTTGAACAATTTAAAGGGAATTGGGAATTGTTTACAAATCCATCAGAAAAAAACATCGTAGGGCAAAAATTTTGGAGAAAGACGATTTCCAATTATACGAATGGGATGTACCTGGAGGAACATGGAGAAACTTTTGATGGAGATAAACTTATTTTCCGATTTAATAATTTGGAGAAATAAGAATATGTTATCGGACTTTCATCAAGTAAAAGTATGAGGATAGGGTCTTCAATGGACTTATCCTCAGCCTTTTTTAGGGGTGTATTGATAAGCGATGAAACATAAAACAGGAAAATTATACGAAACTCATTTATATCAGCCGATTCAAAACTACTTCATCCAACGTGATTATGAGGTTTATGGAGAAGTGAACCATTGTGACTTAATCGCTGTGAAAGAGAATGAGCTGATTATTGTTGAGCTAAAGCTTAATTTAAGTGTGGAACTCCTTGTACAAGCTACCATAAGACAACGCTTATCTGATCTCGTTTACATCGCTATTCCCAAACCTAATTACAGTCTATTCTCGAAGAAATGGAAAAATATATGTTACTTAATAAGAAGACTTGAATTGGGTCTAATCATCGTTTCATTGGAGCGTAATAATGATCAGGTAGAGATAAAAATTCCCCCATCCTCTTTTGACCGAAAAAAGAGCATGGAAAGGAGTAGGAACAAAAGGAGCCAACTTCTCAAAGAACTTAAGGGGAGGCATGGGGACCATAATATTGGTGGGAGTCATAATACCAAAATTATGACAGCATATAAAGAAAATTGTATCCACATTGCTTGTTGTCTTGAACATTTTGGCCCGTTATCGCCTAAAGCACTTCGTCACTTGGGGACAGGGGAGAAGACCTTATCCACCCTCAATAAAAACTATAATGGTTGGTTTAACAGAATTCGAAGAGGAACTTACACCATAAGCGAATTAGGTAAAAAAGAGATACATGAATACCCGGAACTTGTTCGCTATTATTCAGAATTAATAGGGAATTCGTCTGATTAATTATTTATATGGGGTGAATTCATGTCCGTATGAAAGAGAAATAATTTTGGCCTCGGGTTTGTGGTGTATTCCATCTATCAATTGTTTAGTTGGATATTTCTGTAAAAGTAAAGGGGGATTTGAATGGAGATAAAATATAACTTAACAGAAGAAGATTACCTGAATTTTAATTTGTTTCACGTTAAGAATTCAAATACCGTAAAAAGAGCCTTGAATATTCAACGATTTTTATTTCCAGTTCTCTTTATCGTCATTTCTTATCTCTTTTCAAAAATGACAGAAATATCTTTCTTGGGCGTATTTATCCCTTTTCTACTAATAAGTATATTATGGGTGATTTTCTATCCGAAGTATTTTTATCGCTTTATCATCCGGAATACGAAGAAATTGATCAGAGAGGGGAAGAATGAAGATTTATTAGGGGAGCATCGAATGACTTTGTCAGAAGAGGGGATCGTTGATACCACTCCTAAAAAGGAAACGAAAGTCACCTGGTCGGGTATTCAAATGATAAAAGAGGATGAGCATTCGATCTATCTTTATAATAGCTCTGTCAGTGCGTATATTTTGCCAAAAAAGGATTTGCATAATGTGGAGGAGACGAAGGCGCTTATTCAGGCAAAGATTAAAGATGCTTAAACACGAAGGGGAACATACTAATGAATCAATTTACGGCTGACATCAACGGCTGGGAATCATGGGGGAAATTATTTCAATCCATCCCGACGTTTGAACCGCTAATACGATCGATATTTGTAAAAGAAAAGCTTGCTTTTTCGAAAATAGAGCATTGTACACCCGGAACAAATGCTGTCTTCAAGGTAGGAGAATATGTGATTAAGATATTTGCTCCAGCGGAATCCGGGATCGACAGTACAACAGATTTTACTACAGAATTATTTGCGATGCGGAGAACAGCACAGCTTGGTGTGTCTGTACCGAAACTGGTCGCAAGTGGGTCTGTAGAAGATAAATATCTCTTTTCCTATTTGATTATGGAATATATCCGGGGGACAGAATTAAATAAAATACATCACTCTTTAACATTTGCAGACAAATTAGCTATTGGACAAGACTTACGTAACATCACAGATACAATGAATACTCCATGTGTTCCTTTTAACGACGTCAATGTGATCCATGATGTGAACAGGCAAAAGCGCTGGGAGAAATATCCTGAGAATTTTAAAAAAGAGCGACTGGATTATATTGAATCCCATGACTTTGGTGAAAGCGTGTTTGTTCACGGTGATTTAAATAGGGATAATCTCTTGCTGGCTGATGATCATACCATCCATATTATCGATTTTGCTGATGCTGTAAGAGCTCCTCTTGTCTATGAACAGGCATTGATCGTCTGTGAGTTATTTCAATTCGATAAGGCCTATATGCAAGGGTATTTTGGCCATGCTCCAATGGAGGAAATCACAGAAATTTGTTTTAATGGCATATTGATTCATGACTTTGGTGGAGATGTGATTGAACAAAATATTTGCCCAGTAAGCGAATTAGACAGCTTGAATGCTTTACGCAAACGGCTTTATTGCTTAATTAAAAATTCCGAATAAAAATATGCGATCAATGGTTGGTAGATTGGCAAAATATATAGAAATAGTAGAAATCTTTGGTATAATAGCTCCATAGAATAGATATGCAAAAATGGGGTTTATGTATGCAAAAGATTGAAGCTACACTCTTAACAATGGTAATTGTACATGATGAAAAAAGAGGAGAAATATTACTTGTTAACCGTCCAAGTAAATTGGGATTTCCAGGGTATTTGGGGCCTGGAGGAAAAATCGAACTGACAGAAAGCTTTGCTGAAGGTGCAGTAAGGGAATTAAGAGAAGAAACGGGATTACTTGTGAATCCTGAAGACCTCATCTATAAAGGCGTGGATGAATATATTTTAGTAGATGATCATTATCGTTATATTGTGTTTAACTATGTAGCGACTGAGTATAAAGGGAAGTTGTTAGAAAACCCGCCTGAAGGAGAGCTAAAATGGGTTTCCAAAGAGGAAATGACAGACTTGCCAATGCAACCTTGGTTTCGGAGAAGATTACCCTATTTTTTTGAAAAAGGTACTTTTGAAATATCGATTCATTTAAAGGATTTTGAAAGTTCGCCGATAAAAGAAAGTATTCGCCAAATAGGGTAATCAGTCCTTACTCCATCGTAATAGATATTGAGTCCCCATTAAGGTCCCTTTTTGTTATAATAAGAATAGATTACGAGAGGGGACATTCGAATCCATGAAAAAGTATTTTATCATCCGAATTTTGGTTGTGTTTTTATATATTGCTGTTTTATGGTATGGGCTAACGACAAGGACCAATACCGGGTATGCGGTGATTATTATTGGAATGTTGGCTGGATTAGGAATTAATTATTGGAACTATCGAGCCAATTTAAAAGGAAATCTCGAAAATCCACAGGTAGGAGACAGATCGAGGAATTCGTAATAAAATTGATTGGCCAAATTGTAAAAGGGTAGACAAAGTCAAATTTGACTTTGTCTATATTCGTTTTATAAAGTATCTATTCACCTCTTTAGCCTCCGTGATCAGCGATAATCTTGATAAGCGTTTCTCCCAATTGTTGTACATCTTCGACTTTCGTATTTTTTCCAAAGGAAATGCGGATAAATTCCTTCGCAGCTTTTCCAGTTACGCCTAATGCTGTCATTGTTTTAGCGGGAGCTTGGCTGCCGACCTGACAGGCGCTTCCAGTTGAAATCGCATATCCCTTGCGATTGCATTCCAGCATCGCGAGTTGTCCTTCGATCCCCTTGATTCTTAGACCGATAATTGAGGGAAGATCGGAAGGATATACTTTCATCTGCGTTGCCTTGTCTTTGATGGTCCTTAGGAATAGATCGTGAAGTTTTATTAAATGCTCCTGCTGTTCCTCAAAATTAGCAATCGCTTTTTGCGCAGCTAAGGTCATTGCTGCGATCCCCGGCACATTCACAGTTCCAGGACGGAAGCCTTTCTCATGGGTCGTGTTGGGATAAAAGGGATGCCAATGAAGGCGCGGATGGACATACACAGCCCCAACCCCCTTCGGCCCATAAAATTTGTGTCCTGAAATCGCCAAACTATCAACGGATTGAGCAATTTCTTGCATGTCTAGCTTACCAAAAGTTTGCACACAATCACTATGCAAAAGAATATCCTTTTCCCGGCATAGCTTGCTTATTTCGATAATTGGCTGGATTGTGCCAATTTCTGCATTCCCATGTTGGATCGTAATTAAAACAGTTTCCTCGCGGATCGCATCTTTTAGTTTCTCTACATTAATATGTCCGTCTTGATCATAGGGGAGGGCAGTTACCTCGTATCCATCCTGTTTACATTTTTCCAGTGTACTATGAATGGAAGCATGCTCCGCGATACTGGTAATGATATGCTTCCCTTTTTTTAGAGGGGATGATAGCAGAGCATGAATCGCTAAAAAATTCCCTTCTGAACCCCCACCTGTAAAATAAATCCCTTCTGTTTGGACACCGAGCATTTGTGCGAATTCTTTTCGGCATGTTTCCAATAGTTGCTGTGCCTGATTACCGGTATCATGGAGGCTACTTGTATTTCCAAAGAATTCGGTTGCCGTTTGAATATATAATTGAGCTGCCTCTTGATCAAGGGGACAAGTGGCCGCATAATCGAAATATTTGATGATGTTTTCTCTCCTTATCTAGTATTATTTTAAAAAACTCTTGTCATAAGTTTAAATATATGTAAATATATGTGTCAAGACACATGCAATAAATTTGTGAATAGAAATGTAAAGGAGGGGCTCATGAATCAGATAGATGTATTGATCATAGGAAGTGGGGTTGCGGCACTGCAATTAGCTTGCAAGCTTCGTCATGATATCAATGTGATGATTATCACAAAATCACATATCCAAGAATCGAATTCTTATTTAGCACAGGGCGGGATTGCGGCAGCGATAGGGGACCCGGACCGTTCAGAAAAACATTACTTCGACACGCTTGAGGCAGGGAGATTTCATAATGAACCCAGTGCTGTTGAGGGCTTAACTGATAGGGCTCCATCCCTTATACAATCTTTAGCACAGCAGGGATGTCCCTTTGATAAAGATGAAAAAGGAAAACTTCTCCTTGGCATGGAAGGTGCTCATAGTGAAAAAAGAATTATTCATGGTGGTGGCGATGCAACAGGAAAAACGATCATAGATCATTTGCTTCCCCGTATACCGCATCATGTCAAAGTGATGGAAAATCATTTTGCATTTGAGCTTTTAGTAGAAAAAGATATTTGTGTTGGTGTGAAGACAAAGGACGAAAATAATCAGATTCATTGTTTTATAGCCAATCATGTTGTACTTGCGACAGGTGGATGTGGCCAAATGTATCGTTATAGTTCTAATGCAGAAACAGTGACTGGTGATGGGATCGCACTTGCGTATCTTGCTGGTGCAAATATTGTGGATATGGAGTTTATCCAATTTCATCCGACACTCCTTTATGTGAATGGAAAAACGCAAGGCCTTGTATCAGAAGCTGTTCGCGGCGAGGGAGGACGGTTGGTGACAGAGACTGGAAAGGAAATTATGAGAGGTGTTCATCCGCTGGCGGATTTAGCACCGAGACATATTGTTTCACAAACTATTTATGAACATCTTTCACAAGGAGAGGATATTTATTTAGATATTTCGCAAGTCAAAGATTTCTCTAAGCGATTTCCAACGATTTCACGCCTTTGCCAAGAAAATGGTCTGGATTTGGAAGAAAAGCGAATCCCGGTTGTCCCTGGAAGCCATTTTTTAATGGGGGGCATTCAAACAGATCTTATCGGAAGAAGTAGTCTTCAAGGGTTATATGCATTGGGAGAGGTCGCGTGTACAGGCGTTCATGGAGCCAATCGGCTGGCTAGTAATTCCTTACTGGAAGGGTTGGTTATGGGAGAAAGTCTCGCCCAGTGGTTGAACAGCCAGTCTTTTTCTAAGAGGATTCGTAGCGAATCTTCTTATTGGCAGGAGTCCACAGATAAACGCATGGGGAAGCCTTTACCAACCATAGAGGAAATTCAAGAGAAGATGATGGATCATGTGGGCATTGTACGAACGGAGGAAGGATTAACAGAACAGTTGCAATGGTTAGAGTCATTTGTGGGAGAGTATGCCGGGAGCGGAAATCTCGATCTTATGGACAAAGACGAACTTACTCGTTATTTTATAGTCATAACAGCATCCCTTGTGACAAAGGCAGCACTTCATAGAACAGAGAGCCGTGGCGGCCATTATCGAATGGATTTTCCATGTGAAGATGATCACAACTGGAGACGAAAACGATTGATTCACAATCGGAAAGTGAAAGAAGGAATGGTATATGAACAAGATCAAATTACAGCAGCAACTTAAACAATTTTTTTTAGAAGATATCGGGGATAGAGATGTATCCAGTAGTATTTTTAGCAGAGAACAAATGGGACGGCTATCTTTGCTTGCAAAAGCCGATGGAATTTTTTGCGGGGAAGAAGTGGTCCGCACGGGATTTTCCTTGCTTGTGGATCAGCTGGATATCAAGATGAAGGTTCGTGATGGGGACTGGATTGAAAAAGGGCAACTACTTGCGGAAATTAGCGGAACAGTCGCAGATCTTTTACAAGCGGAAAGAGTCGTTCTGAATTTGGTCCAAAGGATGAGCGGCATTGCGACAAAAACAAAAGAAGCTATTAATTTGTTAAATAGTGATCATACGAAAATATGTGATACAAGAAAAACAACACCAGGTTTGCGGATGTTGGAAAAGTATGCGGTTCGATGTGGGGGTGGCGTAAATCACCGATTTGGCCTGTATGATGCAGTCATGTTGAAAGATAACCATATTGCCTTTGCTGGCTCGATTGGAAAGGCTGTGGCGGCAGCTCGAAAAAATGTCGGTCACATGGTAAAAATCGAAGTCGAAATCGAGACAAAGGCACAAATGCAAGAAGCGATTGAAGCGCAGGCCGATGTGATTATGTTTGATAATCGAACCCCTGATGAGATTAAAATGTGGATCAAAGAAGTGCCAGAAAATATCGTCACTGAAGCATCTGGTGGCATTACACTAGAAGACCTTGCCTCCTATGGCGAAACAGGAGTGGATTATATTTCACTAGGATTTCTCACTCACTCTGTCACGGCATTGGATATTAGCGCAAACGTTACGTTTGAATAAAAACTCGAAAGAAAAAGGGTCCGCCGTCCCTGAAATCAGAGAGAAAAGCAAAAAGTGTAACGGCGCGGGAGTTGGTCGTCCCCTAAATCAGAGAAAAGATCAAAAAAGGTAACGGCGCGGGGGTTGGCCGTCCCCGAAATCAGGGGAAAGATCAAAAAGCGTAACGTCGAGGGGGTTGGCTGTCCCTGAAATCGGAGAAAAGATCAAAAAGCGTAACGGCGCCGGGGTTCACCATGCTAAAAATAAGGAGAAGAGCAAAAGGTTAACAAGACGTCGGAAGATTTGCCATGAAGAGGAGGATATGGAATGAATCTATTAGAAACTTTACAGACAAATGCACTCCCTGAAAAATATAGAAATATGTCCACGGGGGAGTTGGAAGAGCGGGTTCGAAAAGTAAAAAAGAAAATGGGTGACAAGCTTTTTATTCCTTGCCACCATTATCAAAAGGATGAAGTATTTCAGTTTGCAGATGCAACCGGGGATTCTCTGAAGCTTGCACAGTTATCACAGGAGAATCGTAAAGCAGAATATATTGTCTTTTGTGGTGTGCATTTTATGGCAGAAACAGCAGATATTCTCACGACAGAACATCAAAAGGTGTTTTTACCAGACATGCGGGCAGGATGCTCCATGGCGGATATGGCGGATATTCATCAAACAGAACGGGCATGGGAGAAGCTACAGACTCTATTTGGCGATACCATTCTGCCTTTGACGTATGTGAATTCAACGGCTGCCATTAAAGCATTTGTCGGAGAGAATGGGGGAGCAACTGTTACATCCTCTAATGCGGAAAAAATGGTGCAGTGGGCTTTTCAGCAAAAAGAACGCATTCTTTTTTTACCTGATCAACATTTGGGGCGGAATACGGCTTATAACTTAGGTGTTAGCTTGGATGAAATGGCAGTTTGGGATCCCATCCAAAACGAATTGGTCTTTGATGGGCCACCCGAGAAAGTGAAAGTTATTCTCTGGAAAGGACATTGCTCGGTGCATGAGAATTTTACCGTAGCTAATGTGAAACAGGTGCGCGAGGATCATCCTGATATGAAGATTATTGTCCATCCTGAATGTAGCCGTGAAGTCGTTGCCCTTGCAGATCTAGCTGGTTCGACGAATTATATTATCCAGGCGATTGAAAACTCAGAGCCAGGTTCAGCCTGGGCGATTGGCACAGAGATGAATCTGGTCAAACGAATCATCCAGCAGCATCCTGATAAAAAAATCATCTCACTGAATCCACATATGTGCCCTTGTCTGACAATGAATCGAATTGATTTGCCCCATCTTGCTTGGTGCTTGGATTCAATTGAGCAAGGAGAAGATCGAAACATCATTCAAGTCGATGAAAAAACATCCTCTTTTGCCATGTTAGCTTTGGATAGGATGTTGGCATTATCATAGGACACTAGTAGAGAAGCGCTCCATAGAAAAAAAGGGGCTGTCCAGAAAGTCGGTGAAAACTGAGTTTCTGGAATGGCCCTTATATATATATTTTCA
>NZ_VTQV01000061.1 GCF_008764245.1 Bacillus subtilis
GATTTTAGCCGTTCAGCCTTATTATCCAAGTTTGTACGTCGCTAAACGGGCGCTTGCGCTTTTATTATTTATATCAATGAAAAATTGATACCTTATTTAACAGCTCCCAAGGTTAATCCTGTGACAAAGTATTTTTGTAGGAAAGGATAGACCATCAAGATTGGAACTGTGGCAATGATCGTAATCGCCATTTTTAAAGATTGTGGATTCGTCTGTTTGGCAATAAATTCGGCGTTTTGCGCATTAATACCAGCCCCTCCAGACGTACTAGCATTATCTAATATTTTCATTAATTCATATTGTAAAGTCGTAAGATTCTCATTCGACCTTGCATATAAATAGGTGTCGAACCAACTATTCCATTGCCCTACAGCTAAAAACAATGAAATGGTCGCAATTACAGGCATGGACAAAGGCAAGATGATACGAGCAAAGATCGTAAAATCGTTCGCCCCATCCATTTTAGCTGATTCCTCCAAAGCCTTGGGTAAATTATCCATAAAGGAGCGAATGATAATGACGTTAAAAGCACTAATTAACATCGGCAAAATGTATACGGCAAATTCATTGATCAGGCCTAAATTCCGAATCAACATATAGTCGGGAATCAATCCCCCACTAACAAACATGGTTAATACGAGTAAGATTGCGATTGGCTTGTTGAATACAAAATCTTTTCGACTTAATGTATAGGCCAACATCGTACTGGCAATAATCCCCGTCACTGTCCCTACCACTGTTCTTGTCACCGACATGATAAAAGCTTTTAGAAGCCTGTCATTACTACCAAAAATCTCCGTATAGTTTGCGAATGTAAACTGTCTTGGCCAAATATGGATGCCACCTTTAGCCGTATCAACAGCATCATTCAATGAGATAGCCAAAATATTAAGGAAGGGATATAGCGTAATAATAATGACAATGATCATGCCGATGGAAAGAATAAGGTCAAAAAGTGTAATCTTTTTAAAACGTTGCATTTTGCTGTCCTCCTTGTCTTAATAGATTCCGCCATCCCCTGTTTTCTTGGCAAGATTATTAAAAATGACGATTAAAATCACGCTAATGACCGATTTGAAAATTCCAATCGCTGTACCAAAGGAATATCGGAACATCCCGATCCCGTAATTTAACGCATACAAATCAATCACTAATGCTTTTTCTGCAACAATGTTATTTCCTAATAACATTTGTTTTTCGAAACCAATATTAATCAGGTTGCCAATATTTAGAATTAACAAGACGATAATGACTGGTCGAATACTTGGTAATGTAATATGCCACATTTGCTTCCAGCGACTTGCCCCATCCACTTTTGCCGCCTCATACAATTGCGGATCTACACCCGTCATCGCCGCTAAATAAATGATCGCGTTCCAACCGGTTTCCTTCCAGACGTCAGCCGCCGTCACGATGCCCCAAAACATATTTGGATTGGACATAAAGCCAATCGGTTTATCAATGATATTTGTGGCCATTAATAAATTGTTTACAACTCCTTCTGGAGCTAACATCGTTGTGACAATATTCGCCACGATAACCCACGAAACAAAATGGGGTAAATAAGAAATCGTTTGCGTTAATTTCTTAAATTTAATTAACCTTACTTCATTGATTAATAAAGCAAAGCCGATGGATGTAAGCGTCCCAAAAACGAGACCTAAAACCCCCATCCCTAATGTGTTCGTCAAAGCCTGATAAAATAAATCCTCTTTGAAAAGGACTTTAAAATGTTTTAGTCCAACCCACTCTTGGTCAAAAAGGCCTTTAGCGGGTGAATAATCCTGAAAAGCCATCGTCCATCCAGCGAGAGGTATATACTTGAAAACGATTAACCAAATGACAAATGGAAAAGACATTAAAATTAACGCCTTTTGACCTTTCATTTTTTTCCAAGTATTGTTTAATGGCCTATTTGTTTTTCCCTTTAAATCTATAGCTGTTTTTGCCACACCTTTCCCCCCTCATTTACAAAAAAACTAACTATTCATTCCTTATCTATAATGTTATCTGAAATCGTTTTCCCTTTATACCCAATAAAAAAGTGTAAATTTCCTGTAAAAATTAGATATACGATTCTATTTTTATCGTAAAAATAGAAAGAAGCATTCGATTTTCACGTTTGTACGTAATAATCGAATGCTTCCTGCGTTATGCTTGCTTGATCTTTTTGAGCATATTTTCAAAGTCTGATTTTTTTAGTAAAAAATCAGCTTTTCCATTCAAAAATACAGCAAAATTTTGCTTATCATAAGAAACTAGTTCCACTTTTATCTCCTTTTTCTTCTTTTGCTCCTGATTAAAAATCGTATAAATCATCGTCGCTTCAGGATTATGATAAGTCGCATCATTTACAGTGTCATCTATAGATAGTCCGGCAATATCCTTATATAAATTTCTAAAAATATCTTCCTCTACTGCTTGATCATTGATAAAAAAGAGTGGGGAATCTTGATCTTCCTGTTCAATTGGATGGTCAATTTTAATTAAAAATTCCTCATCTCCATCATTGATTTGCAATTGCGCCAATACATCAATCGCAATGATTTTGACAAACTTCTCGACCAGGTCAAACGCTTGTAATTCGTAAGGCAGTAAAGCGCGATCCGCAATCGTTCCAATTTGCTCACTGTCACTTACTTTTGCATAACGCTTATCATCCCCGGCCTGATCACCAATAAGGATGGTTTCCTCCCCTTCTTCCGATTCAAAAGTTAACTTCATATCCGGTTTTTTTAATCCATACTTTTCAAGGTTTGCTTCCTCGCCAATGATTTCTTCCCATGCTAATTCTTCTACTCCATACAACATGTCGACAAGCGGATTGTACTTGACACTATAGACATTCTGATAAGGTTGATGTATATACCATCCACTCAAATTGGTCCGAACTTCTTCCTCTGAATAAGGGGAGTCTGGCACGAGTTCAATCATCTTTTTCCCATTTTGTAGCGTCATACGACGCACCTGATCCGCTTTAAGCGAAAGAACTGGCTGGGCTTGCTGCTTGTCCTGCGTTTGCTCTCCCTTCTCTTCTGATTCCTGAGAAGCTTGCTCGACTGGCTGCTCTTCCTTGTTACTGAATATGGCAAGCAGCGTGCCGATCACGAGGATCATGATTAGGAATAGACTGATTGTTTTCATATTAAGTCTTCGCAAGGTCGTTCCTCCATCTGCCTATCCTTTAGACATTTTCATCTCTAATTCTCTTAATGGTTGTTGTAAATTTAACATCACAAAATAGCCGATTAAGCTGATCGAAAATAAAAAGCTTATACTCGGGAAATACCAATAAATAATGGCAAAAGCGATGATACTTGTAATGTTTAAAAGAGTTGCTTTAAAAAATTTGAAATTGGAATAGATTGAAATGATAAACAGATTTTTCAATTTCACTTCAAATCTTGAAATAATTGGAAAAGCATAAATCATAATAAATACACAGACGATCATTAGGATAAAAAATACAGGGGAAAAAATATTACCGTGATTCGTAGAGTAACCGATATCAATCGCCAAAATGAATAAAATCGTTAACTGAATCAACCAGTATTTCATCGTTGGCCAAAAGTTGAGTTTATACGCTTTAAAAAAATCCCTCGTAACCTGAATGTCTTTCTCCCTCACTAATTTGCCCATTGATGAAAGAACAGCTGTCATCGCTGGTCCCATCGGAATCAACGTTATATAAAACAATAAAATATTTTCAAACACAAAATCGGCTAAGTAAAACACGATAAAAAATAGTAAATTGCATAAAATAAAATAAAGATTGGTCATAAAAAAATAATACAGATACTTCATGATCATATATGCTGGTCTGTCTGTCACAGGTTTAGCCATACTTATCCCTCTTCGTTAGCTGTTGATTTCTTTTCGTTGGTTCATTTGGTATTCCTTCGGACTCATCCCTTCATACTGTTTAAAATTTTTGTAAAAATAATCAGCATTGGAATATCCAACTAACTTAGAAATCTCATTGACTTTATATTTATCAAGCACCAATAATTCCTTTGCTTTATTAATTCTTACTTGATGCAAATAAACATTAAAATACTCTCCGGTTTCCTTTTTAAATAGTTTTCCTAAATAAGCACTATTGTAATGAAATAAATCTGCCACATATTTTAAGTTGATATCTTCACTATAATAAAAATGAATATATTCTTTCACCTTATCGACGATATGTCCTTTTGTCGGATATTCCCCATGAATCGATTCACTGATGAATAATAGCTCCTTCACAATCCATTGCATAATCGCTTGAAGATGGGGTTGATGATTTATTTCATTTGCCCAAATATCCTTATCAATTGGATCTAAATCTGGATAGTTTTTCTGAATCAAATCAAGGAGTGATACACACCACTCGAAGATTTCCACTTTGATTCTATCTTTTGAAAAGCGGCTAGCTCGGTAATAATCTTCTAGATCAGCTACGATTTTCTTAATATTCTGCTGATCTCCGAACTCTATATAATGATAGAGCTTTTTTCTACTATCTTCCTCATCTGGTTTCTTCACTACTTCTGAATACGTTGTAAACTGTTGATAATGTAAAATTTCCTGTTCACTAAAGCAGAAATGCAGATGCATTAATTCTTTGATTTGCCGATAGGCAGTCGATAATTTTTCCGGATGGTCAACCGGATCTGCGACCATTAAAACAATCCCTTGTCCGCTATTTTCTCGAACTCTCTTTCTCATTTTCGTTATAAATCGCTTTGCAAAAGAGGGATCTTTTTGAATAAACAGCAAGTGGTCAAAACCGTCTTTTCTAATCCATTTGATATGCTGATCATTTTCAGTAACTCTTTCCATCAGCCATTGATCTGTGCGCTGTTGTAAATCACCATAAATCCGAACAAGTTGTAATTCCTTCCCGATTAACTTTTTTAGTAATGAGTCGGAAAAATGCTCACGCTTCCCCTCCAACAAGGCCCTCAATGTTCGTTCTTCATGCAATTGATTATAAGAAGCCAGTTGCTCTTGTAACCTCTGTTCCTCTATTCGTTCCTGGTCAATTTTTTCAAGCACCTGTATTAACTCTGTTTCCACTACTGGTTTTAGTAAATAATGTTCAATCCCTAGGCCCATTAGTCTTTTTGCATAAGAAAAACTAGAATAGGCGGTTAAAATGATAAATTTAGTCTTAAAATTTTCTTTCTTTAGCTGACTCACAATATCTATACCAGACAACCCGGGCATGCGAATATCAAGCATGACTAAATCTGGCTGATGTAAACGAATTTTATGTAAACCATCTCGTCCGTTAGTCCCTACATCACAAATTTCATAACCATACTCAGACCATGGGATAACATGTTTTAAACCTTCTTGGATAATGGGCTCATCATCAATGATCAATAATTTCCGCATCTGAATCCGGTCCTTTCTCTGAAGGTAAGAACAATGTGACAACCGTACCAATCCCATACTCACTCGCTATGTCAACTCCATAATCTTCACCATAGTATAATTTAATCCTTTTATTGACATTATTCATGCCAATCCCACTACTTTGTTGGGCAGTATCTTCTGATGCATCTAAGGCGTTCTTTAATAACATCAATTTCTCAGGCGCGATGCCTACCCCATTATCCTTCACTTCGATTACAAGGTTGTCAGCCGTTCTATACACTTTAATTTTGATCATACTCGTTTCCATTTCTCGATCGATCCCGTGGATAATGGCGTTTTCAACGATTGGTTGCAGAAGTAATGGGAAAATATAATAGTCTTGAATATCACATTCGACCGCAACACTAAAATTCACTTTATCACCAAAACGCATTTTTTGAATTTCTAAATATGTTTTGATGAGTTTCAGTTCCGATTCTAATAAAATCGGTTGCTCGGAAACTTCTAAACTAGAACGCATCATTTGACTAAGCAACATCACACTTCTAGCTACCTCTTGATCTTGATTAATTAGCGCCTTCATGCGAATCATTTCTAACGTATTATAAAGAAAATGGGGATTGATTTGGCTGGCTAACATTTTAAATTCAGACTCTTTTTGTCTTCTCTTCCATTGTTCTTCATTGATTTTATGAATATACACTTCATTGATTAATTCCTTAATACTATCCGCTGTCACAACTAAATCTTCATACGCCTGTCCAATTTCATCACCGCCTAATTTTCGATCCTTAATATCGAAATTTCCCTTGGCGATATTATTCATGGCATCTCGCAGTTGATAAATTCGTTTATCGAATGATTTGATAAAGAGACCAATCAGTGTGATCGAGACAATCAAACAAATTGTAACAATCAAAAAGCCATTATATAAAACTTTCCTCGAGTCTTTAATCACATCTTCAATCGGAATTAAAGCAGTAATTTGGATTTGGTTTGCTAATGTTTTGCTAGGCTTAAAAGAACGCAAATAGATTTTATAGTTTTCTTGCTTAAATTCCGTATCATAAATAATCGATTCTTGATCTTGGATATCCGCTTTTTTGATAAAAGAAGGATGTTCTCCTAAATAACGCGGATCCTTGCTATGAACGATTTTTTCACTATCTAATGAGACGAACACATCAAATAACTCACTTTTCGATATAGATGTCAGATTATCGGGCGAAATTGCAATCGCTAATACGCCTAATAATTCGCGATTATTTCCATAGACAGATCTGGTTAATGTAAGATAAGACTCCTTCGTCCATTTGTCCTGCATATACTCCCAAGAAATTCTTCCTTGTCGCTCGATCGCCTTTTGATACCAAGCCTGATTTCTCGTCTCTTGATCCGCATAGACAAATTGTGAATTCGTAATCATTTCCTTTGTCATGTAAAAGCGAATATTTTCAATTTCATTGTAATAGCGTAAATAGTTATTAAAAATCGGATAGGATGCATAGGCATTATAAATTTGAAGATTATTGTCGTATTCCTGCTCTAGCACTTTCTTTAAATCGTCACTAATATAAATTTGGTCTGAGATATTAATGGCACGATCTAAGATAGTGTTTAATCTCATTTCTAGCTTATCGACATTCGCATCCACTTCATTAATCGTATTATTAAGGACAACATTTCTCATGCTATAGTTGAGGTAAAATCCAATCAGGAGGATAGGAATAACAGTTACAGCTAAGTAGATTCCTAATAATTTTATCTTTACCTTACGATTGGTAAAACTCCGAGTTAATTGACTCAGGTAGTTCACTGCCTTCACCCTATCCCAATGTTGAATTAACTAAGTTCCACTGACACAGAGACTTCAGATGATCCTCTCCAATACACCAAAACCATATTTCTTAAATGATAGACGCTTCCATTTCTTTTAATTGGAGAGATTGATTGACACAAGTCCTTCCATTAAAAGCACCTCCAGCCACTCCCCTTATATTATAAATGAAAATGGCCGATAATTGTCGAATGTCTTTATCATGTCCATTTTTAATATTCCGGAGGGAACCGCATCTCCAAACAAAATGGAGGCAACACTTTCCCCGAACACCGTTATTCAAAACGTTTTCATACATTATTACTATTAATGTTAGCACAGGCATTCTTTAATAAATACACAACAAATTAGTTTAAAAATCATTCAAAATTAGTGATTTTAAGGCAGTAAAGTGGATGATTTTGTGTTTTTTAATTTAAAATGACCACTTTCAATCCAAACGTTTCGATTTTCTCGTTGACGGATTCAGATGAAACCGCTAAGATGTGGTTAAAATAGGAAAGAGGTGGAATGGCATGATAAATCAAAAATTACCAAAGATTGGTATGGGGGAGATTATAACCCTGAACAATGGCAGGAAGAAGTCTGGAATGAAGACGTTCGCATGTTTCAATTAGCAGGGATAGATGTTGCGACTTTGAATGTTTTTGCTTGGGCACGCAATCAACCCGATGAAGATACATATGATTTTTCCGCATTGGATGCGACAATTGACCGCCTGTATAAAAATGGGATTTATACTTGTTTAGGAACAAGTACTGCTGCGCATCCTGCCTGGATGGCCAAAAAGTACCCGGATGTATTACGGGTGGATTACAATGGCAGGAAGCGAATGTTTGGGGGAAGGCATAATTCTTGCCCGAATAGCCCAACCTTTCGTAAGTATTCAGAAAGAATGGCGGAAAAACTAGCTGAACGATATAAGGATCATCCGGCCGTTTTAGTTTGGCATGTGAATAATGAATATGGTGGGTATTGCTATTGTGATAACTGTGCGGAATCTTTCCGTCATTGGCTAAAGGAACACTATCAGTCGATTGAAGCGGTGAATCAATCTTGGAATACCGCGTTTTGGGGCCATACTTTTTACGATTGGGATGAAATTGTTCCACCAAACGCATTGAGTGAAGAATGGGATGGAAACCGTACCAACTTTCAGGGAATCTCTCTTGACTATCGCCGTTTCCAATCTGATAGTTTACTAGATTGTTTTAAAATTGAAAGGGATGCCATTCGCAAGCGTACTCCAGATATTCCGATTACCACAAATTTAATGGGGCTTTATCCAGAATTAGATTATTTCAAATGGGGTAAAGAAATGGATGTTGTTTCGTGGGATAATTACCCTTCCATTGACACGCCCATCAGCATGACAGCGATGACGCATGATCTGATGAGAGCGCTCAAAAGTGGCAAGCCTTTCATGCTGATGGAACAAACACCAAGTCAACAAAATTGGCAAGCCTATAATTCTCTTAAGCGTCCAGGTGTGATGAGATTATGGAGCTATCAGGCGGTTGCGCGCGGAGCTGATACGGTGCTGTTTTTCCAATTACGTCGTTCCATTGGGGCAACAGAGAAATTTCATGGGGCTGTGATCGAACATGTTGGTCATGAGCATACCCGTGTTTTCCGGGAAACAGCTGCTTTAGGAAAAGAATTAGGACAACTTTCTGATCACATCATTGATGCTCGCGTGGAAGCGAAAGCAGCAATTGTCTTTGATTGGGAAAACCGTTGGGGCATTGATTTAACAAGTGGTCCATCCGTAGCATTAGATTATGTGAAGGAAGTCCATAAATATTATGATGCCCTTTATCAACAGAACATTCAGGTCGATATGATTGGTGTTGACGAAGATTTATCCAAATATGACCTTGTCATTGCCCCTGTTCTATACATGGTCAAAGGGAATTATCATGAAAAACTAGAAAAATTCGTCGCTGACGGCGGTACTTTTGTGACGACCTTCTTTAGTGGCATTGTCGATGAACACGATCTCGTCACAACAGGCGGCTATCCAGGTAAACTGAGAAAGCTATTGGGCATTTGGTCGGAAGAAATTGATGCTCTTCATCCAGATGTGTATAACCGCATCGTCATCAAAGAGAAAACCGACCATTTAGAGGGAGAATACCCATGTAATATTCTCTTCGATCTCATCCACCCTGAAGGAGCAGAGGTTGTCGCTGAATATGGAGATGATTTCTACAAAGGGATGCCAGTAGTGACCAAAAATAAATTCGGCGCAGGGGAAGCGTGGTACATTGCCTCCAGTCCCGATAGCAAATTCTTACAGAATTTCATGGCGGATCTTTGTGTGGACAAAGAAATAAAACCGCTCCTAGCTTCCGATCCTGGTGTGGAAGTTTCCCAAAGGGTAAAAGCAGATCAAACTTATTTATTTGTTATGAACCATAACGATACAACTAGCCAGTTCGAATTAGGAAGCGCGCAAAAACGCGATCTCCTCACCGGAGAAACAGTCAAAGGAACCGTATCCATTAATGCGCATGACGTCATGATTTTAACCGAGTAAAAAAGTCTAAAAAGCAGTCCGTCATAGCGGCTTCTTTTTTGGTTTTAAACGAAACCGGAAAGCGTATTTAAATTTCCTAACTTGCCTATATGACCACTTTGGCGATTTACTTTTTATTTCGGGTATTTTGAACCCGCTTATATGACCACTTTTGAAGATTTCATCTCATTCCGGGCGTTAAGAATCACCCTATGTAACCGAAATTCACCAAAAACAAACAAAAAGGTCACATAGAGCTTGATGTAGCTGCTATGTGACTTTTTTTCACTTATTGTTCTGTGAGGATTAAAGGACCATTTTTTGTGATTGCTAATGTGTGTTCATATTGGGCAGAGCGTTTTCCATCCATTGTCCTTGCTGTCCAACCGTTATTATCCATTTTGGATTGCCATACACCTTCATTGACCATTGGCTCAATTGTGATGACCATGCCTTCTTTTAAGCGCAAGCCTTTTCCTGCTGGACCGTAATGGAGAATTTGCGGCGCTTCGTGTAAAGTCGGACCAATTCCATGCCCGGTAAATTCTCGAACAACGGAAAATCCTTGTGGTTCTACGTAAGACTGAATCGCATGACCAATATCACCCACACGATTGCCGATCACAGCCTGTTCAATTCCTTTATTTAAGGCATTTTTAGTCACTTCTAATAACTTCTTCGTCTTTTCAGAGACTTCCCCAACCGCATAGCTCCATGCTGAATCAGCTAAGGCGCCATTAAGATTCACCACCATGTCAATGGTCACAATGTCTCCTTCTTTAAGGGGGGTTTCACGTGGGAAACCATGACAGATTTCATCATTGACAGACGCGCAAGTGGCGTATTGATATCCCTTATACCCCTTTTGTTCAGGAGTGGCTCCATGGTCCGCCAAAAACTTCTCCACAAACTGATCTATTTCTGTTGTCGTAACTCCTGGCTTAATTAATTTCGCAATCTCTTTATGACAAGAAGCCAACAGTTTACCTGCTTCATGCATTAACTGTATTTCTCTTTCTGTTTTTAATGTAATCATCGTCTTTCCACCTCATTTTCCTAAACTGCGGGTTCAAAAAGGAGGATAAACAGGAGGTCGCGAATGTAGCTTTTGATCCTCCCTTTTTGAACATCCTCTAAAACATCTGTATTCATTTTAATATTGATTGCCAATGAATACAAATGTGGAAAGACTGTATATAGCCACCATCCACAAAAAAATGCACACTCCTGCTTGTAGTTTACAGTGGTAACGCCGGGAGTAGCCATTTTGTCAGAGATTTGTACGGGATCATTCCCATTAAAAAATAAGCTGAGAACAATGAGATAGCAACAGCTGTAAGAAATACAATATCCACTTTTGTATAAACAGTAGGATAATAATATGTTCGCTTTGCACTCATTTGAAATCTTTTCGCTTCCATCGCAACAGCGACTCTTTGGGCACGCCGGATGCTTTGAGCAAATAAGGGGATCATGTAAAGGCGCAAACGCGCTAATCCTCCTTTTATCCCCTTTGAAAAATGAACGCCCCTTACCTTTAAGGCATCTGAGCGAGTCCTTAATTCATCCACAATCATCGGCAACAGCCGGACGGAAGCAATAAAGCTATAGGCATACTTTGGCGCAAGCTTGCATTGCTGCATCAGAGCATAAAACAGCATGATCGGCCGGGTGGTTAATAAGAATGTTAAGCTAATGATCCCAAAGCAAAGGGTTTTGCAGCCCAATAACAAACCATAATTGAGACTCTCTTCTGAAATTTTAATAAGTCCCCAGGCCCACCACATGTGCACTCCTTTCCCAAATAAAGTCATCGTCACCGCAGATGAAATAAAAGAAAGAACCATTGGTATGGAAAATAGGCACAATTTCTTCCAAGAATAGCCGCTCCATCCGTATAGAAGGATTCCATATAAAAGTGTTAAGTGAAAAACAAATGCAAGGTTGCGCTGAAAGAGAACGATGAGTAACAAAAGAAAAAAGAGAACAAATTTTACAGCAGGATTCACACGATAAAGCCACGTTTCTTTAACTGGAGTAAATAGCTCCTGCATGTAATCGCTCCTTTCGCTTAAACTGTTGGGGACTTCGTTTGGAAACATCCACTAATGCCCCTTGATCAATCGTCCAAACCTCGGTGACAAAATGTTCCACAATCTGCTCATCATGCGTCACCATCATGATCGTCGTCCCCTCTCTCCGTAACTCCTCCAACTGTTGCAAGATCATAAAGGTATTTTTCGCGTCTTGCCCAAATGTCGGTTCATCCAGTAACAAGACCTTTTCCCCTGACATAAAGGCCGTTGCAACGCTTAATCGTCGCTTTTGCCCCATTGATAACTGAAAAGGATGCCGCTTTTCATTTGTAGGTAGCTGAAACATATCCATAAGCTGTTGAATTTTTTTTCGTAACGAATTTTCTTCTATCCCTTTTAATCGCTCTGAAAAGGCGAGCTCATCCACAATCGAATTCGTCACAAACTGAAGTTCGGGATTTTGAAAAACAAGAGATAAACCTGTTGGTAATGTCTTTTTTCGCTTTTTCCATTGGATTGTGTTCCCCTCTAATACATATTGGCCTGTTGTACGCAATAATTGCATTAAAGCTAATAGAAACGTACTTTTTCCCGCGCCATTTTCTCCAATGATGCCAATCCAACTCCCGGGGACAACCGCTGCTTTTGGAATGCGAATTTTTTCTTCACTGCCCCGATAGCCGATAAACTCCTCCAACTTTAACATTGGTTGAGCAGACGGGGATTCGTCTCCTCTTGCCTTTTTTAAACTTAAATAGGATGGGGACGCAAGATAATCTTCCCAAACCTCCGGATACCAAATTCCGTATTGAATCAGTTCCTGTTTGTAGAAATGGAAAATGTTTTCTGGCAGACCATCTGCCAAAATTTCACCATTATCCTTAAAAAGCACGACGCGATCGACCCAATCCGCAATCTGGTCAATTTTATGCTCCACAATCAGCACTGTTTTTTCTGCCGCCACTTCTTGAACAGATTCCCAAATTTGGCTTACTCCATCGGGATCTAACAAGGCAGATGGCTCATCAAGGAAGAGGACATCTGGTTGCAGTAATAATACCGAAGCTAATGCCAATCGTTGCTTCATGCCTTGCGATAAATCATGAATCTGTGTATGGATGGGAAGTCCTTGCAATCCCACCATCGCGAGCACCTCTTTGATTCGTCCATCCATCTCGCTCCTTGGAATCTGTAAGTTTTCCAATACAAAAGCGAGCTCTTCATCCACGTACGGCATACAAAATTGCGTATCTGGATCTTGAAAAACAAAACCCCATGATTCAGGTAATTGGATCGAATCATATTTCAGGGGAACTTCAATAGAATCAGGTATAATTCCGCTCAAAACTTGGAGCAAGGTTGATTTCCCACAGCCACTTGGGCCTAGCAATAAAACCTTCTCCCCCGGTGCAACGGAGAAAGACAGATCCTTAAAAATGAAGGAAGGCTCATTGGGAAATTTCAAACGAAGATTCGTGACACCAAGTGACTTTGTTTCCTGTTGCTGTTCCATATGTCGACTCCCTTTTTCTAATCTATCAGTCTAACGAAAATCTGCGCTTAACGGGCTGGAACTCGGCGCCCAATCGCTCTGGACACATTATTAACGTTCAATCATCGATCGTCTCCCAGATTTACAGCCCTGTTTCTCTTTAACAGCTGTATTTTCTACCTATTTATCTAATGCTGTGTATTCTTCCTTTTCAACAGGGCGAATAAGATTCGTGACCCCTGTAGCTTCTAATGCTTTGACAATGTAATACGCAAATAGCCCAGTGAATAAGAACGCACTAATAACACGCATTCCATACTTTACAAACAGGGCCCAAGCTTCCAGGTTGGCATACCCATAAAACCAATCTAATAAGAAACTAGCCACACAAGACATGACACCCGCTAAACCAGCGACGATGATGCCAAAACGTTTATAACGAAAGGCAGCAAACAACAATTCAGCTCCCAGTCCTTGCATAAATCCGTATATAAGGACCTCGATCCCATGCCCAATAAAAGCGGAAAGACCTGCAGCTGCAATACTTGCTAGCAAAGCTACACCAGGTTTCCGAATTAATAAAAAGGCAAAAGGTCCGACCATAAACCACATTCCGTAAATTAATTGACGAGCCACCGGCAACATTGGCTTAATAAAGGTATATAAATCATCCCAGAATTTCATCGTAATTCCAAAAACAACCCCAAGCATGACAGTAATCAATAAATCCGTAAATTTTAATTTTTTCAACCTTCCTCAACCCCCTCTTTTTTTGAAAATACAAAAAAGCCGTCTCAAAATGCACAGACGACGAGAAGGGCCCTATGATAAATGTATCACTCTCTACGCTGGCATTACCCAGATCAGATTAACGGTCAGCAGCGGATAATAGCTACTATCTCAGCCTGATTCCTCAAGCACCCGGACGGACTTTTATGTAATTAGCCTTACTATACAATAGACTTCAAAATAAAGCAAATGTTTCGTAAAATTTAATTATATTTCCATAAAAAAGATCATCCATGTCCTTCCAACTTCAATAGTTTTTCCTTCATCGGAAGTCCACCACGAAAACCGCCCATTTCCCCATTTTTCCGCACGACTCGGTGGCATGGAACAACGAAAAGAAGCGGGTTGGCCCCGATGGCACTTCCAACCGCACGAACCGCCTTTGGATTACCGATCCTTTCCGCAATTTGCGAATAAGTATGGATTTCCCCGAAAGGGATGTTTCGCAGCTCTGTCCAGACCGCTTTTTGAAAATCCGTGCCAATCAATTCAACGGGTAGAGCAAATTCTTCCCGTGCTCCATCTAAAAATTCTTGCAGCTGAGTCTCGTAAAAAGATAGTTTTTCCTTATCTTTGACTAATTGAGCTTCTGGATAATGGCGCTCCAACCAACTCTTTAATTCTTGCATACCTTCATTTTGCGGACTCACATAACAAAGCGCTTGCGTGGTTGCAGCGAGGAAAACATCCCCGTCCTCAGTTTCCATTTGACTGTAATAAATAGTCTCTGTCATCCTTTTCCCTCCTTAAAAGAGCAAACAACATCGCTCATTCAATGTTGTTCTTCCCTACTAAAATCTCTAAATCAATCGTGATGTTACAAGATTCTTGCTTCATAAACGCTTCCTTTCGTTCCGGATCTGCTGACCATGAAAGCGGGGTCATGCTAACTAAATTCTCTAATTCGTCCTTCGTAAGTTTTTTGGTATCATGAAAGTGAAACCTCTCCAAAACTTGGAAATGCTTTTGAAATAAAGAAATGGTATCGGCGTTGCTGTACTCCTTTTTTTCGTCCTGTACAAAAAAAGCTTCGCGTAATTCCTTTAAATAATTTGCACGAGGGACGACCTTTATCACTAGGCCATTCCGAGTTAAAATCCTTTTAAATTCCTGATAATTAGAAGGGGACAAAATATTAAGAATAACGTCAATCGATTGATCCGCGATCGGTGAATAGGCCAAATCTCCGACTAACCAAATCGGTTGTTCGTAATGTTTGGCGGCCATTATCACGCCTTCTTTAGAAATATCAAGGCCAATCCCTGTAAACTTCTGATTCATCGATTCGTCTAAAATCTTTTGTAAATGAGAACCTTCTCCACAACCTAAATCTATCATAAGAGCTTCAGAAACATCCACATGCTTTTGAATCAACTTAGCCATGACCTGATGAAAAGAGGTATATAGGTCACTTGCCATTATGATCTTACGTCTCGCAACAAATAAGTCTGTATCATATTGACTTTTAATAGAATGAGGCAACAAATGAAGATATCCTTGTTTAGCAAAATCAAACGTATGATTTTCTGTGCACACAAGGCTTTTAAGCTCCTCAACCTTCATGGAAGCCCCACAAATTGGACATCTGAAGGCGGAGATAAAGGTGGAAACTTGCTCTGCACTTTGGACTTTTTTACTTTTTTTCAAACATGCAACCTCCCCCCATCACTTTTTCTCTCCCCAGTTTAGTATAAATCAACGCTTTATTCCACACTTCCCCATTTTTCCTGCAGAAGCTGTATCTCCCGTTCATGTGGGCATTCTTCTTTGGGGGTTTCTAAAATAAAAGGGATATCTTGAAGTTGCGGGGATTTGATAAGCTGGTCAAATTGATCTTCCTTAATAAAACCGGCACTAAAAATCGGAGCATGCCGGTCCTTGCCAAGACGTGTGGGGTATTTAGAGTTATTCAAATGAATCACTTGCAACTCTTCGAAATAGCCGAGGGCCTGTCCTTTTTCCAATACATCCTGCCAATTATCTCCTGTCCATAAACCCGATGCAAAAGCATGACAAGTATCGAGGCAAAAACCAATTTTTTCTGGATATTGACAGAGCGAACGGACTTGGACAAGTTCCTCTAGAGTCGTCCCCATACTCCCGGGCACGCCCGCATTATTTTCAATTAATAGTTTCGCTTTTCCTTCCCAGTGCTGGAGAATGTCATTCAACATTTGAATCATGATCTGGTAACTTGTGAGCGGATCAACGCGATTGAGCGGCTTGCCAAAATGAACGACCACCCCCATCGAACCACACGCTTCCGCAATATCCAGATCATTCAACAAAGAAGCCACCACTTTCTCCCGTTTTTGCTCATCATGAGGGACTAAGTGACTTGGATAAGGAGAATGACTAACTGATATTAAGTCATTTTCCATGCAAAACATTTTGCACTGTGCCGCCTCTTCCTTGTTAAAATCCTTGACCCCAAGACTGCGCGGATTCTTCGGGAAATATTGAAAAGCTGCCGCATTCATTGCTATAGCCTGTTTGGCCGCCCCTAGGTACCCCTGTTTTATCGAAAGATGACAACCAAATTTCAAACTCATCGCCTCCTTCACTTTTGACATATTTGGCAATAAAACGTTTTGCGCGAAGAAATTTCAGTCATCACAACCGATGCACCGCAGCGTGGGCAGGCCTCCCCCTCCTGACCGTGCACATACATCCTTCCCATTGCCCCTCCTGTTTTTTGATCCCCCTGATAAAAAGGGTTGTCCATATATCCACCCAATTGAATCGCCTGACGTAAAACCGTTTGGATGGATTGAAATAAGCGGACTTTTTGCTCTTGATCCAGTTCAGTCACTTTTCTTTTCGGCAACAACGCCGCATGCCAGAGGATTTCATCTGAATAGCGATTGCCAATGCCGGCGATAAATTCCTGTGAGATCAGCGTGGTTTTCAAAGCACCCCTTTTTGTTTGCAGCAAATCGAGAAAGGTATCAAGGGAAAAGTTGGGATCAAGCGGTTCCGGACCAAGATGTTGCAATTCTTCCTGCAGCTGATGAGTCGTTACATAATGCAAATAACCTAATCGCAGTCCGATAAAATAAAGATGCTGATCACCAAAACTTAATTGCACTTGGACGGTCCGATTCGGTTTTTCCTCCGCTTTTCCATAAAATAACCAGCCACCCAGCATAAGATGCAGCAGCAAATGAGCGCCATGTTCTAAATGAAAAATTAAATATTTAGCTCGGCGATCAATCCCGATCACTTTTTGCATAGTCACTTGTTGAATAAACGCCTCTGTTGGCAGATTGATTGATTTTTCACGTTGAATCGCCACCGCTGTGATTTTCTTTCCTTGGATTTTTTCGTGTAATAAGAGTTTATAATGTTCCATTTCCGGCAATTCTGGCATGGAAAGTCCTCCATTTTCGTAGTATCTGCTTATTATTCCTTAATTTATAAAAATAATAATGCAATTTCCGCTTGACCTTGACGTTACGTAAACGTTTATGATGGGTTCATCAGGAGGTGATAATGATGGAATACACTATTAGCGAATTAGCAAAATTAGCTGGGGTTAGCACACGAACCTTGCGTTATTACGATGAAATTAATTTGCTGAAGCCAGCTAGAATCAATAGCTCCGGCTATCGTATATACGGGCAAGATCAGATTGATCGCTTACAGCAAATTCGTTTTTTTCGCGAATTGGATGTTGATCTAGACACAATCGTGTCGATCATGACGGATCCTCAGTTTGATAAAACGGAGGCTTTACAGCAACATTATGACCAGCTTGTGCACAAACGGATCCACTTAGACCATTTGATCCAAACGATTGAAAAAACAATCGCCTATGAGAAAGGAGAATATTCAATGACGAATGAAGAGAAATTCGCCGCTTTTAAAGAAAAAATGATAAAAGAAAATGAAGAAAAGTACGGAGAAGAAATCCGCGAAAAATATGGGGAACAAACAATCGATGCATCTAATGCCAAATTACGCAACATGACGGAAGAGGACTACAACGCTATGCAATCACTAGAAAAAGAACTCTTTGAACTTTTAAAGCAAGCACTCACTCTAGGGGATCCGCACTCCCATTTAGCGCACGAAGCCGCAGCGAAACATAAAGAATGGCTCATGTATTCATGGTCGAACTATTCCGAAGAAGCCCATGCTGGGCTAGCTGAAATGTATGTTGCTGACGAACGATTCCAAGCCTATTATGACAAGGTTGGAGTAGGAGCGGCTGAACTGCTTCGTGATGCAATTCTGATTTTTCTAGGGAAAAAATAAGTGATCCCTTTAGACAGACACTCCTTTCTGCTGTATACTGACTCTATTTGCAGTTCATAGTAGAAAGGTGTTTTCCGTAATGCTTCATAATCCAACAGGAAAAGAACGGCTTGGATTGGTTTTACTTCTTAGTAGTCTAGGAATCTTAGGTCCACTCAATATTGATATGTATTTGCCAAGTTTTCCCGATATTGCTAGTGACCTCAATGCGAGTGCATCGCTTGTGCAACTTAGTTTAACAACTTGTTTAATCGGCTTTGCGGTTGGACAAATCTTGATTGGACCAATTAGTGATGCTAAAGGGAGAAGGACTCCATTATTGATTTCAATTTCTTTGTTTGTCCTTTCTTCTCTTCTTTGTGCACTGGCACCAAATATTACAACCTTAGTCATAGCGCGCTTATTACAGGGACTAACAGCTTCTGCTGGACTTGTCCTTTCACGTGCCGTTGTACGGGATGTATTTACTGGTAGAGAATTAACCAAATTCTTTGCCCTTTTAATGATCATTAATGCCGCAGCACCGATGATTGCGCCGATGACAGGTGGAGCGCTCTTACTTTTACCTTTCGCAAGTTGGCATACAATTTTCTATTTTCTAAGTTTCCTTGGGATTTGCATCGTTCTGCTTATTGCCAACCGTTTAAAGGAAACTTTGCCCCCTGAAAAGCGATTGCCAAGTTCGATGAAGGAATCGGTTAGAACGATCACAAGTTTATTTAAGGATCGGTCTTTTATGGGCTATGCATTAACCGTTGGCTTTATCCATGGTGGGAGTTTTGCCTATGTATCTGGCACGCCCTTTGTTTACCAAGGAATCTATGGGGTCTCCCCACAAGTTTTTAGTATTCTTTTTGGCATCAATGGATTAGCCATTATCACGGGTAGTTTTATCATTGGGCGTTTCGGGGGTATCATCCATGAACGGAAACTGCTTCGTACGGCCGTCATCATCGCCGTATCGGCAACAGGTCTATTATTGATTATGACAATGATCAAAGGGCCACTTGCTAGCCTTGTCATCTGTATTTTTATCTACATGACTGCAATGGGCATGATTACGACCAGCACCTTTACATTAGCGATGGAAAAACAAGGGCATCGTGCCGGCAGTGCAAGTGCGGTACTAGGAATGCTGCCATTATTACTGGGTTCCCTTGTCTCTCCTCTTGTCGGAATCAATGAAGAAACGGCGATCCCCATGGGCGCAATCTTATTTGGGACGTCCTTAATAGGCATGATTGCTTTCTTCCGATTAACAAAAGAACAACACACAGTCGACCAAAAGAAAATGGAGTATGTGGAGGGGTGAGCCCTCCTTTTTCTTTGGTCCGAACTGTCGTTTTACTCTAGACAATTTGCACAAAGCATTTCATAATAAAACCAAGCGAAAACGCCATCATTTTCTAAAAGGGGGAAACGCCGTGCATGTTAAACCCATGAATGAAGCCTATGCACGAGAAATCACGCAATGGAAATATGAAGCCCCATACGAGCTTTATAATTTACAAGGCGAAGAAGAGGAATTACAGGAGCTTCTTCATTATTCCTGTGTTTTTGAAGAGGATGAATTGATTGGCTTTTTTTGCACAGGGGGATTTGCCCAAGTTCACTTAGGGCATGAGGAAGGCGTTTATCCTAATACGGATGAAATAATCGATATTGGTCTCGGCCTAAAACCGGAATGGACGGGGCAGGGCTTTGGGCGAGAATTCCTTTCCTTTATCATTCAGCACCTACAAAAGAAAGAAAATCCTAAAGCTTTCCGCTTAACTGTAGCTGGGTTCAACGAGCGAGCCATTAAACTCTATCGACATTTAGGCTTTCAAGCTGTGACGTTATTCAGGGCAAACGACATTCCCTTTCTCGTCATGATCAAAATGATTGGGTCAGAGTCTGAAATAAGTAGTCTATAATCAGACTGCTTATTTCGGTGTGCTAAAATAAGTTCATCTGTCTAGGAGCCAGTCCTTCATAATCAATGTCTAACATCTGTTGCAACTCTTTGGCATTCCCTGCCGCATCCCCACCCGAATTATTATTAAATAAGACAATGATTTCCTTCGACGCTTTTTGCAACTGTAAGATTCGTTTTTTCCATTCTAAAAGCTCTTCACGATTATATTTATATAAATAGCGGACTTCCCGCCAATTCGTATCATTTGGCTTATTCCAACCATGGACATTGCGACCATGCATGCGCACGAGCGTCATCTTCGGATCCGTTACAATGGGTACGATCGGAATCGATCCATTGCCTGCTTGTGGCTCATCAGCAATCGCATGAATCCATCCTTCTTGCTTCATAAAATTTAGTGTGTTGTTCCGATATGCGGGGCTGAACCACGATTGATTTCTAAACTCCAATGCAACCGGTAGATCCCCCATCATTTTCTTGCAATAACGCAAATAATCGACATTTTCCTTGCGACAATCAAACCAAGGAGGAAATTGAAATAACACCATCGCTAATTTGTTCGCTTCTTGATAAGGTTGCAGGGACTCCTTAAAAGCCTGAAACATCTCCGCTTTCGTTTCAAAGGGATCATCTTCCCCGCGCTGATGCCCCGTCATTCCCTGATAAGCCTTTACGACAAAGCGAAAGTTTTCCGGAGTTTCCCTCACCCATTTTTCCGCATTCCGAATCGGCTGAACCGCGTAAAAAGAAGCGTCTACCTCCACAACCGGAAAATGACTGCTATACTCCGCTAATTTATCCTTTGCTTTTATTTGGGCTGGGTACAAGCTATCATGATCTCCCCAGCCTGTGACACCAATGTAAATCAAGTCCATCCCTCCTTCCAATATTTTACCATATGAGCAGGGTAAGTTTTAAATATATCCCCTCTTAAGAAGTGGAATTCTTCCTGCTCGTTTGGCAAAATCTAGAAGCGTTTGCTAAAATATAGTTCATATATTTCTGATAGGCGATGGAGTTCACTAAAACTACAGAACGCTAATGACTCCTACCAAAGATTTTTGGTGGAGTTTATTTTATTTATTAAAGAGGTGTGTAAGAGTGAAATATGTGGCAGTAGGAATAGCTAGCATGGTCGGGGCTTCTTTACGTTATTTAATCGGCCTTTCCTTTCAACATGTATGGTTATATGATTTTCCGTTCGCAACCTTTTTAACGAATATGGTTGGATGTTTTCTATTGGGATGGTTCACGCTCCTTTTACCACGCCTGAAATTTCTTCCTCCAGTCGTGATCCCAGCGCTTGGGACAGGGTTGATTGGTTCTTTCACCACCTTTTCTACCTTCAGTGTTGAAACCGTCGAATTAATGATCAATTCCAAGTGGGGGATCGCGTTGCTTTATATTCTTCTTAGCTTATGGGGCGGACTACTTTTTTTGTGGCTTGGTTATCGATTTGGTTCTAGCAAAGGGGAGACAAGTACATGATGCTATCAATCCTTTTTGTGGCAGTCGGAGGATTCTTTGGCGCAATCGTCCGTTTCGGGGTAAGCAATTGGATCAAAGGGAAATATCCTTCCTCTTTTCCGATTGCAACACTGATTGTGAATTTAAGCGGATCCTTTTTACTTGGTCTGATCATAGGGGCTAACCTTGCACATTCGCTACAGTTGCTTTTCGGAACAGGATTCATGGGAGCCTTTACGACTTTTTCCACATTCAAATTGGAGAGTATTCAGCTCCGTGCCGAGAAAAAATGGAAAACTCTTGTGATCTATCTTGGCATCACCTATACGATTGGAATTTTATTCGCCTTTATCGGGATTAGACTAGGCACCATCTTATAGAAGGGACATTTTCGACAGGACCAAAGGCGCAAGCGCCCGTTTAGCGACGTACAAACTTGGTTAATAAGGTTGAACGGCTAAAGGCGCGCCGTCCTGGCGCAACGCCGTTCTGGCCAACATCCTGTTGGCCTGAGATAAAGGAAACACAGTGAGCCACGAAAAGCGGAAGGCGGTTG
>NZ_VTQV01000062.1 GCF_008764245.1 Bacillus subtilis
TGGGCGCTGGAGCTGGATGTCAATACCCACTTTTAGTACTTATCCACAAGCTAGAATTTTATAGTACGCTAAGCAATAAAAAAAGAGAAACTTTTTAAGCTTCTCCATTTATACCTATTCTACCTTAGCAGGATCTCACTGACAGAGATCTTTTTTACTTTTTAGCGCCCTTTTTGGGTATTTTAATGGTGATTTGATAGTATTCATCAAAATCTTCTTCCTCTGAATCTAGATTAATACCACTATCTGTCACCATGGAAAGAGATTGACGGATCGTGTTGACGGCGATTCTCATATCTTTACTAATAGCCTTTCGCCTTTTTTTAGGCTTCTCCTTTTGCGTTAACATTTTCACGACTTGCTCTTCCGTTTGTTTTACGTTTAAATTCTTTTCGATCACCAAATTCATGACTTGGACCTGTTTCTCAACATCTTTTAAGGGAATCAATGCTCTTGCGTGCCGCTCCGTTATTTTCTTTTGCAGCAGGCCTTCTTGGATTTCCTCAGGTAACTTCAATAAACGTAATTTATTGGCTACAGTTGATTGCCCTTTGCCTAGACGTTGGGCTAATGCTTCTTGTGTTAAATTATGAATATCTAATAACTTCCCGTAGGCGATTGCCTCTTCAATCGGTGTCAATTCTTCACGCTGTAGATTTTCAATCAAAGCAACAGAAGCTGTTTCTGTATCACTTAAATTTTTAATAATAGCTGGTACTTCTGCCCATCCAAGGCTTTGAATGGCTCGATAGCGGCGCTCTCCTGCAATAATTTCGAACTGATCGTCTTCTATCTCTCTAACAACAATCGGTTGAATTATGCCATGTGTCCGTATTGTTCTTGCTAATTCTTCTATCTTTTCTTCATTAAAGATTGTTCTCGGCTGAAACCGATTTGGGACAATTTTCGTCGTGGGGATATTTCGTACTTCTTCTTTTTCCTCTATTTCTTCGTCCATCTCTTTATCTACTGGTAATTCTTTATCCCCCATACCAAACAAACGAGAAAAAGGATGCTTCATCCTTCGACACCACCTTATAGAAACTCCCTTACAGCTGATCTCCCATAAGCCAAGGCTGTATGGGGTCTATTTCTTAGCAGCTTTTGAAGGGCTGTTTTGAACGCTTAATTAAGGATCAAAGGCTAATTTCGCAACATCCCTGCTGGCAGGCTCAGTACGGCGACTCCTGTCGCTTCGCCTGCACTAGTACGTCCTGTACGTCGCAACACCTTTGTGACCTGCTTCTTGTAGGCCTTTTTGATGAAAAAGGCAAATCTTACTGCCGATTTCAGTGGTATACATGCTACTATACCATATCATTCTATCTTTTTCGGTTTTTTCCTGCTTTATATCCCTATTCTAGAGGCATTTTGTTTGGAGTTCCAGGTTTTCTTGGATACTTTTTCGGTGTACTTTTAATTTTATCAATCACAATTATGCTCCGCTCACTTTTTTCAATCGGTAATTCAAATGAATGGACAGAGACTGTTTTTCCACCTAATTGTTTAATGGCTTTTTCCGCCACTTGTAGTTCTTCTTCCGCATTGGCCGCCTTCATTGCCACAAAACGCCCACCTTGTTTGACGAGTGGTAAACATAATTCACTCAATACTGACATTCTCGCTACTGCTCTTGCCATCACCACATCGAATTGAGCGCGGAATTTAGGATTTTGAGCAAATGTCTCAGCACGATCATGATAAAAATATGTATTTTCTAAATGTAATTCTGCTGATAGTTGCTCCAAAAAGCGGATTCTTTTTTGTAAAGAGTCAACAATCGTAATGTGCAGTTCAGGAAAACAAATCTTTAAAGGAATACTAGGAAAACCAGCTCCTGCCCCTACATCACAAAGGCGGATGGGTCCTTTGAAATCCATAAAGAAAGCGGCGCTGATCGAATCATAAAAGTGCTTTAAGTAAACTTCCTCTCGATCTGTGATCGCCGTTAGATTCATTTTATCATTCCATTCAACCAATATTTCAAAATATTGTTCGAATTGATTAAGCTGAAGAGAATTTAGTTGAATTCCCTTTGACTCCAACATATTGACAAATTGATCCACATTCATTCTATTCATTCCTTATCTATAGGCTTACAAGATATAGGCCGGAACGGCTGCATCCTTAAAGTGTTAGCCGTTCCTTCCTTTGATATCTTTGTTATTGTGCCGCATTTTCTGCTATCTTTGCGATTTTCCCTTGCTCAATGTAAACGAGTAAAATCGAAATATCAGAAGGATTGACACCTGAAATTCGTGAAGCTTGGGCGATGGATAATGGACGAACTTTCATTAATTTTTGCCGTGCTTCTGTCGCAATCCCATTAATCGCTTCATAATCAATTTGTTCTGGAATTTTTTTGTTCTCTAGTTTTTTCAACTTCTCTACTTGTTGAAGTGATTTTTCAATATAGCCTTCATATTTAAGTTGAATTTCAACCTGTTCAATGACATCCTTTGGTAACTCTTCTTCTAATGGTATTAATTCGCTAACCTTTTGATAAGACATTTCCGGACGTTTGACTAAATCTGCCGCACGAATGCCATCCTTCAGTGGGCTTCCGCCTGCTTCCTTGATGATAGTTTGTGTTTGTTCATTTGGTTTAATAATGGTTGAGCGAAATCTCTTGATTTCTTTTTCAATCGCTTCTTTTTTATTGATAAACTTTTCATAACGTTCTTCAGGGATCAACCCAATTTGATGACCTAATTCTGTTAAACGGAGATCTGCGTTATCATGGCGAAGCAATAAGCGATATTCCGCTCTTGATGTTAAGAGTCTATATGGCTCATTCGTTCCTTTTGTCACAAGATCATCAATGAGAACGCCGATGTAAGCGTCAGACCGGCTTAAAATGACCTCATCTTTTCCAAGCACTCGACTTGCTGCATTAATCCCAGCCATAATTCCCTGAGCGGCCGCTTCTTCATAACCAGATGTTCCATTGATTTGACCGGCTGTATAGAGATTTTTAATTTTCTTCGTTTCTAATGTTGGCCAAAGTTGTGTTGGGACAAGAGCATCATATTCAATCGCATAGCCGGGACGCATCATTTTAGCATTTTCCAAACCAGGAACCGTTGTGATTAATTGATGTTGCACTTCCTCTGGTAGACTGGTAGACAAACCTTGGACATATACTTCATTTGTATGTCTTCCTTCTGGCTCAAGGAAAATTTGATGTCGAGGTTTATCGTTAAAGCGGACCACTTTATCTTCAATCGATGGACAATAACGGGCACCTGTTCCCTTGATCATACCGGAAAACATTGGAGAACGATGCAAGTTTTCATCAATCAACTGATGTGTTTGTAAATTCGTATACGTTAACCAGCATGGCAATTGGTCTGTAATGAATTTTGTTGTTTCATAGCTAAATGCCCGTGGTTCTTCATCCCCAGGTTGGATCTCTGTTTTACTATAATCAATGGTTTTGCTGTTAATGCGTGGCGGTGTTCCGGTTTTAAACCGCTCCATTTCAAAACCGATTTCTTGTAGATATTCGGCTAGCTTAATCGATGGCTTTTGATTATTTGGACCACTTGAATATTTCAATTCTCCCAAAATAATTTCCCCACGGAGGAAAGTACCTGTTGTAATGACGACTGCTTCCCCACGGAAGACCGCACCTGTATGGGTGATAATTCCTTTACATACACCATCTTCTAAAACTAACTCATCCACCATGGCTTGAAGCAAGGTAAGATTGGGTTCACTTTCTAATGTGTTTTTCATTTCTTGTTGATATAAAGTCTTATCGGCTTGGGCCCGTAAAGCTTGCACCGCAGGACCCTTTCCTGTATTCAACATTCTCATTTGAATATACGTTTTATCTATATTTTTGGCCATTTCTCCGCCAAGTGCATCGATTTCTCGGACCACCACGCCTTTGGCTGGTCCCCCAATGGAAGGGTTGCAGGGCATGAACGCGATCATATCAAGATTCAGTGTCAGCATGAGTGTTTTTGCACCCATTCTGGCAGCCGCCAGACCCGCTTCACATCCGGCATGGCCCGCTCCGATCACAATGACATCATATTGGCCTGCCTCATATTGTTGCATAAGCTTTAATCCTCCTTAAAATTTTTAAGTTTAATTTATTTTAGGCCAACAGGATGTTGGTCAGAACGGCGTTGCGCCAGGACAGCGCGCTTTTAGCCGTTCATCCTTAAATTTAAAGTTTGTACGCAGCTGGACAGTCGCCTCCGCTTTTCTTATTTCCCTAGACAAAATTGAGAAAAGAGTTGGTTAAGTAGACTTTCTTCTACAGTGTCGCCGATGATTTCACCAAGTAGGTCCCATGTACGAGTGAGATCAATTTGGATGATGTCAATTGGTGTACCTGTGTCGATTCCCATTAGTACATCTTCGATTGCCTGTAATGCTTGTTTTAATAGGGCGATATGGCGGCTGTTGGAGACATACGTCATATCACCTGCTTCTACATGTCCTTGGAAGAACATCTCTGCAATGGCCTGTTCCAATGTCTCAATGCCCTCGTCTTCTAGTAAAGAAGTCGTCACAAAAGGATAATCCTTTGCCAAGCTTCTTACCTCATCCAAATCGATTTTTTGTGGTAAGTCGGTTTTGTTGGCAATGACAATGACGTCCATTCCTTCCACCGCTTTGAACAATTGACGATCTTCATCTGTAAAATCATCTGCTGAGTTTACAACTAATAAAATTAAATCCGCCTTTTTCAATACTTGTCGCGATCTTTCTACGCCCATTCTCTCGACAATATCTTCTGTTTCTCTAATCCCGGCGGTATCCACTAATCTTAGAGGTACCCCGCGAATATTCACATATTCCTCAATCACATCTCTCGTCGTCCCCGGAATATCCGTTACAATCGCCTTATTCTCCTGGACAAGACTATTTAATAAAGAAGATTTCCCCACATTCGGTCTACCAATAATCACAGTCGATAAACCTTCACGTAAAATTTTCCCTTGATGTGAAGTTTGGAGAACGTCTTGTAACTTATCCCGAATATAGGTAGCCTTTTCTAACAATAATTGATGTGTCATTTCCTCTACATCATCGTATTCCGGATAATCAATATTTACCTCAACATGTGCCACAACTTCTAGTATTTCTTGGCGCAACTTGGAAATTAACTGTGATAAGCGACCTTCCATTTGGCCTAATGCGACATTCATTGCCCGATCTGTCTTCGCTCTTATTAAGTCCATAACAGCCTCTGCCTGAGACAGATCGATCCGCCCATTTAAAAAGGCACGTTTTGTAAACTCACCTGGTTCCGCTAATCTCGCCCCAACCGTTAACACAAGCTCTAGCACACGGTTAACCGATACGATCCCACCATGACAATTGATTTCTACTACATCTTCTCTCGTAAACGTCTTAGGCGCCTTCATCACGCTAACCATGACTTCCTCTACCAATTCACCTGATTTGGGATCGACAATCGTTCCATAATGAATGGTATGGGAGGGTACTTCTGCTAGCTTCTTCTTCCCCGCTCCGGAAAAAATTTGATCCGCTATTTCAATCGCTTCTTCCCCGCTTAAACGAACGATCGCAATCGCTCCTTCTCCCATTGGCGTGGAAATCGCCGCAATTGTATCAAACTCCATTTTTAACACCTCTTTTCTATCTCCAACTTCTTTTATAAAAAATCGCATTTCAAAAAATGCGCTACTCTTAGTAAAAAGTTTTTCCCAAATAACTAGAATATCAAATTTTCGATATCCACAAAAGATTTTTTTATTCGATTTAAAAAATATCCACAGGACAAAAAACTCTGTATCCTTTATTTTAACTTATCCACATGTGAATAACAATAACCCGGACCGCTAGAATCTATTTCCATTGCTGAATTCCTTTCCATAAAAAAAGACTTGGTACAATACCAAGCCTTTGAAATCTCAATCCAAAAAACGCAGGAGATCCCCATAAATAATCTTATCGGAATCATTTAATTCCTGTTGAACAGCTGAAAAATAAGGAGAACAGTAATTTCGTTTTACTTTCTTTCCTGTTTCTTTTGCGTAACACGTATGGTCGATATAGGAATATTGATTTGTCGTGAAGGATCCGTCTCTAAAGGCGACAAATCGATTGGGATCTTCCATAAGCAGGCTTTTTCCAAATGATAAAGCCCCATCAGATTCCGATACTCCTAATAAATCGAGAATCGTAGCTCGCAAATCAATTTGTCCCCCAACAGTCGTGATTTCCTTCCCTTCCATCCCAGGAATATGAATCAATAGAGGTACCTTTTGTAATTCCATATCATCATTAGGGGAAATTTCATGACCTAGGACCTTACCAAGCGCCTCATAATAACTTTTAGAAATACCGTAATGATCCCCAAATAAAACAAAAATACTATTGTCATATATTTCCGATCCTTTTATTTCATTAAAAAATGTTTTGATCGCTTCATCCTCATATCGGACAGTTGTGAAATATCGATTCACCATCCCTTGATCGGTATCCGGTTCAGATATCCATTGGTCCTCTGGGTCTAGCAAATAAGGAAAGTGATTGGTTAACGTTAGAAATTTTGCATAATAAGGCTCAGGTAATTCTGATAAATACGGTATCGATTGTTGGAAAAATTCGATATCCTTTAAGCCATAATTAATAGAATTTTCCTCGGTTACCTCAAAATCTTCTTTAGAGAAAAAGCGGTCATACCCAAATGATTCATAGGCCACTTTCCGATTCCAGAAAAAGGCATCATTTCCATGGAAACTTGCGGAATAATAATTCTGTTCCTTTAAGATTTTCGGTAATGATACGAAATGATTATTCGTTTTTCTAACAAAAACAGATCCACCTGATAATGGATATAAACTATTGTCTAGAATAAATTCTGCATCAGATGTCTTTCCCTGAGCTGTTTGGTGATAAAAATTAGGGAAATATAAACTTTCCTTCTTTAATTGGTTTAAATAAGGTGTAACTTCCTGACCGTCAATTTCCCGATCCATCACGAAGCCTTGCGTTGATTCCAAAAAAACCACAATCACATTTTTGCCGCTTGCTATACCGTGATATTCGGGGACGGTACCTGACTGTTGCTTCTTTTTTACATAACTTGCAATTTCCTCCACTTCACTACTATCAGCTAAAACGCTTTTCATAGAGGACTTTGAATTTTGAAAAACATCGAAAAGATGATAAGAATAAAGCCCTAAAGATTTCACAATCAATTCCTTATCATAAGATTGATTCCAAAAGCCTGAGTGATAAAAACATGAAACAATAATCGGAACAATTACAGTCAGGCAAATGGTGCTTTGGACCACCTTTTTTCGGATGGAAAGGGTGTATTGCTTCAGCACCTGCTGTTTTGCTAAAAGGATAAGCACAAGGCAATCCAGAAATAAAAACACATCATAAAACTTGATCAATTCCATTGTACTTTGACTTAAACCGCCTACATTTTTAAATTGGAATAGGACTGGAATCGTTACAAAGTCAATGTAAAAGCGATAATAAAGCACATTTCCATATAATATAGCGGTTAAGAGAAAATAAAGCGATATACATAGCTTGGGTCGATGTTTTTTGGATAAAAAGACTAAACTGAAAATCCCTAAAAGAGACCCTAAGGTGGTCGCTTCTAATAAAAATGCTTCCCAAAAAGATTGGGTAGATATATGAAAGCACCATTTGTACAGAATCGAAATTTTAATCCATAACAGTAGCACCGCGATCAGAAATATCCAAAAATCTCGATTTTTTTCTGATGGAGCTTTCTGAATCATGTAGGTCACCATCCATTTCATCCAACTTATTAGATCTATCTTATCATCATCCCTATGTGTATAACATAGTTTTTGTTTATATTACACGATTGGAAGAAATATTTTTTATCAGCTTTTACCTTCTTTTTTCGGTAAGGATGGCTATTTTATTCATAAACAAAGAACATCCACTAATATAATATATAGCAGATGTTCCTCATTTAAGTTCATGAAATTGGTTTAATGACAATATAACGATTAGGCTCATGGCCATCGGAAACTGTCTGGACCTTTTTATTTCCCGCTAGTGCCGTATGAATAATTTTTCGCTCAAAATTGGGCATCGGTTCGAGTTTTACAGTTTTTTGTAACTGAATCGCCTTTGAGGCAAGTCGTTCAGCTAATTGTTTCAGGGTTTGCTCCCGACGATCCCGATAATTTTCTGGATTCAAGATCACCGTAATATACGGATCCGCATGCCGATTTGCTACAAGTTGAGCTAAATATTGTAAAGAATTGATCGTTTGGCCTCTTTTTCCGATCAAAAGCCCCATTTTCTCACCTGTTATATGCAAAATGACATGTCTTTCCCCTTTTTGTTCGATTTCTATTTCAGCTGAAATTTCCATATTCGTTAAGATCGTTTTTACATAATCTACTGTTGTTTCAAGCGCTGTCGGTTTTACTTTTACTTTTACAATCGCTGGCTTTGCACCAAATAAACCAAGTAATCCCCTTTTTCCCTCTTCCACAATGGTGATTTCTGTCCGATCTTTTGTTGTGTTTAGTTGAGCCAATGCGGATTCTACTGCTTCTTCAACGGTTTGTCCAGTAGCAGTGATTTCTCTCACTTTTTAGCTCCCCTCACCTTTCCCTTATTTGTATTCGTTTGAGTATTTGTTTGAGCAACTGGTGGTTTAATAAAATACGTTTGTGCAATCATAAATATATTTCCGACCACCCAGTATAAAGCTAAAGCTGCTGGAAAATTAATCGCAAAAATTAAAATCATTACAGGCATAATATAAAGCATCATTTGCATTTGTGGATTCGCACTACCTGTTCCAGCCATCATAATTTTTTGCTGCAAGAAAGTTGTAATTCCGGCAATGATCGGTAACAGATACAATGGGTCTGGTGCGCCTAGGTCAAACCAAAGGAAGTCTCCCGCTTTCGATATTCCCTCAGTCCGAATAATCGCCTGGTAAAATCCGATTAAAATCGGCATTTGAATCAAAAGTGGGAAACAGCCTGCCAAAGGGTTCACATTATGTGTTTGAAAAAGCTTCATTGTTTCCTCTTGTAATTTCTGCTGCGTCTTTTGGTCTTTGGAACTATATTTCTCTTTCAATTTCTGCATTTCCGGTTGAATGGCTTGCATTGCTTTTGAATTTTGCGTTTGTTTAATCATAAGCGGTAAGATTGCAAGTCGAATTAAAATCGTTACGACAATAATAGCTAGTCCATAACTATTGCCAAACATTTCTGCGAAAGTGGTAATGACCCATGATAATGGATAAACAATATATTTGCTCCAAAATCCCGTACTTTCAGCCGTAATATAATCAGGGTTATCGATAGTAGAACACCCTGCAGCCAATAATACGACTAAAACAATAGCCGATATCCATAATATTCTCTTTTTCAAGCCTATTATCCTCCTGTTTTCGTTAAGCATTCATCTATAAGCGGATGTTCAAAAAGTCCGGTAAAAATGACACTGCGAATTTCTTCGTTGGCTTGTTTCTGCGCTGCTCATGTATCTAACTTCATACATTCCGCTGCTCGAAGCTGCGCCGCCTCGAACTTCTTGGTCCTTTTTATCCTCCTTTTTGAACATGCACTATAACTTAAGTTCTTTGGCTATTTTACCATTTTTATAAGGAGAAGTTGTGAAAAAATGGCGTTTTTTTAATTATTTTCCAACTTATTTAGGACTTTTCCAAGCCTAAGAACATGTTGTAAGCTTTTTTTTGTTTGATGATAGTCCATCTCTGCTACTGGCTTCCTCGCGATAATCACATAATCATTTCCTCTTTTAATTTGTGGGCTTAATTCATGAAACACTTGGCGTATATAGCGCTTTATTTGATTTCGTTTTACCGCATTGCCAACTTTTTTACTTACAGAGAGGCCTATCCTGAAATTTTCTTGTTCCTCTTTTTTCAATATATAAACAACAAACTGTCGATTGGCGACTGATTTGCCCTTTTTAAAAACAGCTTGGAAATCATCATTTTTTTTGATTCTAAATCCTTTTTTCATTCTTTCACCCACAGTATCTGTCTTTTCAAAAATTAAAGTGTAGATTCCGGATCTATCATTAGCTAGACCTAGAATCTAAAAAAAGACCACTGAGACGTTTCAGTGGTCTACGCTGATAACACTTTTCTTCCTTTACGACGACGAGCAGCCAAAACTTTACGACCATTTTTCGTGCTCATACGTTGACGGAAACCGTGTACTTTGCTTCTTTTTCTTTTATTTGGTTGAAATGTTCTTTTCATTCATGACACCTCCTCGAGGTTAAACAAAAAATTTCCTTAGCAGACATACTAAATAAGTATAAATAGATGAAGTTTTGTTGTCAAGAGGCCAAGGATGATCATGATAAAAACTTCAACACATTCTCATTTCAGTTTATCCTCAGAGCTATTTCGTGACTATTTTCCTCTCTATTATCCACTTGTGGATATTTTCGACACGTTCTTTTATTATCCACAACAGATATCGACAAGTTTTTCACAAACCAACGGCCTGTGGGTAACTTTCGTCCACTTATACTTGACTTTGGGGATACTTCTTCCTACACATTGATTAGTTCATGTTTATTTGATATGATTATGTTGTTTTCACTCTGGACATCTTTTTGCTATTTATTCTATTATCCACAGATGTGGATATCTTGTGGATATATTATCCACCTCTACTGAATAAACTTGTCCACAATAGGTGGAAGATGTCGAAAACTGTTTTTCTACTTATATATATATTTACCCACATTCATAGCGATGTATATTTATACTTCAACTAAAAAATAAAGGGACGCAGTTATATAACAGCGGTGTTGACCTAAAGCAAGGGAGGTAGAAATTTGGAAAACATAGCTGAGCTTTGGGATCAAGTTCTATTAAGTATTGAAAAAAAGGTAAGCAAACCAAGTTTTGATACATGGTTACGGCTTACGAAGGCTCACAAGCTCCAAGGGGATACAATGATTGTGACGGCGCCTAATGAATTTGCAAGAGATTGGCTAGAAGGACATTACACAGAATTATTAGCTGGCCTCCTATATGAAATTATTGGTGAAGAATTACACGTAAAATTCATTATCCCTCCTGATCAAGAAGAAGAAGAGAAAAAAGCCCCCGCAATTCAAAAGGTGGAAAAGAAAGAGTCAGTAGATGTCTATCAAAATATGCTTAATCCCAAATATACCTTTGAAACTTTTGTCATTGGTGCTGGAAATCGATTTGCTCATGCTGCATCTTTAGCTGTAGCGGAAGCACCAGCCAAGGCCTATAATCCATTGTTTATTTATGGTGGCGTCGGAATGGGGAAGACCCACCTTATGCACGCGATCGGACATTATATTGTCGAACATAAACCGGATGCCAAAGTCGTTTATTTATCATCAGAAAAATTTACAAACGAATTTATCAATGCGATTCGTGACAATAAAGCGGTCGATTTTCGCAATAAATACCGTAGTGTCGATATTCTATTAATAGATGATATTCAATTCCTTGCTGGAAAAGAATCAACTCAGGAAGAATTTTTCCATACATTTAATACTCTTCATGAAGAGAGTAAACAAATTGTCATTGCAAGTGATCGTCCACCAAAGGAAATTCCAACCCTTGAGGATCGATTGCGTTCTCGTTTTGAATGGGGCCTTATTACAGATATTACTCCGCCAGATTTAGAAACAAGAATCGCCATTTTGCGAAAAAAGGCAAAAGCAGATGGATTAGATATTCCGAATGAAGTCATGCTCTACATTGCGAACCAAATTGATACAAATATAAGGGAACTAGAAGGGGCGCTCATTCGCGTTGTCGCTTTCTCTTCTCTAATTAATAAAGATATTAATGCTGATTTGGCTGCGGAAGCATTAAAAAGTATTATTCCAGGGGCAAAACAAAAGGAAATTACCATTCTAGATATACAAAAAATAATCGGTGCCGAATATAATGTTAAGCTTGAAGATTTCAAGGCAAAGAAAAGGACAAAGTCGATTGCTTTTCCTAGACAAATTGCTATGTACTTATCAAGAGAGCTTACAGATTTCTCCCTGCCTAAAATTGGAGAAGAATTTGGTGGCAGAGATCATACAACTGTGATCCATGCGCATGAGAAAATTTCCAAACTCATAGAAACAGATTCCAATTTTAAAAGTAAACTAGAGGAGATTCAGGCTTCCTTAAAAAATTCATAATGGGGATCTTGTGCATAATTCTCTTTCCTTCATGCACAGTCTTTCCACATGTGAATAACCCGTAAAATCTAGTCATACACAGACTTATCCACATATTCACAGGTACTATTACTATTATTACTATTTTTTTATTATTAATAATTAATATTATGACTATAAAATTTTTGATGACTGAAGGAGGCCAAACATGAAGTTTATTATTCAGCGCAACCGACTAATGGATAGTGTCCAAGATGTAACAAAAGCTGTATCTTCAAGAACAACCATCCCGATATTAACGGGGATTAAAATGATTGCGACAGAAGAAGGGTTAACTTTTACAGGGAGTGACTCTGATATTTCCATTGAGTCTTTCATTCCAAAAGAAGAAAACGGGGATGAGATTGTAGAAGTACAAGAAACAGGTGGAATTGTTTTAAATGCCAAGTTTTTCTCAGAAATCGTTCGTAAATTACCTATGGATACAGTTGAATTTGAAGTATTGAACCATCAACAAACAATTATTCGTTCAGGATCTGCGGAGTTTAATTTAAATGGTTTAGATCCCGATGAATATCCATACTTACCACAAATACCAGAGGAACATGTTTTTTCGTTACCAGCCGATTTGTTAAAAACCCTAATTAGACAAACGGTTTTTGCAGTGTCCACCTCAGAAACACGCCCCATCTTGACAGGTGTAAACTGGTTGGTGGAAAATAATGTTTTAACTTGTACAGCAACAGATAGTCACCGTCTAGCGATGAGGACAGCACCTGTTGAAGGGGCAGGGGAAAACTCATTTCAAGCGGTCATCCCTGGGAAAAGTTTAATAGAGTTAAGTAAAATTCTAGATGGATCCAATGATTTAGTAGATATCGTGATCACAGATAACCAGATCTTATTTAAATTCAAAAATCTTTTATTCTTTTCCCGTTTGTTGGAAGGGAATTATCCAGATACATCTAAACTGATTCCAACAGATTATAAAACCCAATTAGTTTTGCCTTCTAAAGACTTCTTACATGCAATTGATCGTGCTTCGTTATTGACCCGAAGTGACCGGAATAATGTCGTGAAATTAACGACGATAGAGGGGGAGAAGATTGAAATATCATCCACCACACCTGAAATCGGAACGGTTGTTGAGCAAATCAATACGGAGTCGATTGAGGGAGAAGAACTCAAAATATCATTTAGTGCAAAATATATGATGGATGCCTTAAAAGCGGTAGAAGGAACAGACATCAAAATTAGATTTACAGGAGCTATGCGACCCTTTATTATTCAATCTGTACACGATGATACGATTTTACAATTGAATATGCCTGTTAGGACATTTTAATATTCTTCAAAAATCCTGCCACCTGGCGGGATTTTCCTTTTGCATAATAGGCAGCAAATCAGAACGGCGTTTCCATAGGATCTACGTTTAACTATTCTTCCCACTTTTCTTTGTCTTCTTGTGCTTCTTTTAGTAAAATAAGGAGAGTGATTATTCGGGAAATGAGTGAGCGATATGGAAAATGAAGTGAAGATCGATACGGACACGATCACGTTAGGACAATTTTTAAAGCTAACAGATCTTATTTCTTCCGGTGGCATGGCGAAATGGTTTTTAAGTGAATATGAGGTTTGGATTAATGGGGAGCAAGACCAACGGAGAGGGCGTAAACTTAAGATCCATGATAAAATAGAGATTAAAGGGATCGGTAGCTTTACTATTGTTCATTAAAGGATGTTGTCTTCATGTATATTGAAGAGTTGGAATTGGTTAATTTTAGGAATTACAAAAGCCTTCAGCTGAATTTTGAAAATAATGTCAATGTGATTCTGGGGGAGAATGCTCAAGGGAAAACAAATGTAATGGAATCGATCTATGTATTAGGAATGGCCAAGTCCCATCGTACGTCAAATGATAAAGATTTAGTCCGTTGGGATGCAGAGTATGCTAAAATAGAAGGTAGGATAGAAAAAATTCATGGAGCTGTCCCTCTAGAACTGACGATTTCCAAAAAAGGGAAAAAGGCTAAATTTAATCATATTGAACAAAAGAAGTTAAGCCACTATGTCGGAAATATGAATGTTGTAATGTTTGCGCCTGAAGATCTTCACCTTGTTAAGGGAAGTCCACAAATTAGGCGTCGTTTTATTGATATGGAAATTGGGCAAGTTTCCCCTGTTTATTTACATGATATGAATCGTTTTCAAAAGGTATTACAACAACGTAATCATTTTCTGAAACAACTACAAGCTAGGAAGAATGTTGATAAAACATTTTTACATGTTTTGAATGAACAATTTGCGGAAGTAGCGATCAAAGTCATGCAAAAGCGCTTTGAGTTTATTCGCATGTTAGAAAAATGGGCACAACCGATTCATGAAGGAATATCACAAGGGAAAGAAAAACTTGAAATTCGCTATAAGCCCTCCATTGAGGTATCGAATGAAGTAGATTGGTCAAAGATGATAAAAGGATTAGAGGAAAAGTTTGTCTCCCTTGAGCAAAGAGAGATTGATCGAGGAATTACTTTAATGGGGCCTCATCGAGATGAGATTGGTTTTCTTGTGAATGGGCGGGATGTTCAAACATTTGGTTCCCAGGGACAACAACGGACAACAGCCCTTTCAGTGAAATTAGCAGAAATTGACTTAATTCATTCTGAAATTGGTGAATATCCCATTCTACTTCTTGATGATGTTTTATCAGAATTGGATGATTATCGGAGGTCTCATCTTCTCAATACGATTAAGGGAAGAATCCAAACTTTTGTTACGACCACAACAGTAGATGGCATTGACCATAGAACCTTAACAGACGCGACTACTTTCATAGTTCGAAACGGTGAAATTGAAAGGGAGAAATGAGGTGAAGGAATGTATGTTCATGCTGGGGAAGATATGATGATTCGATCGGATGACATCATTGCTATTCTGGAAAAAGAGACAGTTGAATATTCTCTTGAAATCCAAAAGTTTTTGCAGCATAAAGAAGAATTCATTATTAATCTATCCAATGGAGATTTCAAATCTTTGATCATTACAGAACCTCATATTTATTTCTCTCCTATAGCCTCATCAACATTAAAAAAACGGTTGTTGGATATGAAAGACCATGAGTTACTGATATAGATGTTTTGTCAATAGGCAAAATTGATTGAAAGAGCGGGTGAGTTTTTTGACAATGGACCACAAAGAAGTTCAAAAACAATTATATGATGAGCATCAAATCCAAGTGCTTGAAGGCTTGGAGGCCGTTCGAAAAAGGCCAGGGATGTATATAGGCTCTACAAGTTCAAAAGGACTTCATCATTTAGTATGGGAAATTGTAGATAATAGTATTGACGAAGCCTTGGCGGGCTATTGTGATGAAATTAATCTTGTGATTGAAAAAGATAATAGTATTACCGTAACTGATAATGGACGTGGAATTCCGGTAGGAATTCAAGAAAAAATGGGAAGACCAGCTGTTGAGGTTATTTTAACTGTTCTTCATGCTGGAGGTAAATTTGGTGGAGGTGGATATAAAGTATCCGGTGGACTCCATGGGGTAGGGGCTTCTGTTGTAAATGCTCTATCCTCTGAGCTTGAAGTATATGTCCATTTGAATGGAAAAATTCATTATCAAAAATATGAGCGCGGTGTACCTGCTTTCGATTTGAAAGTGATCGGCGAGACAGATAAAACCGGAACCATTATTCACTTCTTACCAGATCCTGAAATTTTTAAGGAAACAACCGTTTATGACTTTGATACATTAGCTACTCGTACAAGAGAATTGGCTTTTCTTAATAAAGGGTTAAAATTAACGATTGAAGATAAACGTGAGGAAGGCAAAAAAGCGGAATACCACTATGAGGGCGGTATTAAATCATATGTTGAATATCTGAATCATACTAAAGAGGTCCTCCATGAAGAGCCTGTTTACATTGAAGGCGAAAGAGATGAAATCATGGTGGAAGTAGCTCTGCAATATAATGATGGCTTTACCAGCAATCTCTATTCGTTTGCCAATAATATCCATACGTATGAAGGTGGAACTCACGAATTTGGCTTTAAAACAGCATTGACAAGAGTAATCAATGATTATGCAAGGCGAAACAATATTTTCAAAGAAAATGATAGCAATCTTTCTGGTGAAGATGTTCGGGAAGGATTAACGGCGATTATTTCAATTAAACATCCTGAACCACAATTTGAAGGACAAACCAAAACAAAACTAGGGAATTCAGAGGTCCGTCAGATTACTGACGCTCTCTTTTCTGAGCATTTTGCGAAAGTTTTATTAGAAAACCCTGTGTTAGCTCGGAAAATTGTCGATAAAGGCTTGATGGCAGCAAGAGCACGTGATGCGGCGAAAAAAGCACGTGACCTAACGAGAAGAAAAAGTGCTTTAGAAATCTCTAATCTACCTGGGAAGCTTGCAGATTGCTCTTCACGAGATCCTAAAATTAGTGAACTTTATATCGTTGAGGGTGATTCAGCGGGAGGATCCGCTAAGCAAGGACGGGATCGACATTTTCAAGCGATCTTACCTTTGAGAGGAAAAATCCTCAATGTAGAAAAAGCCCGATTGGACCGAATTCTTTCCAATAATGAAATTCGGACGATTATTACGGCCCTTGGCACAGGAATTGGCGAAGAGTTTGATATTGTGAAAGCTCGTTATCATAAAGTTGTGATTATGACAGATGCGGATGTGGATGGTGCTCATATACGAACATTATTATTAACATTCTTCTATCGTTTTATGAGACCTTTGGTTGAAGCGGGATATGTGTATATTGCGCAGCCACCATTATTCAAAATTTCTCAAGGGAAAAAGGACCATTACGTGTATTCTGATAAAGAATTGGATGAAAAGCTAGCGGAACTACCAGAGGCTCCAAAACCAGGTATTCAGCGTTATAAAGGTCTTGGTGAAATGAATCCAGAACAATTATGGGAAACAACCATGGATCCGGAAGGCAGAACCATGCTACAAGTTAGCTTGGAAGATGCGATTGATGCGGATAGAACCTTTGATATGCTCATGGGAGAAAAAGTCGAACCGCGTCGGGTCTTTATTGAAGAAAATGCATTATATGTGAAAAACTTAGATATTTAAAACCACGGGAGAGGAGGGTGTCAATATTATGGCCGATTCGAATGTAAGAGAAATTAATTTAAGTCAAGAGATGCGTACATCTTTCTTAGATTATGCGATGAGTGTCATCGTGTCGCGGGCTCTTCCCGATGTGCGTGATGGCTTAAAACCTGTTCATCGTCGAATTTTATATGCGATGAATGATCTTGGAATGACGAGTGACAAAGCTTTTAAAAAGTCGGCAAGAATTGTCGGAGAAGTGATCGGAAAATATCACCCTCATGGCGATTCAGCTGTTTATGAAACAATGGTACGGATGGCACAAGATTTTAGTTATCGCTACATGCTTGTGGATGGGCATGGGAACTTTGGTTCAGTTGACGGCGACTCGGCAGCAGCCATGCGTTATACAGAAGCGAGAATGTCGAAAATTTCGATGGAGCTTGTTCGAGATATCACGAAGGATACGATTGATTATAAAGATAACTATGATGGATCCGAAAAGGAACCAGAAGTACTGCCATCACGTTTTCCGAATCTTTTAGTGAATGGGACATCCGGGATTGCGGTTGGAATGGCGACTAATATTCCACCTCATCAACTAGGAGAAGTCATTAATGCGATCCTTGCTTTGAGTAAGGAACCTGAAATTTCAATCCCAGAGCTAATGGAATATATTCCCGGACCTGACTTCCCAACAGCGGGTATGATCATTGGCCGAAGTGGTATTAGAAGGGCTTATGAAACAGGTAGAGGTTCGATTATTATTCGGGCAAAGGTAGATATTGAGACAAAGGCAAATGGAAGAGAAACGATCATCGTTCATGAACTACCTTACCAAGTAAATAAAGCGAAGCTAATTGAAAGAATTGCAGAATTAGTCCGCGATAAAAAAATCGATGGTATCACGGAATTAAATGATGAATCAGACCGTAACGGAATGAGAATCGTGATGGAAGTTCGCAGAGATGCGAATGCAGAAGTTATTTTAAATAATTTATATAAAATGACGGCCATGCAAACAAGCTTCGGGATCAACATGCTTGCACTTGTAAATGGCGAACCAAAAGTTTTAAACCTGAAACAATGTTTGACATATTACCTTGAACACCAACAAGTGATTATTCGTAGAAGGACCGAATTTGAATTACGCAAAGCGGAAGCGCGCGCTCATATTTTAGAAGGTTTAAGAATTGCCCTTGATCATATTGATGCAATCATTAGCTTAATCCGTGGCTCTAAAACAACGGAGATCGCACGAAATGGCTTAATGGAACAATTTGATCTAACAGAAAAGCAGGCTCAAGCTATTTTGGATATGCGTTTGCAGCGTCTAACTGGTTTAGAGCGAGAAAAAATTGAAGAAGAATATCAAAATTTGCTTCAATTGATTTCTGAACTAAAGGCAATTCTAGCCGATGAAGAAAAAGTGCTAGAAATCATTAGAGAAGAACTCCTTGAAATTAAAGAACGCTTTGATGATGGACGGAGAACAGAAATAGTTTCGGGTGGAATTGAACAAATTGAAGATGAAGACCTGATACCAAGGGAGAATATTGTTGTCACTCTTACTCACAATGGTTATATTAAACGTCTGCCGATTACGACTTATCGTAGTCAAAGACGTGGTGGCCGTGGTGTACAAGGGATGGGGACGAACGAGAATGACTTTGTTCAACATCTGATTACAACTTCGACTCATGATACGATTCTATTTTTCACTAATAAAGGGAAAGTCTATCGTGCAAAGGGATATGAAATACCTGAATTTAGCCGAACGGCAAAAGGGCTCCCAATTATTAACCTTTTAGGAATTGAAAAAGATGAATGGATTAATACAGTGATTTGTGTCGAAGAATTTCTTGAAAGCTGGTATTTATTCTTCGCTACGAAACAAGGGGTTATCAAGCGAACCCCAGTTTCTGCCTTCGCTAATATTAGAACAAATGGATTAATTGCACTTGGTTTAAGAGAAAATGATGAATTAATTTCCGTAAAATTAACGGATGGAAATAAAGACATTATCGTAGGGACCAAGAATGGCTTACTGATTCGATTTAATGAAACAGATGTTAGATCGATGGGAAGAACAGCCACAGGGGTAAAAGGCATAACTTTAGCAGAAGATGACGAAACAGTCGGGATGGAAATATTAGAAGAGCATGAAGATGTTCTAGTTGTAACGAAAAATGGCTTTGGAAAACGGACCCCAGCCGCAGAATATCGGATCCAAAGTCGTGGTGGAAAAGGGTTAATTACCTGTAAGATCACTGAACGAACTGGAACGGTGGTTGCTGTAGAAACCGTCCAAGGCGATGAAGATATTATGATCATCACCGATAGCGGAATTGTGATTCGAATGGATGTTCAAGATATCTCTGTAATTGGAAGAAACACACAAGGAGTCAAATTAATGACTCTTGGCGATGATTCCTCTGTTTCAACCGTTGCGAAAGTTGAGAAGGAAGAAGAAGCTATAGAGGAAGAAGGAAATGAGGAACTTCCAGAATCCCCAAATGAAGACTAAGAGAAGGGCGCCAATTTTGGCGTCCTTTTTCAATGCTTAAGAATTCGCCATATTGGCCGAATAAAATAGTAAGGAGACTTTTCTATAAACGCTAAATTGGAAGTGATTACATGATTGTAAAAGTGGGGGAACTTAGGGAAGGATACATCGTTCAGAAAGATGTATATGGACGATCCAGCCGTCCACTTATACCAGCTAATACAAAAATAACAAAAATGCATATCGAAGTTTTGAAAGCCTTTTTAATAGAGGGAATCGAGGTGGAATTTGAGAAGGAAAACACTAGTGAAAAGGAACCTAGAAAAGATGTAGACCAAAATCAAGAGAATCTTCCTGTTCATACAACTTTTACCCACGAATACGAACGAGCCGTTCAACGGTTTAAGAAGGAATTCCAGCTATGGCAAACAGGTTTACCGATTAACATTTCAAATGTGCGTGCTATCCTTACCCCTTTATTAACAATTGCCTTGGAAGATAAGAGATCGATTCAATCTATCCATCAATTAGCGCAGCCAGAAGAATACATGTATCATCACCCTGTAGCTGTTAGTATTCTCTCAGGATGGATCGCAAAGAGATTGGGATATAATCAGGGGAAAATATTCCAAGTTGCTCTAGCTGGCCTGTTAGCCGATTGCGGAATGGCAAGAATTGATGAAAGTTTATTTATGAATGCTAGAACATTGAACGATTCTGAACGGAAAAAGATCAAGGAACATCCACTTTATAGTTACCAGATGATTAAAGATATCCCCTTATTAAAGCCAGAGACAAAGCTTGCGATTGTTCAGCATCATGAAAGATTAGATGGAACGGGATATCCAAGTGGAAAAAGAGGGAATTCCTTATTAATGCAGTCGCAAATTATAGCTATAGCCGATATCTATCATGCTATGACGTCCAAAAGATTATTTAAAAGTCAACAATCTCCTTTCAAGGCGCTTCAGATGATGAAAATTGATCAGTTTGGTAAACTGCATATTTCGATCTTAAAAGAACTTATAGCGACTATTGCAAACTTACCAATTGGTACGACTATCCATTTATCAAATGGTCAACAAGCAGAAGTCGTATTTTCTAAAGCAGATGCGCAATTGCGCCCACTTGTAAGGATAGAGACAGGGGAAATCATAGATCTTGAAAAAAATAGAAATCTTTATATAGAGTGTATAGTAGATAATGGCTAGAGTACTTTTTATACTTACTAACTGCAGGAAGTCATTAGTAAGTATATTTTTTAAAAAATAACTCTTGCATTTAAATAAGAAACTTGGTATATTAGAACATGTCCTTGAGAGGGCAAAGCAAAAAAGCAAAAAAATAATATTGACAATGAGATTGTCCAATGTTATTATATAAAAGTCGCCTTCAGAGCGATGGAGAATTTGATCTTTGAAAACTGAACGAAACGAACGTCAATAAATAAATGGATAAATGGTTTTG
>NZ_VTQV01000063.1 GCF_008764245.1 Bacillus subtilis
TATTTTAAGCCTTACAAATCAAGGTGTTATTAACTTTTTACTATATAAGTTTTGACAATACGGGAATATTCTAGGAGGAAGAAAGATGAAAAAGACAAAAATAGTTTGTACCATTGGACCCGCAAGTGAAAATTCGGATACATTATATGATTTAATCCAAGCTGGGATGAATGTTGCGCGTCTAAACTTTTCCCATGGGGATCATGATGAACATTTGAATCGAATTGTTAATATAAGAGAATCAGCTAAGAAAGCCGGGAAAAATGTAGGAATTTTATTGGATACAAAGGGACCTGAAATTCGTACTCATAATATGAAAGATGGAGCTATTGAATTAACTCAAGGTTCAACGGTTGTTGTTTCAATGAAAGAAGTCCTAGGAACAGAGGAGAAATTTTCATTATCTTATCCTGGACTGATCAATGATGTTCATATTGGCTCTACTATTTTGTTAGATGATGGCTTAATTGGCCTAGAAGTAATAGAGATTCAAAAAGAAAATGATGAAATTATTACGAAGGTTATGAATAGCGGAACACTTAAAAATAAAAAAGGTGTAAACGTACCTGGTGTCTCTGTGAATTTACCAGGGATTACAGAGAAAGATGCAAGAGATATATTGTTCGGTATTGAACAAGGAATTGATTTTATCGCAGCTTCTTTCGTAAGAAGAGCCTCCGATGTGATAGAGATTCGTCAATTGTTAGAAGAGAATGGTGGAGAATATATCCACATTATCCCTAAGATTGAAAATCAAGAGGGTGTGGATAATATTGATGAAATTCTTGCTGTCTCTGACGGTTTGATGGTCGCACGTGGGGATTTAGGTGTGGAAATTCCTACTGAGGCTGTTCCGTTGGTTCAAAAAATGTTGATCCGTAAATGTAATGAAGCAGGTAAACCGGTTATTACCGCGACGCAAATGCTTGATTCTATGCAACGTAATCCAAGACCAACTAGAGCAGAAGCTAGTGACGTAGCAAATGCCATTCTAGATGGATCGGATGCGGTCATGTTATCAGGAGAAACGGCAGCTGGTTCCTATCCAGTGGAAGCTGTGCAAACAATGAGCAATATTGCGGAATCAACAGAAAAAGCACTGAATCACAAAGAAATTCTAAACTATTTGAGCAAAAATAGTGAAGTGAATATGACAGATGCCATTTGCCAGTCGGTGGCACATACAGCCATTAACTTAGACGTAAGTGCGATTGTGACACCTACAGAAAGTGGCCATACGGCTCGCATGATTTCGAAATATCGTCCAAAGGTTCCAATCATTGCGATTACACATGAGGAAACGATTGTTCGTAGATTGATGCTTCAATGGGGAGTATATCCGCAAATGGGACAAAAAGTGACGACTACGGATGAAATGTTAGAAGATGCTGTGACAGAAAGCTTAAATTCTGGTTTAGTGAAACACGGTGACTTAATCCTTATTACGGGTGGAGTTCCGGTAGGAGAAGCAGGCGCAACCAATTTGATGAAGCTCCATGTGTTAGGCGATGTACTTGCTAAAGGCCAAGGAATCGGAAGAAAAACGGCTTTTGGTAAAGCATTTGTGGCAAGAAATGCAGACGAAGCTAGAGAAAAAGTAGAGCAAGGAAATGTAATGGTTTCGATTGGTACTGATCGAGATATGGTCCCTGCACTAGAACAATGTTCTGCATTGATCACTGAGGAAGGTGGCTTAACAAGTCATGCTGCAGTTGTTGGGCTAAACTTGGGAATTCCGGTAATTGTAGGGGTAGAGAACGCAACAAAGTTACTAAAAGATGGTCAAGAAATAACGGTAGATGCAACAAGAGGCGTTATTTACAATGGCCATGCTAGTGTTCTTTAATAAGTAAGTTTAAAAAGCCGGAGTTTTTTCCGGCTTTTTATATTCAACCATAAAACAAAAGCATGCTCCATTCTAGTTAATAAAGCCGAAGATATGTTACGATATAGACAAGAAATCTTCGGGATGTGGACAAAATGAGGTTATGGATACTTTTGTTTATTATACTGACAGCACTAGAAATTGGTGTTTTCATGTTAGCTGGAAAACTAATGGGAATTATTCCAACGGTGCTTTTAATTATTGTCACGGGAATGGTGGGGGCTTATTTAACTAGAAAACAAGGCCTAAATGTTCTATATCAATTACAAGGTCAAATTCAAAATGGACAACCTCCTGGAGTGGCTATATTAGATGGAGTTTGTATTTTGATCGGTGGGATTTTGTTAATAAGTCCTGGCTTCATTACCGATGTTACCGGATTAATCCTTTTAGTCCCATTCACACGGAAATTTATAAAACCCTATTTGCTTAAATTAGTAAAAAGATGGGTGAGTCGTAGACAATTATATATTTATCGTTAAGAAAAGAGCCTAATAATAGAAAAAGGCTCTTTTTCATGATTATTTCTTTATGTCGGCAGAGCCATGTTGAATATAAGCCCAAATGTCTTTAAATACATTGGCTCTATGTAGGGTTGTTATGAGAACTAACATAACTGGACCGAGAATTAACCCTAGGAATCCAATTAATTTAAAGCCAACGAATAAGGCGACTAAAGTGGCTAGAGGATTCATTCCAATACTGGATGATAATATTTTGGGTTCCATTAGTTGTCTCTGTACAACGACAACGGTATACAGGATCCCAAGGCCTAAGGCTAATCCATAATTACCTATGATGATTTCATAGATAATCCAAGGAACAAAGACGGTTCCGGTGCCGAGATAGGGCAAAATATCAAAAATTCCTGCTATTAAAGCAATCGTGATGGCATATTTAACACGTAAGATGAGCAATCCTACCAATACTATGACCAATGTAATAGAAATAAGGGTAAATTGGGCTTTTACAAATCCAAACAATGCTTTCTTTAAATCAACGAAGACTTTATTGCCACTAAATTTGACCTTTTCGGGAATTATTTTTTTCATCAAATCTATTAGTTTTTCTTGATCTTTACTAATGAAGAATGTAGCTAATACAGAAAAAACCAAGACTGTGGCGGCATTCGGGATCCAAGAAACCAAAGAAGGTAATTTTAAAAAGAAACTTTGTAAAAAATTTGTAGCAGTTTCCGTTATTTTGCTCCCTGTTTTACTAATGCTTTCCATGATGGTCCCTTGCTGGTTACTATCTAGATTATTGAACGTACTTGCTAGTCTTTCGTAAAAGGGAATAATTTGACTAGCAAACAAGTTTTGAATATATTCAATAAGCGTTCGTGTATGTTCCGGTACTACTGTGGATAAATAATTAGCACCATCGACAATCTCGGCAATGAGTAGCGTAATTAACCCCGCAAAAATAGAAATTAATAAAAGCGATGAAGTGACAACGGCAAGGGCGCGAGGGAATTTCCATTTTTTTTCAAGGAAATGGACGGCCGGACTAATAATCATGGCGATGATAATGGCAATAATAAACGGGTATGTTAATTTAGCTGTAAAGTAAAGAACAAAAAAGGATAAAACGACAATGAAAATGACGATAAAAAAACGAATGAGCTTGAAAACATTTTCGCGTTTCATTGGACACCTCATATTTTAATTTTGCTAACGAACATATTCTTTCAACTATCATAACATGATCGAACAGAATGAAGCATTAAATATAAACAACAAAGGAAGGTACATATGTTAAGTCATCCATTACTATTTATGATCATGCTGTTGGCTATAGGATTTATAGCTAAGAATAATTCACTTATTCTTGCCGCAGCTGTACTCATTATTTTAAGGCTAATTGGGGCAGATGAAAAGATTTTTGCTGTTTTACAAACAAAGGGAATTAATTGGGGTGTCACGATCATTACCATTGCGGTTCTGGCACCGATCGCCAGTGGTCAAATCGGTTTTAAGGAATTGGGAGAGGCTATAAAATCTCCGTATGCTTGGATTGCGCTTGCTGCCGGCATGGCTGTCGCATTGATTGCCAAATATGGAATTCAGCTTTTATCAACAGATCCCCATATTACGACAGCCCTCGTAATTGGGACAATTTTGGCTGTGGCTGTTTTTAAGGGGGTAGCCGTAGGACCATTGATAGGCGCAGGGATTGCCTATATGGCGATGAAGATTTTTGACTTTATAAAATAAACATATGTGAATACTCAAGAAAATCCGGTTTAAAATATACCCTCTAAGCGTTTCCATTCCCAAAATAGGAATTTTTAGTTATAATAACAATGGATGGAAAATCTATATTCTCTATAATGGACAAGAAAGAATTTTAGTCTATAATTGAATAGGGGATTGAAGCGTTGACAAATTTTGCGGAACTTGTTAAATTCCGTCGGGCTTTCATTGTTTTTTTATGATGAAGATCAGTTTAAAAATAAAGGAGATGTTACTTTTATGACAGCAACACGTGGATTGGAAGGCATTGTAGCAACTACATCTTCCATAAGTTCAATCATCGATGACACTCTTACATATGTTGGATACAATATTGATGATCTGACAAAAAATGCCAGCTTCGAAGAGATCATTTATCTTTTATGGCATTTGGAATTGCCAAATAAACAGCAATTAGAAGAGTTGAAACAACAATTAGCTGATAATATGGAAATTCCGCAAGAAATCATTGATAGTTTTAAAACATACCCAATTGAAAAAGTGCACCCAATGGCGGCACTTCGTACAGCTGTTTCTACTTTAGGATTATTTGATGAAGAGGCAGATGTCATAGAGAAAGAAGCGAACTTTCGTAAGGCAATCCGCCTACAAGCAAAAATGCCTACGCTTGTGGCAGCATTTGCGCGAATTCGTAATGGAGAAGAGCCAGTTGCTCCTAACAAGGATTATAGCCTTGCAAAAAACTTCCTTTATATGTTGAATGGTAAAGAACCAAGTGCTGTAGAAGTTGAGGCAATGGATAAGGCTTTAATTCTCCATGCAGATCATGAGTTAAATGCCTCTACATTCACTGCTCGTGTTTGTGTGGCAACATTATCAGATATGTATTCTGGTGTGACAGCGGCAATCGGCGCTCTAAAGGGGCCGCTACATGGTGGTGCAAACGAACAGGTTATGAAAATGCTTACAGAAATTGGGTCTGTGGATAAAGCAGAAGAATATATTTTGAACAAGCTTGCCAATAAAGAAAAAATTATGGGCTTCGGTCATCGTGTATACCGAAAAGGTGACCCACGCGCAAAGCATTTACGTGAAATGTCTCGAAAGCTAACTGAAATTACGGGTGAAACACAGTGGTATGAAATTTCTGAGAAAGTACGTGAAGTACTAACATCTAAGAAACCTTTACCACCTAATGTCGATTTTTATTCTGCATCTGTTTACCATAGTCTGAAAATCGACCATGATTTATTTACACCTATTTTTGCCGTATCGCGCGTTTCGGGATGGATTGCCCATATTCTTGAACAATATGAAAATAACAGATTGATCCGTCCGCGTGCAGAATATACAGGACCAGGAATGCGTGCATTCAAACCACTTGAAGATCGTTAAGAATATAGAGAAATATCTTAATATCTGTTAGAATAAAAACTGGAGAAAATAATGGAGGGAACTTACATGGCAGAGAAAATTACAGTTGAAAACGGTGTTCTACATACACCAGATCATCCGGTTATTCCTTTTATTGAGGGGGATGGAACTGGTCCAGACATTTGGGCAGCAGCGCAAAGAGTTTTAGATGCAGCTGTTGAAAAAGCTTATGCTGGAAAAAGAAAGATTGAATGGAAAGAAGTTTACGCAGGGGAAAAAGCATTCAATAAATTCGGCGAATGGCTTCCTGAAGAAACACTTGAAACAATCCGTGAATATTTAATTGCAATTAAAGGACCATTAACAACTCCAATTGGTGGAGGTTTCCGTTCATTGAACGTAGCTCTTCGTCAAGAACTTGATTTGTTTGTTTGTCTTCGTCCTGTACGTTATTTCGAAGGTGTACCTTCACCTGTCAAGCGTCCAGAAGATTGTGATATGGTCATTTTCCGTGAAAATACAGAGGATATTTATGCGGGGATTGAGTATAAAGAGGGAACAGATGAAGTCAAGAAACTAATCGATTTCCTGCAAAATGAAATGGGCGTTAATAAAATTCGCTTTCCAGAAACATCAGGAATTGGGATTAAACCAATTTCAACAGAAGGAACAGAGCGCTTAGTACGTTCTGCGATTAATTATGCACTAAAAGAAGGACGTAAATCTGTGACTCTTGTGCATAAAGGAAACATCATGAAATTTACAGAAGGTGCCTTCAAAAACTGGGGCTACGAGCTGGCGGAAAGAGAATTCGGAGATCAAGTGTTTACTTGGAATCAATATGACAAGATTAAGGAAGAACAAGGTACTGATGCAGCGAACAAAGCGCAAGCTGATGCAGAAGCTGCGGGTAAAATTATTATCAAAGATGCGATTGCGGATATTTTCCTACAACAAATTCTCACTCGTCCAAAAGAATTTGATGTTGTCGCAACGATGAACCTTAACGGAGATTATATTTCTGATGCGCTTGCTGCTCAAGTAGGTGGAATTGGAATTGCTCCTGGTGCAAACATTAACTATGAAACTGGACATGCTATTTTTGAAGCTACACATGGTACAGCACCTAAGTATGCAGGATTGGATAAAGTAAATCCATCATCAGTGTTGCTTTCTGGTGTATTAATGCTTGAGCATTTAGGATGGAACGAAGCTGCTGAGATGATTACCAAATCAGTAGAGAAAACAATTGAATCGAAAGTTGTTACTTATGACTTTGCTCGTCTAATGGAAGGGGCAACAGAAGTAAAAACTTCGGAATTTGCAACAGCTCTTATTGAAAATATGTAAGAGAGTTGGTAATTTTAGCGAGCGACCCGCATCTAGCGTGGCGCTCGCTTTCAAGTATTCTTTTCTAGCTGTGGATGAAATATAAATAAATCTATGAAAGAAGGGAATTTTTGATATGACAATGAGGCGTAAGAAGATATCTGTTATTGGCGGCGGTTTCACGGGAGCAACAACAGCCTTTTTATTAGCACAGAAGGAGCTTGGGGATGTTGTGCTCGTTGATATCCCGCAAATGGAAAATCCGACAAAGGGAAAGGCGTTAGATATGTTAGAAGCTAGCCCCGTCCAAGGCTTTGATGCTAATATTGTAGGAACGTCTAATTATGAGGATACGAAAGATTCTGATGTCGTGGTTATTACGGCTGGAGTTGCCCGTAAACCGGGTATGAGTCGAGATGATCTTGTACAAACAAACCAAACGGTAATGAAAAGTGTCACAAGTGAAATCGTTAAATATTCTCCTAATTGTCATATTATCGTTTTAACCAATCCTGTAGATGCGATGACTTATACCGTTTTCCAAGAATCTGGATTCCCAAAAAATCGCGTCATTGGCCAATCAGGTGTATTAGATACAGCGCGTTTCCGTACATTCATTGCCCAAGAATTAAATGTATCTGTTAAGGACATTACAGGATTTGTTCTTGGTGGTCATGGGGATGATATGGTACCGCTTGTACGCTATTCTTATGCTGGGGGGATCCCGCTTGAAACATTAATTCCGAAAGATCGTCTTGATGCCATTGTAGAACGCACTCGAAAAGGTGGCGGGGAAATTGTTAACCTCCTCGGAAATGGCAGTGCTTACTATGCTCCAGCAGCTTCTCTAGTTGAAATGGTAGAAGCGATTGTGAAAGATCAACGCCGTGTACTTCCAACTATTGCCTATCTGGAAGGTGAATATGGTTTTGACGGTATTTATCTAGGTGTTCCGACGATTCTTGGTAAGGATGGAATCGAGAAGATCATTGAACTAGACCTAAAGGAAGATGAAAAAGCGGCCTTAGAAAAATCAGCAGACTCTGTTCGAGAGGTAATGAAAGTATTGCAATGATTGAACTTCGTTAATGCGAGAACCAAAGCTGTCCAATTGACCATGCCGCAGCATGAAAGGGACGGCTTTCTTTTACATAACAGAGCAGGTTGCTGAATATTTTTTTAAAACCCAATGGAGGTGTGCATGTGTTTCTAGGGAAAAATCGAAAGCTCGGCAGGAGACTTGAAGAGATAACGATTGGAGAGAAGCTTGTTTTAACGGAAAAGATGGAAGATAAGGATTTATTATTGTATCTAGGCTTGACAAATGACGCAAATCCACTCTTTATTCAACATGATTACGCTTCTCAAACGGAATTTAAAAAGCCGATAGTACCCACGATTATGCTAACGGGCATGATCACTTCCGCTATATCTAAATATTTGCCTGGTCCGGGTTCTCATATTCTAAGTCAGAATATTCAATTCCTAGAACCTGTCTATCATTACGAGACCATCGAATTTTTATTTGAAATAGTTGAAGTGAACAAAGATAAGCATATGCTTACGGTACAGGTAAGGGCCACGAATGAAAAAGAGCAACCAGTAATAAAAGGAAGTCTACATGTTCAACCACCTAGTGTGCTTCAAGATGAATAGCTTACATATGTTAAGGACCTGGAAACGATCTAGGTCCTTTTGAATGGGCAGCAAAGTATTTTTGTGGAAAGAACGCTCATTTTTTGAAACCATTTGCTTATTCAAACCGTATAGAGAATAGAAGTTTAAGAGAAGGGAAAGGGTATGATGAGTTTAAAGAGGGGCTTTACTTTAATAGGGATGGTTCTTGCTGTTGCAATATTAGCTCTTGTTGCTTTAACATCCTGGTACACAGTGGACGAATCTGATCAAGCCGTTATCATTACTTTTGGAAAGGCAGATCAGACCATTACAGATCCGGGTTTACACTTTAAACTTCCGTGGCCAATACAAAATGTAGAAAAATTAGCACGGGAAACGAAAAAGTTGGACTTTGGCTTTAAAGATGTTGATGGGAACAAGAACGAAACAAAGATGATTACAGGGGATGAAAATATTGTCTTCGCTGATCTAGTTGTACAATGGAAAATTACCGAGCCAGAGAAATATTTATTTCATGCAGCGAATCCTGAGGAAATCCTCTATGATGCAACATCAGCATCTTTGCGAAGTATTATCGGAAGCTCAAGAATTGACGATGCGTTAACGACAGGTAAGGCGGAAATTGAAGGGGATGTCCGCGATTTACTTACGGATTTGCTAGATAAATATGATATTGGTATTTCGATTTTAGCCGTCAACTTAAAAGATGTTGAATTGCCGAATGAAGAGGTTCGTAGTGCGTTTACAGCTGTAACAGATGCTCGAGAAACGATGAACACGAAAATTAATGAAGCGAATAAGTACGAAAACAAACGGATGAACGAGGCAGAAGGAGAAAAATCAGCCATTATTTCAAAAGCAGAAGGGGAGAAGGCGGCTAGGATAGAATCTGCGCGAGGAAGTGTTGCTGTTTTTAATTCCTTATACGAACAGTATAAATCGAATCCTGATATTACGCGTGAGCGGTTAACAATCGAAACCCTTGAACAAGTTCTTCCTGGAGCTGACATCTACATCATGAATGATGATGGCAATACATTAAAATATTTACCGTTAAGGTCGATGGAAAAAGAAAATGAAAAACCACTTAAAGAGAATGAAAATGCTGAAGAACAAAAACAAACGGATCAGTCAAACGATAAAGAAAAAGGAGGGGAATCTTCACAATGAGTAAAAATGTCATCGATATGGATGAACGACGCTCTGTTGAGAAAGAATGGCGCAAGTTCACAAAAATAGGAATGCTCTTCGTTGGATTGATTATCCTCCTCATTTTATTATTTACAAGTGTTTTTATTGTCCGTGAAGGCGAATATAAGGTGATCAGGCAATTCCAAGAAGTCGTTCGCGTTGAAACAGAACCGGGACTAGCTTTTAAAGTCCCATTTTTACAAACCGTAACCACTTTACCGAAATATCAAATGACCTATGATGTGTCCCAAGCAGAAATTAATACGAAAGATAAAAAACGAATTATTATTGATAACTATGCGGTATGGAAAATTGATGACCCACAGAAGATGATTTCGAATGCACGTACCGTTGAAAATGCGGAATCTCGGATGGAAGAGTTTATTTACTCCGTAGTCCGCTCTGAACTAGGCCAATTAGATTATGATGAGATTATTAACGATGAGAAATCTTCTCGTGGAAGTTTAAATGACCGGATCACAGAACGGGTTAATGATCTATTGGGCAGGGATGAATATGGGGTAACAGTTGTCGATGTTCGAACAAAACGAACAGACCTTCCTGAAGAAAATGAAAACTCTGTTTATACACGAATGGTGTCAGAACGAGAATCAACAGCGCAGGAGTATTTATCTAAAGGGGATGCCAAGAAAAATGAAATCATGGCAAAAACCGATCAGAAAGTAAGGGAGATGCTCTCAAAAGCTGAAGCTGATGCTGAACTCATTCGGGCTGAAGGAGAGGGAGAGGCAGCGAAAATATATAATAAATCTTTCTCAAAAGACCCTGAGTTCTATAATCTGTATCGTACTTTAGAATCCTATAAGAAAACCATTGGTGAAGATACCGTCATTATCCTGCCATCTGATTCACCATATGCTCGTTTGCTTATGGGTTATACAGAATAATAATTGAAGCCTGTATCTTGCAGGGAGAAACCTCGTATGAATCAATTATACGAGGTTTCTGCTGTTAATATAGAATTGGAAGGATTTCGTACTAGCACTTCTTTTTCTTTTTTTCCCGGCTTCATGTAGAATAGAAGTAAAATTGGACGAACCTGCTCCAACAGGAGGTTACCTAGTGAAGAAAAAATTAATGTTAATCGATGGAAACAGTATTGCTTACAGAGCTTTTTTTGCTTTGCCGCTGTTAAACAATGACAAAGGTGTTCATACCAATGCGATATACGGATTTACCACTATGTTAATGAAGGTATTGGCGGAACAAAAACCCACCCATATACTGGTAGCTTTTGATGCTGGCAAAACGACGTTCCGGCACTCAACCTTTACCGAGTATAAAGGAGGAAGGCAAAAAACTCCCCCAGAATTATCGGAACAATTTCCTTTCTTGCGTGATTTGCTTGATGCTTACGGGATTAAGCGATATGAATTAGAAAACTATGAAGCAGATGATATTATTGGGACTTTAGCAACAAAGGCTGAAAAAGAGGATTTTGAAGTACTTGTTGTTTCAGGTGATAAGGATCTCACACAGCTAAGTACCGACAAGACGACTGTTGCCATCACTAGAAAAGGCATCACTGATATTGAGGCATATACACCTGAACACATAAGTAAAAAATATGGACTTCAGCCAGAGCAAATTGTCGACATGAAAGGTTTAATGGGAGATCAGTCTGACAATATTCCTGGAGTACCAGGTGTAGGAGAGAAAACAGCCATTAAACTTTTAAAGGAATTCCATACAATGGAAAACCTTCTTGAACATATTGATCAAGTGAGTGGAAAAAAATTAAAAGAAAGACTAACAGAACATAAGGATCAAGCGATCATGAGCAAGGAACTAGCGACCATTATGAAGGAAGCCCCCGTGGAGGTTTCTATTGATGAGTTACTCTATGAGGGATATGAGCCAGAAAAATTAGTCACTCTATTTAAAGAGTTAGGTTTTCACTCATTACTTGATAAGGTAGAAGGTGCAGAGGAGATCGAAGAAGAGGAAGTAAAAGAAATTCCCTTTGAAATTGTTCATTCTATTACAGAGGATCTTTTTGCTGATGAAAGCTCACTTTATGTCGAAATATTGGATGAAAATTACCATACTGGAAAAATCATTGGTTTTGGTCTTGCCCAACAAAATGGGAATTATTTTATCCCTACTGAATTGGCTTTACAATCAGAAGCTTTTAAGAAATGGGCTAGTGATGAATCTAAGAAAAAAAGAGTATATGACGGGAAACGTTCGATTGTTTCATTAAAGTGGCATGGCATTGATTTAAAAGGCATTGACTTTGACTTAATGCTTGTCTCGTATTTATTAAATCCTTCCGAATCATCCGATGATTTTGCTGGTGTAGCAAGACGCCATCATTACACAGATGTTCAAACAGATGAGGCTGTGTATGGAAAAGGTGCAAAGAGAAAAGTTCCGGATGAACCGGCACTCGCGGAGCATCTCGCTCGTAAAGCTGTTGCGATCGATGCCTTATATACAGAATGTTTAAAGGAGCTTGAGGAAAACCAACAAACAGATCTTTTCTATAATTTAGAGTTACCCCTTTCCATTATTTTAGCGGAAATGGAATATGCAGGAGTAAAGGTTGATACAGCGCGGATACAAGAAATGCAATTAGAGTTAGCGGAACGGTTAAAGGAAATAGAAGCACGCATTTATACACTTGCTGGGCAAGAATTTAATATTAATTCACCAAAGCAATTAGGAGTCGTTTTGTTTGAGAAATTAGGTCTTCCTGTCTTAAAGAAAACCAAAACCGGTTATTCCACTTCAGCAGATGTATTGGAAAAGCTAGCGCAATCGCATGAAATTATTCCCGAGATTCTGCATTATCGCCAACTTGGAAAATTACAGTCTACTTATATCGAAGGGTTATTAAAGGTTATTCATAAAGACACGCATAAGGTGCATACAAGATTTAACCAAGCTCTTACTTCTACGGGGAGGTTAAGTTCAACAGATCCGAATCTGCAAAATATTCCGATTCGGCTTGAGGAAGGTAGGAAGATCAGGCAAGCTTTTATTCCATCTGAGAAGGACTGGGTGATTTTTGCCGCCGATTATTCTCAAATTGAATTACGAGTGCTAGCAGAGATTGCTCAAGACAAAGGTCTTCTAGAGGCCTTCCAACATGATATGGATATTCATACAAAGACAGCGATGGATGTTTTCCATGTGGCAGCTGATGAAGTGGATGGTAATATGAGAAGACAGGCAAAAGCTGTCAATTTTGGCATTGTCTATGGAATTAGTGATTACGGTTTGTCACAAAACCTTGGGATAACGAGGAAAGAGGCAGGAAAATTTATTGATCGTTATTTAGAAAGTTTTTCTGGGGTTAAACATTATATGGAAGATATTGTGCAAGAGGCACGAGAAAAGGGCTTTGTTTCTACACTTCTTCACCGGAGACGCTATATTCCGGAAATTACAAGCCGTAACTATAATATTAGAAGCTTTGGCGAAAGAACAGCGATGAACACCCCGATCCAGGGAAGTGCCGCTGATATTATTAAAAAAGCGATGATCGAAATGGCAGCCCGATTAAAAAAAGAACAGTTACAAACAAAATTATTACTACAAGTACATGATGAATTAATCTTTGAAGCGCCAAAAGACGAAATTAATAAGTTAAAAGAAATTGTCCCAGAAGTGATGGAACAGGCATTACCCCTATCTGTCCCATTAAAAGTGGAATATGCCTATGGTCCGACATGGTTTGATGCGAAATAAAAAAGAAAAGCGAAAGGCGTTTGCCTAGGGGCGACAAGCAAATGTTCTGAAACTGAAGAAGGGTGCTTTTTCCCTTCGGCAGTTTCAGGTTATTTGACCTCGAGCCCCTAACGCCTGTAGCTAGACAAAAAGAAAAGCGAAAGGCGTTTGCCTAGGGGCGACAAGCAAATGTTCTGAAACTGAAGAAGGGTGCTTTTTCCCTTCGGCAGTTTCAGGTTATTTGACCTCGAGCCCCTAACGCCTGTAGCTAGACAAAAAGAAAAGCGAAAGGCGTTTGCCTAAGGGGAGAGAAGAAGATGCCCGAATTGCCAGAAGTTGAATCAGTACGTAGGTCACTAAACGAATTGGTGGCAGGGAAAAAAATAAAAAATGTCTCCATTCGTTGGCCTAAAATCATTAAACATCCATTGGAAGTTGAACAATTCCAAGATGCTTTACAAGGACAGCTTATACACAATGTACAAAGGAAAGGGAAGTTTTTAATTTTTCAATTGGATGATTATTCGCTTGTGTCGCATTTGCGAATGGAAGGGAATTATCGTTTACATCAAAATGAGGATGACCCCGATAAACATACGCATATCCTCTTTCACTTTACGGATGGCTCTTCCCTTTTTTACCGGGATGTTCGAAAATTTGGCACCATGCACTTATTTTCAAAAGGAACAGAGAATGATCAATTACCACTTTCTAAATTGGGGCCTGAACCATTTTCGGACGAATGTACATTAGCGTATTTATTGGAGAAATTAAGCAAAACGGATCGAGCCATTAAAGCTGTTTTACTTGATCAAACCATTGTCTCAGGACTTGGTAATATTTATGTAGACGAGGTACTGATTCGTTCTCAAATTCATCCTGAGCGTGTTTCGAAAACATTAACGGAGGAAGAAGTTATCCCTCTTTTGCAAGAAATGAAAACTACATTGTTAGAGTCTATAGAAGCAGGAGGGAGCTCTGTTAACTCCTATATGAATTCTCATGGACTTAGCGGTTCATACCAGGAACAATTAAAAGTGTATGGAAAAAATGGTGAACCATGCCCATTTTGTGGAATGGAAATTGAGAAAACGAAGGTAGCAGGACGGGGAACTCACTTCTGTCCACAATGTCAGCAGATATGATCGTGCTCGAATCACAAAAAAGTAGCGGACAAAAGACGTGTCCGCCAGTGTTTCTTCACATAAGGGAATAAGTAGTCGCTCCAGTACCCGCTGAACTTTTCCTTCAAGGATGTCTAAGTAAGCTATTGATTGATAAAGAATTAGGCAATTATCTATTCAATTCGTTTAACCACCCATGCTTTTTTCTCATATACTGATGTAGTCATTGCTGATATGGGAAGGTGTGAAGTTATGGGCGTTTCATTATCACTCTTGTTGCTTGCATTTGCGATTAGTCTTGATAGTTTTAGTACAGGAGTAGCATATGGATTACGCAAGATGCGTATTCCGTATAAATCACTATTGATTATCGCTCTTTGTACGGCAATATCTCTTCTTACCGCAATGTTTGCCGGAAGTATGATCATGCAAGTCTTGTCACCAACAGCTGCCAACCGGATTGGTGGAATTATTTTAATTATGATTGGTGCCTGGGTGGTATTTCAATTTTTTAGAACAGAACAAGGTCATCACGAACAAGTAGAAAAGTTGGTAGTGAACTGGGAAATTAAATCATTAGGGATCGTTATTCACATTCTTAAAAAACCAACAAGAGCAGATTTTGACCTATCTGGGACTATAACCGGCATTGAGGCTTTGCTCTTGGGGGCGGCTTTATCTTTGGATGCGTTTGGAGCCGGAATTGGGGCTGCGATGCTAGGATATTCTCCTTGGGTGCTTGCTGGCTCTGCAGCGCTAATGAGTGGTATTTTTCTTAAATCGGGCCTACAAATTGGCAATTTGTTCGCAAAGACCAACTGGATCCAACATTTTGCTTTTGTACCAGGCGTTTTATTGATTTTGATCGGCGTATTAAAAATCTAGAGTAAGACTTGAAAGAGGCGAGCTACTTCATGATGGTCGGTTTAACCGGTGGAATTGCAAGTGGAAAAAGTACAGTTTCACAAATGTTTAAAGAAAAAGGTTTCGTAATAATTGATGCAGATATTGCCTCAAGGAAGGTGGTCGAACCCGACCAACCTGCATATCGAGAAATTGTGCAGGTTTTTGGAGAGTCAATTCTTTTACCAAATCAAACATTAGATAGAAGTAAACTGGGATCGATCATCTTCTCCGATGAGGCCAAACGCCAAAAATTAAATTCAATTGTGCATCCAGCAGTCCGAAAACAAATGGAAAGTTGGAAAAATGAAGCATTGGCAGTCGGAAAACAGACCATTATTTATGATATTCCGTTATTATTTGAAAGCAAATTAACCAATCTCGTGGAAAAAACCATCGTTGTGTTTGTTGAAGAACAAGTACAATTAGAAAGATTGATGGAGAGAAATCATTTATCTGAATCTGAAGCATTAGCACGAATAGCCTCGCAAATGCCACTTCGTGAAAAAATAAAATTAGCTGATGCTGTGATTGATAACAATGGAGAGCTGGAAGAGACTAGATCACAAATAGAGGAACTTATAAAACAATGGTCCCTTCATCCATAATGAGAAAACCTACTTTAGTGTGGTGCTAGTAGTGATGAATAGGTTTTTAAAAATCGGCATAGTCGTAAGATTCACGGCTATGCCTTTTGTCTTGCCTTCTAACACCGTTGATTTCCACTTCAGGTGGACGCTTTCCGCGGGCATGGCTTGAGCCTCCTCGGAAGAAGTTCACTTCCTGCGGGGTCTCAAGACTCATGCTTTTCCCGCAGGAGTCGCCACCTTACGTTCCAATCAACTGGTCTGCATCTTTACATTTGGTTCTATTTCAATTGCTCCGATACAGTTGTAGTAGATTTTAATGCGTTGTTCTTGTTTACCGTTTATTTTTTCAGCTTGATAAACAATAATTTTATCGACAAACTCTCTGATTAATTCAGGATTGATTGTACTGATTTCTGTATGCCTCTTTACTAATTGTAGAAAATGTTTTGTGTTGATGATGTTTTCTCGCGCTTTATTTAACTCCGTCTGTAATTGATGCATTTTAGTTTTTAATTCAGCTTGCTCTGCCTCATAACCTGCAGACATTTTACGGAAGCGGTCATCGGAAATTTTACCGAATACATTGTCTTCATAAAGTTTTTCAATAATCGTATCGAGTGACTTCATTCTTGCTTTTGCCTCTTCAAATGTTCGTTCATCTTTTCGTTGTTTTTGAGATAAGTCTTGTTCAAATTGATTGAATACGACTTGTGTAAATTCTTCTTCATGATTTTTCGCAAAAGCTGTAATGCGTTTTAAATCTTCAATTAATAGTTGTTCTACGACTTGATTGCGTATGCGATGTGAAGTACACATTCCCTTTTCTTTTCGGTAGCTTGCACAAACAAAGTATTCAAGATGTTTTGGTATTCTTTTCCCTCGCACTTGATATAGTTTTGCTCCGCAATCTGCACAAAACATCATGCCAGATAAGACCTCATCGGTCCGAGTTTTGCTGGTCTTCGTTTATTAGCTCGTATCTTTTGCACGACTTTCCACGATTCTTCATCAATGATTGCTTCATGAGTATTTTTAAAGACTGCCCAATCTTCAGGGTCATTCCATATTTTTTTATTCGTCTTATAAGATTGCTTACGGGTTTTAAAGTTTATCGTATGTCCTAGATACTCTTGTCTTTCTAAAATATTGGCAACTGATCGTCCTTGCCATGCAAAAGGGTCACTGGGTGTACGTGCTGCAATATTAATGCCTTTATTCCGAAAATGAACACTTGGCACGATAATTTCTCTTTTCTTTAGTTCCCTTGCAATTTGCGTTGGACCAAGTCCAGAAATACATAGTTTGAAAATTAAACGAACAACTTCTGCCGCTTCTTCATCGACAATCCACTTTGAATTATCTTCTGGACTTTTCATATACCCATAAGGCACTGTTGTCGATAGTGGTTTTCCTGATTGTCCTTTTGATTTGAAGCTTGCTCTAATTTTCTTACTTGTGTCTTTGGCATACCATTCATTGATAATATTTAAAAACGGTGTGAAATCACTGTCTTGCTGATTGGCACTGTCGATACCATTATTAATGGCGATAAATCTCACATCTGCTTCAGGAAAGACAACCTCTGTATAATAACCAACTTTCAAATAATCTCTTCCGAAACGTGACATATCTTTAATAATGACGGTATCAACTATACCTGCTTGGACATCTGCAATCATTCGATTGAAGTCTGGGCGGTCAAAGGTTGTTCCGCTAAAGCCATCATCGACATAAAATTGTGTTGGATAAAAACCATTATCTTCCGCATATTTCTGCAAGATAGCTTTTTGATTCACAATACTATTTGAATCACCCGAAAGTTCATCATCTCTTGATAATCTACAATAAAGTGCTGTTACCTTTTCTGAATCAGTACGAATCGCTGAATAATGATTAATTGGTTGTTCCATCATGGACTGTCTAAACATATTTACCTTCCTTTCCGACAGTCTTCAAGCGGTTTCGTACTGTGTATATTACCGTACTAACTTGAAGAAGTCGACTTATTCTCGCTATGATTAACACAATATAAAGCTTGATGTGACGATTGTTTTGCATCATTTTCTATTCGCCTTTTTAGCTTTTGATAAACCGTTTCTTGTGCTGTTTTACTTTCTTTCACTTCTATTAAATAGGTGATTTTATCAATCTGCCTTTCTATGAATCTCATCGAAGTATTCTCTGACATAAAACTGCTCCTTCCTGAGCGCAGATTTGCGCTGAGTAAATCCATGTCACTCAGCCCAATTTAGGGCTTAGCGGAGATGAATGCACTGACCCCAAAAGCGGAGTCAGTGGCTTCACTTATTTTACCTGTAGTACTTGAATAGCATCTGGATGAATCAATTGTCCGTCTACTCGTTCATGTGCTAGATAGCCAATTTCATTTGTTCGACTATATAATTCCGTTAACATTTTTATAGCGATTGATTGGCGTTCAATGACCCAAAAGTAGGCTAAGTCACCAAACAAAATGGCCTTCTTTCCTGATTCTACCGCTGGCATATAGGCTGAAATGTGAACAGGCTTACCGAAGATTGTGTTATTTGTATCATTGAAAATAGGAAGTCCATTTTCATCTTTTAACTTGCGCAAGTGCATGGCTGTTTCATCACTCATCATAAACACAGAGTTTTTACGATAGTGTACATCTACACTAAAATATAAATCGACTAGATCATCATAACTAATTGCTCCAGCTTCACTAGTTGTCACAGTCGCATCCTTCTGCAGGAGACCTTGCGGTTCTGTCTGCCCGTTTCCATTTAAGAATTTATCTTCTTCTGCACGTCCGAATCGTTTGGCAAAATCCGTACATAGATATTTTTCTAAATCAAATTGTGTATCTAAAATAAAGGACTTTTTCAATCTCGACATACTAGCGATTTTAAACGTATTAATTTTAAAGGGTTGAATCGTGTCATTGCTTTCTGAAATACTTTCTCCCTCTGCGACAATTTCTGCTTCACCTGTTGAAGTGACTGCATGAATTACACCATCTGAGTTTTCTGTTTGAATGACCGTTCCTAATTTACGGAAGATGTTCTCTTCTTTAATTGTTTTATTCACTTGTAGAAGCGATTGTGCTGGTAAAGCTGAACTATCATTGTCAGTGATAGATGCCAATACACTTCGGTCATATTCTTTTCCCCTCATAGCATTCCAAAAGCTTGTGTATATTTCATTTTCTAATGTAAACATAATTGTTTTCCTCCTAATGATTTTAATGAATAGGGATATACGCAAATGAATATCCCTTTATGGAAGGCTGTCGTATTGACCGACAGCCTATATACCTTGTTTGAAATCGCGACTTTTTGCGTGACGCTCCCCGCCCGTTGTCCAAGATAAAGATGTAGACTCCCTTATGTGGATCGAAAAGCAATATCTATTGAAGTCGGCATGCAAAATTCAGGTTTAGGTGCTGCCTTAGCAGCTGCTCATTTTCATCCAATTGCTGCTGTACCGAGTGCTATTTTTAGCTTTTGGCATAATATATCGGGTCCGTTGTTAGCTACCTTTTGGGCGGGAAGAGCAGATCGACAGAAGATATTTGTTACGAATACAAGATCGGTCAAATAGCGGGTTTAGTCATGGCCTTATCACTAAACCTCATGATAATGACCCATTCATTTTGTTGGAGTGAAGCTTCAAACAAATGAATGATATGTTTCTCAGCCATTGTTATGTATATAGCAATGGCTTCATTAAGTTTGAGCACCATTAGCGGTTTACTATGTATAACTCTCTAATGGTCATATCGTGTCGCTCTCGCGGATGTTTATTTGGGATTTTGGCTCTGGGGTCATTTATTGAATAGGAACGAATATCTCAGGTTTTTCACCTCGTGTATTTAACAGTTGTTTTTTTATCTTTTAAGCATGAAGCATTGCTTTAGTAAAAAAATACTTAAACGTTACTATCATCGGAAAGACAAGTGATGTTTTCTCTTTGTATTTTCACTTTTGGGATGGACATATTATTAGCTTGTGTTTATCGTTAAATCTAGATTTACCATATAGCCAAAAAATGAAACGATTGTTTTCTGTTTTAAAAAATATATTTTCCATGATAGAAGGTGAGAATGGTTACTACCATTATCTTTGTTATCGTTATTTTAATAGCTTCCATACTACAAACAAGCACAGGTTTTGGTTTTTCTATTATGGCTACTCCCTTTCTACTCCTAATATTTGAACCGAAGGAAGCGATTCAAATAAATTTAATCTTGTCGCTCGCTATTTCATCCTCATTAATCAGGCATATAAAAAAGGATATAGATGTTGGCGTGTTAAAAAGGTTTATTGTAGGTAGTATGATCGGGTTACCAGCAGGGATTACTATTTTTCTATTTATGAATATAAAACGATTAAAAATAGGAGTAAGTATCGTTATTTTACTTTTAACCTTGTTGCTTATGTTCCATTTTCGGATGAGACAGACCAATCAAAGAGATGTAGTTGTAGGTGGTCTTTCGGGTTCATTAACAACAAGCATTGGAATGCCCGGCCCACCTCTTTTACTTTACCTTTCAGGAACAAAGACAGATAAGGAAAAATTGAGAGGTACTACTTTAGCTTTTTATCTGTTTATCTATTTTATGAGTCTTTCTATTCAAATGATTTTTGCAGGTTCAAATAAAACAATTTGGATGTCAAGTGCGTTCGCACTACCATTCGTTTTCATCGGTTTGTATTTCGGTCAACTTTTATTTAAAAAGTTAAATCAACGTCATTTTCGTCTATTTACATATCTTCTTTTGCTATTCACTGGGTGCTATTTATTGATTGATAGCTGGAATTGGTAAGTAAAAAAGATTTGTAATGATAAGGTTCCATAATAGTTGTTTATGGCAAACTAATAATGTAGGTTTTGGCATTTAATTTATGTATGGCCCGTAGGGCCA
>NZ_VTQV01000064.1 GCF_008764245.1 Bacillus subtilis
ATCGATGTTGACTTACGCAAGCAGGCACCGAAAGTTTGCTAGTCGCTGGGCGCTGGAGCTGGAAATTAAACAATGAGGGGGAGTAACATGTTCACACGTAAATGGCCGTTATGGTCACTCATGTTCGTATTACTTGTTGGAATAACGCTAGCAGGCTGTAGCAGTGATTCGGATAAGAAGGCAGATGGATCAGGGAAATCTGCGGATGAGCCGCTCACGTTGACTTTCTTTAATGCAGACTTAACCTCGGATGTATCGTTTGATGATCCTGTTGCTAAGGAAATTACCAAGAGAACAGGTGTTGTGCTTGATATCGAGCATCCAGTTGGTGGCGACGAGCAAGCAATTCCACTGATGATTGCAAGTGGTGAATACCCTGACATGATTTATGCTAAAGGGGATATTGGTAAATTAATTGAAGCAGGTGGCGTGATTAAGCTTGATGATTTAATTGAAGAAAAAGGCGATAATCTGAAAAAAATGTATGGCGATCAAATCGATCGTTTACGGAATTCTATTGATGATCCAAGCATTTATACAGTTGGAACGTATGGTGTGGAAAATGCTTATTGGAAAACAAGCGGGACAATGTCCATACAGTTAGATGTTCTTCGTGAGCTAGGTTATCCTGAAATTAAAACAGTGGATGATTATGAAAAGGCGTTAAAAGATTATATTGCAAAGCATCCGGAAGTGGATGGACAAAAGACAATCGGCTTGTCCCTACTTGGTAGTGATTGGCGTTGGCTGATTACAGTAGGCAATCCAGCTGGCTTTGCACTTGGTTTACCAGATGATGGTCAATGGGCTATCAATGATGAAACAGGAGAAGCAAAATATAAATTTATGGTACCTGAGATAAAAGAATATTTTAAATGGTTGAACCACATGAATGATATAGGTTTACTTGACCCTGAATCTTTCACTCAAACGCATGATACGTATATTTCCAAACTATCTTCTGGTCGAGTATTAGGAATTGCTGACCAAGATTGGAATTTCCAAGATGCCGACAAAGCATTGAAAGCGGATGGTAAGGAATGGAGAACCTATGCTCCACTTCCTGTTACATTAGATGAAAGCTACAAATCTCAAGGCTTAAAAGATTATGGTTTTGCCGGTGGTTGGGGAATTTCTATCAGCTCCACTTCAGAACATCAAGAAGAAGCTTTTGAATTTCTCGATTGGATGGCTTCTGAAGAAGCGCAAATCCTTGTGAATTGGGGAATTGAAGGAGTTAACTATGATGTTGTTGACGGAAAAAGAGTATTGAAAGATGAAGATAAAGAACAAAGAAAAACAGATGCTAAGTATCCGGAAAAAACGGGTGTAGGTCATTATATCTATCCGTTCCCACAGTGGGGTAATGGCGCTGTTGATTCAACAGGAAACCCAATCTCACCAGATACACAAGATGATATTATCGCAACTTATACAGATGTGGAAAAAGAAGTTTTAAATGAATATGGAATGGAGAGTTGGATTGATTGGTTCCCATCTACTGAAGAATTGGGCATTTCCAAGCATGGATCCGCCTCTAACTACACGATTCCAAACAATAGTGACTTACAAACAATCCAACAAAAAGCGGATGATTTTGTAGAACAAAAAATCACCCAAGCGATTCTTGGTAAACCAGCAGATTTCGATAAAGCTTGGGATGAAATCCAAGCCAAGCTTATTGAAATGGAGATTGAAAAGGCAAATGCAGAAATGACGAAAATTACCCAAGATACAATGAAATTATGGGGAACAAAATAATCGGTTAATCACAGGGCTGTCCTGAATGAAGGATTGGTAATTCACTATCGAGTGAAAATCAGACTTCGAGGGCGGCCCCTCAGCGTGAAGCGGAAAGGGGTTTGAGTTAGATGAAATTTACAAATGGAAACTGGATGGTACGTGAAGGGTATAGTATTCACCATCCGCGCAGTGTACATGATTATGAAGTAAATAAAGACAGTGTCACATTTTATGCACCTTGTAAAGATATTCATCATCGAGGAGATACATTAGATGGGCCTTTATTAACGGTGAAACTATCCTCGCCAATGGACAATGTGATTCGAGTGCAAACTTGGCATTATAAAGGTAGAAAAGTAAAAGGTCCTCATTTTGATGTTGCCGATCAATCTATCACTCCAGAAATAGATGTAGATGAAAAAGCTTTGTCTATAGCAAGCGGTGATCTAAAACTAGTCGTGAACAAACAACAGTTCAGTTTTGATTTTTACAATGGTGATCGAAAAATCAATGCCGGAAATGCTAAAGGTCTTGCCTGGATCAAGGGTCCAGAAGAAACAACTTATATGCGCGGTCAACTGAACCTAAATGTTGGAGAACAAATTTACGGTTTAGGAGAGAGATTCACTCCTTTTGTTAAAAACGGCCAATCCGTCGATATTTGGAATAAAGATGGTGGGACAAGCTCGGAACAATCGTATAAAAATATTCCATTTTACTTGAGTAGTGAAGGATATGGAGTCTTTGTCAATCATCCCGAGGAAGTAAGCTTTGAGATTGGCTCGGAATTAGTGTCAAAAAGTCAATTTAGTGTTGCAGGTGAATATCTAGATTATTATATGATAAATGGTCCTACTCCAAAGGATGTCATCAGTCGCTACACAGCATTAACGGGTAAACCCGCTTTACCTCCAGCATGGTCTTTCGGATTATGGCTCACGACATCTTTTACAACCGATTATAATGAAGAAACTGTCAATCATTTTATTGATGGGATGGAAGAGAGAGGAATTCCTTTAAGCGTCTTCCATTTTGATTGCTTCTGGATGAAGGAATTTGAATGGTGTAATTTTGAATGGGACCGTGATAATTTCCCTGATCCCCAAGGGATGTTAAATCGTCTAAAAGAAAAAGGATTAAAGATCTGTGTCTGGATTAACCCCTATATTGCACAAAAATCCAAGCTATTTGATGAGGCAGCGGAAAAGGGATACCTGATTCAAAAAGCGAACGGTGATGTATGGCAATGGGATCTTTGGCAAGCGGGAATGGGAATTGTCGATTTTACCAATCCTGCCGCATGTAAATGGTATACAGATCACTTGAAACGATTAGTGGATATGGGTGTCGATTCCTTTAAAACAGATTTCGGTGAGCGAATTCCGACCGATGTTGTTTATCATGATGGTTCTGATCCATATAAAATGCATAACTACTATGCTTATAAATTTAATGAAGTTGTTTTTGATTTTCTTAAAGAAGAAAAAGGAGAAAATCAAGCCGTACTGTTTGCTCGTTCTTCCTCGGCAGGTGGTCAGAAATTCCCTGTTCACTGGGGTGGGGATTGCGACTCTACTTATGAAGCGATGGCTGAAAGTTTACGCGGGGGGTTATCCCTCACTTTAAGTGGCTTTGGTTATTGGAGCCATGATATTGGTGGATTTGAAAGTACAGCGACACCAGATGTTTTCAAACGCTGGACGGCATTTGGACTACTATCAAGCCATAGCCGTTTTCATGGAAGCTCCTCTTACCGTGTTCCTTGGCTATTTGATAAGGAAGCAGTGGATGTGACTCGTCATTTTACGAAGCTAAAAAATCGCTTAATGCCTTATTTATTTAATGCAGCAGTTGAGAATCGGAATACAGGGGTACCAGTGATGCGGGCCATGGTACTTGAATTCCCAGAGGATCCAACTTGTCATTTACTGGATCGTCAATATATGCTTGGAGATTCGATTCTTGTTGCCCCGATTTTTAACGAGGAAGGCCTAGCAACTTATTATTTGCCGAAAGGAAAATGGACCCATCTTCTAACAGGGGAAGTCGTAGAAGGAGGAACATGGAGAAAAGAAACATATGACTATATGAGTCTTCCGTTATTTGTCAAAGAGAATGCGATTATTCCGATGGGAGCCAATCCAACAAGTCCGGAATATGATTATGCTGAAGATCTTACCTTCTATGTGTACGAGTTGGAAGAAGGCAAGGAAGTTTCGGCTACCGTTCATAATCTGGACGGAGCAGAGGCTGGACAAATGACCCTTACCCGCAATGGTAAAACAGTAGAAATTCAATCAAATATGAAGCAAAAACCATACCATGTTTGTTTTGTTGGACAAAGCGAAATTTCATCCACATCTTCAGGTGTATGGCGAGAGGAATCGATGGGATCAGTGGTTTCCCCAGACCTGGGCACTACAAACTTTAAAGTACAATTCTAAAAATAGCGTAAAGTAGAAGATATAGGCATCCAATGACTGTGACTTGGGGATTGGATGCCTTTTCCTTTAAAATCTCCCCATACCAAATTTTTGGTAATTTTCCATTGATCATTCTTTTCCACCCCTCCAAAATTAATCCCATCTTAGCGCCCCTACCTTGATCGGCGAACGGGATTGAAATTTGTCTTTTTAAAATTAAAAAAATTCCTAACAACTTAAGTCGTTTTCTTATAAAATAGTAGTAGATATAAAAATCAGAATAGCGAATAAACCAATAATAGGCATAGTTATGGAAAGACGGGTGGGATTTAAAATGATGGTGATTTCTAATTGTGGTTTTACACAGTGATTATGCCGAAATCATGTAGGGAGGAAAGGTTAGGATGAGAGAAAAATATGAAACCAAGCATATTTTCATGGCGATCGGTATTTGCTTCATTGTTGTATCACCGATTATGATTGTTTTTATACCATTAATGCTAGCGGAGTTTTTTCATTATACACCAAAGGTTTGGCATGTTTTTGTGCCAATGGAAAATTACCTAACATGTGCGATTGGTCTTATGTTCTTCATTGTTGCTTTCATGCTCCTCTTTTTATTAGAAATCCATAAAAAATCGATTATACTCTGTCTAGTTTGCCTTGGATTAGGAATAGCTTCCATTTATATTGCTTCACAATCCTATCAACGATTGGCAGATGATCATCTCTCCTATCAGAAAATTTTTACAACACAGCGGCATTATTATCCTTGGGAAAAGGTAAAAGAAGTGACGCAAATCATAGAGAGGGGAGGTAATTCAAAGTATACGTTTGTTTTTCATGATGGGAACGACCTGACCATCGATGAGAATGGGCATTTTATAGAAATTAAAGGAAAAGTATTGAATAAATTGCAGGACACTGGGATAGAATTTGTTCAAATCCGGCTAGAATAAAACAAATTTTTTACACTAACAAGGCCCTCATGTTCACACGTTCATGAAGTACGATGAAAATTAAATTTAAAAAAGCATTCCAGCTCACCCCTCATCATAGACTGTAAAGTAAGAAATGATAAGGGAGGTTGGATCATGGGAGTAAAATTGATTAAAATCGCTGTTATTTATTTCTTAATTGGCATTTCATTTGGGTTATATATGTCTGCAACACATGTCTTTAAATTGGCAACGGTCCACGTCCATGTAAATTTGCTTGGGTGGATGTCTCTCGCTATAATTGGTTTAATTTATGTTCGTTTTCCAAAACTCGAAAAGACGGTAGCAGCAAAAGTCCATTTTTGGCTCCATAATATTGGATTACCGATTATGATGATTGGGATTGCCTGCGCCATATTAGGTGTTAGCCCTATCTTCTTTCCGATCGCAACAGCAGGTGGAGCGCTAACTGTCTTGGGTGTATTCTTCTTCGGGTATAATGTTTTATGGCATTTACGTACTTGATCCAAAAATAAAAGAGTATCTTACCTTGTTTTTGTAGTGAGGATGCTCTTTGACTTTTAATGGTGGGGACCCATCTCCTATTCTATTCATACAATATCGCAAAAGACCAAGGAGATGATGAGATGGCTTTATGGATCGATGTGTCGATTCGAAGGCATCAGCTCAAGCTATTTGATGGTTCCAAGCTGATCAAAACCTATCCCGTAGCCATTGGAAAAATCGTCACACCTACTCCCCATGGATCTTATAAGATCATTAATAAACAACCAAACCCGGGCGGCCCGTTTGGCGTTCTCTGGATGGGTTTATCCAAACCGCATTATGGCATTCATGGAACTAACAACCCTTCCTCAATCGGTAAGAATGTGTCCCATGGCTGTATTAGAATGTATAATCATGATGTGTTAGATCTCTCAAGTCGGGTTTCGGTTGGAACACCGGTCGTGATTCATTAGGGAAATTGTAACAAAAAGCCTGTTAGTTCTTTTATTAGACGAACTAGGGGCTTTTTATTATGAACGTAATCAACTTAATGGTATTTTTCGATTAGGATCGATACAATAAAAATAAAATAGGATGGAAGGAATAGGAGATCATAAGATTTATTAAGGAGTGATGAGCATATGTCAAAGCAATATGAACTGGCAACCTTTGCGGGCGGCTGTTTTTGGTGCATGGTTTCACCTTTCGATGAACAGCCTGGAATAAAAGAAGTGATCTCAGGTTATACCGGAGGACATACAGAAAATCCGACCTATGAAGAAGTGTGTTCTGATACAACGGGGCATGTAGAAGCGGTCCAAATTACATTTGATCCTAGTGTTTTTCCTTATAAAAAATTATTGGATTTGTTTTGGCAACAGATTGATCCGACTGATCCGGGAGGGCAATTTGGTGATCGGGGAAGTTCCTACAAGACAGCGATTTTTTATCATAATGAGGAACAAAGGCAACAGGCGGAGGCATCCAAACAGGCACTCGCAGAAAGTGGCCGTTTTCAAAAACCGATTGTCACCGAAATATTGCCAGCTGCTCCTTTCTATAGAGCAGAGGAAAGTCATCAACATTATTATAAGAAAAATCCATTTCATTATAATGCCTATAAAGAAGGATCGGGACGAGCCCAATTCATTCGCGAAAATTGGAAAAAGCAAAAGACAGATGAGGAGCTAAAAAGGGAGTTAACGCCATTACAATATGAAGTAACGAGAAAGAATGGAACAGAGCCGCCATTTCAAAATGAGTATTGGGATAATAAAGAAGAAGGGATCTATGTCGACATCATCTCTGGCGAACCATTGTTTAGTTCGAATGATCAATATGATGCAGGATGTGGCTGGCCAAGCTTTACAAAGCCCATTCAACGCTCAGAATTAAAGGAAAACTTGGATACGTCTTTTGGCATGAGACGAATTGAAGTCCGGTCGAAAACGGCTGATGCCCACCTTGGCCACGTGTTTGACGATGGACCTGGTCCAGATCATGCCCGCTATTGTATTAACTCTGCTGCTCTTCGTTTCATTCCGAAAGACAAATTGAAGGATGAAGGGTATGAGGAATACCTAAGCTTGTTCCATTAATTTCTTTGCTGGATGGGATTTTGGCTAATGTATGATCTAGCTCCAGGCGCCATAGCGGGTCACATCAACTTCACCGAAGAATGCAAGGGATTCGGAACGAACAATCGCTTTGGATCTACGTTTTTTCGTAACTCTTGCTATTTCGTAGACCCAACTGCGTCCTGGATCTACGTTTTTGTATCCCCCTCGCGAAAACGTAGACCCAACCGCGCTATGGATCTACGTTTTTGTATCCCCCTCGCGAAAACGTAGAGCCAACTGCGTCCTGGATCTACGTTTTTGCATCCCCCTCGTGAAAACGTAGACCCAACTGCGTCCTGGATCTACGTTTTTGTATCCCCCCGTGAAATTGTAGACCCAACCGCGTCTTGGATCTACGTTTTTGTATTACCCTCGCGAAAACGTAGACCCAACTGCGTCCTGGATCTACGTTTTTGCATCCCCCTCGTGAAAACGTAGACCCAACCGCGCTATGGATCTAGGTTTTTGCATCACCCCCGTGAAATTGTAGACCCAACCAAAAAACTTTTAAAAAAGGACTTGTTCTTTTTGGCATTTTACTATAACATTTAAATAACAACGTTGTTATATCGTTAAAATGGAAAGCGTTATCACCAAAGTGTTCGGTGGATAAACATATTTGAAAGGAAGGAATTCTATGTGGTCTGCTGATTTATATTTGGACCGGTTATATAAAGAAACAGTAGCAGTTCAACCAAATCGATATGATAACAGCTGGAAGCAAGAGTTAAAGGAAAAGTTTGCGAATGCTTTAGGTGACTTTGCTAGCAACTCGGAAGAACAGAAAGCGACTCAGTTGGAAAAAGTAGATATGGGGGAATATATTCGCTATCGGATTGAATTGACAACGATTCCACCCCTGAAAATGCCGATCTATATATTAATACCAAAAAATCAGACTTTACCATTGCCTACTGTTCTTGCCATTCACGGCCATGGTTATGGCCATAAAGAATTGGTTGGTTTACATCCCGATGGTTCACCAAGAAGTAAGTCATCGTATCATGAGGATTTTGCGATTGAATTGGTTCAAAAAGGCTTTGCTGTTGTCGCCCCGGAATTAATCGGATTTGGCGACAGGAAATTGCAAGAGGACCAAGGGAAAGGAAAACCTGGTGATAATTCCTGCTATCGACTGGCTAGTCAACTCCTTTTATATGGAAAAACGTTAGCGGGATTGCGAGTTCACGAGTGTATCAAAGTAATAGATTACCTTGAAACACAAGAGGAATTCGATTCAAGCAAAATCGGTTGTATGGGTATATCAGGTGGTGGCCTTGTCACGGCTTTTACATCCATTTTAGATGAAAGAATCAAAGCCACAGTCATTAGTGGATATACGAATACATTTGCCGGAAGTATTATAGACCGAAGACATTGTTTAGATAATTATATCCCGAATATTTTACACATAGCCGAGATGCCAGAACTGATTGGTTTAATTGCACCTAGAGCGCTTTTTATCGAAGCCGGGAAAGAAGATCATCTATTCCCACTAGAACATGTCCAAATCGCATTACGCCAGCTTCAGGAAATATATCAGGCTTTCAACGCGGAGACGTTATTAGCTTCCCACCTCTTTGATGGCGGGCATGAAATTTGTGGAGAGCATTCCTATAACTGGTTAGTCGAGCAACTAAAAATAAGAGGAGATGAGTAAGATGAAGAAAAAATATGTTTTAATTGGAACGGGTGGAAGAGCTGAATTTTTCTATGGTGCTTTAGCGAGAGATTATACGGACACCTGCGAACTTTTAGCTTTTTCCGATATAAATCAAACAAGAATGGACTATGCGAATCGCTTGCTGGAAGAGAAATATAATCATCCTAAAATCAATACATACCATTCTAGTGAATTTGACAAGATGATTGAAAAGGAAAAACCAGATTATGTCATCGTCACAACAATTGACCGCACCCACCATACTTATATCATTCGCGCGTTAGAGCTTGGTTGTGATGTGATTACAGAAAAGCCGATGACAGTCGATGTAGAAAAAACCCAAGCGATTTTAGATGCAATTGAGCGAACAGGGAAAAATGTGCGGGTGACATTTAATTATCGTTATGCTCCTCATAATACAAAAATCAGGGAACTTATCCGAGATGGCGTCATCGGAGACGTTCACTCCGTTCACTTTGAGTGGGCCTTAGATACTCAACACGGTGCCGATTATTTCCGGAGATGGCATCGCAACAAACGCAATAGCGGCGGGTTACTCGTTCATAAATCAACCCACCATTTTGATCTCGTGAACTTTTGGTTGGATTCAATTCCAGAAACCGTCTATGCTTCAGGAGGATTACGTTATTACGGAAGAGAAAATGCGGAAGCAAGAGGCGTAACGAAGTTTTACCAACGTGCTCACGGAAATGACTATGCCAAAGATGATCCATTTGCGATTGATTTGGAAGCGAACCCTCATTTGAAGGCCATGTATTTAGATGCAGAAAAAGAGGATGGCTATCAACGAGATCAAAGTGTTTTCGGTGATGGAATTGATATTGAAGATACATTAGGTGTACTCGTCACGTATAAAAATAAAGCGATTCTTACCTATTCACTCAATGCCTATTTACCATGGGAAGGATTTATCATCACATTTAATGGAAGCAAAGGTAGAATAGAAGTCACTGTCCGTGAACAATCCTACATCAATTCAGGTGGAGAGAAGGATGATGAAGGAAAATTACAAGAAAAGTCTATCAGAGTATTACCGATGTTTGGAAAATCGTATGAAGTGGAAGTGCAGGAAGGAAAAGGCGGCCATGGAGGAGGAGATGTCGTCCTGCTACAGGATCTATTTGGTGAGCCAACAGAGGATGAATTTAACAGGGCTGCCTCCCATATTGATGGGGCCAGATCCATCATGACAGGAATTGCCGGCAACATCTCATTGAAAACCGGGCAGGCTGTAAAAATAGATGATTTGATTAAACTTTAAAAGTGTCCTAGTGTTCAGCTCAATATTTCGAAAACAGGAATATGGGTATCCAATGGTTGAAAAATTCAACTTATTGGATACCCCTATTTTTTTACGGATGACTACGAGTGTACAAACTTGTTAGTTTGCCAACGAAGACAAAAAATGCAAAGAGGCAAAGAAAAAGAGCATATTTATACATAGAGTGTCGTGTTATCATGCGCTATTATTAAAGCGTTATCATCAAGTATAAAAATGCTCTGAAGCAAGGAAGCTACATCTACCGCAACCTCCTTTTTGAATATGCACTTTTTTACTATGAAGTTTTCTATTTACTTTGAAAGGAGCTGATTCATGGAAGAAAAAATAGTTCCTAATCAAGGCAAATAAAAAAGAAAGGGGTAGAATGATGTATGAATTTTAAGCGTGTAGGAATGATGGTCTTAATCTGTATAACCATGTCCATTATGTTTCCGACTTTGTCTTTTAAAGTGGTCAAAGCTGAGCCGAATTTTGAAATGTACACGGAAGTAGATGAGATTTATGAAACAGAAGAGGCTGAATTGGAAGAAGGAACCGTGATTATTGATAATAAACATGCCGGTTTTACAGGCACAGGTTTTATTGATTTTAGTCCCAATCAACCCGGAAGTTGGGTGGAGTGGACGGTTGATATGCCAATAGCAGGGGAGTATTTCCTCGATTTTCGCTATGCGCATGGGGGAACTGACAAACGACCCGCCGAAATAAAGGTCAATGGTGATGTGGCTGAACCCGAATTGGCTTTTGATCCAACAGGTGCCTTTACTGCTTGGGAATATACATCTATGAAGGTCCGGTTAAATGAGGGGGAAAATCGCATTCGTTTAACAGGGATAGCCCCAGCCGGTGGAGCAAATATTGACCATCTTCGTGTTCATAATAAACCTGGAGATATCGAGGAGCCTAGGGTGATAGAAGGTTCTGAATTGGAAGAGATTGTTTCCGGATTGCAGTTAAAAAAACTAAAGGAGATAGGGATGATTGTTGAAAAACAGGCGAATGATGATCAGCCTATGACAAGAATAGAATTTATGTCATTGATCAATGATGCCTATGGATTTGTGAAAACGGAGAAATTTAAATATCTTAGCAATGAAACGACTGTATGGGAAGTTTCTCTCGATGAATGGGATGCCTATGTGCTTGAAGCTGCGAAACAAGCAGGATATACGGACTTTCTTGTAGACAATGGTCAAATAAAGCCAAATCAACCAATCACAAAGGAAAAGGCTGAGCAAATCATTGCTCATTTACAAGGAGAATCCGTTCGTCCAGCTGATTCAACGGGATTAACTTGGGGAGAGGCAAGAGAGCTCGTTGCCCCTTTAAAAACGGACAATATGTCAGATGATGTTCATATGGTTGGCGTACATGCGATAGACAAAAATTTACTTGCTGTTACACTAAATGGTGATTTTGAGGAATTTGATTTTAATGATTTAGAGGTGGTGGTACCGACAAAAAGCTGGGAAGGAATGTCGCCAGGATTTAAAAAATTGAGAATTGATAAAGCCGCAAAAGGCATCAATAAATTCGGGCAAACGGTTTTAATTGTACACAGCTTGGATGAATGGAATGAAAATGGCGAATATGAGCAGGTGATCGATGATATGAGATTTTCAGGGGATCTTGATGACGCGATAGAAAAGGCTAATAATTTGTTAACGTGGCAAATGGAGCATGGTGGTTGGACAAAGAATTGGTCCCATATATATACACGCCCTTGGGATGGAGAGGAACCCCGTTCTGAATGGGTGAAGGATGGTGTGGAGTTAGGGACGATCGACAATGATGCGACCATTTCTGAAATGTTATTTTTAGCACAAATTTATCAAGAAACAAAAGATCCTAGGTATAAAGAAAGTATTGAGAAGGGAATGGATTTCGTATTTAAATTGCAATATCCAACTGGTGGGTTTGCACAGGTGTACCCTGAAAGGGGGAATTACTCTGATTATGTTACATTTAACGATGAAGCGATGATTAATGTTTTGGAGATGATGGATCAGATTGTCGAAAAAAGATATCCGTTTGCTTCAGATCTAATTAATGAAGAATATCGTACAAAAGTTCAAGAATCGATTGATTTAGCCGTTGACTATATACTAAAAGCGCAAATTGAGGTAGATGGGAAGCTGCTGGCCTGGTGTGCTCAACATGATCCCGTAACGTATGAGCCAAGGGGAGCGCGTGCCTACGAACATCCATCCATTTCTGGTTCAGAATCGGTGGGCATTATTCGCTATTTGATGTCTAGGCCACAAACGGAAGAGATCAATCAAGCAGTGTTGGCAGCATTAGAATGGTTCGATGAAGTAAAACTTGAAAACACCCGCTATATAAGCGGTGATCCGAATAACGAGTATTTTGTGGAAGATGCCAATTCAACAGCATGGTACCGGTTTTACGAAATCGGAACGAATAAACCGATTTTCTCTGGTCGGGACGGGATTATCAAGCATGATATTATGGAAATTGAAGAGGAACGTAGAAACGGTTACGCCTGGGGTGGTAATTGGGCGACGAAGTTACTAGATATTGCCCAGCAAACAGGTTATTTTACGAATAAGGTATTTGTCCAAGTAGGTGACACAAATTCCGTTGATTCGTTTGGAAGAACGCTTGCACAGGGGGAGATTAAGAAACTCGAAGGACAGATCAAACAGATGGAGGATCTTGATGATAAATTTATTGTTTCTCAAGATGGAAGCGGGGATTATGAAACTGTCCAATCAGCGATTGATGCGATTCCAGAAAATAATCCAACACCTGTTACCATCTATATAAAAAATGGTATCTATAAAGAAGTGGTCAAAGTGCCCAAAAATAAACCCTATATTACCATGATTGGAGAAAGCATGGACGATACGGTTATTACGTATGATAATTATGCGGGCAAAGACAACGGTGTTGGTGGAACCATTGGGACGAGTGGAAGTGCTAGCGTCTTTTTACAAGCAGATGATTTTCGAGCAGAAAATCTTACTTTTGAAAATGCATTCGACGAATCGGCAGATGTAGACGGAAAACAAGCAGTAGCTGTTAACGCTAGAGGTGACCGTATGTATTTTAAAAATGTACGATTTATTGGAAATCAAGACACATTATTAACCAACTCAGGCACCCAATATTATACACAAGTATATGTAGAGGGGGATGTTGATTTTATTTTTGGAGCTGCAAGGGTGGTTTTTGAGGATTCTATCATTCACTCCTTGGATCGTGGTTCTGATACAAACAATGGCTATATTATATTGGCTAGTACACTTCTTGCAGATGAGTATGGCATGTTGTTTTTAAATAGTAAATTTACGAGTGATGCAGCTCCAGGGACTGTCTATCTAGGAAGACCATGGCCTGCTGGTGGAAATACAAATGCGATTGGTAGTGTAGTAGTGATGAAGAGCGAACTAGGGGAGCATATTCATAAGGATGGCTGGACATCTATGAGTGGATTGGAGCCAAAAGATGCAAGATTATATGAATATCAAAACTATGGCCCAGGTGCCGTGATCAACGAGTCAAGAAGACAACTATCTGATGAAGAAGCTGCTAATTGGACAGTGAAAAATGTATTAAAAGGTTGGGATCCAAGAGAAGAAGACCCAGGACAAGAACCGCCAGAAGGCATTTCTGAGCTAGAGACCTTGATAGATGAAGCAAAATCAATCAAGAATGATGGGAAATATACAGAAACAACGTATACCGCCTTACAACAGGCCATTTCAGCAGCAGAGAAAGCGTTAGAGGAAATAAAAACAGAAGAAGAACTAGCCGCGGCGATTTTTGCTTTACAATCAGCGATTAACGGGTTACTGACCTTAGATGAACTTGATACAGCCCATCTACTTTCAATCCTTGAGGATCACCAAGAAGATTTTTCTGAAAAAGATTATCGCTCCCTGACGGTTCATTTGACAGCTGTTAGTCAATTTGAGAAAAAGGGAGCGGCTGCAAAAGTCATCAAACATATGGAAAGTTTTAAAAAATTACTTGATGATCAGTTGGAAAAAAACTCGATTTCTCAAAAACTGCACGATGACTTAATAGCAGATGCTCATTCACTCATTCAGAAATGGACAGAGGAATAATAAAAACAAATCAAGTGGAGAGAAGTTTTTCTCCACTTGATTTATTTAAGGACTCAGTTTTACTAGGAGGTGTGAACGAATCTGCTGGAAACTAAATCGCCCGTTTATGCTGGGTCCGATATTTCCCAGGTGTAATCCCTTCTATTTTTCTAAAAGATCGAATAAAATTTTGCGAGTTATTGTATTGCAATTTTGCCGCAATGTCTTTGACTGAGATATCGGTATTCACGAGCCATTGTTTTGCCATGCTAATCCGATACATGATCAAATATTCACTGAAAGAAACATTCATTTCTTTTTGAAAAATGCTACTTAAATAATTGGGGTTATAATGCAAGCGTGTCGCAATCGAATCTAGCGAAATATCCGTATCAAATTCTTGATGAATAATGTGCACAATTTTATCTGATAAGGACTTGTTTTCTGATTCTGTCCGCTCCTCAACCTTTTCTATCAGTGGGTAGATGATTTGCTGTTTGAACCATTTTTGCACTTCCTCTAATGTACCTAACTGCTCTATTTCCGCGAAAAACGCTCGTTCATCCAGTCCTTTTATATGAACGCCCAAGATTTGCATTAACTCAATCAATTCGTAGAGCAAACGAGTCATAATAATATAAAAATGATTATGATGAAAATTCTTACGCGCTAATACTTGGAAAAAACGGTCAAACTCCAGCTCCACTTTTTCACGATCGGCTACCTTAATGGCATCAAATAAATGATTTTTAATAGCGGTTGGGAACGGTGTTGTAAATTGATAGTTCTGATTAATATTTTCAAAGAAAATAATCGACTCTGCTCCCGATTTAAAACGATATTTTAATGCCTCTTTTCCTTCTTTAAAGGCTTCTTTGGCCGCTGATAAAGACTGAAATGGATGACTAATGCCAATGCTAACAGGTAAATCAAACGCCGCCTTTATTTCCGCTTGAATGAATTGAGCTTGTTCATTCATGTAATGCGTATATTCTTCCATAGAATCGAAATGATCCAATAAAATCGTTACTTGCGTATGATTGATTACCACTGGGGTGAAACGTTGATCAGTCTCGAACAAATCTTCCATCATATTATTAATCGCAAACAGCAACAAATCTTGGTCACTTTCATTATATTTTGTTTGATCCAGTGCATCGATTTGCAAGGCAAATAAAGTTAAGTGCTTCCAAGTTTTAGGATAATTGAAAGACACAAGTTTGTTCGAAATTTCCTGTTTGTGAACTTTTCCTTGTAATAGGCGGTTCATAAAAAATTGCTTCAATTGTGTGACTTGGCTTTGTAAACGACCTTCCAATTCCACATTTTTATCCAGCAAATGTTCAATATGTGTTTCAATGAGCTCAAATTCATTTTTATGTGAATGAGCATGATCTTCTTTTGAAGAGAATTTATCACTTGCGAGTTTATATAATTGGCGGATGGGTTGATACATTCGTCTGCTTCCAATGAAAGAAGTAATTAAAGAAATAATAAGTAAAACAGAACAGACTAGGAAGGTTAACCAGCCAATCGAACTTGATTGCTTATTCAGATCACTCATCTTAATAAAGGAAAGGTAGGTCCAATGATTGTATCGAGAAGTTTGATAAGTAACCTTATAATCTGTTCCCTCGATAACTTGATTAAATTGCCCGGATTCCTGATCAATAGCCGCTAATATTTCTTGAGAATTTCCGAACGTTTCCCCGATTTTCTTGGGATTACTATGAGCAATGATTTGCTGATTTGAATCGAGAATCATATAAAATTCAGAATCAACCTTTTTTTCCATGATCTTTGTTAAACTGCAGCTCGGAACTAAAACGCTAGCGACAGCTGTTTTATCAGTGCTAGTAAAAGGCAACTTTTTCACAAGACTAATATAATGTGAGCAGGAATTCTTCGCATCATTATTTAAGCTAATCTGTTCATAATCCTCTTGAATCCATGTAGAGGATTCAGGGAGATTCATATAGTTAGAGAGAATAAGTTCTTTTTCATCTTCATCTAAATGAGCAAGACCATTATTATTAATGAGCCAATTATCTCTTAAATTAACCAGAACTATATCTTCAATCCCCGTGTCAACTGTTTGTAAATGATTTAATTCCTGCTTGATCTCATGATATTTTTTAAAATGATCAGCAGATAAGGGAGATCGAATAATTTGCTTTGTTTGTGGTGAATTCAAAAAGTAGGTGACAGAATGGTCGATATTTTTCAATACTTGTTCCACGTTCATTTGAATTTGATAGACATTTTGAATCTTTTCTTGGGCGGAGTGTTCCTCAATCACTTGCGAGGATTTCCAATAGGAAAAAATGCCAACAATAATAACGGGAACAGTACCTAAAATGATTAATAAGGTAATCAATTTATAGAAATGTTTAAAGGTTTTCGTTTTCATATAGATCTACCCTTTTCTATTTTCAAAGAGGCTTGCAGAATGCAAGTCCTCGGTTTTAGCCGTTGTTCCACTTTTGTTGACTATTATGTATCCTTGATTTCTTGAGAATCCTTTAAAGTTCCAGACACTTTCTCTTTTGTTCTTAAGAGCTGATTGAAAGCGAGATTGGCACTCCACATGATGATAAAACCTGCACAACTAATGCATAAAAATGGCAAGATACCGGGAAATTTCATGGTGAGATAGTAAAGAGCGGAGAGCAAAACGATCATCATCAAGCTAAAATGTAACTGAGTAATGCCGATCATGATGGCATATTTAATGTATTGCCCAATGCGAAGCTCATAGTGAACAAAAACAGGACCAATATAAAGAATAAATAAAAAATATAAAATACCTGCAAGGAAAAGCAATCCTAACAATGGTGCATAGTAGGGCGTATCCACAATCGAACCGACATATTGTAGGTCCACATATAAAATCGCCCCAATAAAGAGAATGATTAACCCCAATAAATTCGCTTTCCAAAATTCGCGTTTAAACGTTTGGAAAAATGTTTGGAAAATGGGAATATCTGTATCTTGTAAAATCCACTTGCGAATAATGGTAAATAAGGCAATGCTTGCTGGCATGAAACCAAAAAAGCAAAGTCCCAGTAAAGTAAATAGAACCCACAAAATATTAAGGTAGGCGACCCGCGTTACCCAAAGGCATATTTTATAAAGGCCACCCCAAATCCCTTGCATTTCCACTTGCATAACCTCCAAACAAATATAAAACGTTTTCAATTGTAAATAAAAATAAATCAAATCCAATCAAAACAGTCGTCTGCGCTTTTGTATCATCCAGCTCCGACTCCTAGCTGCTAGCAAACTTTCGGTACCTTCCTACGATAAGTCAACATCGATTCGCCCTCTGGGCTTATCGTGTTTCCTTTATCTCAGGCCAACAGGATGTTGGTCAGAACGGCGTTGCGCCAGGACGGCGCGTCTTTAGCCGTTCATCCTTTACTAAAAAAATTTGTACGCCGCTAAACGGGCGCTTGCGCTTTTCTTATTATAACATGAAAAAATGATAATTTTCTAAAATTTGGTTAGGAAATGAGAAGATGATACTTCTAAATGCAAATGATTATTTAGAAAAATTTGCCGTATTTTTACTAAAGGAATGATCAATAAAGAAAGAGATAATGATTATTTCACTGTTTTATAGGGAGGGAGAATTTTTGGGATAATCGGCTTTTGAAAACGTTGTTAAAGAGTGAGAAAGTGATTATATACAATGATCCTCATTTAAAATAGAATGAATGTTGAAAAAGAAAATAGGAGGGGTGGTTCAATGCTCTTGAGGAAGAAGTTATGGCTTGTAGGAATATTATCTTTGTTCCTTATTGTTGCGGCTGGATGTAATCAGAGCGAAAATACTTCCAAGAATGAAGGAAGCGGAAATGCAGAAGAAAAAGAAGATGGTCCATTTAAGTTTTCAATTATGGCCAATCTTCATACACCAGAAGTTCCAGATGAAAAAGTTTTAAACATCATCGAAGAGAAGACAAATACAGAAATTGAAATGCAGTGGGTTCCAGACAATAATTATGAGGATCGGCTTAATACAGCCTTTGCTACAAATTCACTTCCAGAAGCTGTATTTATGAAGAATCAAAACACATTTATTCAATTTAAAGATGCGATTCGCGATGAGCAATTTTGGGAAATCGGGCCATATTTAGATGAATATGAAAATCTAAGTAAATTAAAAGAACAGGTCATCAATAATACTTTAGTCGATGGAAAGCTTTATACGTTATATCAAGGGCGTCCATTATCAAGACAAGGTATTATATATAGAAAAGATTGGGCCGATAACTTAGGATTGAAGGCACCGACGACAACAGAGGAATTTTTCGAAATGGCAAAAGCCTTTACAGAAGATGATCCAGATGGGAATGGAAAAGACGACACTTTTGGTGTAACGGATCGAAATGATCTAATCTATGGTGCGTTTAAAACAGTTGCTTCATGGTTCGGCACACCGAATAACTGGGGAGAACAGGATGGAGAGTTATTACCTGAATTTATGTTCCCGGAATATAAAGAAACCATGGACTTTTTTAAAAAAATGCATGAAAACGGATACATCAACAAGGACTTTCCTGTGACAAGTAAAGTGGATCAACAAGAGTTTTTCAAAAATGGGTCAGCTGGAATTTATGTTGGGGCGATGAGTGATGTAGGCAGCCTTTATAGCGATGCGGCAGCGATTAATCCGGATGTTGATTTAGATGTTCATAATCAAGTAGCAGGCCCAGATGGAGAGTACGGTATTTGGTCAATTCCAGGATATGGAAATTTAGTCATGTTTCCGAAAAGCGCCGTAAAAACAGAGGAAGATTTAAAGCAAATCCTTGCATTCTTTGACAAATTGATGGACCCAGAGCTAGCGAATACACTTTACTGGGGGATAGAAGATGATACCTATACAGTGAAGGATGGTGGCGCGCTTCCTGTTGAGGATCAGGCGAAATTTGATCGAGAAGTGAAACCTTACCAAGCACTTGAAATTGGTGAACCTGAAACAAATGGTCGATATGAAGGGTATTTTGATTATGAATCAAAAGCAAAATCGGAAGAATTATTTGTCGATAATGAGGATTATTTGATTAATGATCCTACTGTGACGCTCGATTCCGAGACTTATATTCAAGATGGTGCTCGCTTACAACAAATTATAACAGATGCAACCTATCAATATATTTTAGGTCAGACAGATGAAGCTGGTTTTGAAAAGGCGATTGAAAAATGGAAAAAAGAAGGCGGAGAAAAAATTATCCAAGAGTTTAATGAATCGAATTCATAATGTGTGATGGAAAAGATGACTGAATAGTGGAACGGTCATCTTTTCCTTATCTAGTGAAAGGATAAGGGGATAATCATTTTCTTTTACGATGGAAAGAAATAACAAAATGATTATAGACGATATTCACTAGATCACGTACGATTTATTTGCATCACACGCATACAAACACTTTTAGGTAGTGTCAAAAATTCTATGAAAACAAAAGCCTAAAAGTAGCTCTAAGGTCTAAATGTGG
>NZ_VTQV01000065.1 GCF_008764245.1 Bacillus subtilis
ACCACATTTAGACCTTAGAGCTGCCTTTAGGCTTTTGTTTTCATAGAATTTTTGACACTACCTGCATGTACAATCTAGTGGGAATTACTTTTCGGGAAATAATTTATGTTATGTTATCGTTCATTTATTATTTCTTAAACCATTTATCCCATAGTTCATGGAATAAAAAGTTATATTTAATCATTACTCCATATCCTATGACTAGACTAACAATCAGACCGGGATAAATAGGCTGGTTAAAGAGAAGATTTACTATGACTGTATATGTTGCTGCAACATTAAGGCTGATTGCCAATGCATTTATGATATAAGCAAGTTTAAAGAAATCTACGTAGTTCACCCTACTTTGATTAGTCTTATAAATGCTTTTAGTTATTTAAACCTTTTAACTAAGCACATCACTCATAACACAGCCTGCAAGCGAATTTGAAATATCAATATGACGGAATAACCAATTAATTATCTTCGGTTCAAAGCTAAATTCTTCAACAAATACTTTTCCTTGGATAAATAATATGGCAATTTCAGCCGTTATGGTTATCCGTGTATCAGGAAACTGAAAAGTCATCACTGTATGTCGACTTTGATAATTATTTATGTCTGTTTAAGAGTCCTCGAAATAAGTGGCTATGTTATCGTCTTCAGTGATCTCGACAAGCTTTTTATAAAAGTCCTTGATATTTTCTTTAAAGATTCCTTCTTTTAATTTCCCCTTTACAGTAAAGTCAGTCAAAGTTGCAGTATATTGTTCTAGGTCGAGTCGTTCATTTATATATTGTTCCCAATGAACTTGATCTAGTGGGTTAGTAAATTTTGCTTCGAATTTATTTACAATACCGAGAATGTAGAATGCTCCCAATTGTGTCCCTCCTCAATAAATGAATTTCCCATTGCACTATATCGGCCCTTGCTTTACTAGTTAATGCTATTATAACGATTACCTCGGAAAATTTATATACCTTTTCTGCAACAGGTCGATTCGTAGTCATAACAGGTCAGATAGTGGTCATAAATCGTCATTTTGAGGAAGTGAAAAATTACTCATCTTGCTATAGCGGTTGGAATGTATTATTTAAACGTGGTAAAAAGTAATTAACTCCTCTTGAAATTGCACATTATCGCATTAATTCGTAACCTCTTCAATTGCAAAACATCATGGCAATTTGTATTGGAACGAGTTAGTTACACTTGCTATTACTGATTTCATTTAGTGTGGTTGAACGAAGTATAAGCGCTAGATAGGAAAGGATAAAGTGATTTTATGACAGATAGTGAGAGGAAATTTGGATGGGTGGATGACTGGGCGAAGATGACGGGTGAACGTGCAAGGATCGATGCGAAAGTACATAAGACTGCTATTGTATATAACACGAAGATGAGTAAGGTAAAGGAGTTTTACGATGGTACAATCCAAAGAATGGATTCAGGAGAAAGCAAGGGTGGAATAATGCGAGAGAAGGAACGGATAAATAGAATTATGTTCTCTTACAAAGAATTTGGGAGCAGCAATCTGATATGCGATTTAACAAATTGATTTCTAACCTGCAGCATATGTATTCTCTTCCCAAAACGAAGGATATGGTCAAAGAATGGTGATAGAAAAAGGACCATTTGGGGAAGAAGTAAAATCTTCTTATTTGGACTTTTTCTACTTGGAGGATGACAAGTGGGTAGAATTCCTGCAAAGGATGGCTGATGGTCAGGAAAAGGACTATAAATAGTCTTTAACCTATTGTTTCTTGCCACGGCAGATTAAGGAACTGCAATAGGTAGAAGAAAGATAATGACTAAATTGAAGACGAAATGAATTGGAGTAATCCAGTACAGATAAAAGTAAATGGAATTTACGAATAAAGAAAACGGAAATGCCTTTTATGACATCTCCGTTTTCTAGACCTACAAATTGCACTAACACCAGAAATATTCATCGTAGCGTTAATCAATCTTGTAGTATTAATAGACATATTTAGTATATGTCACCAGACCATGATTAAGCAACCAGATAAATCCAATAGACTAAAATAAAAGTGTGGATCATCTACAACAACTTATACAAAGATATTTCCCCTCTAGTCTTTAGCAAATGGCAGCAACAGCGTATATAGCCCTTTCTTCTGTTCGAGCGATAACGACGAAATCATTTTATTTAATTTAGCATCAAGTTCTTCTTCTGTATTTGCATCATCTTCTTCACTTAATTCGATATTTTGTAGTTTGCTTTCCCCTTCAAGTGCATACAGAAAATCACCCATCGATATATTAAGTGCCTTACATATTTTTTCTAATAAGGAGAAGGTGATCTCTTGATTGCCGCTTTCTATTCGTGATAAAGAAGGTTGAGAAAGACCGATTTGTTTTGCAAAATCAACCATTGTTAATTTACTTTCTCTTCTTAACCTACGTATCAACTTACCAGCCTGTAAATCGTCCATTTTAATTTCCCTTCTCATTCTATTTCCTTTATCGTATTATTTTCTAGTTTTACAATCAATAGATATCATGTTATATTCATAATATAAATATATTCATAATATGAATAAAAGGGTGATTTTAGATGATTGATGGTTTCCCAAGATTGGTTAATCAACTGATTGAAAGTCGTTTGGAGGATATCATTACTAGTGAAGAATATGAGATGTTTATGGAAGGGATTTATAAGGATTTGGAACAGAAGCTATCGTCAAGCATTAAAGATCTTGATGAAGAGGCAAAGAATAATCTTATTGAAGATCTTAAATCAAATATTTTTCAACAGGTATTCCAGAAAAGTAAGTTGACCTACCGTGTGGCGTTTAAAGATGCACTTTCATTTTTTGTTGATACATTATTAATACCTAAAAGATAAAGGAGTTGTTGCGAATTATGTCTTCAATGAATCTCTTCAAAGGAAAATTGGTTATAGATATTGTAGCAGCTGTAAAAACTAGCGATGAAAAAACTATGACAGATGAAGCCCATGAAGGATTTACGCCTGAACTAACGAATGAAATCATGGCTCTCTTGGGTGCAAAAGGTTATATCTGTCAAACGTTTGGAGTTACATTAGAAAATAAAGGTGTAGCATATGATGTTGAGTTGGAACTAATTGAAAAGGAAAAGCAGGAATCTTCTAGAAGAGCTGAATCAGTTTATAATAAGGCAAATCGTATAACTATTAAATTAGACTAAGGGGATATCAAGACAGTAATGGTTAAAAGCACAAGTTTATCAGAAATACCAAAAGCTTTATTTGAAGATAGGGAAGTAAGCATTAATCGTGGTGAATACATTATTCGTTACATGATTGATGATGGTAAAGAAGTTCCGGCTATGTTGATTAAACAATATGGATATTATGCAGTACCCCAAAGTATCATGGTGGAAATAAGAAGAGGAACAATGCCCTTAGCAGATTTGACATTCCTCTTTGCTTGTTACTATGTTGCTTCTACAAGTAATCGCAAAAGTATTCGAATGGATGAAGTTTTCGAATGTATAACGGGGAATTGGGATGAGATCCGAACTCGTAACACTGCCCAGCGATTTAGTTTAACTTTATCTAATATGGACAGATACAAAAGATGGATAAAAAAGCATGATCATTATATAAAATACTTTGTAAAGTATTAATTAAAAAGAAGTATCCAAAAGGGGAACTTCTTTTTTTGATAATTATTGTTAATTACAAGACCAGTTGAACGCACGCACATAGTAGTTAGAAAGGAATTTTATCTAATGAGAAGGGTATTAGTGAACAAGGTTCGTTGTAAAAAGTGTGACGATATTATTGAATCAATACATAGTCATGATTTTAAACGATGTAAATGTGGATCTATATTTTTAGATGGAGGCAAGGATTATCAGCGGTATGGTTGGGGGACGAATCAGCCTAACAGTGTAAAACTGGAGGATTTCATCGATTTTAGTTATTCAGTTTATGAAGAAGATTGAAGATAGACTTCTTGACGTAAATGAACAAGGGGATTTACTATTGCTAGAAAAGTGTGCTTATAGTAATAACAACGGGCTTCTAACTTGTTTATAATAACTACTTCGATATATGAGTATAAATAAAAAATAAGCAGTTCAATTCATTCGCGTGTAAATTGAACTGTTTATTTTTATTGAAAATCAATGTTGTTTTATGATCAAAGTAACTCATATAACATATCACTAATTGAAATTTGCAATTTGAGATATTAGCATATATTCATTGTCATAGTTTATTCAAGAAAATTTATATTAAAATAATTTGTTAAGTTCTATCAGAGGTAGATGGAAATTTTTAGTCTCATCAAAACTAACTTGTGGTTCATTAAACAGAAGAGATGGGTATCCTAATTACGATGGTGGGGGGGCAGACTCAATTTAGTTTCGTGCAAGGCCTCTTTCAAATGCCGCTAGATGATTTATAGAAGCATTGCGCAGTTGGGTAAAGACTAATCGAACATCATTTGGAATATTAAGGACTAAAAATTTTTCATACATCGAAATATTGTCTATCTCACCTTGTACACAAGTAGCGTATGCCGCTTTAATGTTTTCCGGAGTAGTAATGAATGTGTACGATATATCTTCAGGTAGAGGAATCTGATAGCGATAAAAAAGGGGTAATAGTGCATTGATATGTCTTAATTCAGCATCCCTTATTTGCGCAAATGGACGAATATATCCAAATGTTTCCAAAATATTATTGTATCTTGCTTGAGCTAAATACTCGTCTTGGAGGGGGATAAGTCAACATTTGAGGCAAGGTTAATGTGGAGGCATTTAATGCCCCAGTTGCACCGTAATTATTAATTTGTCGTAATGGATTAGAATAATACAAATAGTTCTCCTCCCAGTATCTAAATTTTATTTATCTTATGCTATATGTTGGGTTGTTGTTCAATTTACAACACAGGGAAACAGGGAGCCATTACTTTTGTTTGCCCCTTTAATGAATAATATTAAAAAACTGCAGATAAACTTCAATAAACGTCAATATACAAAAGTACATTTATTAAGAATGATACATAGGATACATATGACAATAATGGAGGAGTGAGAAGATGTATTATTCACCATATATGTATCCAAATTACTATGTAAGTGTTCCAATGCACCATGTTCGCCAACATCCTATATATTGGGGTTACCCACAAGAAACAAATATGGGGAGCATGTATCAACCAACGCAAATAGAAGATAGAGCAAAAAATATGGCATTTAAAGATCAAGGGAAACAGCCATTCGTAATAAATATAGAGGAAGCTGCGGAAAGGAATCGCAACTTTCGCACGGCAATATGGACCGGAAATCATTTGCAGGTTACATTGATGAGTATTGGTGTTGGAGAAGACATTGGTTTGGAAGTCCATCCAGATGTAGATCAATTTCTACGTATTGAAGAAGGTCAGGGGCTTGTTCAAATGGGTGACACCGAAAATAATTTGAACTATGAAAGAAGGGTTTCTGAAGATTATGCTATCATGGTTCCTGCTGGTAAATGGCATAATTTAACAAACACTGGAAATAAGCCATTAAAGTTATATACCATTTATGCACCTCCAGAACATCCATTTGGAACGATTCACCAAACGAAAGCAGATGCAATGGCTGCGGAAGAAGGCGGTAATTCGGCCAATCCAACTTATTTCGGTAGAACTCCAGATGAATGGGTACAGTATACAGAGTTTTTAGTGAAAGAAGGATTAGAAGACGTTAAGAGAGGAATAAATGCTACACATATCCTTCAAGAGTTTATTCTCATGGGAGTTCTCGTTGGAAAAGGCTATTCTCCTAAAAGAGCATATGAGACTGTAGAAGAATGGGAACGTACGGGAGAATCAAAACTTCTTCCGCAAAGTAAAAATATGTAGGGATAGTCTAGTATTAAATGGGGTTTGTCATTTTGACAAAACTCCTTTTTTTATTTTTATGAAATGTTAAATGTAACTTTCATCAAATTTTCACATTGGAAGGGTAAGGTACATTAGACGGAGTTTGAAAGTGAGGAAATACGATGGCTATAGCAAGTAAGTTAACAGCAATTGGTATAATTGCTCTAAGTTTCGCAGTAGGCTTTCTATCCTTCTATCTGTTAAGTGACTTAACTAGAGAGCAAAAGAAATTACAGGTAGAGGAAATAATATCGCAATTATTCAATTTTGTAATCTTTATTTGGATTGGGAAAATCTTAATAAACCTTTCCACTTTTATATCGGATCCTTTATCCATTTTGGCTTATCCGAGTGACTCAAAATCATTTTATTTTGCTATTGTATCAATAGCATTAATGCTTCTATATAAATCGAAACAAAAAAACATGCAAGTAATTCCCTTATTGGATTCTTTTGTCCATCTATTTCTTATTAGTTCGTTTGTATATGAGTTTATTCAATTCGTTGTAGTGGATAATTTCTATGCATTGGGATATTTAATTTTATTATCCATTTTAATCGCTATATTCTTTTTGTTACGGGAGCGTTTTACTACTTTGAAGATGTTGACGGTCATTGTTATAGTTTGGTCGATTGGTATGCTTATTTTAGGATTTGTTCAGCCTTTTGTGACGGTCTTTGGTTATATCATGGCACCATGGTTTGTTGGATTGTTTTTAGTAATGAGCGTCGGTATTTTAACTTATAAAATAAGAAGGGGGGCTACATAATGGGTATTATTGAGACTGATACGATGCTACTGGTAGGAATGCTATTAGCAATAGGAGCTGGTGCTTTATCATTTTTATCGCCATGTGTTTTGCCAATTTTCCCAGCCTATATGTCGTATATAACGGGCATTAGTGTAAAGGAATTACAAGGTAATAAGAATAGAAAAATAGTTCGCCAGTTATTCGCTCATTCGTTCTTCTTCCTTTTAGCAGTTTCCCTAGTATTCCTTAGTTTAGGTGCCAGTGCTTCGTTTTTAGGACAATGGGCGCAAAAACTCTTGGTTGGTGATTCTGGACTACTCATTCAGCGGATAGCAGGAGTTTTTATTATTATAATGGGGTTATTTATAGCGGGTTGGATCCAAATACCGTCTCTAATGAAGGAACGGCGGTTTCATTATACGAAAAAACCAGCTGGATATGTTGGGACATTCTTTATTGGGCTTGGGTTTGCTGCTGGATGGACACCTTGCATCGGACCAATTTTCGGTTCCATTCTACTCTTAGCTGCTAGTAATCCCGGTCAAGGAATGTTTTATACGATTATGTATGTATTTGGATTTGCATTACCATTTCTGGTCTTAACATTCTTTATTGGGAAAACGAAATGGATAGTACGGCATAGCAACATCATAATGAAGATAGGTGCCATCATGATGATTTTGATGGGATTCGTTCTATTCTTCGGATTAATGCCACGTATTTCAGGATTCTTACTAGATTTAGTACAAGATACTTGGTTATCAAGATTAGGGTAAACTTAGGAGGTGTTTGTGATGAAAAAATGGATTCTTTTAGTTGTAGTGATAGGTATGGTAGGCTGGGCAGTCTATGATTTCCTCGACTCAAACAAAAAGTCTGCGGTCCATTTTGAAAATGTAGAGGAGCTACAAGAAGTAGAGGCTGAAGCTACAGATGAAGGAGTAGAAGAAAATCAGAAGCCTGTTATTGGTTTGGAAGTTGGGAACAAGGCACCAGATTTTCAACTAGATACGTTAAGTGGGGACAGTGTAAAATTATCGGACTTTCGTGGACACCGTGTAATGATTAATTTTTGGGCAACATGGTGTCCACCATGTCGAGCAGAAATGCCTGATATGGAAAAGTTCCATCAAGATAAGGATATTGTTATTTTAGCAGTTAATCTAACCAATTCGGAATCTAGTGTAGAAGATATAGAGAACTTTGCTGACGAATATAAACTAACTTTTCCAGTTTTAATGGATTCCAATTTAGACGTAGCAAATCTCTATGCAATCCAACCAATTCCAACTACTTATATGGTTGATTCCAACGGATTGATTAGTTACAAGGCATATGGTGCAATGAATTACGATTTGATGGTGCAGGAATTTGAGAAGATGGAGTAAATTACATATGATGGGCAAAGAGGTGAGAGAATGAAACAAACCATATTAGTTGTTGAAGACGATAAAATGATACGTGATTTAATCAGCATTTATTTGAAAAAATCAGGCTATGATGTTGTGGAGGCTGTAGATGGAGAGGAAGCAAAGGAAGTATTTCTATCGAAACATCCTTGTCTTATCATACTAGATCTAATGCTCCCTAAACTTAGTGGAGAAGAATTTTGTACGTGGGTTCGGGAACAAGAGAGAAATGAAGTATCGATCATTATGCTATCTGCTAAATCACGTATAGAGGATAAAATTAATGGGTTAAAGATTGGGGCAGATGATTATATAGTGAAACCATTTGAACCAGAGGAACTTCTAGCTCATATTGAAGCTGTACTACGGCGAACAGGGCAATTTTGCCAGAAGATTACTTATGATGGATTATGTATTAAACCTCGAAAAGGGGAAGTTTTACTTTTGGATCAAGAAGTAAAACTAACGAAGCATGAGTTCAATCTATTATATTATTTTATGGAGAATCCGAATACGGTTATCTCTAGAGAAAGCCTTTTGAATCAACTATATCCTTATGCGGACAAATTAATACTAGACCGGACAATAGATGCACATATAAAGAAACTAAGGAAAAAAATCGAAGAAAATCCAGCTGTACCTAAACGAATTATTACGGTCCGAGGAATGGGGTATAAATTTGTTACGGAATAAAATAAGAAAGGTGCTTGTTCCCAAACAATTTCTTTTTCGATTAACGTTTATTAACATATTAGTGATTGCTGCATTTGTAGGTTTAAGTAGTTGGGCAATTTATAATACTGCATGTGTTCTTGCGGATGGATTAACTTCAATGAGTAATCAAAAACAAGCTCAATTCGAGACGACATTATTTCAATACTTGTGGATATTCAGTATTTCTACCATTATTATTGGTAGTCTTATTCATTTCTATTTAACCAAAAAGTTGATTCATCCATTAAAAGAACTAATTTCCTCTACTAAAAGGATGAAACAGGGTGAATATCCTAATCCTATTCAAGCTAAATCAGATGGTGAAATAGGCGAATTAATTAGTCATTTTAATGATTTAATTAAACAGCTTGAGGATAATGAACTTCATCGACAAAAACTAGTTTCTGATTTATCCCATGAGTTTCGTACTCCTCTATCCAACTTAAAAGGGTATCTCCGTGCATTACAAAGTGGAGTGATTCAAGGAGACGAAAAGCTATACCAATCTTTATTCAATGAATCAAAGCGGCTTATTCATTTGGTAGAGCAGATGGAACAACTGAAAGAATGGGATCACGTATCAACCCAGAGTTTTTCAGAAAAATCACTTGTTCAAATTGAAAAGATAGTGGAACAATCGATAGAAATGTTTCGCTGGGCAATAGAACAGGAAGACATTAACATGCAAGTAGACGTTGCACCGAGTATTATTAAACTAAATAGTGGTGCAATCTCACAAGTCATTAGTAATTTACTTGATAATGCCATTCGCTACTATGAGGGTAGTGGGTCAATAACAATCAAGGGAATAGATTCTCAATCAGAGTATAGGCTTAGTATAGCTGGACCCGGAAAATCTCTTTCGATTGATGAGCAGGAACGAATTTTTGAACGGTTTTATCGTGTTGACCATTCGAGATCACGAGAATATGGCGGTTCTGGTTTAGGGCTTGCTATTTCAAAAGAGATTATTGAACATCACCGAGGAAAGATAGGTGTTATTTCAGAAGAGAATGTGCATACCTTTTGGTTTAGTCTGCCTAAAGGATAAGTATTGACTTTTAGCTATCTCATGAGGGCATTATTAAAAAATAAGAGAGGCGAATAAAATGAAGTTTAATTTTAAGGACTCAGGAGCGTTAGAAGCAGAATTTGAATATGGTAAACTTGATATTTCGAGTAATTCGGAACTTGGCTTTCGACCAGTACAGCTACTCGTTTCGTCACTTGTGGGGTGTAGTGGGGGATTATTAAAGAAGGTAATGGAAAAGAAACGTATTGCTTTTGATACAATTAAAATGGAGGTAGAAATCGAACGTAATGAGGAAGAAGCGAATAAAGTTACAAAAATAGTGTTACATTTCATTGTTTTTGGTAAGAATTTAAGTATTTCAAAAGTCCAAAAATCGCTTGACCTTGCAATCAAAAACTGTGCCATGATTCAGTCTGTTAATAGTGCTATTGAAGTTGTTGAAACAATAGAAGTTAGAGAAAAGTAGGTCGGGTGAGCATTGTTGGTAAAAGGAAGGTGTTGGAAAGGTTCTACCATATTAATGAGCGTGGGAAGATTAATCTAAATCTAAACAATCAAAACCTGTCTCATTCTAGAACCATCCAAAAAAATAGAAATCAAAGGGTTGACATTTTACCCTAGGGGGTATATTATTGGTCTTGTAATTGATTTTCAACAAGCTAAATCAATGGAGATCTATAAAAGGTATACTGCAAACGTCGTTATCCATAACGACTAATTTATTGCTAAATATTATACCCATAGAGGTATAATAAATACCAAATCGTAAATTTTTTTGTTAAAAACAATACCGTGGGGGGTAAATGTATGATTCAAGCAAATCACCAATTAGATGCAAAAGGCTTAGCTTGTCCAATGCCAATTGTGAAAACTAAAAAAGCAATTACGGATCTTGAAGATGGTCAAGTATTGGAAGTTCAAGCTACAGACAAAGGATCTAAAGCCGATTTAGCAGCATGGGCAAGCACTGTTGGACACCAATATCTAGGAACATTGGAAGAAGGCGATGTTCTTTATCATTACATTCGCAAAGGCTCTAATGAACCAGAAGTGGAAAAAACATTTGAACACACTGTTTCACTTGATGAAATTGAATCAGGTGACGGTTTAATTTTAGATGTGCGTGAAGCAGCAGAATATGCATTTGGTCATATTCAAGGTGCAAAGTCCATTCCAATGGGTGAATTAGAATCACGCCTTGAAGAATTGGATAAAGAAAAAGAAATCTATGTAATCTGCCGTACAGGGAAACGTTCTGATTTGGCAGCACAACTATTAGCAAACAATGGTTATAAAAAAGTTTATAACGTTCTACCGGGTATGAATGAGTGGAACGGAAAAATAACAAAAGAAATCTAGGAGGAATTTATTATGTCAGAAAAAGTAGCTATTATCGCAGCAAACGGTGGAATGTTTGATGCATACAAAGTATTCAATATCGCAACAGCAGCAGCAGCTTCAGAAAAAGAGGTACAAATCTTCTTCACTTTTGAAGGACTAAACTTAATTCATAAACAAGCAATGCACGCTTTAGAAATGCCAGCAGGAAAGGAACATTTTGCTGAAGGGTTTGAAAAGGCAAATGTTCCTACTATCCCACAACTAGTTGGGATGGCACAGGAACTAGGTGTTAAATTTATAGCATGTCAAATGACAATGGATGTTATGGGACTTACGAAAGAAGATTTCGTTGATGGTATAGAAGTTGGTGGAGCAGTAACATTCCTAGAATATGCAAAAGATGCATCACCAACATTAACTTTCTAATTAGATGATCAATCTTTATGCAGTGGAGAAATTCTCCACTGCTAAAAAATAATTTAAAATATACCTATGGGGGTAATTCAATAATGACAGTAAATAAATGGACTGCAGCAGAAGTTGCTCGAAAAGTAATTGATAACGAAGAATTATTTATTTTAGATGTTCGTAAGCATGATGCATTTGAGGATTGGAAAATTGAAGGACATAAATTCGAGTATTTAAATATCCCTTACTTCGAATTATTAGATGGTGTAGAAGAGATTTTGCCTAAACTTCCAACAGATAAGGAAGTATTAGTAGTATGTGCTAAGGAAGGATCTTCCGTTATGGTAGCAGAAATGCTTTCTGAAGCTGGTCGTGAAGTTGCATATCTTGAAGGTGGAATGAAATCTTGGAGTAGTTATCTAGAACCAATTAAAGTTTCCGATTTAGAAAATGGTGGGGAGCTATACCAATTTGTTCGTTTAGGAAAAGGTTGTTTATCTTATATGGTAATTTCTGAAGGCGAAGCAGCTATTATTGATGCAGTGCGTTTCACGGATGTATTCACAAACTTTGCGAAAGAAAAAGGAGTAGAAATCAAGCACGTATTTGATACACACCTACACGCAGATCATATTTCAGGTGGACGTCATATTGCAGCAAATACAGGAGCAACTTACTATCTACCACCAAAAGATGCGACAGAGGTAGTGTTTGATTACACGCCACTTACAGAAGGATTAAATGTAAAAATTGGTGCATCTCAAATTGATGTAAATGCACTTTATTCACCGGGTCATACCATTGGTTCTACTTCATTTGTTATCGACAATCAGTTCTTGTTAACAGGTGATATTTTATTTATCGACTCCATTGGTCGTCCCGATTTAGCAGGACTTGCGGAAGATTGGGTAGGTGACTTACGAGAAACATTATATTCCCGTTATCGTGAACTAGCTGAAGACCTAGTGGTGTTACCTGCACATTTCATGATTATTGATGAGTTAAATGAAGATGGTACAGTGGCTAGAAGATTAGGTGATTTGTTTAAAGAGAATCATGGATTAAACATCGAGGATGAAGCGGAATTCCGTCGTACTGTTACAGATAACCTACCACCACAGCCAAATGCGTATGAACAAATTCGTCAGGTAAATATGGGGAAAATCACACCTAATAATGACGAACAAACAGAAATGGAAATCGGTCCAAACCGTTGTGCAGTTCGCTAATTAATCAATAGAAAAAAATGGGGGTAAATTAAATGAACATTACAAAAACATTAGATGCAAAAGGCTTAGCATGTCCTATGCCAATTGTAAAAACTAAAAAAGCAATGGATACGATTAACTCTGGTGAAGTACTTGAAGTACTTTTAACAGATAAGGGTGCTTTAAATGATATCCCAGCATGGGCTAAATCAGGTGGCCATACCGTATTAGAACAAAAAACAGAAGAGGATGTTCTGTACTTCTATATTCAAAAAGGATAAAGAAAACCAAATAGCGAGTAGCGTGAACTACTCGCTTTTCTAAATAAGAAAGAAGGTTTAGTAATGGATTTAACTTTTATCATCGTTGTGTTTGCAATTGGGTTTATTGGTTCCTTTTTATCCGGTATGTTAGGTGTTGGGGGTTCCATTATTAAATACCCAATGCTACTTTATATTCCCCCTTTATTTGGTCTAGTAGCATTTACAGCCCATGAGGTTTCTGGAATAAGTGCAGTACAAGTACTGTTTGCTTCCATTGCAGGTGTATGGGCATATCGAAAAGGTGGATACCTAAACAAGCAGCTCATCATTTATATGGGTGGAGCTATCCTAATAGGAAGTTTAATTGGTAGTTATGGATCGAGTTTCTTATCCGAGCAAGCAGTAAATGTTGTGTATGGTATTCTAGCTGTGATTGCAGCTGTAATGATGTTTGTACCAAAGAAAAAAATGGACGATGTACCATTAAATGAAGTTACCTTCAACAAGCCGCTAGCGGCAATATTAGCATTAATTGTGGGAATAGCATCTGGTATAGTCGGTGCGGCAGGAGGCTTTTTACTTGTACCAATCATGCTTACGGTTTTGCACATTCCAACACGAATGACGATTGCAACAAGTTTAGCAGTAACGTTCATTTCTTCTATCGGGGGAAGTGTTGGTAAAATTGTTACTGGACAAGTAGATTATTGGCCAGCTGCTATTATGATTGTAGCAAGTTTATTAGCGGCACCACTTGGAGCAAAAGTAGGAAAGAGAATGAATACCCGAATTTTACAAGTGATATTAGCACTTTTGATTGCGGGTACTGCTATTAAAATTTGGATAGATATTTTGACTTAAATAATATTTTAAACCTTCTAGATACGAAAATAGACAATAATAAAGGAGATGCAGACTGATGAAAAGTATATCAGCAGTAGAGTTACATGAGAAAATAAAAAATGGAGAAAACGTCCATATTATTGATGTCCGGGAAGACGTTGAAGTTGCAGAGGGGAAAATTCCTGAAGCTAAACATATTCCTTTGGGGGACATCCCAAATTCTTTAGACAAAATAGATAAAAATAAACATTATTACATGGTTTGTCGTTCTGGTGGAAGAAGTTCAAGAGCATGTGAATTTTTAATCAATCAAGGATATAATGTTACGAATATGACTGGCGGAATGTTAGCGTGGGTTGGTGAAATAGAATAGGAGGCTTAAATATGGGAAAGAAAGTACTGATTGTTGGTGGAGTTGCTGGTGGAGCTTCTGTCGCTGCACGAGTCAGAAGATTAGATGAAAGTGCAGAGATTATTATGTTTGAAAAAGGTCCTCACGTATCCTTTTCGAACTGTTCGTTACCTTATCATTTAAGCGGTATTGTAGAAGATAGCGAAAAGCTTGTTTTAATGTCTCCCGATATCTTTAAGAGTCGCTACAATATTGAAGCTAGGGTACAACAGGAAGTTATTCAAATTAATCGGGATAAGAAAACAATCACTGTAAAAGATTTGATCTCAGATAAAACATACGAAGAGGGCTATGATAAATTGGTGCTTTCTCCCGGTGCTTCACCTATTCGACCAAATTTAGAAGGCATAGACAATTCTAATGTTTTTACAGTACGAAACGTAGTCGATATTGAGAATATCAATTCATATATCAAGCAAAAAGGTATGAAGGATATCGCGGTCATCGGTGGTGGCTTTATTGGAGTAGAGGTTGCAGAAAATCTTAAACTTGCGAACTATAATGTAACATTAGTTGAGTTTGCAAATCAAGTAATGGCACCATTTGATTACGATATGGCTCAAATCCTTCATAAAGAAATGGTGGATCACGGAGTTGAACTTATTCTAGATGATGGGTTATCTAAAATTTCTGATGGATATATTACAACAAACTCCGGTAGGAAAATTGATGCGCAGGCAGTGGTATTAGCGATTGGTGTAAGACCTGAAACCAACTTGGCTAAGGAGGCAGGTCTTGAGATTGGAGAAACAGGAGCTATTAAGGTCGACTCCAATTACTTAACAAGTGATAGAGATATTTATGCAGTTGGGGATGCCATTGAAGTGTATCATCGTTTGTTACAAAAACAAACAAGACTAGCACTAGCTGGGCCAGCCCAAAAACAAGCCAGAGCGGCTGCAGATCATATGTATGGAATTCCAAATAGAAATATCGGTGTAATAGGATCATCATCCATCCATCTCTTTGATCTAAATGCAGCATCTACTGGACTTAATGCAAGAACAGCTGAGCAAGCAGGAATGATGTACGATTATGTTTACTTAATGCCGGGAGATAAAGTGGGACTCATGCCAGACAGCAATCCGATGCATTTTAAATTGGTTTATGAATATCCAACAGGTCGAATTTTAGGTGCGCAGGCAATTGGTAAAGGAAATGTAGATAAACGAATTGATATTATTGCAACCATGATTACAATGAATGGAACGTTGGAAGATTTGAAAGACCTAGAATTGACCTACTCCCCAATGCTAGGAACAGCTAAAGATGTCGTTAATCATGCCGCTTTAGTAGGGCTAAACCTACTACAAGGCAGATACAAAGAAGTAAAAGTTTCCCAAGTTCGAGAACTAGTAGAAAGTAATGCTTTTATTATTGATGCACGAGAAAAAGGTGAATATAATGCAGGTCATTTTAAAAACGCAGTTAATATTCCTTTAAGTGAGTTTAGACAGAGACTTGATGAAATTCCAAAAGGTCAGCCCGTATACATTCACTGTCGTTCAGGTCAAAGAAGTTATAATATGGTAATGGCATTACAAAATTTAGGATATGAGAATGTATACAACATTTCTGGTTCCTATTTGGGTGTAAACCTTTATGAATATTTTAATGATTTAGTTACTGGTAGAGAAAGAATAGTAACTGAATATAATTTTAAGTAGACTTAAAATCTGAAGAATATTATTTAACAGTATGAAACGGAGGTACATTATTTGGTGTATCCTCCATTTATTTTCTAATCTCAAGATGTGTATAAGTTTTGTTAAAGAAATCAAAAGCGACTAATAGAAAATAATATTGAAATCTTGACAATATACCTTATGGGGTATATTATTATTTATGTATTCCTTATTAAAAGGTGATCAATTATGATTATATATTTGCTATGTGTAGTTTTTGTTTTATTATGTTACGAATTATATAGAAGGTATTTCCCAATTATGGGAATAACTTGTAAGAATAGAATTGGCGAAAAGGATATCGTTATATTAGATTTAAGAGATTACAACGAAAAAGGAACTTTAAAAAATGTGGCAATGCAGATACCTTACGCTTATTTGAGAAGACACTACAGTGAGATTCCGGATCAGTCACTTCATGTTGTAGCGAATGATCGAATGGATATTAATCTAGGGGTGAGATTTTTATTAAGAAAAGGATATAGTGTTAGTAGTTTCGAGATTATAGGTTGTGCATGTAAAGGAGGAATAATAGATGGAGTATGATAAATCTGTTATAAATCGTTTAAAACGTATTGAAGGTCAAATTAGAGGCGTATTAAATATGATTGAGCAAAATAAAGATTGTAGGGAAGTAATTACTCAATTATCAGCATCTCGTACTGGTATTGATCGTACAATTGGATTAATTGTAAGTATGAATTTAGAACAATGTGTTCGAGAGAATATTGAAAATGATGAAGATACGAAAGAACTTGTAAAAGAAGCAGTAAATTTATTAGTGAAAAGTAGATAAGGGTTCTAAAAATTTTCTTACTAAAAGGAAATTTAACAACCTTTTTCTTTTTAAATAAAACATACCCCGATGGGTATATGGTTAAGTCTAGTCTAATGGAAGTAACCGAATGAAACAATTAGAACAGAAGGTAAAATGACATCAGATAAAAATTAAGAAAAGAGAAGGTGAAGGTAGAGTGGATATTATACAATGGATTTTTATTATTTTGATCGCACTCTTTGTGATCAATCGTTTTATTCCCAAAAAGGGCATTACGAATATAACTGTTCAAGAAGCAAAAGATAAATTTAAGGATAAAAGTGTTCAATTTATAGATGTCCGTACACCGGGTGAATATAAAGCAAATCATCGCAAACCGTTTAAAAATATCCCACTTTCCAACTTGCCTAGCCAAGTAGACAAATTGGAAAAACATAAAGAAGTTGTTGTTATATGTCAAAGCGGAATGAGAAGTGCAAAAGCAGCAAATATCCTGAAAAAACAAGGATTCGAAAATATTTACAATGTAAAAGGTGGAATGAGTGCTTGGTATTAGAAAGGATGACAAGTGATGGCAAAACAAATAGCACCAGAAGAAGTATTCATAATTGATGTTCGTGAAAATGGAGAAGTAGCTAGTGGTAAAATCCCAAGTGCCAACAACATTCCATTAGGTCAGCTTGCATTACGAAAAGGTGAACTAGACAAGGATAAGACCTACGTGGTTGTTTGTCAATCTGGTAACCGAAGTAAAGCTGCCTGTGGAATACTTGAGGCATTAGGTTTCAAAGTTGAAGATATGGTCGGTGGAATGAATAATTGGAATGGAAATATTGAATAAAAACTAAGTAGATAGGAGTGAAATCAAAAGATGTTTCATTACACAATAGAGACAAACAAATCTATAGAAGATGCCATTAAGTCATTGGAAGTAAATTTAAAGGAAGAAAAGTTTGGTGTTCAGTGGCAGTTTGACATTAAGGAAACATTGCAAAAGAAAGGATATGAACTAGACCATCCATTTACTGTTTTAGAAGTATGTAATCCTATAGAAGCGCAGCGTGTGTTGTCAACGAATCAGCTAATTGGATATTTCCTTCCATGTAAAATCGTTGTTTACGAGGATAATGAAGGGAAAACTAACATAGGGCTACCAAAACCAACTGCTTTAATTCAAATGGTAGAAGATGAAGAATTACAGGGAATTGCAACCGACATTGAAGAAAGATTGATTGCCTGTATTGATAAAAGTAAGTAATCAAGTGAGATTCAATAGGGATTTTGAATTAATAAAAGAGGTTATGAACAAATGAATCAAACTGTCACGGTATATACATCAAGCTTCTGCCCAGTCTGTGGAATGGTAAAAAGTTTTCTAAACTCCTTTGATATCACTTATAAAGAAGTAATTGTAGACTTGAATCCTATAGCAAGGATGAAAGTAATAGGAAAAACGAAAAGATTGACGGTTACTGGAACAGATAAAATAGCTAATATAGAGTGGGATTATCTACCAAAACATCCCTTCTAAAGATTCTTGTGAAATTACTAGTGTAGTAAATCGCGTATATGTTCGTTAAGTATGTTGTTGCTCCTATCAATTCCTGAAAACATAGTGCAGAATGATCATGGTATTAACGCACTTCTGTAATTTTACTGAAAAGGGAAGTAGGACTACAAAGTTGATCTAGAAGAAAAAGTAGAGAATAAAGGAGAGAATGCAAAACCGCTATGGACAATACTTCTGTTGTTTATAGCGGTTTTAATTATTATACCTTTCGAATACCAACCATTTTTTTCAGTACTTTTTGCAGCCTTTACAAAAGGTCTTACAACTTCTACATCAGTATTTCGTCTCCTTCTAAAAATAAATCTTAGCAAAAAGTTCACCTCATTATTTTTTTTATTAATATATGATAGAAACTAGAATATGATAGATATATTATAATTCTAAAAAAGGAGTATTTTTATGGAATCAAATAATACTTGTATTTACACTAAACAACCTCACGATGATGCAGAACTTAAATCTGGAGACCATGTAATATTAGCGGCAATTGGAGGGCAAAAGAAATTACCTAAATCTTATGTATCACATGAAGCAAATAACTATTTTTCAAGGTTGGAAAAACACTTCACAAGAGATTCTATCATATCGTTAGTTCGGCAATTTGAGGGTCCCGGTAAACGTGGAAAGCTTAATATCAAAAAAGCATCTAAGTCTAAAGTGAACGTTATGGTTTCACAACACCCCGATGATGAATCAAGTTACAAATATTCCCTTGGCTATTTAGAATTAGGAAAGCCTTATGCAATTAACCAATTTATTTTTAATTTAGATGATACTAATAAGAATAATATTCTAACTTCACTTAATCCAATACTTATAAAAGCTGATGATGACCCACAACAGGTGATGCTAGTATAGTTTCATGGACACATCTAAGTTAAATTTATACAATGACTTTTAAGGA
>NZ_VTQV01000066.1 GCF_008764245.1 Bacillus subtilis
ATAGGTTATTAATTATTTTTTACAGTTTGACAATATGGAATTATTTTTATGCAACACTAATGAAAAGAGATATTTAAACAGCATTGGAGATGGCTTATTGCAGTTTTTATGATTGGAGCTATTCTTATGTTTATTTTATTTGGCTTACTCTTTTATCTTTCTTCTATCTTGGAGGATAAATATCATTATGATGGAGTTAAAAAAGGATTCTTGCTCGCCATTCCTTTAGCTGCCTTGTGTATCGCCTCTTTTATAGCTGGAAAGATGATTAAAGACAATTTAACCAGGATGAAATGGATCACGTTTTGTGGCACTGTTTTGACAGGTATATCCATTGGTGCCACTATGTTATCTGAAAAGTTTATTTACTTAATTCTCGTTTTTCTAATTTGTGGGATCGGAATTGGCGCTGCTTTACCTTGTCTTGATTCGATTTTGACGCAAAGCATTGAAAAAGAAATGCGAGGAACAATCACTTCTATCTTCAGTTCCATGCGTTTCCTAGGTGTTGCTGCTGGACCACCAGTTATTGCTTTGCTCATGAAGGGAAAAATATTTGATATGGTTATAGTATTAGGCACCTTAAGCGTGGTTGGAGCTTGGCTTTCCTTTAAAGCCATAAAACCCGAAAAAGAAAAACAGGCCCCTAAAGTTAAGCCTGTCTTAGAATAAAAGCTATAGGGTTAAAGCAGGTTTTGTTATCTTTGATATGAGCACAAAGACCACTAAAGAAATAAGTACAGGAAGTACGACAGTATGCATCCCTAATGCATTTGGCCAAAAAAGATGGAAACAGATATAAGTGCCCATCCCGGCGAACATCGAACTAATTGCACCATATTTATTTGCCTTTTTCCAATACAGACCTAACACAATGGGCCAAATAAATACGGCCTCTAGGCCTCCGAAGGAAAATAGATTGAGCCAAATTAAGAAATCCGGGGGTTGAATTGCTAAAAAGAAAACTGACACTCCAATAATAGCTGTAATCCAGAAGCTTATTTTCTTTACTTTAGCTATCTTAGCATTTGGATTAATGAAGTTTAGGTAAAGATCTTTCACAAGGGCTGATGAAACTAATAACAATAAAGAATCCACTGTAGACATAATCGCTGCCATGGGAGCTGCTAACACAATACCAGCAGCCCATGGAGGTAATATCTCAAGAGTCAGTAATGGCATGACTGTGTCTGCATCTTCCAGACCTGGGATTATCACCCTAGCAAACACACCAGCTAAATGCATCCCAAGCATAATCACACCAGTGACAAAAGTTCCGATAATAATAGCTCGATGCATAGCATTCGAATTTTTATAAGACATCGCCCTCACTGCCACTTGTGGTAGACCAACTACACCAACCCCTACTAATATCCAAAAGGAAGATACATATAAAGGGGTCAAACTACGATCTGATCCATATGGACTTAATAAGTTGGGGTTTTCACTTCTTAATTCAGACATAATCGTATCGATACCGCCACCAGCGATAATGGCTGCAATCAGCAAAATCACCGTTCCACCTAACATGATAAGTCCTTGAATACTATCGGTAATCGCGACAGCCCTAAATCCGCCAATGATAACATAAACTAAAACAGAGACCGCAAATATAACAAGGGCGGAAAAATAAGATACACCGATAACGGACTCAATCAGCCTCGCTCCGCCCACCCATTGAGCGATCATCGCAGAAAATAAAAAAATCGTAATACTTAAGGCTGATAAAATACTGACCCATTTCGATTGATAGCGACTTTGTAAAAAATCGGTGATCGTAACAGCTTTATATTTTCTTGACATAATGGCGAACTTTTTACCAAGAACCATTAAAATAAAATAACCTGTTACTACTTGGGACATGGCAAGCAATACCCATGCTAAGCCATAATGATAAGCTGCCCCAGGGCCACCCAAAAAACTACTGGCACTTCCATAAGTCGCCACCATCGTCATCGCTAAAACAAAGCCACCTAATTGCCGACTTCCCAAAAAGTATTCTTGTATAAAAGAATCAGAGGTTTTGACAAATCTCGCTGCATAAAAGCCAGCAATAAAAATAATCACCAGAAAGAGAAGTAATGGGGTAATAACTTGGAGATTCAATCCTCATCCTCCTCTTCGAAAGGTAGATCATGAAAAAATATTTTTACAAAAAAGACCACGAATAAAAAAATTATGATAAAACCTAGAATACAGCTGTAAAAAAACCAAGCCGGAAAACCTAATATGTATTGATAATCCTCTACTGGTTTATTTCCTAATCCATATGCAAATCCATACCACCAAAGGAAATGAAAGATCACTAGCCCAACTCCGATCCATGCTTCCCTTCGAGAAATACGTATCTGTTCCTCGCTCATTCCCAGCTTCTTCACCAGTTCCTTACTCCTTCCAGTATTGTTCTAGATTCCAACATATAATCCAATTTTCTTGTTTTATTATATAGAAACTACCGAGATCACTCAACTTCTTAAGATTCCTGCTAACAAAAAAGCACTAGCCTGAGGCCAATGCTTTTTATGCTCGAAATGCTGTAAGTTGTTCATTCATTTTTTTCGTTTGTGGGTAAATTTCTTGATAAACAGCAAATAATTTTTTATATTTCTCTACATTTTCTTGCTTCGGTACAACTTCCTTCTCTTCCTTTAAGAATGTACCGGCACATTCTTTCAAGGAATCAAACCAATTACAACCATAGGCAGCTAACATAGCGGCTCCCATTCCGGGCCCTTGCTCACTAGCTAATTTTACGATTTTTGCATTAAAGATATCCGCTTGGATTTGTAGCCATTCATCATTTTTTGCTCCTCCGCCAATCGTGATGATCGTGTCAATCTGTTTCCCGTTTTTTCGGAAGATCTCAATCGATTCATTCAGTGAAAAAGTAATACCTTCTAATACAGCACGAACAAAATCTTTCCGCCTGTGAGAACCATCCATCCCGATAAAGCTACCTCTTATCGCGGCATCCGCATAAGGAGTTCTCTCCCCTACCAAATACGGGGTGAAAAGTAAGCCCTTCGAACCTACTGGCACCGTATGAATATCTGCTAACAAATCATCAAAGGATTCTTCTGACGCAAATACATCTTTAAACCAGCTTAAACTATAACCAGCTGCTAACGTAACACCCATCGTATAATAAGCATCAGGGGCACCGTGATTAAAGTAATGAACCTTCCCTTGGAAATCTTTTTTGTTGCTCCCTTCATAAGACAATACAACACCGGATGTCCCAATACTGCAAAGCGTTTGACCATCCTCTAAGATTCCTGCACCAATCGCACCACAGGCATTATCTGCTCCACCTGCAAACACGCGAGTAGAAGGTGATAGTCCAGTTGCCTTTGCCATTTCCGTAGTAATCATGCCCGCTTCGTCATAAGCTTCTATTAATGGTGGGCAAAGTTCAGCATTAATCCCAACTAAGTCGCACATTTCCTTACTCCACGTTTTTTCACGTATATCGAGCAAAAGTGTCCCAGCAGCATCCGAGTAATCCATGTGAATGTTTCCTGTTAATCTATACCGTAGATAATCCTTTGGTAGTACAAAGGTTGTAGCCTTCGCAAAGATTTTTGGTTCATGCTTTTTCACCCATAAAATTTTTGGCAATGTAAATCCTTCTAATGCAGGATTTTTTGTAATGGCGAGTAGGCGTTCTTCACCTATTTCATCGTAAATTTGCTGACACTCGGCTGTTGTCCGGGTATCATTCCAAAGGATGGCATTTCGCAAAACTTCATTGTTTTTATCCAGCAATACAAGCCCATGCATTTGCCCAGAGAAGCTAATTCCTTCAATTTCTTCTACATCGCCGGCGAATTTCTTTAAGAGATCAGACAATCCTTCGACCGTCTGATCAACCCAATCCTGTGGATTTTGCTCACTATAGCCTGTTTTCTCTTGATAGAGTGGATAAGGCTTGGAAACTTCATCTACCACTTCACCTATTTGGTTCACTAATAAAATTTTCACAGCACTTGTGCCTAAATCAACACCAATCACATATTTCATAGTGTCACCTTCATTCCTGTACTAGCTTTTACTCACCAGCAAATGCTGTTAGTAAATACTGGTTAATGGTTGCTTTAATCTTTTCTAAACGTCCTGATTGATGTTGAATCTCCTTCAGCCCTAATGCATATTCTTCTAGTTGGTGGAAATCAGCTTTTCCTTGAACAATCTCAAGCCCAATTCCCTCTTTAAAACTACTGTATCGATCTTCAATCACTTCATCAAGCACCTTATCATCGACTAATTTTTGAGCCACTTTAAGACCGACAGCAAATCCATCCATTCCGGCAATATGGGCGTGGAATAGATCTTCGGGTTCGAAGGAACCACGGCGAACCTTTGCGTCAAAGTTTAAACCACCTTTTCCTAAACCACCATTTTTAATAATTTCATACATAGCAAGAGTTGTAGAATAAAGATCTGTTGGAAATTCGTCTGTATCCCAACCTAGTAGCGGATGACCTTGGTTAGCATCAACGGAACCTAACATCCCATGGATACGTGCATAATGTAATTCATGTTCAAACGTATGACCCGCAAGTGTCGCATGGTTCGCTTCAATATTAAATTTAAAATGGTCCTGCAGATCGTAATTTTGTAGGAAAGCATAACCACTTGCCACATCAAAATCATATTGGTGTGTGGTTGGCTCTTTTGGTTTTGGTTCAATCAGGAATTGACCATCAAAACCAATTTCTTTTGCATAGTCTACAGCCATATGGAAGAAACGGCCAAGATTATCCAATTCAAGTTTCATATCCGTATTAAGAAGAGTTTCATATCCTTCACGCCCTCCCCAGAATACATAGTTTTCCGCTCCTAATTCTTTGGCTATTTCTAATCCTTTCTTCACCTTTGCTGCAGAGTAGGCAAAGACATCTGCATGATTGGAGGAAGCAGCGCCATGAATAAAACGTGGGTGTGTGAAATTATTAGCTGTATTCCAAAGTAGTTTGGTCTTGCTATCTTTCATATAATCTTTCATACTGGCAACAATTGTGTCTAAGTTTTTATAGGTTTCTCTTAAACTATCGCCTTCTGGTGCTATATCTACATCATGGAAACAAAAATATGGAACATTTAATTTCTCAAAGAACTCAAAGGCTGCCTCAAGACGCGCCCTCGCAAGGTCCATTCCCTCATATTGATCCCAAGGTCTTTGCATCGTCCCTGCTCCAAATGGATCTGAACCATCCGCAACAAATGTGTGCCAATAGGCAACCCCAAATCGAAGGTATTCTTCCATTGTTTTACCACCGATTATTTCTTCAGGATTATAAAATTTAAAAGCATATGGGTTTGTCGATTTTGGTCCTTCATAATTAATTTTACAAATGTTGTTAAAGTAACTCATATTGAAACCTCCTTGAAATTTAAGTATCATGTAAATGCTTGCAAATGTATTATAACAATCATTTTAAAGTTTGTCTATCGAATAAACTAAGTGTATACTAAATTATATTAAAATTGAAAGAGTGGAAAAACTTGAAGAGTGAAAAAACCTGGAATCAACATGTTGTCAAAAAGGAAAATAAATTTTTAGTATTTAAAACGATTATTCAATCCTCTCCTATTTCAAGAGCGGAAATAGCAACTAAAACTGGACTTAATAAAGGAACCGTTTCTTCCCTTGTTCACGAATTAATAGAAGAAAAATTTATTCATGAATCAGGCCCTGGTGAATCCAGCGGTGGAAGAAGACCCGTTATGCTTCTCTTTAATGAGACTGCTGGCTATTCCATCGGAATAAACATTGGTGTCAATTATTTACTTGGTGTTTTAACTGATTTAAATGGGAATATCCATTTAGAAAAACAGACAAATATTGATACTCAATCTTTTGAAGTTTGGAAAGATAAACTTTTTTCCATGATACAAGATTTAATTCAAGCTACACCAAAAAGTCCTTATGGAGTTATCGGCATAGGAGTCGGTGTCCCAGGTACGGTTAATATGAACGGAAAAGTATTGCTCGCCCCTAACCTATCTTGGAAAAATATAGAACTTCAATCCATATTAGAAGAAGAATTTCAAATCCCGACAATCATAGAAAATGAAGCCAATGCTGGGGCGTATGGCGAAAAAAAGTATGGGGTAGGCAAAAATTCAAACCATTTAATTTATGTCAGTGTCGGGATAGGAATTGGAGTAGGAATGATCTTAAATGGCCAATTATATAAGGGTAATAATGGGTTTTCCGGAGAGCTTGGCCATATGTCGATCAATGTAAAAGGGGATCTCTGTCGGTGTGGAAATGAAGGTTGTTGGGAGTTATATGCCTCAGAACAAGCATTGATTCAACAAGCAAAAAAGTTAAATCTCCTTCCATCTGATCAAACTGACCTTTCACTTGAATATCTATTAGACCTAGCCGAAAGTGGCAATGAAAAAGCCATCTATTTATTTAATCGAATTGGGGAGTATCTAGGAGTAGGATTAAATAATATAATAAATATTTTTAATCCGCAGGAGATTGTCATTGGAAATCGAATGGCCAGTACAAAAAAATGGATTCAATCATCATTAGAAAAACAATTAGCTGATCGTATTCAATTCTTTCAAGAACATGATTTGCAAATTAAATTCTCGAATCTTTCTTCCTACTCTGCCGCACTGGGAGTCGCAGCCTTTTCCACAGAAAATTTTTTACAGGTTCGTATGAATTAAAAAAAACGAGTGAGGGATAAAGCCTTCGGGAAATTGCCACTCGCCCACGGAAAGCGCGTGGCTTCTGCAGAACCAACAGCCCCAGTTTAAAAGGATTTTTTTCGCCAAGGAGCATCCAAAAGATAGTATCGTGACTTTTGGATGCTCCTAGCTCTTTTCGATTATTTTCTATGAACACCAGCAACTTTTTCGATATAATTAGGTTTATGGCAATCAAATTAATTGCCAAATATTGTAGAAGAATGGCATGATTGGCTTTGGACAAATTAAAAAATGGTAATGGTTGCTATTCATAAATAAACATGGTAATATCATTGTTGACACAACATTTAGTGTTTTCCTTGATTACACCATACTATATATTGATTTCAACAAATAAAGGTACCCATTGATGGGTTTAATAGGGAATCCGGTGGAAATCCGGGACTGTCCCCGCAACTGTAAATGCTAACGAAGTGGATTAGCCACTGGTTCGACAATTATTCGAACCGGGAAGGCCCAATTAGGTTGATGCATAAGTCAGGAGACCTGCCTTTATTTGTCGGAGTTTCATTTCTTCGGGGAACGAGAAGGTGAAGCGATAGTGAATAGGGCCTTTCTTTCCTATCGTTTAATTCGCCTCTTTCCGGGGCGAATTTGTTTTTTGTCTTCAGAGACGAGGCACTTATGTTTTTGTCTTTTACTAAATTGATAGAAAGGTGAATGTCATTGACTACAATTATTTCAAAGCAAGAAGAAACAAACCCTACCCACTTTAATCAGGAGCGAATTCAAGCATACATTCAAAAAGTTACCTCTATTCAATCTCAGGAATACATTAATAAAGTAATCCGCGCCATTGGATCAAAAACGCAAATCAACACTGACGAGATTACTTCTATTTTAATTAATACAGCCTTGGAAAATGTTGATGAAGTCAATACCCAATGGAGTTTTGAAGCGGCAAAAATCTATTTACACAAACTTTATAGACAAGCGAGTTTACATCGCGGATATGATCAGGAACAGAAGTACGGTGATTTCTATTCATTATTAAAACAGTTAACAGCTAAGGGCATTTATTCCCCGCGGATTCTAGAAAAATATGAGAAAAAAGAAATTGAACGTATTGCCACTTTAATAAATCCTGATAGAGATTTCTTATTTGATTACATTGGTTTACACACTTTGGCCACACGTTATTTAGCAACGGATCATCAAAAAAATACATATGAGCTTCCACAAGAGCGGTGGTTAGTGATCTCCATGCATTTGATGCAAGATGAGCCAAAGGAAAAGCGATTTGAACTTGTCGCGGAGGCTTACTGGGCTTTATCTAATCTTTATATGACTGTAGCCACCCCAACTTTAGCAAATGCTGGACTTGCTCATGGACAGTTATCTAGCTGCTTTATTGATACCGTCGAAGATTCCCTTATTGGCATATACAATAGCAATACAGATGTCGCCCGTCTTTCTAAAGATGGCGGTGGTATTGGAGTATATATGGGGAAGGTTAGAAGTCGAGGTTCTTCTATAAAAGGCTTTAAAGGAGCATCTTCTGGAGTCCTTCCATGGATTAAGCAACTAAATAATACCGCTGTTAGTGTGGACCAACTTGGACGAAGAAAAGGCGCTATCGCCGTCTATTTAGATGTCTGGCATGCTGATATTTTGTCATTTTTGGATTTAAAATTAAATAATGGTGATGAAAGACAACGAGCACACGATATTTTTACAGGTGTATGTCTCCCCGACCTTTTTATGGAGAAAGTAGAAAATCGTGAAGATTGGTTCTTATTTGATCCACATGAAGTAAGAAATGTGATGGGCTTTTCTCTTGAAGATTATTATGATGAGCAAAAAGGAAATGGTAGTTTTCGAGAAAAATATGAAGAATGTGTGCAACACCCAGATTTAAAGAAAACGAAAATACCTGCGATTCAAATCATGGTACGCATTATGAAATCGCAACTTGAAACTGGCACACCTTTTATGTTTTACCGTGATGAGGTCAATCGGAAAAATCCAAATAAACATGCGGGAATGATTTATTCTAGTAATTTGTGTACAGAAATTATGCAAAATATGTCTCCTACTGTTCAATCAGAAGAAATTATAGAAGACGGAACAATTATTACCTATAAAAAACCAGGCGATTTTGTCGTTTGTAATCTCTCATCTATAAACCTTGGTAAAACTATTCAATTAGATGGAGAACAAAAGACACTTGAAAGGTTAATTCCTATTCAAGTTCGAATGTTAGATAATGTGATTGACCTTAACACAATTGATGTAAAGCAAGCGATGATCACGAATAAAAAATATCGTGCTATTGGATTAGGCACTTTCGGATGGCACCATATATTGGCTCTTAAAAACTTAAAATGGGAATCTAAGGAAGCTGTGGAGTTTGCTGACCAATTATATGAACATATTTCTAAGTTAACCATTAAAGCTAGCATTGATTTAGCAAAAGAAAAAGGAGCCTATCCGCTATTTGCAGGAAGTGACTGGCAAACTGGAGAATACTTTACACAACGTGGATATGAAAATGACGAGGAATGGAATTCTATCAAAGAGGAAGCTGCTACCTATGGTTTAAGAAACGGTTATTTAATGGCCGTTGCTCCAAATTCCAGCACTTCAGTCATTGCAGGTTCAACAGCGAGTATTGATCCAATTTTTAAACCTTTTTATTATGAAGAAAAGAAAGACTATAAATTACCATTCGTTGCACCGGATCTGAATCATCATACGTATGAGGTGTACCGACGTTCAGCCTATATTGTGGATCAAAGATGGTCTGTACAGCAAAACGCTGCTAGACAACGCCATATTGATCAATCGATCTCTTTTAATTTCTATGTACCAAATAATATCAAGGCAAAAGTGTTGCTTGATTTACATTTACAAGCTTGGGATTCCGGGTTAAAAACTACTTATTATGTCCGCTCTACGGCTTCAGATATTGAGGAGTGTGAATGGTGCGAATCTTAATTTGTTATGCCAGTTATAGTGGTAATACAAAGGAAGTCGCTGAATTAATTGATCATAAGCTGAAACAGGAAGGTTTTAGTACGGAACGCTATTGGATTGGTACAGGTAGAATTCCAGATCCAGCGGAATTCGATGCTATGCTTATAGGTACTTTTACGTGGGGGAAGGGCGGAACACCTGAAGAGGTAAAAGATTTTGTGTACGAAATTGGATATAAACCTCCCTATGTTTTTGTCTTTGGAACAGGTGATACTCAATTTGGTGGAGATGAGCTATTTTGCCATGCAGCTGTAAAATTGGCTAAATTCTATCACTCTCCCCTCCCCCCTTTAAAAATCGAACAAAGTCCAAGAGGATTTCAAGAGGAAAAAGTGACCAAATGGACGGAAGGAGTCATCAAACATTGTCCACTATACTCAGTAAAGTAAAGATCTTAGACCCAATAAATCCAAACCGATCTACAGCACTTTTCGGTGGGAAAGCAAGCGGAATTTTGAATTGGAATGATTTAAAATATCCTCATTTTTATAAACATCGTGAGCAAATTCGTGCCCTCTTTTGGCGAGCCAGTGAGGTCGATATGACACATGATACGAAACAATTTCCAAATTTAACGACCCCAGAGCAAACAGCGTTCCTAAAAATTATTGGGCTACTCGCTACTTTAGATGGCCCACAAACCGATATGGCAGCTAGAATTGCTCAATATTCAACAGACCCATCTGTCAAATCAGTGATGGCAACCATTGCCGATCAGGAAAGTGAACATAATCATAGCTACGCCTATGTTCTTTCTTCTGTGACAACTTTAGATAAACAAAACGAATCGTTTGAGACCGGTCGAACGGATGAAGTGTTATTAGAGCGAAACAGCCGCATTATGGAAGTCTATAATGAATTTGCGCAAAATCCTACGATATTAAATGTGTTAAAAGCCATGGTATATACTTCACTATTAGAAGGCCTATTCTTTTATTCCGGCTTCGCTTTCTTTTACAACTTAGCTAGAGATCAAAAAATGGTTGGCACCTCTACGATGATAAGTTATATCAATAGAGATGAGTTGCAGCACGGACGTTTTATTAGTGAACTCTTTCGTGCCACATTGGCGGAACATCCAGAGCTTAATACAAATGAATTGACAGATTGGGTTTATGAGCAATTCCGTCATTCTGTTGAACAGGAGACAAAGTGGAGTCATTACATTCTAGCCAACATTGATGGCATCGATTTATTGGAAATGGAAGGTTATATTAAATACCGCGCAAATAAAATGCTGCGTTTATTAGGCTTGAGTGAAATTTATGAAGATCATACGGAAAACCCAATGAAATGGATTCGGGCTTACGTTGATAATTTTGACGACACCAAAACAGATTTTTTCGAACAAAAATCAAGACAATATACAAAAACCAGTGATTTAAATGGATTTGACGAACTGTAAGGATAAGAATATTTTAGATACTACAAGCAAGTGACGCATAAAGTGCAAAATCAAAAAACCTAACTCATCAAGATGAGTTAGGTTTTTTGTATTATAGTTTCACAACGTTTTCAGCTTGTGGCCCACGTTGTCCTTCAACGATATCAAATTCAACTTGTTGACCTTCGTCAAGCGTTTTGAAGCCTTCTTCATTGATTGCACTATAATGAACGAATACATCATTTCCGCCTTCAACTTCGATGAAGCCAAAGCCTTTTTCACTGTTAAACCATTTTACTGTACCTGTTGCCATTCGTATAAAACCTCCAAAAAATTTTTAATATGTTCTTCATATTTACCATGTAAATAAAAAATCACATATTATAATCAATACCCACTTTTAGGAGCAGATATTCATTATAACATGTGAATTTTAACTCCAAAAATAAAGCTGTGGCCGGTATTTGCCATAAATAATTAGTTAGAAATATTAAACTTTAATTCAGCTTGGGCTAAGCATTTTAATCATACATGAGAAATATGGAAAAATCAAGAAATTGGCGAAAAACTTTTTCGTCTTTTTTCGCCAAAATTCTTAATTATCCAGGGTGTTACACCTATTACCTACTAGCATATGAGAATCTTTCCTATTTAGATTCCGCTGTTTTTTTAGTTGTCTTTTTCCGCTTAGTTGTTTTCTTTTCAGGTTTTGATTTGTCGATGGAAGCTTGTAAAGCTGCCATCAGATCTGTAATATTTTCTGTCGGTTTTTCCGCCTGAGCTGTGACTGTTTTCTCCCCTTTTTGCTTTTTCTGGATAAGCTCCAATACGTTGTTTCGATATTCATCCTGGTATTTTTCCGGTTCAAATGCAGTCGTTAGTTGGTCAATTAATAAAATAGCCGTATCAATTTCCTTTTTAGACACCCCGTCCTCACTTGGCACATTAGGAACCTCAGTAACATTTCTAACTTCATCAGGGTAATGAATGGTCTCCATTAGTAGTGTTTTTTCATATACTCGAATAACGGCTAATTGCTCCTTTGAACGAATAATTATTTTGGCAAGGCCTGCTTTCCCGGTTTCTGTAAGAGCTTTACGCAAAAGACCATAAGCTTTTGCTCCACCGTCTGGGGACATGTAGTAGCTTCGGTTAAAATAAATGGGGTCAATTTCATTTAAATGAATAAAATCAATGATCTCTACAGCTTTCTCTCCTCTATCCCCTTCCAACGCTTTTAGTTCTTCCTGTTCTACGACAACATATTTTCCTTTTGTCAATTCATATCCTTTTACAATATCATCGGACTTTACTTCCTCTTCACATACTGGGCAGATTTTTTCGTATTTAATTGGGGTGTTACATTTGTTATGAAGGGAACGGAATTTAATATTTTTATCCTCTGTTGCTGCATGTAATTTAATCGGAATATTCACAAGTCCAAAACTTATACTTCCTTTCCACATCGTATGCATCTTTAACACCTTCTTCTTAGTCTTTTTTAATAGAATTTACATTGAAGGAAAAGTTATCCCCAGTAACAATTGGGAAAAATCCATAAGGATTGGGTATACTAAATTCAACAATTAAAACAAAGGTGTGCTCATATTGAAACCAATGCTTCCAACGTTAGTTTTTGATCCTCCACAACAAGGAAAATGGTTGTATGAAATAAAATATGATGGATTCCGTGGCATACTTGATTGGCGAGAAACGGAATGTTTTCTGTGGAGCCGTAATGGAAAAAATTTATTACCCCAATTTCCAGAACTAGAGGGCTATTTAAAATTTCTTCAAGAAAAATTCAGTCCTTGGCTGCCCCTGAAAATCGATGGAGAACTAGTGATTCTTGAAAATGATTATAAAGCAAATTTTTCACAAATTCAGATACGAGGGCGTTTAAACACAAAAAATAAGATAGAAGAAGTTTCCGTCCGCAGACCCTGTCATTTCTTAGCTTTTGATTTATTAGAAATGACGGGTCAATCGAAAACACAAATGGCATATGTCAGCAGGAAAAAACAGCTATTCTCTATTTTTAAACAGCTTGATCTACCTTTATCCCCATCATACGGAGCGGAAAAACTGATTCAATTTCTTCCGAATGTAGCGGACTATGATCAACTTGCAAAGCAAATGTACGAATATAATAGTGAAGGCATTGTAGCTAAACAAGCAGCTAGTATTTGGCAGGAAGGAACAAGAAGTAGACAATGGGTAAAAATAAAAAATTGGAAAACGGTATCTTGTTTTATCACTGGATATGATGAGAAAAATCAATACTTTTACTTAGGGGTGTATAAGAAAGAGCAAACGATTCTACCACTAGGTGGATTTGTCAATGGCTTAGATACCGAAACAAAAAACGCCCTTCGACAGACCGTCATAAATAATTCCCGGTCTAAAAAAGGGTCCATTTTTTTAATGGAGCCAGCTATTTGTATAGAGCTTTACTTTTTGGAGTGGAAAGGTGAACAATTAAGAGAACCTTTTTTTAAGCAGTTGCGTTTGGACCTAACACCTGATCAATGTACATTTCATCAATTTCTTATCCAGGATGCAGCTTTTCCAGAAGAAATTGAAATCACACATCCAGAAAAGCCTTTATGGAAAGAAAACGCGGTGAAAAAAATCGACTTTTTACGTTATTTAAGGAAGGTAGCTCCTTATCTATTACCCTTTTTAGAAAACCGATTATTAACCGTCATACGTGCTCCACATGGAGAATTTGGTGAATTTTTTTACCAAAAAAATAAACCTGACAGTGCTCCGGATTTTGTCGAATCGATTCCATATGATGATAATCAAATGATTGTTTGCAATCATTTAAAAACATTGATCTGGCTTGGAAATCAACTCGCGATTGAGTATCACATCCCTTTTCAAACAATTAACGATAACTTTGTCAGCGAAATTGTGATGGATTTAGATCCACCATCTCAAGAGTATTTTCAGATGGCTGTAGAAGCGGCCCTTATTATTAAAAAAGTGTTGGATTCTTTTTCTTTAATCGGCTTTGTGAAGTTTTCTGGAAATAAGGGAATGCAGGTTTACATTCCTTTGCCGGATTCTCAGTACACTTGGGAAGACACAAGAGTATTTACGGAATTTTTGGCGAAGTTCCTTGTATCTTATAACCCCCATTTATTTACCATTGAACGCTTGAAAAAAAACAGAGATGGAAAGCTTTATGTCGATTTTATTCAACATGCCGAAGGGAAGACAATTATAGCTCCGTACTCTGTTCGTTTACCTTCTAAAGGACTTGTGGCCACCCCATTATATTGGCATGAAATAAATGAAAAGTTAAATCCAAAAAGCTTCACAATGGATGAAGTAAGCAAAAGGGTAGAAAACATAGGAAACCCTTTTTCAGGGTTCTTCTCTAGTAAAAAACAACAACCCTTTGGTCAAGTTCTCGCGTCCATTCAAAAGGATTCCTTTAACTCCTAAAATAAAGCAGTAAACAAAAAATGCGCTCTTCTTCGTTTGTTTGCCGATCAAATTTTATAATCGGTGTACTTGCCGAGAAGATGCGCTGCATACTAATTGGCATTAATCCCCTAGAAACAGTCATGATTTTTTTCCCATTCTTCTTGATAGAAAATGTGTACACCGATTTCACGATCCGATAATATTCTCCATCCGTTGTACGATATTCACGTTTATCACTTTTTAATGCTCTAAAGGAATTTTTTTTGCCAGTTTTTAATAATTGCAAGCCTAGATCATTCATTTGGGCAACCCAGAACATATTTTTCCGATGATCTGTTACAGTAAAAAGCGTTTCCCTTCCCCTTTTCTTCCCTGGTTTAATAGAGAAGGCACAAAATCCGCTTCCAGAGAATAATTTCCCTTGATATGCAGTAACAGGTGAGGGTTCTAACATAAGTAAAACTTCCCCTTTATCATGAAAGATGGCTGGATTAGGAAGTTTGTGGCTTTTATATACAAAGTAAATATGGCGGAGAACATAATATATAAGCATGAAGAGTAATAAGATACTCGCGGAGCTCGTCGGAAAAAAACTTGTTATCCGTAAGGCCGGAAAAATGATGAATAGAAACACAATCACACATAAAATACTTTGATGAATATATAACTTTGACATTCCTGAGTAATAATCCCTTATATTCATTTGATTCACCTTTTTATATAGTCTACAACTAATTATATGAAAAGGTAGACAAGCATATGACAAGATAAAGAAAACAGCCCTTGATAAAGTGTTTATCAAGGACTGATCAAAATCTTCCTGCTATTTAATAAGACGGAAGATTAAAGGAATACGATATGCTTGACCATCATAGGCTTTGACAGCAGCAATGATGGTAAACACAGTTGCTGCTACACCAACGATTGGTAAAAGGACGAATCCAATTAAAACAATCATTAAAATGGAAGCGACAATCGCATACACTGCATAAGAGATGAAAAAGTTCAAATATTCTTTCCCATGGTAATCAATAAAAGATGATTCATCTTTTTTGATTAACCAAATGACTAAAGGACCGATAAATGCTGAAAAGAAACTAATGATGTAAATAACCGCAGCTAGGACCCTGTCATTATTATTATTCTCCACTTTGTTATCCATGTTGGTTTCCACTTCAAATCCCTCCATTTCTTATTTATTCTACGTATTAACTATATTATAAGTTTCAAATATTTTCACTTTCTTTTTTGAAAAAATATGGCTTTTGTCACTTTTCGTACGTTCATCTTCTTACTTCATCAAATTTTATACATTTCCTGCAAAAAAAAATGACTTTTAGTTGTATTTGCTACTATGCAAATTGGAACTTTTTTTGTATGATGTCATTACGAAGATTTACAATTTCATATCGCTCATAATTGAGGGAAGGCAAATGGTGCGCCACCAGTGATTGACTGGTTCTAGTGGGTTCGATTCCCACCCCGAAATTTTTTATGCAACTTTAAAAAATTTCGTGGGGCAGAATCGAATTTTCGGGACTGCCCCGACTAGGAGGGTTCATTATGCTCAAAAAACGTGAATTAAACGGGCATGAATGTCAAGTTCTTTATGAATTAATGACGCACCCAGATGTCTTCCCTTTTGTGCGTCAAAAAGCATATTCCTTTGAGGAATTCTTATTTACAACAAAGCAAACAATAGAAGCTGAGGAGCGAGGAGAATTATATTCCAGGACGATCTTAGATGAATGGGAAAATCCAATTGGCACAATTAATTTATTTGATGTTAGTTATGGAGCAGGGTTTCTAGGCACATGGTTGGGAAAACCCTACCACGGTAAAGGGTATAATTCATTAGCAAAAGAATTGTTCTTACAAGAATTGTTCTTTGAAAATGAAATAGAAACTGTCTATATGAGAATAAAAACGGAAAATAACCGTTCTCGAAAAGCAGCGGAAAAATTACCCTATGTTTTAAAGGCAAATGAGACTAAACCATTCGTTTTTCAACAATTAAATCCACGCTATCACCTATACGATTTATATGAGATTCCAAGAGATTTATTTACTATGTACTATATAAGAGAAACTGAAACAAAAACTTCCCTACAACAATTGGAAGCGTAAAGAGAATAAATATGCACCAGCCATCTTATTTAGTGACGGCTGGTGCTTTTATTTAGTAGATTCTTATTTTCCGATAAATTCTTGAGTCCAATAGTTTCCATTAGAAACATAACCAACACCGATATGAGTATAATCCGCGTTCAGAATATTAGCACGATGTCCTGGGCTATTCATCCAACCATCTACTACTTCTTGTGGTGTACGTTGACCCATCGCAATATTTTCTCCTGCTGAACGATAATCAATACCGTAATGCTTCATCATATCAAACGGAGATCCGTAAGTTGGGCTATTATGATCAAAATAGTTATTTGCGGACATATCTCTTGATTTTTCTCTAGCCATTTTACTTAGTGTTGGATCTATTTTTAATGCTGAAAGGCCATTTTTAGCTCTTTCTTGGTTTGTTAGATCTACTACTTGTTGTTCAAACTCATTTAATTGACTATTTGATTCAGTGGCCTGATTATCATTCTTTGATTCTGAAGGATTTTGAACCGGTTGCGATGGTTGTTGTTCAGGCTGTTCAACCTTTGGAGGTTGAGTTTGATTATTTTGTTCATCCTTGCTTGTATCTTGCTTTTGCTTAGATTGATTAGGTTGCTTATGATCATTGTGACCTTTATTTGATTGATTCCAATCAAACTCAAAAATATAGTCACACCAGTTATTATAGTTTGATAGATCACCTTTAATATAGAAAACTTTAGCTGGGCTTTGATCTGTTCTTTCAGCCGCATCCGCGTTTCCTGCAAAAGGCAGTGCCATTAAGGCCGTAGCAGCAACCGTAGATAGAATAACTTTCTTAATATCTTTCTTCATTTTTGTTTCTCCCCTTTGTTTCTTTTTTGCTTGCACAAGTATAGTACCATATGATTCTATGTAATATTTAAGGGAGAAAATCCCAATTAGTAGAATGAAGGGTTGTTTTTCACCTTTTCACTTGTACTCTCTTAAATAAGTTCTTAAAACAAACGACTTTTTGATCATTTTCTTTTATGGCAATCATTTCCAGTAAAGCCTATATTTAGGAGCGATTCCCAAAAACTGGCTTAAATTTAATATTGACAACTTTTGAGGCCAGACGTTATATGACTTTTATTACAAAATAATATCATCTTTAACTTTTTAACTACCCTGCGCTAGAATTGGCCGCAATCCCTATATTATTTGGTCATTTCGGTTAAGCTAATGATATCCACCATTATATGAGGAGGTTTACAATGATGAATCCTTACCGTTGTCCTAACTGCAAAACGAATCGTTCTCGGTTTAATATTATTGATCAAGTGGTAAATGCTGTTCGCTTAGATCCCCAATCAGGAGAGGTCATTGAGGATTATAACGGAAGAGATCCAGGGCCTTTACACGCGAAATACCAGGGACCAGTCAAAAGAGTTCAATGTGGTTCTTGTGGGTTAATCGAAGATGAAAGGTCTTTTATAAAGTTCGGGGAAATCCAAGAGTAAATCACATAAAAAACGAAGCTAGCACCTACAAGGTAAACGCAGGTTATAGCTTCGTTTTTTATTGCTTTAGGCAATCCTTATTATCCAAATTTGTACGCCGCTAAACGGGCGCTTGCGCTTTTCTTATGGTCTAGGAAATTATAAAATTCTCGACTTGTGGATAATTGTTCGATAAAATGTTCGTATACAAATTTGTGGGGTACTGATATGGAAAAAGGTAACAGCGGTGTAATCAAAAGAATATTGAAGGACCATTTTGATGGTTTTTGGAAAATACATTCTGACCTTTTTCCAGCATCATATCGTGAAGATATTAAAGAGACGGTTGAAAAGGCTATTAGATGTGGTTCCAGTGACCTTGGCTATGCACGTTATGAATGCTTAGGGTGTGAAGGAAATCCTAATCCTGTTTTTGTATGCTTCACTTGTAAGAGTCGATTCTGTCATAAATGTGGTAAGAAATATACAGATGATTGGTCGGACAAACAACAGGAGATGATTTTCAATGTTCCCCATCGCCATATGGTATTTACCGTTCCGAGGGAATTAAGAAATGTCTTTTTTCAAGACCGTAAAAAATTAAACGAACTAAGTAAAGAGGTAGCAGATGTATTTCAATTCTACTATCAACGGAGAAGTAAAAAGCCATTACAAGTAGGTGTTATTACAGTCATTCACACATTTGGAAGAGACCTTAAGTTTAATCCCCATATCCATGCTTTAGTAACGGAAGGAGCCCTTGATCAAAATAAAAAATGGGTACCTACGGGTTTTATTTCGTACGAATATTTAAGAAAGGCATGGCAGAAAGTCTTA
>NZ_VTQV01000067.1 GCF_008764245.1 Bacillus subtilis
TAAGTTTCGAAGCACAATGAAAAAAATTAACTTTTATGTGTCCTAAATATTGACGTAGATCCACATTGAATAGGATTCTGTGGCAAAATTAAATTTCATATTTTTATAAAGATTTAATAGAGACTTTAATTCTGTTTCTAATTGCTGTTCTAAATGATCTGATCCGGATAATAACCACTTCAATCCCTCATCAGGGTTTTTTGGGTAATAAAAAAAATCATCACAAAATCTACATTCACCAGTGCAATTGTCAAAAGCCCCATATTTGCAATATCCGTTTTTTACCTCTTTTCGAAGAGGAAAATCCTCCGGTTTATAGATTCGTGATTCATTAATTTTATCTTTTACGCCAAATATCCCTTCTCCTAAACTTTTCTCAAGCCTATGAATTCTGGCTTTTGTTGAAATAATATAAACATAAGATTCAACGAAGTATTCCAAATGCCCCCAATAATTTCGTTGAGTACCTAATCGTGTATGGCCTGCCATTTTAGCAATAGTTAATGGATTAACCCCCTGTAACATCATATTACACATTGAAAAATGTCGTGTATCAGCAGGTGTTATATAATTACGGAAAATCTTAATGATTTCACCTTTTTCATTTCTTTTAACAAAGCGATAGAAATCAGTGTTATTCCAACCGATGATTTCTTTGTAGAAGGACATCAAGTGCCAATATAACGTATCTGGATGGTACATATCCTCCCTTTTAGTTATGCTATCAGCTTGAAAGAAACGTGATTGTATCTTAAATGAAAATAAGTAGTTTCCAATTAATTCAGGAGGAACTGTTTGCTTATACTCTTGAATAGTGTCATAAATATTTTTATTTATACGAATGACATTAGTCACGCTTATTTCGCTATATGATTTTGCCTCTTGTTTACTTCTTGGAACTTTTAAAAAGTAATAACCATCTTCCTCGTAGCAACAATCCCATTCTAGTAAACAAAATTCTTTAGGTCTCATTGGAATAATACCTGTAATCTTCCACCATAATATTATAGGAAAATATTTGGATTTCTGAAGTGTGGTTGCTCGATTTTCAAATTCCATCATAAAATAATGAAAATCAATAATTACTTCATAATTAGGTAAATCTCTATTTTTCGAATCCATATTTTTAATCTTTAAGTCATATAAATCACGATAAGTATGCTCTATAAATGAAAGAAATCTACTAGTAAAATCATTAAATCTATAACGACTATTCATTGTTTTTGTCATAGCATACTCTTCATAAGCATCTACATTTGTTTTCTTAAATCCACCAGAAACTACAATTGCTTGTTTAACATTTGTATGAATTGCTTGAATATGATTTATGGAAAATTTAGTGTCTATTAATATTAACAAAAAACATTTTAAGGCAACCTTTAATTCAGGATATAAGTCAATATCGAACTTTAAATACCTACGCATTCCCGTAAAATCAACAATACACCAATAATCACTCTCAAAACTATCTGTAAGCAGGATACCTTGATCTTTATTTGTTTCTAACATACTTAAATATTTAGATATGTCGTTTCTATCAAATTTATGATTTTCTGTGATTTGGATGCTTAATGCTCCATTTAATTCCTTAACCTTTTTCTGAATTATCAATTTGTTTCACCTCTCTATCTTTAAGAATAGCTCCATATAATTTTTTGATTCTTTTGCGATCAATAAAGGTCTCTACATATTCTTTACCTTTCTCAACAATAGCCTCATTCATTAATAGAAACATTTGTTTTAGAAAATGCTTTTCTCGTTCTTTATCCCATTCAAATTCACTATTGTAAATTTTATAAAGGCTCGTCTCAATCTGTTCAGATATAGAAAATAATAAATATTCTGTTGGTATTAAGTTCTCACATCCAATACAAGTGGTTCGTTCAGGACTTTTGCATTCAGGATATGTTAAACATTGAGCGAAAGCCATCCTTGCTGGCATTTCTCCACGAAATATTTTAACAATTAATCTTTTTAGATCCTCTTTAGGTAACTTTGAAAGCCTAAGTGCTAAAGATTCTTTTTTAATTCTTTCTGCAAGTAAAAAGGACGAATACGTTTCTAATTCATTTACTTTATACTTTTCACTTAAAGATTTAATTAAAGAGGTTCTGTCCTCCAGTTTTTGTTCATTTTGGTGCAACACAAGATTTATCATGGTATTATAAACCCAACCAAAATGACCCCTTTCGCATATATTAAAGGCCATACTATCAAGAGTACCTTGTGGGCTAGAGAATTTTATATAAACTTTGGTTGTATCTTCATTTAAGTGGCTTCGTAAAATTTGAGCTGCCTCATAGGATAAATGTGCATCCCCTTCTGATTCAGAAACATGGTGGAAAAAGTAGGTAATCAATGTTCTATTCATTTTGACACTATGGAACCCAGATAGTTCAAGTTTTTTTTCAAAAAACATTTTATTAATTCCATTTGCTCTAATTGAAGTAAGCATTAATTTATCATTGTATTTTCTACGGTGTAACTCCGTAATACTGATTGCTGTTGCAAACGGTTCAACCAAACTATCTAAACAAAGAAATTGTCCAAGCGCCCCCGTTTTCGAAATCTTCATTTGACCAACTTTTATATGAACCTGATTTACAATCAATCTTGCCTCTTCTTTCCTTAATCTATTATTCTCAAAAAATGTTAAATCTTTGATTGGTAAATCAACAAAATCAATGGTTGGTAAACCGTAAATAATATCCCCACTTCTCCACGCATTCATTAAGTGCATAATGACATATACCCATGCCTGTGCATATGTTTTATATTTAATCGCTTTCTCTATGTGCAGCTCTATATCTATAACATGATTATAATATTTATTAAAAATTTCAAGGGAATATATATCAGTATCAGTATTTGGATCATTAAACGTTGCGTATCGATTAAAAAAGTTACAATCCTCAATATTTTCAGAGCAATACTGAACAAAACCTATAAAGTATTGTTTAACATATTTAGGTTGACTCTCATTATTTAAGAAACTCTCAATATCTTCATCTGTCATTTCTTTTATACTCTTTGGTAAATGTTTAATTAAAGCCTTTAAAGTTTTTATATAATAAGCAGTTTTTTTTGAAAGGGTCTCTGCTCTTGCCTCACTTTCAGCTAACTTTTGACAAGCATATTCCGTGTATATTTTGACTGTTTGGGCTAATTTTAAGGGGATGGAAATCTTATCAACTTCAAACTTATACTTGTTAACTGCATCAATAGTGGTGAATTCACCGGGACTTTGAGGGATAAACCTATCATTTTCAAGTTTTTGTTTGTACTGAATAACTTCAGATTCTAGCACAATCCAATATTCAATATTGTTAAAACCGTTTGTAACCTTTTTGGCAGATTTCATATGCTTTTTTATAATTTCCCTTGCTCTTTGAACGCTTCTTGTTTCGAGCAATTGCATAACATCTTCAGGGAAAATATAACCTGTTGGTAACGGAAGTCTTTCCTGTGAATAAATTTCTTTTATCTTGTCTATTTCTAATCTATTGATGAGATAACCCTCCGAGTTTGACCTTAGTATGCAATCATTAATGAGTCCTTTTTTTATATAACTTCTTATTGTATCTTTATTACATCCTATTATTTGGGATACTTCATCTATATTTGCATATTTTTCTTTAATTTCAAGCATATCTTTAAAATAATCTTCTGCTTCTGAAGCTAAAACTATATAGGTATCCTTTACATATTTTTTATGGTTTTTTAATACGTTATTCCTTATTAGTCCCCTTATTGTCTCCGGATGAAGTTTGTACTTTTCAGCTATCTGTTTTACAGTTACATATCCCTCTGGTATGACATTTTTATTTTCGTAATCCTCTATATCTGATATTGGAATAAGATATCCCTCGGTTTGATTTCTAATAATAGCATTAGGAAATACTTTTCTTGGGCCATATGTGTGAATCGTTAATTTTGATAAGGATAATCGTTCACATGCTTCATTTAAAGTTAAAAAACCATTTTTTTCAATGTGTTCTTTTATATACTCGTCAAAAATATCCTTATGCACAATATAATTATTATTTTCATCTCTACTAAATTTTTTAATTTTTCCGTTCCGCAAATCACTTCTAATCTTCTCATTAGTACACCCTGAGATTTCCGCCATTTCGCTAATTGATAAAAAGTCTTTTTTAGCATCTTCTATTTTCGTAACTTTTTCTTTATAAGCCTCTATATCCGTAACTGGTATTCGGTAGCCCTCTTGCTTTGAATTAATAAAACAGTTTGGGAACTCGTCTTTTTTTATTAGTTTTAGTACCGTGGATCTATTTATCGAAAACAGTTTAGAGACCTCGGTAACAGAAATATATAAATTTTGATCATTAAGTTCCAAACTTAACACCTCCCTTTTATTCTTTTTTCTTATATATTTCATCTATCTTTTTTTCTAGCTTTTCTTTAATTCGTTTTGTGCTAGCTAGATATGGTTTTACTGAGTCAAAACCTTTGTCCCCTCTTGGAAAACTCACATCATATAAATTATCAGCTTCTTCAGCCAATAAGTTAGAAAATATCCCCCTACCTATATGACTAGCCCATCTCTCAGCTTCAAGCGCTAAAGCATTATTTCTATCCGCCATATTCTCCGAATCTCTAAGGTACTTCAGAAATATTTTCTTTGTTTTATTAAAATGGTAATAGTAATTGTTACCTGTCATGGCTAATCCTTTTTGATTAGGAAATAGTGGGGTTTCTCCATTTAATTTCATAACATCTGTTAAATTATTCATGTGTTTTTCATAAAATAAAGTTGACCAATCCTTAAATCCAAAAACAATTTGCCTTCTTTTACTTTTAATATAGCTAGACCCCGATGTATTAGTGATGTCCTTTCTCAAGTTTCGATCCTCAGAAAGATCCACGATAAAACCATATTCTCCTTTATCCCCTATAAGCTGTAAATCTTTTATTCTAAGATTACATATCTCTCCGGTTCGGAGTCCACCAAAGAATTGTAAATAAAGTGCAAACGCAATTTTACTATCTGTTTGATAGGCAATTTCTAAAAAGGTTAGAATATATTCATCTGGTAATTTATGGAGTCTCGGTTTCGGTTTACTGTAAAAGTATTGAACATCTTTAATTTTCAAAGTATGATCAATGATCTTTTTTTCATTTAGAAAATCAAAGAACTTTTCTATATATTTCTCATGTTTCTTGACCGTATTTTTAGGTGTCCTTTTATAAGAAAGCTCAGATAAAAAATTTATTACATGGTCTGATTTTAATTCTATAAGACTTTTAACTTTATTACTCTTATCGCTTATTAAAAAATTTAAAAACATCGCTATAGTATTTGCCGGTGCTTTCATAGTATTGTACTGGGCGTTTTTCCAATTATCTAATATAAATTCTGTTGAAAGAGGATGAATTACTTCAACGTTTGTGTCTTCATTTTTAATTTTTATACACGCATATTGTTTTTCTATTGGCTCACCTGTTGAAGTTTCTGCATATTGGGCCATTATTGCACGTACAACAAATTTCACATTAGGTTTTATACTAACAATCTTTCTTTGGTTTCTCCCCATCGTTCCCCCACCCTAAATTGATATATCTGGTTTCAAAGGATTGAAGTTCTAAGTTCCCTTTTAAATTAGAACATAAAGACTCGTAAATTTTTTCTGTATATGATTCAGTTGTATATCTAGCAATTTTAGATATATAAGATATTTCAAATGGTTCATTTTGTGCTAATACTAACAAGTTAAAAATCCCCATACGTCTTAACATTTGAGGTGAAACCGTATAATTAATATTAGCTATCGAACTGTATTTCCGAAACATTTTGTTAATTGCATCCCTTGTCATTGGACCTTTTTGTCCAATTAATAGTTTCTTACTTTGATAAATGGGTCTGACTTCTAAATAATCTTTTATCATTTTAATAAGAGGTTCAGTTATGCTAATTTTTCTTATAGGAGTGGGGAATTTTCCACTTTTTAAAATTTTAAATTGTATATAACCTTGTGATGGATCAGTAATTTCTATATCATCCAGTTCAATATTAATAAGTTCAGAAATCCTGCAACAAGTTCCGTATAATAAGTGAAATATAAGAATATCCCTCTTATTTTGACCTTCTAATATTGTTTGCCGTAGTCTATCAAATTCATTAATACTCATCATTCTCATAGTCCAGTTGTTTGTTTTAATTTTGATTATTTCATTTGGCTCAATTACTAATGGAGATTCTCCAATATGATACAAATATTTGTTATACCGAGTGACACTCTTAATTTTCCTCAAAACAGTATTTTCACTATATTTGGAATATAAAAATATTGTGTATTCAGTTAGCACTTCTTCTGTTATTTTGGGGTCCAGTTCCTTACTTTTTAACCAGTCGTAAAACTGAACAATGTCAAATACATAGCTCTTAATCGTATTTTTAGACAATCCTTGTCTTTCTAATTCATTGATAAATTTTTCGATCATGTGTGCGCTTACTCCATTTCTTTTATTACCTTAATTCTATAAAATTCTACATAACTTGTATACATAACTTTTATTAAGTTTAATAAAAAAGATGGGTTTTTTACTAACCCATCTCTATCTATACCAATACTATTTATCGAACTCCATCTTCCAACTATAATAGTCGTTTTCAGAGTTTTTTTCATATCGTAAATTTGCATCAAATTTTTTACCTTTTTTACTTGTTAATCCTTTAACCAAAACGACTCCATTTTTCAAGAGACTTTTAACCATTGTTTTAGTTGGTTTCTTTTTCATAGATGCTAAATATTTATCATTTTTCCAAATGACAAATTTACAACCATTCTTCCAGTTACTGCAGCCAAAACCTTTCTCACCTTCGATGACAGGGTGTTTACAATTTGGACAACTCCCAAGATTCTCATAAGTATTCTTGTTAGGAATCTTTTTTAAAGAAGGACCTTGATCTTCTTTTATCTTTACAACTGCCTGATTCGTAAAATCAAAAATAAAATTCAAAAATTCCTCTTTACGAAGCTTACCTTTTTCTATGTCATGAAGGGTTTTTTCAAGTTTTCCGGTAAACCCTAAGTCAAATAGTTCTTTTACCGGAAACATTTCAACGAGTTGTTTCCCCAATTCTGTACATTGTAGATATTTTTTGTGGGTAGTAATATATCCTACATCTTTTAGTTTTTTTATGGTCTCTGCTCTTGTTGCTGGTGTACCAATACTAAATCCATTTAAAATAGAATTCATGATTTCATTATCATCGCTATCATCATACTTCTTACCACAAGTTTCCATAACTCGTAATAGAGTCTTTTCTGTATGATATTTAGGTGGTTTAGTTTTATTTGCTGTTACTTCATGATTTTTGACAGTGACATTTTCATTAATTTCTACAAATGGAAGAGTGGATTCTTTTGTTTCTATTTCCTCAACCTTTTTCCAACCTTCGACTAATTGAACCCTTCCTTTTGATAAAAATTCTCCCTCTACATTATTTACAATTGTGGTTAGAGTAGTCTCTTCATATTCCGCTATAGGCATAAATTGCATTAAGAACCTATTTTTCACAGCATTATATACAATCATTTCATCTTTAGTCAATGATTTAGGGACTAAATACGTTGGAATAATGGCACTGTGGCTTTCAACCTTCTCATTATTAAATACCCTTTTTGTTCTTGTAAATCTCAGTTCACTTTCATAAGGCAGTCCCTTTTTTAGAACATTCAAAACATTTTCTGCCCGTTCAACAAGACTTTCATCCAAAAAATTGCTTGAGGTCCGGGGATAGGTAATTAGTTTTTTCTCATACAATGATTGTGAAATCCGCAAAACTTTGTCCGAAGTCCAGCCCTGATATTTGTTCGTAATAAACCCTTGAAGATTGGATAAATTAAATAAATAGGGAGGATATTCATTTTTCTTCTCAACGTTTTTTTCAGATACGGCTCCCTCTTTTCCAGACAAAAGGGAATGAATATCCATTAGAATTTGTTTATCTTTAAATTTATCCTCATTGTTAAGATGATAAATCCCTTCATATTCACTACCTGATAGGGTTGCAAATAATGCTTTTAGTTTAAAATAATCTTCTGGAACGAAATTTTCTATTTCTTTATCTCTGTCATAAATAATCTTTAAAGTTGGTAGCAAAACTCGTCCAATATTAAGTGCTTGTCCTTTACCCTCTTGATATTTTAAAGTTGCCATAGAAGTAAGGTTAATTCCTATTGTCCAATCCGCCCATTGTCTACCTATACCTGCATTTCTTAAAGGAATCATCTCATCATTGGATATTATATTATTAAGACCCTTTAGTATTTCATTCGGTGTCCACTCATTTAATAGTAAACGATAAACCTTTTTACCATGTCTTATCTTATATAAGATCGTATCTCCAATAATTTGGCCCTCTCTATCATAGTCACACGCAGATATAAGATTAGTAACATCATTTCTTTTAATTAGACTATATATGATCTTCAATTGTTTTTTTGCGCCTAAATCTTCTTTATCACGATTTTTTTGATTTGATTTCACCTTATATCTAAATTTATCAGGAATAAATGGAAAGTTTTCTGTTCTCCATTTTGCCATTTTCTCATCATAATCTTTTGCATCAAATAACTGTAATAGGTGACCAAAAGCCCATGTGATAATATAATCGTTGCCCTCAAAATAACCATCCTGTCTACTTTTTATTTTTAGTGCATCTGCTATATTTTTAGCTACAGAAGGCTTTTCTGTTAGTATTAGTGTTTTGCTCATCTTGATGTTTTTCTCCCTTCATAACAATAATGAAAATTGTCTATCCACTCAAGTTCTAAAAATACAAAGAGTAAATCATTTAAAACATAATAACTACTAAACTTTAATATTTGAACTCATAATTAATATTTTATATTTTTTAAAGTTTTTCGGCCTGTCAATCTGAAGATTTATTTAGGGAATTTAGTGAAGGAACCAATAAAAAAGGATATATTAAAAATTAGAAGTTTTTGATATAGAGGTTTTGAAAAAGCCGACGTGCTATTCTTCTTACTAAAAAGTTTAAATTTTATTATGAATGAATAGCTATTGTATAAAATATAAATATAGATTGTCCCAAATAATCTAAATACCTGTAATTGGTCTCCGGTTATGGTTACGGGTTTGCGGTTATGGTTTTTACGGGTCTGCGGTTATGGTTACGGGTCTCCGGTTATGGTTTTCGCGGAAATACTAATTACCCCATTATGTCCACTTTCATTATGTCCACAACATATGGACATGCTATAAACCGTTATAATTCAACTTTTCTCCTATTCTATCAATTATGTCCATATCCTTTTTTGTATATAACGTACGTGGATAGGTAACCAATTTCTTTTCATATAATCCCTGTACAATTTTTAGTACTTCCGATGGACTATATTTCCATTTTTTATTTGCTTTTGTTTGCAAGGTAGACAAAGAGTGGAGTTTAGGAGCCTTTGATTTTTTCAATTGCTTTTCGACACTCTTAATGACCCCATTATTTTTTCTATCTGTAATGCCGTGTGATTGTAATAGTTCCTTGGCTTTTTCTTCTTGATCAAACCTTTCTTTATACTTTGCATTGAAGGTTCCTGCATCTGTAGTAATATCACCAACTAATTCGTAAAAAGGCTTTGACTGGAAGTTTTCAACTTCATTTTGCCTTTTGTAGATCAAATAAAGTGTTGGTGTTTGAACTCGACCAACACTATAAACCCCTCTTAATCCTTTTTTTTGCATTAGTAAAGTGTACAATCGCGAAGCATTGATACCCACTAACCAATCACTAATTTGTCTCGTTTTTGCTTCTTCATAAAGAGGTAAGTAATCATTTCCTTTCTTTAAATTACTAAAACCTTTTTGTATTTCGTCTATTTCTAATGAATTAATCCATAATCTTTTGGTTGGTTTACCACTAGCACCGGACAACTTAATAATACTTCTAGCAATATTTTCCCCTTCCCGATCGCAATCTGTAGCCACGATGATTTCGCTTGCCTTCATTAATAACTTCTTAACCACATTAAACTGCTTCCGTTTATCTTTAGCTACTTGGAACTTAAATTGTTTAGGCAATATTGGCAAAGTATCCAATGACCACTTTTTCCATTCTTCTTTATATTCTTCAGGCGGAGCCAATTCAACTAAATGCCCAAACCCCCAAGTAATTACCGCTTTTTGACCATTAAAAAAACGATTATCATTCACTTCAATGTAACCATCTTTTCTAATCGTATTTTTAAAAACATCTGAATATGCTTTAGCTTGGCTCGGCTTTTCTGATAAAATTAATACGTATCCCAAAATAGTTTCTCCTTTCACATTATATTTTACAATTTTTTAATCGACACAAAGCAAATTTACCATCCACCTTAATGAATTCTCGTTCAGGATAGCAACGTTTTAAATATTCTATTGCATTTTCTTCAACCTCCTTATCTGTACGAGTTTTGAAAACCCATTCAGGTAAAAGTACCTTATACAACGGCAAAAGATCATACATGCAATTACCCCCAATTAGTAATAAATAGCAAAGGCTATAGCACCAAAAACAAATAAAAAAAACAGAAGTGTTAAACTCCTAATAAAGAAGAGTTCACTTCTGTTTTTAAATACACTTATTATCATCCTAAACATTCACTAGACACCTAACTCTCGCTCTTGCCTCATCTTCTCATGTTGTAATCTTCTTTGTCGCCTTAACCTATCTAAATCCAACCCTCTCTTTTTTAACCTTTTCCTTGATTTACTAACCATATCTTTTGTCAATTCACTTTCACGTTCTAACATAAATATAGCATCACCTAAATCAAGAGTTCTATCTCGATAAGAAACATTTGATTGTTCCATGAGTGTTCGTTGAACAATTTGCAAATCATTAATACTGAACTTCCCACCCTCTTTTACCCTTCTAAAAGCTTCAATCACTTCCTCTTGTTCCTGTAATTTATGCTCTAAACTTAAATGTTTTTTAATTTCATTATACTCTTGTTGATGTATCATTACGGTTCCTCCTTTTTAGTTGTTGAATTCTTTTATAAAAAAAGAAAAACCCCTGATACTATAACTTGTAGATGGGGTTCTCAATTCATATCAATCATATCCTTCCATCATTCGATCATACTCGTCCATGTGACGTTCTCGTTGATAGTCATGATATGATTTTCGCATGGCATTTTTTAAACGTAGAACAGCAAAATAAATTTCTCTACTAGAATTTAATTTCTTGAAATATTCATTTTTACGATGATTTATAGAAGGTTTTGTTTTTGTATTTTTTCGAGCTTGGTTATTGCTTGAAGAAAACCGATTACGTCTTTCCAATGTGACAATATCTCTCATTTCTGTCAGTACAGCATTACCCATTCTCTTCTTTAAGTCATCTAATTTTGTCTTTTTGTATTGGTCATGCCTACTATCTTCTCCAAATAGCCTTCTTGAAATTTGCACTTGTTTGTCTAATAACTCATTAAGCTCCTTCATTTCCTTTTTATGATAAGTGTCTAAATATATCTCAACTATTTCATCTATATACGGTCTTGCGTTGTTTATTGATTGATAGCCATATTTCCATTGCCTTAAATCATTTGGCAACAATAACATCGCCTTCATGAATAATTCCTTTGTACGTTCATCTGCTGACAATTTAATTTGTTCTTCTTTTTTAAAATGAACAGTACCACGAATAAGTTCATCAATTTTATTGAAATCATGCTTCCGATCTAATATCTGATTCGCCACAGTAGACTTCATGCGATCGAGTGAACTTTGCTTTCTCTTTGCTTTATATTGTTCCTTCCACTCATTGTGTTCTTTATCATAAAATCTTACCTTCTCTCTCGTAGGTTTCGGCTCAACTGTTGCTACATGGACATGAATGTTATCGGTATTATAATGGATAGAAGCCGACCAAACAGCCGACTCATTCATACCCTCTCTTTTCAACATTTCATCTACAGCACTTCTTACCACGGATTTTATTTTATGTTCTTGGAGAGTATTTGTTTCTGAATTGTATAATCCTTGTTCTTCCAGCCAGTCATTATCAAAACTGATAACATCTTGCCACAACGGTGAACCATTTTCTTGTGCTTGCTTGAAATTTTCTTTGAGTTTCTTCTTTTCAACTTCGGATAAAACATCTTTATCAGATGTAAACAAAGCCCCTTGTTTTTTTTCATCCCCCATATATTCCATGTAAGTATGGTACAAACTAAAATCATCTTTCTTACTACTGTTAGGGTTAATTTCTAAGTTTCTTTTAGCATCTTTTCGATCAATGTATTTTATATAATCATTATAATCTTTTGCATTGGGCATCACGAATTTGCTTTTTAGAACAACAGCAGGAGTTGACATTTAAACTCACCCACTTGCAACATTTTTTCTTCCAACTTCTTTATCTATTTTTCGTTGCCTTCTTTCAGAGATAATTTTTTTAACTACATGTTCAGCTTCAATAAGTGCATCAGTTTTCACTTTATCCGTTGTCGCAATAGCATCGAATTCATGGATGAAGAAATAGTGATTCCAAAATTCAAGCATCATTTTAGTTTCTCGATCTACGACATTACTTGTCACCCTTATTTTATTTAAAACCTCCATTACATCCTTCATTTTTTCATCTAAGAGTTCAGATAGAGTTTTGATAAAAAATTGATGCTCTTCTTCTTTATTTTTGTAAAAATGATGAATTGCTAAATCAACAATTTCAGATTTTGATTTTGCTTCGTTCACAGAAAGTTTATTAATTTTTTCTATCGTTTCTTCACGTAACATAAAATTTTTCCTTTGCTTATTACTCACCCACAATCATTCCTTTGTATAATTTTTTCATTAATATTGTTTTTTACTCATCCATTCACAAGGTCAACATTATCAATTGGAATACGGGTTTCCGATGATATAAAGGAAAGCAAATTTTCCATCTTATCATCCATGTCTTTCGTTCGTCTATGAATCATTAAAACAACCTTTTTAATATCTGTTAAATTGTCATCAATCCTTCGTTGTTCATCTCTCAATGCACTTGATGAACCAACTCTCTCAAGATATATTTTCAAAAACTCTTGACGAGACATTCCTTTTTTATTAGCCAGTTCATCTATATATTTGATTAAACTTTTATCAACATTTCTTATACGAACCTCCAAACTACGCACTCCCCTTTTCGATATATTCACTCAACATTTCCAACTCTACATCCATTACTAATGCAAATAATTTAACCATCTTACTATATTTTTCTTCCATGTTAATTAACAACTCAAAATTTCTTTCAAGCAAATCCCTTACATCATCCATCACTAAATCGAACTCTCTTTTTTGTTCTTCCAAGAGATCAATAATTGATATTACTTCAAATTGTTCTCGTAAAAATTCCTCCCTCGACATTCCATTTTCTTTTGCAATTCGATCTATTTTTTTTACGATAACTGGACTAACACCCCGTACAAGAACATCCATATTTAACAACCTCCTACATCATCTGTGACAGTATTGTATTGAAAATATCTGTTATGCACAGATATTGATTGAAAGAGCATAAGGGAAAAATGCTAACACGTTACGTGTTAGACTAGGCAGAGCCTAGTTTTTCGATGGGAACAGATTTTTTGAGTATTACACACCTTTTGAGTAAAATTCTCGATAGTTTATTGTATATTAATTATCAAAATGTAATGTTTATGCATTGTTTTATGCTTTTACACAGCATATACACACTCAAAAATACTAAAAAAAGAGCGAAATTCATTCGCTCTTTTTGTTTTCCTTTACTTCTTTTGAGGACTTATCGGACTTATTTTTCTCTTTGTTTTTCTCCTTATTGTCCTCTACTTTTTCTGATTCGCTTTTACTTTTTTCATTTTTCACCTCATCTTTCCTGTCAGATTTCTGATTTACAGACTCCGTATTTTTTTCAATATCTTCTTCACCTTTCTCATGAGAACCGCTAACAGTCTCTAATTTTTGAAGTAATTTTTCTCTCTTCTCCATTAACTTTTTAACAGCATTCTCCAATTCACCCTGTTCCTTTTTAGCTTCTTCAATAGCTTCCTGTTTGGAACGTATCTCGATTTCAGACTCTTGTTTTTCCTCTTCCGTTTGATATTCTAAATCAGAATTGATCCTTTCAATTTCCTTTGCAAGTGACTTTACTAACTCTTTTTGTAATGGAATTTTTTCATCGGAAATAACTTTAATTTGTTTGTCTATCTCTTTTATTTCACGCTGGATATTTTCAGCTTGATAACCAATTGCATCTTTTAATATTAGGTTAGAGTTGATTTTTATTTTACGATAATCCCCTATAAGAATTTTTTCCGATGGCTTAGGGAGTTTAAGTTTTTCTTCCCCGTCATCCTGATCAAGTGAACCCTCTATTTCAATAGTTCTCTCCCTTGCTTCGCTTTCTAGGATTTTTTTATCTCGGTGTTCAAATACAAACAGACCAATAATACGATATGTTTCAGGAACATTTTTTATTTGAACAACAATGTTTGTATCGTCTTTGTAAACGACTTTAACCGGAAATCCTTCCGGTTTATCTCTTTCTTTTGCAGAAAAAGTGAACGTTGGTTTAACAATATCAGAACCCGTGTGAATCGTTTCAATACTCACTTCCATCAACTCTTTTTCGGGATTGTATTCCCACCTGTTCAATTTTAATGTTGTCTGATCTAACCCAACTATTTCCGTATTAAATGGTGTTTGCATGATTGGTTCGTCATCATACATCCACAATTTTGACGTAAAAAAAACAACCAATAAAACGGTTGTGACAATTAAAAAAATGAGATAAAACTTGTTTTCAGTTCCGCTATTTATTTTTAGTTTCAAACATAACCACTCCCTTTCACTTGCTTTTATTTCTTACCCATCACCGGTTTCAGGTACGGCATTGGGTCAACCGGTTTATTATTTATCCTTACTTCAAAATGCAGGTGAGCCCCTTTTGAATCACCCGTGTTACCTATTTTCCCGATGACTTGTCCAGCTTTCACCTTTGTTCCTACAGGTATACCTTTTTCCAACATGTGACCATATAAAGTACTTACCCCATTACCATGATCAATCACGACAACATAGCCATAACCACCATATCCACTGCCTCGTTGACCAAAAGTGGAGACCACAACTTTTCCTTCCATAAAGGCTACAATTGGTTTTCCTGTATCGTTACCCCCTGCTATATCAATTCCGTTATGATTTGTTCCCCATCTCGGGCCAAAGCCCGAAGTAATGTTTTTCGTATGAGGAACCGGCCAAGCTTTGTTCCCTACAACAACACCACTTCCATGATTACCTAAGTGATCAACAGCTACCAAATTACTTTTATAAGCACTCATATAATGCTTTACATCACTGAGATATTTGGAAGAAGCATTGTATCTTAATATGGCTCCATCAATTGTTCCAGTTGCTTTATAACTGGCAGATAAATAGTTCGCCATACCAAAAATGGCATCTTCTAAATCCCACATATCTGCCTTTCCATCACCATTGGCATCTACCCCATAACCGCCATATTTTTTAATTAAAGTAGGATTACTTTTATCCGCCTGGGGGATGTTTCCTTTCCCTAAACCTCCACAAGATGGATGACCCCATCCGACCCAAGTGCATGGCATAAACTGTGCATGTCCTTCTGCACCAACATAACTTATCATTGGATTAATTGTAGAAAAAACTGTCTCCACTCGGTGAATAGCCGCAAGAAGTTCCCAATCTAAGTTATATTTTTGTGCCGCTTTTTGATAAAGAGGAATATATTGTTTTGGAACCTCATTAACCGCAAAATTCCCTGTTCCACCCCATGTATAATCTCCACCTTCACTATCTGTATTTGTATTACTCCCTGCCCCTGCAATACCAACAATGATTAATAGGAGAATAAAAAAAAGGAGGATAATCAATCCTCCTACAAAGCCAATGGCTCCTGCAACCGCTACGGCTACTTTTGCTGTTAGCATGGATGTTGCTTTTTTTGCTAAATCTACTACTCTCATGGAATCTGAAACTCCTTGATGGTTAATTGATCCTTGGTCACCTGAAATGAAACATAAAATAATCCGGCTTCTTCTTTCAATGTGTAGCCACCACTAATGACTTCCCATTGAGCAAAAACGCCAATTTTTATTTCATTTTCACTGGATGACTTTACACCGAAAACTTCATCTTCTGTTATGAAAATATCAAACTGTTCATCCTCAAATGAATCAATATCTTCCTCTATTTTTTCAAGATAAGTGCCGGGCGCTTTTTTCTTCCAAACAGACAAGTCGCTTTCTTTTTTTACCCATAAATCCACAATCTGTCGCGCCTGATCTTTGGCTTTTTTAAACTTTTCCTTACCATGTTTTTTAATATAGGCTTCTTCTATTTTCTTGACTTCTTCCTGATCTTGTCCACTGGTTTGAGCTTTTTGATAGCCTTCTCCTTTGATGTCTCCCATGGAAGGCTCATCTAAACCAATGCCTTCATCTGTATCTCCCTCATCGTCCTCATAATCATCATTTTCTACAGGATTTGGGGAGAAGTCTGGTTCCAATATGTCGTCCTCCACGTCCAACTCATTTACTTCTTGGACATTTTCAAAAGGATTTTCAACATCTTCTTTTTTATCACCAAAAAAACTATAGATTGATATACCTATAACCAAAAATCCCACAATCAACAAAAATATATATTTAAAAAGGATAGTACGATCCATTTACATACCCCCTCTAAATAGTGCTAATTCTTCATCAGATGCTTCAATTCCGAGCATAATGTTTCCCAGTCCACTAATACTTAACAAACAATCCCCTTGCTGAAATAAAGGAATTTGAGCCAATTCAGACTCGGACATTTGCCCCTCAAATATTGCTCTCAAAGCATCTAATGTATTAGAATCTTGTTGCATAATGAACTTGTATTGCGTGAGTTCAAACAGCGTTCTGATCTTTGTTACTGTTTCGGTATCCGAATGATCAGGAACGAAGTCTCTTATTGATTGACTTGCGAATAAAAGCCCTCCAAAGTATTTTCGGGCTTCCCTTGCAAAGTCTGTTAGAAATGAAACAGCCAACATATTTTCAGAGTTAATTAAACGATGCGACTCATCAATAACAACCAATAAACGAATTACATCATCTTCATCAAAGTTCTCATCCTCATATAACGCTCTCATTTGTGGCGCACCAATTTGAATCAAGTTATCCCAAATTAAATTAAGAGCATTATACATTTGAGCATTAAACACACCTTTTTCTAATCCAGTCAGGTTACGGATGGAAAAGAAAATCACTTGTTCATTGGTAAAGTCAGGAATTGTTGTGTGACCATTGAACAAGTGAGAATAGCTGTTTACTAGGTTATCAATAACCAATTCAATTTTTTCTAATCGATCAATTCTTGAAGCAGATAATTCAGGTCGTATCACCCTTAGTTGCGGATTTTCATACAAAACATCTTGTATATAAGCTAGGAAGTCACTAAAAATTGGATATTCTTCATTAGGTAATCCAGTAACACCAGTGGTATAAATCCTTTCTAAAAATCCCATGTTTTCATAAAAATTACGCAACACTTTTTTGAATTCCTCCAATTCTTCTGATGAAGGATTTCCTGCTAAAAATTGATAGAATGTGGTTACTTTTGAAATATGTTGCATAAAACTAAGTTCTTCATCTTTTATCGGATCATCGTTTTCTTCGATTTTATAAATTTGTAAGGGATTGATGATCCCTTGGGAACCATCCAAGCTAATACTATGCCCTGTCAAAGCGCCTACCAGTGTTTCAAACTCACCGGTTACATCAAAACCACGAATAAAATTTCCTCTTGATGCATTATCCATTACTAGCTTTTTTAAGGTCGTAGACTTACCAGCCCCCATCGTTCCTACAACAACGCCGTTATAGAAACGCCTTTTTTTATCTTTGTGAAATAAATCAAACAAGACATTACCACCAGTAAAACTTGTTCCTAAGTAACTACCTTTTGGGTCATTTAACTCCGAATAATGAAAAGGTAAACCTGATGCCAAACTCATTGCAGGAAGTCCTTTCCCTTCACGGTAATTCGGGAATTTTTGTTGATGATCATACGACAAAAATAATGATTGCCATTCCCAACTAGTTTCGTTCAGGAATACAGCACCTTTAAAACCACGGGAATTTAATTCTGAAATGACAGTTTCAATTTTTCGCTCCAATTCAACAATTGTTGGTGCATGAACGAATAGGCGTAAGTGTATTAGCTTTACCACTTCGCCCATTTGTGAAATCTCTTGATAGAGTCTTTCCATCTCTTGATAGTTGGATTGTGCATCCATTCGTTCTGATTCCTGTTTTGCACTTCTAAATCGTACGTTATGCTCTAACATGCTCTTGTTAATGGAACTAACTGCTTCATCTTTATCCATAGTAGCTATATCATTTACCACAATCACATCACGCATAGACATAATTTGTTCTAACCATAACTCATTGACTGTTGTTGGATAATCATAGATATGGATACACGCTTCGTATCCATCCCCTTTTTGAATGTACTTATCCTTAAAACTAACTCCACCTTGTGGTTGAATAGCAATCAGAAAATCATCATCCCGTTTTTGTTTCAACCTTTTTTCTTCCAGCAATTCTTCTTCCTTTTTTTTCTTTTTCATTACTTTTAGCATTAAAAATACCCCCTATAACTTTGTGTTTGGATTGTTTAACATAAACAATACATCCTCTTTTTTTTCGATAGATAATTCTTTTAATGGGAAAGACTGTTGCATGCCTCTTATAATTTGTTTTTTACGCTCTTCCAACTGATGTACATTATCGGCATAAACAAAAAGAGGCTGGGACAAAACCCCAGTAAATAAAAATGAAGGCGTGGGAGCTTACACTAAAAAAGT
>NZ_VTQV01000068.1 GCF_008764245.1 Bacillus subtilis
AGCCTTTGAACCTTATGCTCCAAATTTGTACGTCGCTGAACAGGCGCTTGCGCTTTTGTTCTTTAAACATAAGAAAGAAATCTCTTTAGATAATTGAGATTTTCACATAAATATGCTATATTAAAGAATGTGTCAAAATACATCATTGTAGTTTATATGTACCCATATTATATTTTATTACAAATAATGTGGGATGTCAAGCATATTATTTCAATAAAGGAGTGGTGTTGGTGGAGAAGCGGAATGAGGAGTGGAAAAGGGAACAGTCGCGCATTGAAATGATTCAGCAGGTGATTAAAGCGAAGCTGGAAAAGCTCCAAGATCGTATGGGGGGATTAAAGGAAGGGATTATTGAGCTCAGGCGTGATTTTTGGAAAGATGTGACGATTAATTTAGATCATCCTGATGATGTGATTGAGACCTTTACGAGCATTAAGCAGCAGGCTGAACTGTTAGCTGAACAAGAACGCAATCATGGGCAATCCTATAAAAAAGTCGAGCAATTACTTCGCTTGAATCAATCACCTTATTTCGGCAGGATTGATTTTCAAGAGGAAGGAGAACAAGCGGCAGAGCAGATTTATATTGGTATCGCCTCTTTAATGGATCAAAAAGACGAAGACTTCTTAATCTTTGATTGGCGAGCCCCGATTTCTAGTCTCTATTATGATCACTCACCAGGAGCGGCATCCTATCGCACGCCATCTGGCGAAATTGAAGGGAATATTGAGTTGAAGAGACAGTACATCATTAAAGGCGGTAAACTGAAGGGAATGTTTGATACAGGTGTAACGATTGGTGATCAATTGTTACAAGAAGTATTAGGGGGAACGGCCAATACCCAAATGAAAAGTATTGTTGCGACGATCCAGCGGGAACAGAATCATATTATCCGCAACGAGAAAAGCCGATATTTAGTTGTACAAGGTGTTGCAGGAAGTGGGAAAACTTCGGCAGCTCTGCAACGTGCTGCTTATTTACTATATCGTTACCGCCATACACTTACATCAGAAAATATTATGCTTTTTTCTCCTAATCCACTATTCAATAGTTATGTCGCAACCGTGTTACCTGAATTAGGAGAAGAAAATATGGTGCAAACGACATACCAGCAGTACCTTATTTCTCGCTTTGGCAAAGGTTTCTCTGTAGAAGATTCCTATTCGCAAATCGAATATACATTAACAGCTAAGGATGAACCAGGATATGATCAGCGTATAAAAGGGATACGATTTAAAACAAGTGTCGCTTACAAAAAGTCGATTGATGAATATGTAGAAAAGCTGTCTACTCAGGGGCTCATGTTTAAATCCTTTCATTTTCGTGGGGAATTGCTCTTTTCCAGTGAAGAAATCCATGATTTATTTTATGCTTTTGACAAAGAGATTTCGATTCCCAATCGTTTAAAGCTTACAGCGGAGAAGCTACTAAAAGATCTTTCTGCTTTCGCTAAAAAAGAGCGGGAAAAGGATTGGGTTTTAGAAGAAGCGGAGCTTTTAGATAAAGAGGATTATTTAGAGGCCTTTCGCCAAACACAAAAGGAAGAAGAAGCTTTTGATGATATGGAACAGGAAGAGCGATTCTTAAAGAAGAAGATTGTCAGTCAACATTTAAAATCCATTCGTCGCCAGTTGAAAGGATTAAAATTATTAAATATTGAAGCACTCTATCGTCAGTTTCTTACATCAGACACATTGGCAGAGGCTGAAGATTGGTCATTGATCCACGCGTATACGATCAATCAAATAGACCAGCGGGTTATCCCTTATGAAGATGCGACACCTTATCTATATTTACAAGACCAATTAGAAGGGAGAAAGGCGAACACATTTATTCGTCATTTATTTATTGATGAGGCACAAGATTATTCACCCTTCCAATTTGAATTTTTACGACAACAATTTCCCAATAGCAAAATGACGATCTTGGGTGATATGAACCAGGCCATTTATGCTCATTCCATGCACGCGCCTACTTTATTGAATGCCGAACTTGAGGGGGAAGAGAAGATTGTCCTTACGAAAAGTTATCGTTCTACGAGGCAGATTGTAGAGTTCACGCGAGAGATGATCGCGGGTGGAGAACTTATTGAACCTTTCAATCGAAATGGTGAGGAGCCAACGGTCACAAAGGTAGAAAACCTGGAATCCTTACACAAAGGGATTGTGGACCGTGTGGGAGAGCTGCAGAAGAAAGGGCATGAGACCATTGCGATTATTTGCAAAACCGCCGCGGAAAGTCAGACGGCTTATGAGCAGTTAAAAGCTCAAATTCCTGTACGATTAATGAAGAAAGAAACGAATGCCTACGAAAAGGGAACGATTATTTTACCAGCCTATCTAGCAAAGGGAATCGAATTTGATGCGGTTATTCTTTATAATGCCTCTCAGCAACAATATGGTAGGGAAATGGAAAGAAATTTATTTTATACAGCTTGTACAAGAGCCATGCATGAGTTGCATCTCTATTCATTAGGTACTTGTTCGCCCTTTATCCCGAAAGATTGTCAAGAATAACTGTAATAATCTTATAATTGCTGAAATTTTGTCGAAAGCTGTTGCTAAACAGAAGAGGTCATGATAATATAAAATACATTCATTACATTTTTCCTCAAGGAGTATTGCGATGACGTAGCCTCTCGCAATGCTTTTTTTATGTCCTTTTTTACCCCTTCTCATGTAAAAACAATTCATTGTAAACAAAATGTAATATATATGTTACTTTGTGTAATAAAATGTCATAACTTTGTATAAATAAGATTAAGAGTGAAAAGGGTGTTATGGCAACCACCACAGTGACTTTAGAATCTAGTGGATTACGTGAAATGACATGATTTATACAGTTATATTACATTGTCCAGTTTTCCCTTTATTCCCAAAATTTATATGGTAAAGTAAAATCCGAAAAGGAAAACAAAACTATTGACCTACTTATTATAAAGAAAATTCTAACAAAATAGCGCAGGCATTAAGGATTAAACAGAGGATAAACGGCTAAACGGATAAGTTATGGATCAAAGGCTAAAGACACGCCGTCCTGGCGGCAAGGTCAAATCGCGGCGTCCTGTCGCTTCCCTTGCACTAGTACTTCCTGTACGTCGCAACGCCTTTGTGACCAACGTCCTGTTGGCCTAACGATCTTAGGAGGAAAAAGGGGAAAAATGAATCTTCAGGATAGAAGCCGCATCAAAGTCGGAACATATCTTATAGCGATCATATCTGTGTTTGCACTTTTCATGAATGTATCGCTACCTGCACAGGCTGAAACAAGCTTGGATACGATTTATCATGTGTATATGGATGAGGAGTATCTTGGCAATGTATCAAGCAAAGCTGTCGTAGAATCTGAAATTGATAAATTGATTGAAGAGGAAAAACAGAAATATAAAGAATATCAATTCGGATTAACGAATGACATTACGTACATAGAAGAAGATGTATTCCGTTCAGAACCAGAGGATGATGCTACTCGCAAAAAAATCGCTGCGAAAGCGAAAATCCAGGCAATTGCAACAGCCATTGTCGTCAACGATGAAGCGATCGTTTATTTAAAAAACGAGGAGGAAGCGAACCAGGTACTTGAACATTTACAACAAAAATATGTGACAGAAGATGAGTGGCAAGATTATCAAGAAAGACAAGAACGGAAGGATTTAGCCACTGAGTTGAAAGCAGATGAGTCAGCGATCACCAACATCAAGATCAAAGAGGATATAAGCTTCCAAGAGAAAGCTGTTGATCCAAAAGACATATTGGTAGAAAAGGATGCTGTGGAATTTCTGCAAAAGGGTACATTAGAGGAAAAGCAACATGAGGTTCAAGTAGGGGAAGCTCTGGAGTCAATTGCGGAAAAGTATGACCTATCCGCAAAAGATTTAATGGAGCTAAATGAAGGCATTACAGCGGATACGGTTTTACAAATTGGTCAAAAGCTACAAACTCTTGAGACAAAGCCATTGCTTCATGTTTTGGTAGAAAAGGAATTATATCAAGAAGAATCGGTTCCATTTGAGAAAGAAGTCATTGAAAATGATGAGCTGCCAAAAGGTGAAACAAAGACAAAACAAGAAGGCCAAAATGGAAAAAGTGGTTTTTTATATAATATTGTAGAAGAAAATGGAAGCCAAACGAAGAAAGAAACGAAAAAGGAAACACGGATTAAAGAACCAGTGAAAGAAATGATTGAAAAAGGAACGAAAGTCATTCCCGCTCGCGGATCAGGCACATTTGCTTGGCCTACCAATGGAGGCTATATCTCTAGTGAAATGGGCCAACGTTGGGGTTCTCTGCACAAAGGAATTGATATCGCGCGTCCTGACAATCGCACCATTAAAGCAGCAGATAACGGTGTTGTCGAATCAGCAGGCTGGGACGATGGCGGATACGGAAATAAAGTAGTCATCGATCACCAAAATGGTTTCCGTACCGTTTATGCCCATATGGATTCGATTAGCGTTTCAGCTGGAGAAAAGGTAGAAAAAGGTTCCCCATTAGGAATTATGGGTTCGACTGGATTTGCAACCGGCGTTCATCTTCATTTCGAAGTTTATAAAAATGGAAGCCTGCAAAATCCATTAAGTTATCTATAAAATAGTTTGGTAAAGAGTGGAACTTTTACCAAAAGTATAAAGGGACAGATCCTAACGAGTGACGAACTCCTTTGGACCTGTCTCTTTTCATATGGTAAAATAAATGGGATATCCGGAACTTAAACAAAAGGAATGAATGACTTTTCTAAGAATATAGTTAGTGCTGGACCAACTTTGACTTATCCAATGTTCCTATATGGTTGTGAGAGAGGACATTTTCTTAATTAAATAAATTTTTACCCCAGAAACAGCTGATTTTCTTCTGGGTCTGTATGCCATTACTTAAATAACGAAAGGGAGATGAGGTATGGATAAAAAGATATTAGTTGTAGATGATGAGAAGCCCATTGCCGATATTTTACAGTTTAACCTCAAGAAGGAAGGATTTACTGTTCAGTGTGCTTATGACGGAGAAGAGGCTTTGCAACTTGTCGAAGAAATGAAGCCGGATATGATTCTATTAGATATTATGCTTCCGAATCGGGATGGAATGGAAGTTTGTCGTGAAGTGCGCAAGAAATATGATATGCCGATCATCATGTTAACAGCGAAAGACTCGGAAATTGATAAGGTATTAGGCCTTGAATTAGGGGCAGATGATTATGTGACGAAACCCTTCAGTACAAGGGAGTTAATTGCTCGGGTGAAAGCAAACTTACGTCGTCATACACAGGTGCAGAGTACAGAGGAAGAAGGAAGTAACGAAATTACGGTTGGGGCTTTAACCATTCATCCAGACGCTTATGTCGTGACGAAGAATGGAGAAACCATTGAGTTAACCCATCGCGAATTTGAGTTAATCCATTATTTGGCAAAACATATTGGCCAAGTCATGACGAGAGAACATCTACTCCAAACCGTTTGGGGCTATGATTACTTTGGAGATGTTCGGACGGTGGATGTAACAGTAAGAAGGTTACGTGAAAAGGTAGAGGATAATCCAAGCCATCCCATGTGGATCGTGACAAGAAGAGGAGTCGGTTATTATTTGCGAACTCCTGAGCAGGAGTAGGATTCATGCGCAAGGTTAGTTTTTTTCGTTCCATTCACATTAAATTTGTCCTGATCTATGTGCTCTTAATCCTTATTGCCATGCAAATCATTGGTGTGTATTTTGTAGGGAAATTGGAAGATCGATTAGTGGAGAACTTTCAAAATGGGATAAAAGGGCGTATCCCTTTGTTAGAATACAATATTAAAGAAGAGATGAATAAAGACCGTACAGGGGAAGATGTTCCTCCACTTGAAGATGAAATTAGAAATATCCTCTTCGACTTTACCGCAACCGATATAGCGGAAGTTCAAGTTATCAATAATCGCAGTGTGATTATCGGTTCATCTGATCCTGATAATCAAGGGATTGTTGGGCAAAAAATACAGAATATGATGGTCAAAAGAACGATTTCCTCTGGGGAAGATCTAGATAAAATTCAGTTTGACAAGAAATCGGAGGGGCGAATTTGGGTTGTGACCTCTCCAATCACAACCAATGGAGAAGTGGTCGGGGCCATCCTTTTGGTTGCGAAAATTGAGACCGTTTTTGAACAGCTAAATGAAATTAATAATATTTTTATTACAGGTACATTAATTGCCATGTTCATTACCGCACTACTAGGGATTTTATTAGCGCGCATGATTACAAGGCCGATTGCCGATATGAAAAAGCAGGCGACAGCCATGGCAAAGGGGAACTTTTCCCGCAAAGTTCGTGTATATGGCAATGATGAGATCGGTCTATTGGCTCAATCCTTTAACCATTTAACGAAAGGATTACAAGAGGCGCAAGCGACAACAGAAGGAGAGCGAAGAAAATTATCCTCCGTTCTTTCTTTTATGACAGATGGGGTTATTGCGACAGATCGTAAGGGAAGAGTAATTTTAATCAATGAGCGGGCAGCGGAAATGCTGGATGTTTCACGTGAAACAGTTCTTTCCCAACCGATTACAGAGTTATTGGAACTAGAAGAGGATTATAGTTTTGATGATTTACTCGCTGAGCAAGAATCGATTGTATTAGATTATAGTACAAAAGAAAGCCAGTTTATTTTACGGGCGAACATGTCTGTCATCCAAAGAGAGACAGGATTTGTCAATGGTCTCATTGTTGTTTTGCATGATGTGACAGAGCAAGAAAAATTAGATCGTGAGCGCAGAGAGTTTGTATCCAATGTTTCCCATGAATTACGGACTCCTTTAACGACGATGAGAAGTTATTTAGAAGCTTTATCAGATGGGGCGATAAAGGATGATGAATTAGGACCACGCTTTTTAGATGTGACACGTAATGAGACAGAGCGGATGATTCGTCTGGTGAATGATCTCTTAGATTTATCGAGAATGGATAGCAGGAATTTTACCATTAATCCCGGTTGGGTCAACTTTATCTCCTTTCTTAACCAAATCATTGATCGCTTTGAAATGACGAAGGAAAGATATGTTTACTTTAAACGTCTGCTACCGAAAGAAGCTGTATATGTAGAGATTGATGAAGATAAACTCACACAAGTGATTGATAATATCATTTCGAATGCTTTGAAGTATTCTCCTGAAGGGGGAACCATCACTTTTCGGGTAAAATTGCTTGATGACCATATTGAGGTAAGTATTAGTGACCAAGGGATTGGCATCCCTAAGGATAATCTCAATAAAGTGTTTGAACGATTTTATCGGGTCGATCGTGCTCGGACAAGGCAGCTCGGTGGTACAGGGCTTGGTCTTGCCATTGCCAAGGAAATTATCGGTGTTCATGGCGGGGATATATGGGCGAAGAGTCAAGAAGGAAAAGGGACGACCATTATCTTTACATTGCCATATGACCCTGTACAAGAGGATGATTGGTTGTGAAATATGAAACGTTAAAATCAATAGTGCTGTTTCTACTAGTCGGCTTAAGTATCATACTGACGTGGAGCTTATGGACGTATCAACCTAAGTATGAATTTTTGGACCCGAGTAATGTTCATAGTATCATGATTGCAGATCCAAAAGATACGACCGCGTTGATTAAGCCAAATCGTATTCTCTATCATGTGGACGATGTCCATTATGGCTCGCAAAATAAAGGGATCATTCAATCAACTATAAAGGAAATTAGCTCATGGAACTTTTATGATATTGGGAATGGACAGACCCGAAAGCCTAAGCAAATTCAAGAATTGCTGAATGCCAATGATCGGATTGTGATTGACTATCCAAGTAAAGTGCCTTTCGAAGTGTACAAAGGGGTTATTCAAGTGGAAGATCCTTCACCCAATGCTTCCTTTGACCATATTGTCATCCTATCTCCTGAGGTATCGAAAGATGGTTCATCTGTCTATTTTATTTCGATAGAAGATAACCGGGTATATGAAAGTCATATTAACCCTGATCGCTTAGAGCGTATGTTTGCTGAAATGGAGCAGAATTTAGAGCAATTTATAGAATATCAGGAGATCGAATTGCCCGACCTGCGGCTGCTCTACGTTCCGAAAAATAAAGTTGAAATGACAAGATGTAAGTATTATTCCGAACCGATTAATCCTAGTAAATTTAAAAATGCGCTTTTCCGGGACCCGAGTAAAGTGCGTCGTGACGATATTGCGAATGGAGAGCAATATACAGATGATAGAAGTATGATGAATGTGGACTTCCTAACGGGCGTGTTAAAATTTGTCAATCCACGGCCAGATTCCGGTGTTCATGTGGAGAAAAGTCAAGCAGAGATCCTGAAGCAAGGTATTGATTTTGTGAATGAACATGGTGGCTGGACAGATGATTATCGTTATGCTGAAATGTCTGTATATGAAAAGAAACTTACCTTCCGTTTATTTGTGGATAATTATCCTGTGTTTAACGAAAATGGGATGACTGTGGTGACACAAAATTGGGGCGAAGAGGAAGTATCTGAATACAAGCGACCTTACTTTACATTAACGATTTCCCTGCCTTCCCAGACAAAAGTAGAACTTCCTGCTGGTGAAACAGTTCTTGAGTATTTGCTTTCAGATAAGGGATTTAATCCAAAGCTTTTACAGGATCTAGTGCTTGGCTATCGACTTTCCCTAGATACAACAGATGATAATTTAGTGGTATTGGAGCCGACTTGGTACTATTTATATGGGGGCGCTTGGTTGCCTTTTGACATGGAAGAAGTGGGGAGGGATCCAGATGGATTGGGGCAGAATTAAAACCATCTTTATCATCGCTTTTCTCATCCTAGATATATTCTTACTCACACAATTACAGGTCAAAAGAGAGCAGTATGAAGTGACCGCAGATACCACCTTAGAGGAGAGGTTGAAAGCGGATGGAATCGAATATGGAGACTTACCAAACGAAACGGTAAAGGATCATTATTTAAGTGCGGACACGATGACTTTTACGAAAGAAATGTTCAAAGGTTTAAAAGACCAACATATTCAATTGGAAGATGGGACCATCATTCACAGTCAGTTAAAAAAGTCGTTCCCAATTGAGGACTTTGATAAATTTTCAGATTTAGACAAGTTTGTGGAAGAGAATGTTTTAAATGGAGAGCAATACGCATTTTGGGAATATGATAAAGAGGACAATTCGATTACGTATTACCAGCAAGTGGAAAGCAAATTTATCTTTATGAATCAGAGTGCACATATCATTTTTCATTTAAATGAGGATGAAGAAGTTACGTCTTATGATCAGACTATGTTAGATCCGATCAAATCGATCAGTGATGAAGAAGAAGAAGTGCTCCTGCCGATTCGTGCAGTAGAAGCTCTTTATCATCGAGGGGCCATATCCGACAGTGAAATCATTGATGTGAAACTTGGCTATTATACACTTGTCAATATGGAAGCAACGCAAGTATTAACACCGACTTGGCATGTTCTTGTAGAAAAAGATGGGGAACGGATGGACATGCTTGTGAATGCTTATGAAGGAACCGTGATACAAGGGAAGCCGGACAAGGAGAAAACGTTATTGGAGTGAAGGGAATGTCAATGCAGTTTAGTGTACTCGCAAGTGGGAGCACCGGAAATGCCACTTATATAGAAACGGAAGACCATTCCATTCTTGTAGATGCAGGATTAAGTGGAAAACAAATGGATAAATTATTTCAGCAAATTGGACGAGATCCCGCCAAATTGGATGCCATCCTCGTCACACACGAGCATTCCGACCATATAAAAGGGGTCGGAATTATGGCTCGTAAATATAACTTACCGATTTATGCGAATGAAAAGACATGGAAAGCAATGGAGCGCCAGTTAGGGACGATTGCGACCGATCAAAAGTTTATCTTTGAAATGGAAACGGTGAAAAGCTTCGGTTCGTTACAGATTGAATCCTTCGGTGTATCCCATGATGCGGTAGACCCGATGTTTTATAGCTTTCATTTAGGGGATAAAAAGCTCGTATTAATTACGGATACAGGTTATGTCAGTGATCGGATGAAAGGCACAATTGCGAACGCAGATATGTACATATTCGAAAGCAATCATGATGTGCAAATGTTAAGAATGGGAAGATATCCATGGAATATAAAACGCAGAATTTTAAGTGATGTCGGCCATGTATCAAATGAAGATGCGGCGTTGGCGATGTGTGATTGCATCGGGGAGCGGACGAAGGGAATTTATTTAGCCCATCTAAGCTTGGATAATAATATGAAGGATTTAGCTCGTATGAGTGTCCAACAAACATTAGAAGAACAAGGCATGCCGGTTGGCAGCCAATTTAAATTATTTGACACCGACCCTAGCACCCCAACGAATTTAACGGCGGTCTAGTTTATAGGAAGAATAGAAGTATCTCGAAAGTCGACAAATGGCTGCGGGATACTTTTTTTATGGAAAAAATGCACCCAGTAAACAATCGGAGGCCTGCAGGACGTAGATCACAAAGCTTTGATCGTTCCTTCTAAACATCTTTAATTGATTGCCAGGATTGTAATACATCAACAATGAACGGATCAGTCCCTCAGATGCGAGAAAAGCCAGAACAAGCTCCCGCAAATGAGTCGGAGAACAAACCACTGTCGAAAATTCCTCTCCATCAATCGAAATGGTTAGTGGGTATTCAATGGCTATATAATCATCGATTTCATTTAATTCTTGCCCAGCAAATTTTAAAATCTGTTTTTTAAGTAATCACTCATAAAAACCCACCTAAAATCAAGATACTAAGTCTTAGTAATCTCGGACTTCTAAGGTTTCATCCATGTATTTTCCGATAAGCTTTTGGTTTTTGTTGAAAACAATATGGGAACATATATATATACATTGTGGGAGACGATTCCTTTTTGAAAGTTTGCATTTTAGATTATAATATAAGGAAGAAAAGCCAAACTAAATAGAAGAGTTTATGGAAAGGAATGTTGTCTGTGGGGTATTACGATGATCACAGCCCGAACCAATATCGAAAAAGGGGAAAAGGCTCAAGCTTTTTGATGGGCCTGATTGGCGGAATCATTGGTGCACTACTAGTTGTGTTGATTTATCCTAATGTCACCAATCTAAATGGGCAAACAAGTGTCGAAACGACACAAAAAAATCAAGGCAATGCTCCTTCGAAGAATGTTTCCCTTGATGTGACATCAGACGTCACGGCTGCAGTCGAAAAAACCGCCAATTCCGTTGTGGGGATTACGAACATCCAAACTTCTAGTTTTTGGTCTACGACTGAGAGCCAGGAAGCGGGAGTGGGCTCTGGCGTCATGTATAAAAAGGCGGGAGATGTTGTCTATATCGTGACGAACCATCATGTTGTGGAAGGGGCCTCGCAATTAGAAGTTACTTTAGCTGATGGGACAAAGCTTCCGGCGGAATTACGCGGAACGGATGTCTGGACAGATCTTGCGGTTGTGCAAGTGGATGCGAAAGATATTTCCGATAAGATGATCTCTGAATTTGGTGATTCAGATGCTCTGAAGATTGGTGAACCTGTTATCGCAATTGGAAACCCACTCGGATTGCAATTTTCCGGATCGGTTACCCAAGGAATCATTTCTGGTGTGAATCGAACAGTCCCAGTTGATATTAATAAGGACGGCATTCCGGATTGGCAAGCAGAGGTTATTCAAACAGATGCCGCGATCAACCCAGGAAATAGTGGGGGAGCTTTAGTGAATATTGGCGGCCAAGTGATCGGCATTAACTCGATGAAGATTGCCGAAAGTGCCGTAGAAGGGATTGGTTTCTCCATCCCGATTAACTATGTGATCCCAATAATTGAGGATTTGGAGAAATTTGGAGAGGTCAAACGTCCTTCAATGGGAGTTACATTACGAAACGTCAATGAAGTGGCGGCCTATCATCAACAGCAAACATTAAAATTACCTAAAGACGTCCAAGAAGGCGTAATGATTGAATCCGTTGTGCCGAATTCTCCAGCAGAAAGTGCAGGCCTAAAAGAATTGGATGTTATCGTGGAACTTGATGGAGAAAAGGTAGATGACATTCTTCAATTACGAAAACACCTTTATACTGAGAAAAGTGTCGGCGACTCGATGAAAGTGAAATATTACAGAGGCGGAAAACTGAACGAAGTGACGCTAAAATTAACAGATGAGTCAAGAATGTAAATGTGGATAAGTGGAGAACAGGAAGGCAAGGATCGCTTTCCTGTTTTTTCATGATAAAAAAGATATTGTATACTCACTTGTGGATAACCTAGTCATATGATTTTGTCGAAAAAAGTGTTTAAATACAAAAAATAAAGAATGGATTAAGGGAATTCCAGTCAAAAGGTAATGAATTTTAATTCGTGCTAAAACCAAGGAGGGCGGGCCTTTATGAAGGTTTATTGCTGTGAAGAGCATGTAGAATTAGCTTTAGATGTAATTGTCGATGAATGTGAAACAGCACCGATTATGGAGAAGCTGCAAACAGGGAGAGATTTATCAACAACCTGTGAATATTGTCGAAACGAGGCAGCATATCTTGTAGGGAACTAATATTCTAATCACGAAATGTGGATAGCATCTGTGAATATGTGGATAACTATTGTGTATAACTTGTTTGTAACCTGTGTGTAAAAGGTGAAAAGTTATCCTGTGGGTAACTCTATTCAGGTTGTGGATAGATGGGGATTGCCGACAAAGGAAATGACTGTGATTATTCTTTTGAGCGGCTCCATTGTGAGTAGGGGATTTTTGCTTGAGGCAACTTACTTGCCTATCACTCACTAACATAGAGCCAGATAAAAAGGTTTCTATAGACCCACTCGTAGTTCATTCAGTATGATGGATACAAGCGCTTGGTGAGGAGGGACGAAGATGGATGAGCAAAAGTACAAAAATCTTAAATTAGGAGAACGAGGAGCCATCATTAGCATTATGGCTTATATTTGTCTTTCCATCTTAAAATTGATTTTTGGCTATATGAGTGACTCCACTGCTTTAAAAGCAGATGGTTTAAACAATACAACCGATATTATTGCCTCTATTGCCGTCCTTATTGGACTCAAGTTATCGCGAAGACCACCTGATCAAGATCATCGATATGGCCATTGGAAAAGTGAATCCATATCCTCGATGATCGCTTCTTTTATCATGTTAGCCGTTGGTATACAAGTATTGCGGGATGCCATCACTTCCATGTTTCAGGAGGAAAAAGTCGCTCCAGATATGCTGGCGGGGTATGTAGGTGTTTTTTCAGCACTAGCCATGTATTTTATTTATCGTTACAATAAAAAATTAGCGAATAAAATTAATAGTAAAGCGGTTATGGCAGCAGCAAAGGATAATCTTTCCGATGCGTGGGTAAGTATAGGAATTTCGATTGGCATCTTCGGTTCTCAATTCAATATGGCGTGGCTTGATACAGTAACAGCCATCATTGTGGGACTATTAATTTGTAAAACAGCTTGGGATATTTTTAAAGGAGCGTCTCATGAGCTTTCAGATGGATTCGATGAAGATAAAATTCAACATTATCACGACGTCATCGCCAAGGTCGAAGGAGTGAAGGGAATCCAGGAAATCAAAGGGAGAAATTATGGGAATAATGAAGTCATCGATGTGATAATTCTGGTTAATGAGAATTTAAATATTCATGACGCCCACGATATAGCGAGCCGTGTAGAAAATGTTATGATCGAAAAGTATGGGGTTTACGATGTCCATGTTCATATGGAGCCGAATTAAAGAATTGGTGCCACCATCTGAAAACATTCAGAGGATGGCACACAATAACTAGGGCAGAAGCATGTCATTCTGCAGGCATTTGCCGCGGCTCTTTATTCTTCCTTCAATCGATCTCTTTCTTCACGTGCTTTATTGCGCACTTGGTCTCTTATCTCTAATCCTTTAGATCTTAGCTGATCTCGGTAAGCAACGGCTGTTTTAAAGGCATAACTTCTGAGCGTCCTTCCTCTTTTACCAGCATGAATCGCAAGGATTTTTTGCTTAGACTCCTCTTCGCTTAATGTTCCATTCCAATAGGCCACCAGCTCGTCTAGATGCTCTTCTTCTATCTTGGTTAAGTCGGTCGCCCTTTTTTCGATCTCTAATAGTTCATCGACTCTTTCATGTTGCGATTGAATATATTGACTATTATTTTTATTAGACCATTCCTGCCATTCCGCTCGTAAAGCTTGCTTTTCTTGCTCAAAAAACTTTTGAAAATCCTGTTGCGAACGAACCGTGGCGTATTCGCCTTTCCCCGCTTTTGCGACTTTTTTCAAGGCTTTCTGTCCCGCATCATCAACATCAAAGCCAATGATATTTACGATCGCTTGAATATCGGACTGATTGAGCCTTTCTGCTGCTTTCACCGGGTCGCCATCACAGGTTTCCACACCATCACTGACAACATAAATAATATTCTCTACATTCTCACCAGTTTCATCTTTCAGATCATCCATCGCTGCTTCAATAGAGGCTGCAAGAGGAGTCCAACCAGCGGGGTCAAATTGATCCAATGCTTTCGAGAACTTCTTTTGTTCAAAAGCCCCAAGCGGATAAATAACCTCTGAGCTACTACATGATAACTCCTTATCCGCATCACTGCCGGTTCCTTTATGCCCATAAACCCGTAAAGAAACGTTCACCTCTTCTGGCAGCTCTTTAACAAAGTCATTCACGGCTTCTTTTGCCAAGGCCATTCTACTTTTGCCGCCGATCTCGGCGCGCATACTACCACTGGCATCAAATAAAATTTGCACATTGAGTTGTTTACTGGCGGTTTCTGGTGGGGTGCCTAACTCGCCATCTGGATGTGCGGACGGATCTTCGTAATCAGTGTCCACATCTTGCATCGCTTCATAGAAGAAGCGATAGTCCTCTGCTACAAGAGCAACAAGTCGGTAATAATAGTCTTCCGGTGTTTCTCCCTGAGGAAATTGATCGATCTCTTTTTTGATCGCTTCCAGATCATAATTGTCGCCACTATAGGGGCCTGGCTCCAATTGCACCATCTCTTCTGGGTCCTCGGTAAAATATTTGCGGAACTCCTCGTCAGGTTGCTCGGTTTCCTCAGGTTCTTCGGCTGTCGAAACAACCTCTTTACCTGGTTGTGTATTTTCTACTCCTTCCGTTTGCTTCTCTTTTTCCTTATTAGCGGCTTCCTTTTCATTCCCATTATTGGAACATCCGCCAAGGATGAGCAGGGCAGTGAATAGGAAACAACCAAAAATTTTAAACTTGCGCATATAATGCTCCTTTCCTTGTTTCAATTCGTCTATTTATTAGAAAAATCGCTTATTTTCTAACCAAGTATAACGGAAAATCCGGCCTGATGGCTTAAATGAAGGGAAAAAACAACCAAACACCTAAGTGAAAGGAACAGGATGGGTCATGTCAGCTAGAAAGGGAGTAGGAAACAAGTCACGTTTTTGCTACACTAGAATGAAAGAGAATGCGATGAAGCAAGGGCTCGCATTGAATTGAAAAGCAAAGGAACGAACGAAATGAAAATCACCATCATCTCTGTTGGAAAAATGAAAGAAAAATACTTGAAGCAAGGTATTCAAGAGTACTTAAAACGCTTAAATGCCTACGCCAAAGTCGACATCATCGAAGTCGCCGATGAAAAAGCACCCGAAAACCTAAGTGAAGCAGACATGGAATTGGTCAAACGCAAAGAAGGAGAGCGCATCCTCGCCCATATATCCCAAGACACCTACGTCATCACCCTAGAAATCAACGGCGCCATGCTCACCTCCGAACAACTCGCCCAAAAAATGGACGAACTCGCCACCTACGGCAAAAGTAAAATTGCCTTTATCATTGGGGGTTCTCTTGGATTAAGCAAGGAAGTTCAGCGGCGCAGCGATTACGCCTTATCTTTCTCAAAAATGACCTTTCCGCATCAATTAATGAGATTGATCTTGTTGGAGCAGGTGTATCGGGGGTTTCGGATTATTAGGGGGGAACCGTACCACAAATAGAGGCAAAAATTGTTGTAAATAAGGTGGTATTTCTTTATCGGAAGCGGGTATTGAAAATGTGCTTTCATTATCCGTTTCATGGTATAACAAGTGGATCAGTATAAACGTTTTCGATATATTCATTTCAGTAAAATCAAATTCAATTTCTACGTTTTTTATGGTTCTAGATTTATCTATTTGCTTGATTGAGATATTATCGATTAACAACTGAAGTAATTGTTTTTTATTTTCCCTAGTTGTCTCCTTATATACTGATAAGAATTTTTTCAGTAATATTTCGATCAACTCTGGTTGAATTACTTTTGAATCGACAGAACCTAATTGTATTATAATCTCATTTTTCTTTTGTTCTAACCCCCTTTTATCATTGGAGACCTTTTGTAACCTTTCTTGTAGAATATCCACAGGGAGAGTGTTTTTCTCAAAGGCTTCCATATACCTTGTTTGTAATTGTTCAATTTCCTTTAATTGCTTTTCAATCGCCCCTAATTCTTTATTAAGCTGCGTTATCGTATGAGCGGAACTAGAACTAATATCAGTGATTGTTTTATATAACCTTTTCCTATTAGAACTAAAATGTTCAATTTTCTTGATAACCGTATCTTCAGCCTCATAAGCCTTAATAGAATTAGCTTTGCATGCAGCTGATCCTTTATTATGGAAATCACTACAAACGTAATAACGATGTTTTCGTTTCGTACCGTCTTTACGTGTATATGTTGTAATCGAAGGGACCATACCCTGTCCACAATCAGGACAGCGTAAAAGGCCACTAAGCAGGAATGGTTCGTTTGATTGGCGTTGCTTAAATGATTTACTTTTTCTCCTCGCTTGTACAACGCTCCATAATTCATCCGAAATAATAGGTTCATGCTTTCCTTCTACTAGAATCGGATTTGGATTTTTTCCCTTTCTACGTTTGGAATCCCAATTTTCAAATTTTAGCCAACTTATCTTACCGATATATATTACATTGTCTAGGATCTGTGCTACCCCATTGATGGAGAAATAACGATTATGCTTAGTCTTATACCCAGCTTTATTTAAGTGGTTAGAAATCGCTCTTAGACCTTTACCATCTGCATACATATGATAGATTAATTGTACTACTTCGGCTTCCTTTTCATTGATAACTAGTTCCTTTTTAACAGTGTCATATCCAAATACAACTCCGCCATTCCAACGCCCTTCTAAGGCCCTCTGCTTCATTCCCAGCTTTACATTCTCCGCTAATGTATTTCTCTCCATTTCAGCGATTGAGGCCATAATTTGAAGTACTAAGCGACCTATAGGGCTACTGGTATCGAAGTTTTCCGAGTAGGATATAAATTTCACATTGTATTTTTCAAACTTATCTAGAATCATGAGTGTTTCTAACATATTTCTAGAAAGCCGAGAAATTTTCCAAACTAGTACAGCATCAAATCTTTCGTTCTCAACATCCTTAATTAGTCTCTTCATTTCCGGACGTCCTTTTACGGATTTACCGCTAATTCCTTCATCGACGTATTCATCAATCACTTCCCAGTTATAAATTTGGGCATATTGTCGAAGTGTTTGAAGTTGGGCAGCAATACTGAATCCCTCTTTGGCTTGTTCTTCTGTACTTACACGGGCGTAAATAGCTACTTTTGATATTTCCATGCTGATTCCTCCTTTAATACCATGTTATATTAATATTCTATGAAGTAGAAACCATAGTTTAATTAGTGAAAATCTACAATTAAAAGGTAGTTATAACCGAAAACTATATGGTAACTTAGAAAGATTACGAATAGCAATTTTTCCTAGTGCTAATTTTTTATGAAAAAATAATAAGAACTGATGCTAGTATAGTTTCATGGACACATCTAAGTTAAATTTATACAATGACTTTTAAGGAGGA
>NZ_VTQV01000069.1 GCF_008764245.1 Bacillus subtilis
TTATCTCGTCAGGCCCCTAAAAAGTTTGTACGTCGCTAAACGGGCGCTTGCGCTTTTCTTATTATCGCAGCTAATTTGCCCGTCCTCTAAAAAGGTTGATGATAAATACAATGACGGCAAGTACTAGTAAAATGTGAATAAGGGCACCGCCGATCTTTGTGACTAGTCCTAGAATCCAAAGGATCACTAGAAGACCGATGATTGTCCAAAGCATAAGGAAGCTCCTTTCCTTTTTGTGTCTTTCTACATAATGTACCCAATTTTTTCTGGATCAAACTAGGGGGGAGGAAAGGGCAATATAAAAAGACTCCCAAATATTTCAGGAGCCTTGTAAGATAGGAAGAGCCTTATTTATTTTGCTCTAAAAATGCTGTAACTTCTTCAGGTGTTTTGGCATTGGCACTGTGTAGATGAGCTAGTTTCTCACCGTTTTGGAACAGGAGCAGACTTGGAATTCCCATGACTTGATATTGATCTGCAAGCTCAGGGAATTGGTCACGGTCGATTTGGTACCAAGTGAATTGCGGGTTTTCTTCTATGATATCGCCAATAAACATGTCCAGACGTTTACAATCTGGGCACCAGCTCGCTTCAAATTTGACGATGACAGGTTTTTCACTAGCAATCACTTGCTCAAACATTTCTTGACTTTGTATGTTTTCCATTCGGATAACCTCCGTTTCGTTATTCTGTTCTTTATTGTACGGATGTTGGGCCTTATTTTTCAAATATCTCGACTTGGAAACAAAAAGTCCAAAATTTGTTCCTTTTTTAATCGCTAGATTTTCAGTATAATGTTAAGATGGAATTCTGAACTAGAAAAAGAGGAAGAGATTAATGACAACATCTAAAAAAACGATTCCGAAAATAGATTACGGCATTATTTTAACGTTAATGCTGATGGCATTGGTTAGTTTAATTGCCATTTATAGTGCGCAGAAAACGGGACAATACAAAGTGGGAGAGCACAATATGAATTTTGTCCCTAAGCAAATCCAATGGTATGTGATTGGCTCTGTTGCCGCATATGTTATGATGCGGTTTGATTCTGATCAATTGAAAAAGGTATCTTGGTATGCCTATGGGATCTGTGCGTTTTCCTTATTAGGTCTTTTGGCGATTGATGCCTTACATTTTCCAAAAGAGTTCTTTTTAGCACCGGAAAGAAACGGGGCCCGCAGCTGGTATCAAATTCCTGGCGCAGGGTTAATCCAACCCGCCGAATTTATGAAAATCTTTTTAATTATGGTGTTGGCCAAAGTAACATCTGGTCACCATGTGAAATTTGTCCATAAAACGCTCAAGTCGGACTTCTGGTTATTAATAAAGTTGAGCGTTGTGACAGGTGTTCCCGCTTTATTAATTCTGAAACAACCCGATTTAGGAACTGCTCTTGTTTTTATTGCGATTTTATTAGCGGTTATTTTAGTGTCGGGGATTTCATGGAAGATCTTAGTTCCCTTGTTCACCGTTTGTGGGATTGTCGGAAGTGTCCTTCTATATATAGCGATTTATCATCATGAACTTTTACAAGGTGTTTTAGAGGGGCACCAATATAAGCGAATTTATTCTTGGTTAGATCCGTGGAATTTTCGAACAGATGAAGGGTATCAGCTTGTGAATGCTTTACAATCGATTGGTTCAGGGATGACTACTGGAAAAGGATTTTATAATGGGGAAGTGTATATGCCTGAAAGCCATTCAGATTTTATTTTTACGACGATTGGTGAAGAATTCGGTTTTGTTGGGGCGAGTATTGTGATCAGTCTCTTCTTCCTGTTAATTTATCAAATTACGAAAACAGGTTTAGATACGAAAAATCCATTTTATTCCTATATGTGTGCGGGTGTTGTTGCGATGATCGCCTTTCACGTTTTCCAAAATATTGGCATGACGATTGGTTTAATGCCGATTACAGGAATTCCACTTCCATTTATTAGTTACGGGGGAAGCGGGCTGCTGGCTAATATGATGGTAATTGGCATTGTGCTCTCTGTGCGTTATCATTATAAAAGGTATATGTTCGCTTCGGATGAGGAATAAAAAAAGCTGTCTAGAACTTTTTCTAGGCAGCCTTTTTGTATATAGAATGGACTTACATGGTTTTTTCTATGTTTCTATTTTTCGTGTATAACCAGGTTATAAGGAAGCCAATTAGAACGAAAATGGTCGCAAATAACCCGCCTTCAAGACCAAAGGCTCCGCCTGTTAAAAGGGCATTTCCGTTTGTGATGTCAATTTGATAAAGGCCATGAGGAGAAATGCCACTAACCGCAAAGCCAAACACACTTCCTTGAAAGTAGTTCCACGTAATATGATAGCCGATTGGAAGCCACAAACGATTGGTTCGCTCAAACATATAGGCAAATAAAAGACCAACAAATACAATATTGATTAAACCGATGATACTGACATTCGGATTGACTCCATGAACAATACTAAAGACAACGGCTGAAACGAGATAAATGACCCATTTTTTATTTTGCCGTGAGGCCATTGTTTTGATGACATATCCACGGAAAAACATTTCTTCAAAAAAACCAACCAAAATAAACATAATCAGAAAACTAAGTGTAAAGGCATTGAAATCGGGCTGTGAAAAAGCGTTCAACAGCTTGATATTTCCAGTTGCAAGTAATAAAAGGAAAATCAATGTAATGGAAATCGCACCGAGGAACAGGCCGAAAAGGAAATCTTTCCATGATCTCTTAAATCCCAACTCTTTTAGCGTTTTTTTGTTTAGAAATTTCCAAAGTAGAATGGTTGCCAAGATGCCTCCGATTGTCCCTCCCCCTTGGGTAAGCAGCAAAACCCATGGCCGATTTTCAAAAGCTGATATCATATCAATTGTAATGGCAGCAGATTGATTCGTAAATTCGGTCACCGCCAAAAAAATCATACCGGGAATGGAAAAGATACTTTGGAAAATATATATGGCGATTAGGCCGATAAGAATGATCCAGCCGGAGCGGATTTGGTCTTGAGAATTTTTAAACAAACTGTTTCCTCCTCATACGTAAGTTTAAATTTTTCGAATATGAAAGAAATAGGTTAAGATCTGAATGATCGGAATCAGTAATACAATGAATATAGGAAAGTGGCGGAACTGTTCCTCAAATAATGGATAAAAGACAAGAAGAGATGCGGCAATAGGTGCTGATATCCAAGTGGATATAAACGCTTTACGGCAAGCCTCTCCTGATATTTCTCGTTCCCGCTCATCCCTTTCTGAAAATTGTAAGGGGAAAAGCCAGATCGATATTTTTTCTTTCTTTTTCTTTTTATAGCGATAGAGAAAATACAAGAGGATGCCGTATAGAAAGATTATCAAGAACGGCCAAACAGAAAATGTTACCTCCCATGGAGGGGTTGGATTTTTCATGATAAACGCAAACTGCGTATACGCATCATATAAAGTTGTCAGCGCCCAACCGAATAAAACCAGGGTGAAAATACTTAATAACATGGAAAGAATTGACGATCTCATACCTTTTCCTCCTTTTCTACTAACCAGAAGACGTCTTCCATTGGCAGATCAAAAACTTTACAGATCGATAAGCCTAATAATAAAGATGGTGCATAATCGCCCTTTTCGATGGCCGCGATCGTTTGGCGCGTAACCCCGACTCGATCAGCTAGATCTGTTTGTGAATATCGAAACCTGGCACGCAACTCCTTTACGCGATTTTGCATGATCACTTACCATTCCTCCTTATGTTAAGTAAACTTAACATTGTTAAATATATTGTAAAGTATATTTAACGATATGTAAAGTCTATTTAACATATTTGCTAAAAAAAGAACAGACCGTTTATAAGTCTGTTCTATTCGCTATTCTGTTATTGGATATTTCCTTGGTAAGGGAATTGATTGGTGTACCCTTGATGTTGCTGATAGGATTGCTGAATTTTTTGCGTTTGTTCCGCTTCCAACTTATACCAACCTTTTTCAAACATTAAATTAAACAAGTCATGCTGCATATTTTGTGTTTCATTAAAAATTTCTAATAAATCTCCGTATAAATGTTGGTGGCTTGCTTCATTTAAAGCTACAGAATAAGCATGGGCCATGTATTTTTCTTGACTTAATATATCGTTCACAAAATCGCGCTCATTCATTTGTGGTGTTTTGGGAACTTGGGTGTTTGGATTCTTGATTTGCCGCATGTTTTGGTTTTGATTTGAATTTTGCATAAAGAGAACTCCTTTCGAATTTAAAAGATAAGAAATTAAAAAGGTTGGCTAGTGTTGGATCCAGCTTCAGCGCCCAGCGACTAGCAAACTTTCGGTGCCTGCTTGCGTAAGTCAACATCGATTCACCCTTTGGGTTCATCGTGTTTCCTTTATCTCAGGCCAACAGGATGTTGGTCAGAACGGCGTTGCGCCAGGACGGCGCGATTTTAGCCGTTCAGCCTTATTATCCAAGTTTGTACGTCGCTAAACGGGCGCTTCCGCCTTTCATTGGGTAACCGAATTATTTTGTTGTTTTTCTTCTAAGTGACTTAAAATTTTCATATAATGTCGTTGGTGCATTTGCCCACAAGCTTCCAACTTATTTTTGATTTGCTGATCCTGACAATAAGATGCCGCATGATGAGCTTTTTTCATGGCTAGTAAATTCCAAGCAAGCATGTCATTGATATAAGAAAAATCTTTGGTTGTTAGGACATGGGGTGGCTGTGGCATAATCGGTTGTTGATTTTGTTGATTCATTGGTTGATTTTGCATCATGTTTTATACCTCCTTTATTTTGACATATATAGTTTGTCTTGCTATTTGAATAATTATGTATTGGAAACATGCGAAATAGGGGGAGTTTGGAGGTTACGCAATACAGGATAGTGAGCTGCAGATCAGTCAACTTTAAGGGAGTGTTTAGAATTTTCCGGCAAGTCATAAAAAAGCTTAATGGCATCTGAAAGGAAATGGATAATATTTTCCCATTGCAAACGGATACAAATTTCGATATATTGGTAATATCAACTAGATTATCATTCTTATATTTTTTTGCGGAATAATGAATGACCATTCATTCAAAAATCAAGGAGGAATGTTCTTTGATCGACCGAATTAAAAAGGTAGCTGTCATTGGGTCAGGTGTCATGGGAGCGGGAATTGCAGCTCATTTGGCGAATGTCGGGATCCCAACTTTACTATTAGACATTGTGCCAAAAGCAGAGAATGCGGATCGGAATCAATTGGCCAATACGGCTCTGAAAAGATTATTGAAAGAAAAGCCAGCCCCTCTTACACATCGGAAACGCTTGTCTTTTATTACTCCAGGAAATATGGAAGATGATATCGAGAAGTTAGCGGAAGTCGATTGGATTATTGAAGTGGTAGTTGAAAATTTGCAAGTGAAAAAGCAGGTAATGAAATTGATTGACGAACATCGGCGTACTGGGAGTATTGTCAGTTCGAACACATCAGGGATTTCTGTTGAAGCAATGGCAGACAGCCGATCTGAGGATTTCCAAGCACATTTTCTAGGCACGCATTTCTTTAACCCCCCACGTTATTTGAAATTGCTGGAAGTGATTCCGACAACACACACCAATCAAGAGGTCTTGGATTTCATGAAACAGTTCGGGGAAGAAGTGCTCGGAAAAGGAGTTGTGGAGGCGAAAGATACACCTAATTTTATCGCCAATCGTATCGGCACCTATGGATTGCTTGTGACCGTACGTGAGATGTTGGCAGCGGGGTTCAGCATCGGAGAGGTGGATTCCATTACAGGAACCTTGATTGGGCGCCCGAAGAGTGCTACTTTTCGCACCCTTGATGTTGTCGGGCTCGATACATTTATCCATGTGGCGCAAAATGTTTATGACCACGTGGAGGGTGCGGAAAAACAAGTTTTTGCCGTGCCGGAATTTATGAAGAAAATGCAGGAACAGCATTTGTTGGGAAGTAAGGCAGGAAAAGGCTTTTATTGGAAAAAGGGAAAGGATATTTTGGAGTTAAACCCGGAAACTTTCCAATATGAACCACGTAAGAAATTAAAAACAACAGGACTTGAGATGGCGAAACAGGCAAAGGGGCTTGAGAACCGTTTGAAAGCCTTGCTTTATTCCGATGATCGGGCAGGACAATTTCTTTGGAACATCATCGCCCCAGTTCTAGCCATTTCCGCTGAATTAGTCGGGGAGATTGCCGATGATCTGGTGGCGATCGATCAGGCGATGAAATGGGGGTTTGGTTGGAAGATCGGTCCATTTGAATTATGGGATGCGATCGGTGTTGAAGAAGCGGTGCAAAAGATGGAAACAGACGGGATTGCTGTTCCGGGATGGGTAAAAACCATGGTGGAAAGCGGACATTCCTCCTTTTATCATGATGAGCAGTTTTATGGTAGAAACGGAGAATATCAACCTATTAAAAGGAATCCGAAGGAAATTGATTTACGTTTATTAGAAAAGCAAGGAAAGATCGTGAAGAAAAATAGTGGAGCTAATTTAATCGATATTGGGGACGGCGTGCTTTTATTAGAGTTTCAATCTCCGAATAATGCGATTGGCTTCGACATTATTCAAATGATCAACTATGCCATTGATGAAGTGGAGAAAAATTATAAAGGTCTTGTCATTGGCAATCAAGGGAAAAACTTTTGCGTGGGTGCCAATATTGCGATGATTTTAATGGCCGCTCAGGATGACGATGTGTTTGAAGTCGACCTCGTGGTGCGGAAATTTCAGGAGGCAATGTTACAGATTAAATATAGTGAAAAACCGGTTGTTGTCGCCCCATTTGGCATGACGCTTGGTGGGGGGGCGGAAGTGAGTTTACCTGCTGCTCATATTCAAGCCTCGATGGAAACCTATATCGGCCTTGTGGAAACCGGGGTCGGCCTGATACCAGGTGGCGGTGGAAATAAGGAATTATACCTGAAGATATTAAGAAACATCCCAGAGGGAGTGGAGGTGGATTTACAAGCGGTCGCGAATCGGGTTTTTGAAACGATTGCGCTGGCCAAAGTGTCGACGTCAGCGGAGGAAGCGATCGAAAATAACTATTTATCCCATACAGATGGCATTAGTGTGAATCATGATCATTTGCTGTGGGATGCCAAGCAAAGAGTGATGACATTATATGAACAAGGCTATCAACCACCTGCGCCTGAGAAAATTCCTGTGACAGGAGAAACAGGCTATGCCGCTTTATTAGTAGGGGCGGAAGCGATGCGATTATCTGGATATATTTCCGACCATGATATGAAAATTGCCAAAAAGTTGGCTTATGTAATTGCAGGGGGAAATCTTCCGTACGGAACATTGGTGGATGAACAATATTTATTAAATCTTGAAAGAGAAGCTTTTATCCAACTTGTCTCTGAACCAAAGTCGCAGCAACGGATGCAACATATGTTAATGAAAGGAAAACCATTGAGAAATTGATAGATTCTTAATTTAGCCAAAGTGAGGAGGAATAACATGCAAGAAGCTGTGATTGTTGCTGGAGCCAGAACTCCGGTCGGAAGAGCCAAAAAAGGGACACTCGCTTCGACACGTCCGGATGATCTTGGGGCGCTAGTCGTAAAGGAAACGTTGAAGCGGGCAGGGAATTATGAAGGCAAGATTGATGATTTGATTATCGGTTGTGCGATGCCGGAAGCAGAACAAGGGATGAACATGGCTCGATATATTGGTGCTTTGGCCGGTCTACCTGAAACGGTTCCGGCGATCACGATTAATCGTTATTGTTCATCAGGCTTACAATCCATCGCTTATGCGGCAGAACGAATTATGCTTGGGCATGCTGATACGATCATTGCTGGTGGAGCGGAATCAATGAGTTTAGTGCCGATGATGGGGCATGTCGTGCGTCCAAATCGAAAAATCGCGGAAACTGCTCCTGAATATTATATGAGCATGGGGCATACAGCAGAGGAAGTAGCTAGAAAATACGGGATTACCCGTGAGGAACAGGATGCATTTGCTGTTCGCAGCCACCAAAAAGCGGCGAAAGCAATAGAAGAAGGTAAATTTGTAGATGAAATCATTCCCGTTGAAGTGACCTCACGAAGGGTCGATTCAGATCATAAGCTCCAAGAAAAGACGGTTTTATTCGCAGAAGATGAAGGGGTGCGAGCCGATACAAATGCAGAGGTATTAGCAACACTCCGTCCGGCTTTCTCTGTGAAAGGAACGGTGACAGCTGGCAATGCTTCACAAATGAGTGATGGCGCAGCGGCGGTGCTGGTTATGGATCATGAAAAAGCAAAATCGCTTGAACTTCAACCGATTGCTAAATTCCGTTCTTTTGCTGTGGCGGGGGTTCCACCAGAGGTGATGGGAATCGGCCCGATTGAGGCTGTTCCGAAAGCATTGAAACTGGCAGGGCTTGAATTATCAGATATCGGATTATTTGAATTAAATGAAGCTTTTGCTTCCCAATCGCTCCAAGTTATTCGTGCTTTAGAAATTGATGAGGACATCGTGAATGTGAACGGGGGCGCGATTGCCCTTGGGCATCCGCTTGGATGTACAGGGACGAAATTAACTCTTTCTTTAATTCATGAAATGAAACGGAGAAATGTTCAATTTGGCGTTGTAACAATGTGTATTGGCGGCGGAATGGGCGCCGCAGGTATTTTTGAATTGATCTAAGGAGGGACTTGGAATGGAAAATAAGGTTAGGAAAATTATGAAAGGTGGAGCCTTTCTAATCGAAGAACTGACACCTGAACAATTATTTACTCCAGAAGACTATACAGATGAGCATAAAATGATATACAAAACGAGTGATGATTTTGTTAAGAAGGAAGTGTTGCCCCAAGTCGAATACTTAGAAAATCATGAATTTGCTCGTTCTGTCGAATTGCTGAAAAAGGCAGGAGAACTTGGTCTTTTAGGGTCCGATGTTCCAGAAGATTATGGTGGATTAGGATTAGATAAAATCAGTTCCTCCTTGATTGCGGAGGCGATGTCGCAAGCGGGGGGTTTTTCGATCTCGCACGGGGCTCATGTAGGAATTGGTTCTCTACCAATTGTTTTGTTTGGCAACGAAGAGCAAAAGCAAGCCTATCTGCCAGCTCTGGCAACAGGGGAAAAATTAGCCGCCTATGCCTTAACAGAACCAGGATCAGGCTCAGATGCATTAGGCGCAAAAACAACCGCTGTATTGAATGAAGCTGGTACCCATTATCTTTTAAATGGAGAAAAACAATGGATCACGAATTCCGCTTTTGCCGATGTATTCATTGTCTATGCCAAAATTGATGGAGAGCATTTTTCAGCTTTTATCGTGGAACGTGATTTTCCTGGTGTGTCTACTGGTCCAGAGGAAAAGAAGATGGGGATTAAAAGTTCATCTACTCGGACGTTAATTTTAGAAGATGCCCAAGTGCCAGCCCGAAATCTTTTAGGGGAAGCTGGTAAAGGACATCGGATTGCTTTCAATATCCTCAATATTGGCCGTTATAAGCTTGGAGTGGGGGCAGTTGGCGGATCAAAGCGTGCGTTAGAAATTACATTGAAATATGCGAATCAACGGAAACAATTTCAAACACCAATTGCCCAATTTAATTTAACGAAAGAGAAATTTGGTACATTAGGTGCGGAACTTTATGCAGCAGAAAGCTCTGTTTATCGAACGGTTGGCTTGTTTGAGGAAAAAATGAGTCAATTAACAGAAGAGGAAGTGAAGGACGGTAGTAAAGTAGCGGAAGCGATTCGGGAATATGCGATTGAATGCTCTTTGAATAAATTTTTTGCTTCAGAAGTGCTGGATCATGTGGTCGATGAAGGGGTGCAAATTCATGGCGGCTACGGCTATATGGAAGAGTACGAGATTGAAAGGGCTTATCGCGATTCGCGGATTAATCGGATCTTTGAAGGAACGAACGAAATTAATCGCTTGCTCGTTCCAGGGACCTTTTTAAAAATGGCCTTTAAAGGGGAGCTTCCCTTATTGGAAAAAGCCCAAACCTTGCAGGAAGAATTAATGATGTTAATGCCCGAGGAGCCGGGGAATGAACCATTAGAGCAAGAGAAATACTTAGTCACTGGTACTAAAAAGGTTGCCTTAATGATCGCCGGATTAGGGGCGCAAAAATTCGGTGCTAAGCTTGAAGAGGAGCAGGAGATTTTAAGTAAAATGGCAGATGTTGTTTCATTGGCCTATGCGATGGAATCGGTTGTGGTTCGGACCGAAAAAGCGATAGCCAAAACGGGGATCGAGAAAAATAAGCAGAAACTTCTCTACACAGAAATCTTTTGCCAAGAGGCGATTGTAAAGGTAGAACAACTGGCGAGGGAGAGTCTGGCTGCGATTGAAGAAGGGGATACCTTCCGCATGATGAACTCTGCTTTGCGGAAATTGATTCGTCATACACCGATTAATAGCATTGCCAAGAAAAGAGAAGCAGCTGATCACTTAATTGCTGCCGAGCGGTATATCGTATAATTTGAAAACACCGGAATTGGAGAGTATCTTCCATTTCGGTGTTTTTTATTGCTTTAGGGAATGGTCTATTTCATAGGATAGGAAAGTATAAATTTTGGCTAATGCTGGATCTAGCTCCAGCGCCCAGCGGCTAGCAAATTTACGTCTTCTTCCTACGATAAGTCAACATCGGCTCGTCCTTCGTCCTCACCGTGTTTCCTTTACCTCGTCAGAAGCCCTTAAATTTGTACGTCGCTAAACGGGCGCTTGCGCTTTTCTTATTAGCGTTGGTCTTTAAATATATTTGTGACATGATCAATGGCACCCGCGGAACCACCTTCTTGAACCATTAAAGCAATAATGAGATCGGGCTTTTCGGGATTATAGGCGACGAACCAGCCATTTTCTTTCCCCTCTACACCTTGCTCTGCTTTTTCGTATTCGGCTGTTCCTGTTTTTCCAGCGAGGGGATAGCCTTCGATTCTTGCTCCACGTGCTGTTCCATTAGGATCATCCACAACCTTACGAAGAGCTGCGGTTAACTGCTTCGCCTGTTCTTCTGTTAGAAGGTCTTTTTTCCAAACTTGGCCTTTTTTCTCTTTCGCTTCCAAGATCGGTTTGATCATATTTCCATTATTCGTAAAGGTTGAATACATAGTGGCTAAATGCAGCACACTTAATTCGACTTGTCCTTGACCATAGCTTGAATCGGCGAGGGCAATATCGGATCCAATCTCACCATAGGTGGATTGATGCATCGGGTATAAGTAAGGCATATCTTCAGAAAAACCATAATTTTTTAGACCGGCTTCAAACTTTTTCTGGCCTAATTCAATTGTTTTTTGTGCGAAATAAATATTATCTGAATAGATCAAAGCCTTTTCTAAATCAATCGGGATACCAGGATCACTTACTCGTTTTACCTCGTATTTTCCCCAAGATTCATCCTTTTTCCATCCCTTGCCATTAATCGTTAATTTTTCGTCCCATGTTATGGTGCCATCTTTTAGACCAATTGCGGCCGTAATCGGTTTTAAAACAGAACCAGGGGCAAAGGCGGAATTCAAACGATTGAGCATTGGTTGTTTCGGATCATCCTGTAGTTTGTTCCATTGCTTCTCGTTTGCGCCAAGCGTTAACACATTTGGATCATAGGCTGGACTGCTTACAAGTGCCAAGGTTTCACCTGTCTCAGGATCAATTGCGGCAGCGGTACCAGGCTTGCCTTCGAATTCATCATAGATGTTGACTTGGAGAGCACTGTCAATCGTGAGTTCGACATCCTCGCCATTTTGTACTTCTTTTTCAGCAAGAATTTTCTCGCTGCCATCCTCTTTTTTAATGATGATTTGTACGCCCGGCGTTCCTCTTAAACGTTCTTCCAAAACGAGCTCCAAACCACGTCTGCCAATCATATCTGTATCGGTATAACCTTTCCCTTTGTGCTTCTCTAAGTCCTCCGCTGTAATCGGCGATAAATTTCCTGTTAAATGAGCTGCTCGCTCCCCAAGCGGGTAAATTCTTGCCTCTGCTTTTCCTAATTGCACCCCGGGAAGAGCTAATAGTTTTTCACTTAATTCATCACTTTTTGCTGGGATGGTTTTAATCGGAACCAAAAGATCAGGCTTTACCCAAGATTGGTTCAAAGCGTCTTCAATGCTCTTTGCGTCGATTCCTAGTAATTGTGCTAGTTTCGGAACCGTGTTATTTTCTTCCATTTTTCCAGGGACAAGTCCAACCTGTAAAGCCTCGCCATTTTCAGCGAGTGCGATTCCGTTGCGGTCAAGAATAGCGCCGCGGATCGGTGGGATTGTAGGAACGGAAATTTTATCTCCTTCTTCTAAATCAGGAAAAATCAACGTAGTATCCCAATTCATACGCCATTCGGTGGTTTTATCATCTTCCTCTTTCACCCAGTGTGCTTGCTGATCAAAAGTGATTTCTCCAGCTAAGCTATTCATGGAAACATGAAAAGGAAATTCAGCCGTTTCTGCTTTTTTATCTGTTGCTTCTTCCGGCTTAGTAAATTGAATGTCTAAATCCTTTATTTCTAAATCTTTATAAATTTTACTATAACGTTCAACAAAATCTTTCTTTTTTATTTGTTCTTTTGTATCTGTTGATAGATAGTTATACATTTTATCAAAGTCTTGTTTTTTCCAAAGCTTCACATATTCACCAAATTGATCCTCCGGCTTCGCGACCTTATCACTACATCCTGCTAGAATCATAATCAAAAGAACAAATAGGATAAGAAACCATTGTTTTTTCACGTCTGCACCCCCATTACATTGTAAAAAAAATCATTCTTTCTTTCAAATAAGCTGTCATATGGTAAAATGGAAAAAGCAATGAAATCATACATATTATATAGCAAGGAGAGACAAAAATGGGAAAAAGTTTCATCTTCGGTCATAAAAATCCGGATACGGACACAATTTGTTCAGCTCTTGTCTATGCGGACGTGAAAACAAGATTGGGATTTGAAGTAGAACCTGTTCGTTTAGGGGAAATCAATGGAGAAACTCAATTTGCTTTAGATTACTTTCAAGTAGAAGCTCCTCGTTTGGTAGAAACGGTTGCCGGGGAAGTAGACGAAGTCATTTTAGTCGATCATAATGAACGTCAACAAAGTGTGAGTGATCTTGACCAAGTGAAGATTACAGAAGTGATTGATCATCACCGTATCGCTAATTTTGAAACGAGCGATCCTCTCTATTTCCGTGCTGAGCCTGTTGGTTGTACGGCAACGATATTGAAGAAAATCTATCATGAAAAAGGACTGGAGATCGAGCAAAAGATGGCGGGGTTAATGCTGTCTGCGATTATCTCTGATTCCTTATTATTCAAATCACCAACATGTACGGAAGAAGATGTAGAAGCAGCAAAAGAATTGGCTGCCATCGCTGGTGTCGACGCAGAAAAATACGGAATGGATATGTTGAAAGCAGGTGCTGATATCAGTGGAAAATCAGCAGAAGAATTGCTTTCCTTAGATGCAAAGGAATTTTCAATGGGCAGTGCGAAAGTGGAAATTGCGCAAGTGAATGCTGTTGGCGTGGAAGATGTGCTTGCGCGCAAGGAGGAAATCGAGGCGGCATTAGATCAGGTCGTGGCTGAAAAGGGGCTAGATCTATTCTTGTTCGTGGTAACGGATATTTTAACCAATGATTCGACAGCCATTGCCGTTGGACAAGCAGCTCATGCAGTGGAACAGGCATTCAATGTGAAGTTGGAAGGAAAATCGGCTGTTTTACAAGGAGTTGTCTCGCGTAAAAAACAAATCGTTCCACCGTTAACGGCAGCTTTCACTAAATAATGGGATGGATTAAAATGAAAAGGCAGCGAACAAGCTGTCTTTTCCTATAAAACATGAATAGATCATACAAGGAAAATGAGAGAAAAGTAGAAGGTGTATAACCAGTGAAAATCGCTTATCTAGGACCTAAAGGAACTTTTTCGGAAGAAGCGGCTGTTCGTTATTTCACAGAGGATGGCGTGGAGCCGATTATGTATAGTACGATCTTTGAAGTATTGGAAGCAGTGGATGAGGAAAGAGTAGACAAAGGCATTGTGCCGATTGAGAACGCTCTGGAAGGTACCATTACGATGACAACAGATGGATTAATTCATCATAATGTGTGGATTGAAGGAGAGGCTGTGCTTCCAGTTCGATTGCAATTGTTAGGCAATCCAGGAGCCAAACTTAAAGATGTGAAAGAGGTTTGGTCGATTCCACCGGCCCTTGCCCAATGCCGGATATTTACAAGGGATATACAAGCGAAAACGAAGCATTATAGTAGTACAGCAGCGGCTGCAGAGGCGATTCAGAAGGAAGCAAGAATGGATGCAGGAGCAGTGGCCTCGGAATGGGCAGCAGAAACATTTGGTTTAGAGGTGATTCAACGAGATATTCATGACAATGACTGCAACTCGACAAGATTTGTCATTATCACGAAACCTCCTAAGCAACCTGTCGTTACAGAGGAAAAGGCAAAATCAATGCTTCTTATTACACCAACTGAAGACCGTCCAGGATTATTGGCGATCATTTTAAATGTCTTTTCGTCCCTGGGAATTAACTTGACGTGGATTGAATCGCGTCCTACGAAGAAGAAACTCGGAACCTATCGCTTTTTTATTGAAACAGCGGCAGGGAGCGAAGACGACCAACTGCAGAGGGCAAAGACGATTCTGGAAACATATGGTTACGATGTCCGCACATTGGGGAGCTATATAAAGAAGGACTTATAAGAATATTTGAGGTGACGAAAATGCAAATAGAAGTATGGTCAGATTTTGTTTGTCCCTTTTGTTATATCGGTAAACGCCGTTTAGAACAGGCATTAGAGAAATTTCCGCAACGAGATGAAGTAAAGGTTGAATTTCATAGCTATGAATTGGACCCGACAACAGCAAAAGACCAGAATAAAACCATTCATGAGGCGCTCGCAGGGAAATATGGTGTGAGTGTAGACGAAGCTAAGAAGATGAATGAGGGAATTGGGGAACAAGCAAAAGGTGTTGGATTAAACTTTCAATTTGACACGATGGTACCGACCAACACGTTTGATGCTCATAGATTAGCGCATTTTGCGAAAACGAAAGGCAAGGATCAGGAGATCACAGAAAGGCTTCTTCATGGTTATTTTACAGAAGGGAAAAAGTTAAGTGATCATGGAGTGCTAGCTGCATTAGCTGTGGAAGTTGGATTGGATCGGAATGAAGTATTAGAAGTTCTCCAAGACGAAAAGGCCTATGCGGATGACGTACGGTATGATGAAAATACCGCCCAGCAAATAGGCGTGCGCGGGGTTCCATTCTTTGTTGTCAATCAAAAATATGCGATTTCGGGTGCACAGCCAGTGGAAACCTTTGTTGGCGCATTAGAGAAGGTACGGCAAGAGGAACAGGCGGCTCCGGTTTTACAAGATTTATCAGGTGGCGAGGATGATGCTGCTTGTGTTGATGGGAATTGTGCCATACCGAATGATCAGGAATAATTTTTTAAAGACCAAATCTGGAAAAGGTTTGGTCTTTGTTTATTTTTTAGCTTAATTACGAATTGCCGAGGTTGGATTGTCAAATGTGCAACATTTGCTACCTATTGCGCAACTTTACATAATGATTGCTTAACGGAAAGGAATTCTATCCCCTCTTGGAGAAATAGATGTAATAGACATTATAAATCGAAAAAACGAGGTGACCTATGAAGGAGAAAATAAGATCAGCGTTTGATCAGCTTTCGGAAGCTTATGAACATACCGTGGACACGGAAAGTTTTTATAATTCGGAGCTGGAGAGGCCAGCGATGATGCAACAACTTCCGCAAGATCTCACGCAGAAGCAGGTACTTGATGCGGGGTGTGCAGCTGGTTGGTATACGAATGAATTTCTTCGACGAGGGGCAAAAGGGGTAGCAATGGATGTCAGTCCTGAAATGGTGGAAGCGACAAAGCGGCGTGTGGGCACGAGGGCAGAGGTAAGCTGTTTAGATTTAAGCGAAAACTTACCTTTCGGAGATCAATCCTTTGATTATATTGTCAGCTCATTAGCGCTTCATTATGTCGAAGATTGGAGAAAAACCTTTTCTGAATTTCAGCGTATTTTAAAACCGAATGGCTTCCTGTTATTCTCTATTCATCACCCTGCCATGGATATCCATTTATCCGAAAATCAGGCCTATTTTGAAACGGAACTCATCATCAACCAATGGAAGAAGAATGGGCAAACAGTGGAAGTTCCCTTCTATAGAAGGCCGCTACAAACGATTGTAAATGAAGTCGTTACGAATTTTACGATCGACCAGATGATTGAACCGCAACCAACCATGACCTTTAAACAGAAGTTTCCAACGAAATATCAAAAATTAATGAAAGGCCCTCATTTTTTAATTGTGAAGGCAAAAAACGGGAGATAATTTTTCCTGCCTAGCTTAGTTAGTCAATTGATCATAGAGAGGATGGGGTGATTTTACGATCGAAGAAATATGATCCAAGGATTAAAGGATATTCCATCTAATGTCCAACAGTGAGCTTGGATGAATTAAAGGCTGATTATTTGGAGGGATATATATGAGCCAGATCTGTTTAGTGAGACATGGGGAAACGGATTGGAATGCAATGGGGAAAATTCAGGGGAGGACTGATATTCCGCTCAATGCAACGGGAAAACAACAAGCGAGAGAATGCGGTCAGTGCCTTGCCAGTTCACACTGGGATCGAATCGTGACAAGTCCACTAAAAAGAGCAAAACAAACCGCGGAAATTATCAATCAATCTTTACAACTACCGATGGAGGAAATGGAAGAATTTGTGGAAAGGGCTTACGGGGATGCAGAAGGGATGACAAGGGAAGAAAGGCTAGAAAGTTTTCCAGATGGGTATATTCCGAATCAAGAAGATCGTCCCTCCCTTAATAAACGCATCATGAAGGGGATTCAACAAATTCATGAAAAGTATCCTGATCAAAAAATCATTCTTGTCGCACATGGAGGAGTGATTAACGCCATTTTAGCCACTTTATCAAATGGTGAAATTGGATCAGGGAAAACAAGATTAATGAACGGGTGTATAAGCAATCTTTTCTTCCGGGAAAATCAATGGCAAATTCAAGATTATAATTGTATTACTCATCTTTCATAATTAAATGAAACAGAAATATGAGAGAAGGGACGTGAATAAAATAGATACTCTTAAAATTCCTCTTTTCAGTGAAAGGCTATCCTTAAGAGAATTTATGGAAGATGACTGGGCAGCTGTTCATTCATACGCTTCACAAGCAACGGTTTGTCATTATCAACCTTGGGGGCCGAATACTGAAGTAGATTCTCAAGAATATGTTCAGCAAGTGATACAAGACGCTGCCCAAAAGCCAAGGAGAAGATATGCACTTGCCATTGAGATGAACGAAGCTATGGTGGGGACCGGAGAGATAAGTATAGAAGATATTCACCATCAGGTTGGAGTCATAGCCTATATTGTTCATCCGGATTATTGGGGACAAGGAATAGCGACAGAAGTTGCCCGATTATTAATTGATTTCGGTTTTCAAGCATTGAACCTCCATCGGATCTATGCTACATGTGACTGTCGAAATATAGGATCTGCTAAGGTTTTAGAGAAAGCTGGCATGATTAAGGATGGCAGATTACGTGAACATTTATGGATAAAAGGTGGCTGGAGAGATTCGTATCTTTATAGTGTCTTAGAGCAAGAGTGGAAGAGAGAAAAGTTCGTAATTGAAAAGGGGGCTGTCCAATAAGTCCCTCGAATCAAACAGGCGGAGAAAAATGACACGTTTTTCT
>NZ_VTQV01000006.1:0-41935 GCF_008764245.1 Bacillus subtilis
GCTAACCCCCACTAAATGCGGCGCATTTTGAAGGGGACTGCACCTTCGCTTTTTTGTTCAAATGCTTGTTGGACAGAGTTCACCACCAGTAAAGGCTCATACTCCACCTTTACTTTCAGTGCCGCTTGTTTCGCTTGATATTCTTGATCCGCTACCACTATCGCTACAGGTTCTCCGTAGTATCGTACTTTGTCAAATGCAAGTGGAGGGCGGTCGGCAAGAATGGGCCCAATATGATAAGGAAATGAGTCTCCCATCACAATCGCCCTTACACCGGGCGTCTCCCAAGCAGATTTCGTATCAATCGATTTAATTTTTGCATGAGCCTTTGTGCTTGTGACCAACTTAGCATGTAACATCCCTGGTACCGTAAAATCTCCTACATAGCGGACCGTTCCTGCTGCTTTTTCAACTGCATCGATTCTTGGCTCTGGCTTCCCTATTAAAGAAAAGGGCTGATTCTCCATGCACAAAACCTCCGTACAATAATGAATAAAACTAGCATAACCATATAGACAAGAAATATGTAAAAAATGGATGGAGATTTAAAAAAAGGGAATAATAGACGATTAGAGTAACTTGAGAAAGGGTAAGAACATAATGGAATTTATTCATGATATCATCGAAAAAATTGTTACAAATGAACAGCCTGCCACTCTCGCCATAATTATTGAGGTGGAAGGATCCTCCTATCGCAAAAAAGGTGCTTGGATGCTATCTATGCCTGATCAACCTCCCATTGGCTTATTAAGCGGAGGCTGCCTTGAACAAGATATACAAGCACAATCGAAATCTCTTTACGCGACTCAAACAATGAAAAAGCTAGTCTATGACTTAAGTTCCGAGGATGATCTTGGATGGGGAAAAGGAGCGGGATGCAATGGGGAAATTACGGTCTTACTACGAGACATTGATTCTTCCTTCCGCCAAGCTTTTACCAAAATGTCCTCTTTTTTAAAAATACGGAAACCTGTTTTATATGTGCAGGCCTTACTAGATTATAATGACTTTCAACTTTATACAGCTGATCAACCTTCTATTTTCCATGAGCTGTTTAACCGCCCATTCTCTTATGCAAATGGCATCAAAATGGTCAAAGGCCAGCCTTATTACTACCAAATGATTTGGCCGAAACCACATCTATATATTTTAGGAGCAGGTCCAGATGCTCGTCCACTTACACAATTAGCGGCTTTAGCTGGGTTTTCCGTTCATGTCTTTGATTGGCGCAAGGCTTATGGGCAAAAACATTACTTTCCAGATGCTGATTCTTTAACGATCGGCAATCTGGCAAATCTTACGAATTACACGACTTTTGGTGAATTGGATTTTATCATCCTTATGACACATGATTTTCAACAAGATGCCCAATTACTCGAACAACTCCAACATACAAAACTACGCTATTTGGGAATATTGGGTTCCAAAAAAAGAACGAAACGTTTATTGAAGAACAATCCTCTCCCCAACCATCTTTATACCCCTGTTGGTCTAGCAATCGGGGCAGAAGGACCTACAGAAATCGCGATTAGCATTGTTGCTGAATTAATTGCCATTCAACGAGGAAAAATAATATGAAAATAGCCGGTGTTTATTTGGCGGCTGGTAAAAGTATAAGAATGGGAAGAAAAAAGTTAGCCTTACCGATCCGCACTACAACGATTGGAAGTATGGCTTTACGAGAAGCTGTCCATTCTTCCTTAACCCAAATATATATCGTTTCCAATGGGGATCATACTTGGGTAGATCAAGATTTGTTGACCAATAAAAAATGTACGTTTATTCCATGTCCAACAGCATCACTTGGACAGTCGGAATCCTTAAAATGGGGTGTAAAGCATGCCGCAGAGGAAAAAATGGATGCCATTATCGTTTTGCTTGCAGATCAACCCCTTATTTTTACAAAAATCATTGATCAACTCATCATTGATTTTAAAAATAAGCCCTCATTAGATTATGTGTCAACATCTATAAATGGAATGATCATGCCACCCATTTTATTTTCTTCCACAATGTTTTCTAAAATGGAATCGTTAGAAGGAGATAAAGGTGCGAAAGTTTTGTTAAAGGATAAATCCTTACAAGGGAAAAAGCTAATCTCGGGAAATCAAATGTATTTTTTTGATGTGGATACGGAGGAAGATTATCGAAAATTGTTGTCATATTCGAACAAGTCATTTGAAAAAGGGGACGATCATTGTTAAGGTAAAATAATGAAAAAATTTGTAAATGAAAGGAAAACGGCATGAAGAAAATTTCGAATGTATTTTGGATATCTGCTGCTATCTTAGTTATTGCAGTTATTTTTGGAGTTGCAGCACCAGATAGCTTTGAAGTCATGACCTCTAATGTGAAAGATTTTATTACAACTAGATTTGGTTGGTATTATTTAATTTTAGTTTCGGTGATTGTCCTCTTTTGTATCTTTCTTAGCTTTAGTCCTGTCGGAACAATCCGACTAGGGAAACAAGATGATCGACCTGAGTTTTCTCGAACCTCATGGTTTGCGATGCTCTTTAGTGCCGGCATGGGAATTGGTTTAGTCTTTTGGGGAGCAGCAGAGCCTATTTCCCATTTTGCCATTAACCCAGCCACTGCTGAGCCTGGTTCAGACGAAGCGATAAAGGAATCCATGCGTTATACATTCTTTCATTGGGGGATTCACGCGTGGGCGATCTATGCATTTGTTGGATTAAGCCTTGCCTTCTTCAATTTCCGGAAAGACCGACCAGGCTTGATCAGTGCCACATTAGAACCGATATTAGGTAAATATGCGAAAGGGAGACTTGCCGTATTGGTCGACATCATCGCTGTTGTAGCTACGGTGATTGGGGTCTCCACAACGCTAGGCTTTGGGGCTGCCCAAATCAATGGTGGACTTGCTTACCTTTTTGATGTCCCCATTTCCTTTCCGATCCAGCTTATTATCATTGCGATTGTCACAGTCTTATTTCTGATGTCAGCTTGGTCCGGAATAAGTAAAGGAATTAAGTATCTGAGCAATATAAATATGGTTTTAGCCGTACTATTACTCATTTTAGTCTTTATCATTGGCCCTAGTTTATTTATTTTAAATATGTTTACGGATACGATTGGGCTTTATTTGCAAAACTTAATTCAGATGAGTTTTCGCATTGCTCCTTTGAGTCCTGGTCATCGAGAATGGATTAACGATTGGACAATCTTTTATTGGGCTTGGTGGATCTCTTGGTCACCTTTTGTTGGTATATTTATTGCCAGAGTTTCCAAGGGACGTACTATTCGAGAATTTGTCATTGGCGTTCTATTGCTTCCAGCCATTGTCAGCTTTATTTGGTTTGCAGTATTCGGTGCAACGGCGATGGATGTTCAGCAAGCCGGGGCAGTTGATTTAACGCAATTTGCAACAGAAGAAGTGTTATTCGCTGTCTTTCATGAGATGCCATTTTCGATCGTCTTGTCGATTATTGGGATTGCTTTGGTTGCGATCTTTTTTATCACATCGGCAGACTCTGCAACCTTTGTATTGGGCATGCAAACAACTTACGGATCTCTAACACCACCTAATACAGTCAAGCTTTCATGGGGGATTATTTCAGCAGCCATGGCCTCTATTCTCCTATATAGCGGTGGCTTGGACGCATTACAAAATGCCCTAATTATAGCTGCTTTACCTTTTTCCTTCATCATAATCTTGATGATGCTCTCACTCTATAAGGCGTTAGCCCGTGAGAAAAAAGTGCTGGGACTTGTACGAAGGCCAAGAGAACCAAAACCAGAAAAGAAACGAGAAAGTCACAAAAACAAAGCACATAATAAGGCATAAAGGCGTAAAACCCGGTATTCCTTTTGGAATCCGGGTTTTTTAATGGAGAATTTCCGTTATGATTCGAAATAGGCATCAAATACCTTTCGCGGGATATCGTTTAATGCCAATAAATGTTCTTATCATCTAATATATGCTTGGCAATGTCCGCTGCCTTACTGCCATTTGCTCCATTTTTTTGAATATGAATAGCAAAATAATAGAAATGTCCTGCCTCTTCCACATAACCAATAAACCAACCATTCTCATCTTGGCCGTTAATTGTACCAGTACCTGTTTTCCCAAACAATTGTCCTTTTTCTTTCTCCTCAATCGAGATGGCTTGTTTAACAGCTTGAATATTTTCTTCTTTAAAACCAAAGTTGTTTTCTTCTAACGCAACTAGTAATTCCACTTGTTCAATCGGAGAAATTTTTAAGGTAGATTCCATCCAGTACCTATCTAACTGCCCAGAAAGATCCTCGTTTCCGTATTTTATTTTGTGAAAATAATCTTGAAGCTGTTTTTTACCAACTTTCTGATCGAGGTTTTGAAAATACCAATTTACTGAACTTCCCATTGCTGTAGATAAATTGTGATTTTGATTCCATTCTTTATAAGGAGAAACTTTTCCATCCCAAACCTGATCATTGCTGTCCGCAGATATCACTTTTGATTCCAAGGCAAATAAGGCTGAGTAAATTTTATATGTGCTATTGGGGGATACCCTTTGTTGACTCATTTCTCGATTATAAATTTGATATTGCTTTTTTGTGGCATCATATAAAACAAAACTACCTTCGTGACCATTAAAATAGTCACTTAAATCTTCATAGCTAATATTTTTTTCGGTAAATTCATAAACATCATCCGAACTGGCTGCAACATAGGTAAAGGGAGTAATACTTAATACAAAAATCCCTAAAGCTATACAAATTACTTTGCTTTTCCATTTTAGTACTTGCGAATCTCTAGTATACTTAGCAATGTTCAGGATCCTTTGTTTTATTTGTTTTTTCGTCCCACCCATCCCTGAGGCAAATTGTTGATACACACGATCATTTTTTCCACTCGCAAAGTGAATGATTGTCTGCCCGTATTCAATATATCTACGTTCATCTATGAGATTCAGCACAGACGCATCACAAGCTAATTCACGGTCTATTCTCATACGTTTTAAGGCATACCAAACGAAAGGATTAAACCAATACATAATTTGCAAGACCCACATGCCATAATTAACAAGCACATCTTTGCTTTTTTGATGGCTAAGTTCATGTAAAAAAACATATTTTAATTCGATTAATGAAAATTCCTCACGGGTCTTTATCGGTAATAGTATATATGGTTTTACCAGCCCTAGGGTTACAGGAGAGTTTACCACCGAACTTTCCTGCAATAATACGTCCCTTTTTACCCCAACAATCTCCTTACACTCTTGTAACAACGCCTTTATTTTTTGATCTTTTATAAACGAGGCTGATTTTTTTATCTGTCGAATTTGAACATTAGAAAAAATGATCCAGCCAATCAATATGATTACCCCAATCCCCCAAATGCTCATAGCCGCATTGAATACAAATTCAGGTGTTGACCTGTTAACAGATATGGCAAAATCACGTAACAAATCACTGTTTTCTATTTGGGAGACTGCGGGTCCATTGACTTTTTCTTTAGTGAAAGAGGGAGTTTTATTTTGGGCAAGCAAAGTTCTAAAAAGGTCTGGTATTGCTCCAAGGTTGAAAAAATCCCACGGAAAAAAGGGAGTTATCAGGGGGATGGATAGAAAGAACCAAATTTTGTAATGTGCTTTAATAGAAAGGTGCTTTCCCAATCCCTTTTTGAGCAAAAGAATCGTTATAATAAGCAAAGTGACTAGAAGTGTACTTAGCAAAAAACGCTGGATAAAGGTATCCATTATTCTCCCCCTTCTTTCATTTCCCTCTCAGATAATATTGCTTTTAGTTCATTTATATCTTCCTTTGATAACTGATCATTTTCAATAAAGTTTAACACCATGGAATTTAATGTACCATTAAAGAACTGTTTAAGAAATAATTTACTTTTTTGTTCAACATATTCATGCTGTTGAACTAATGATGTGTAGACAAATACTCTGCCATCTTTTCTCGTTTGCAAAGCCTTTTTCTTTACCAGGCGGGTAAGCATTGTTTGAATCGTATTCGGTTTCCAATCAATTATTTCCATGACCTTCTCAACAACCTCAGGAGTTGAAATTGGCTCATATTCCCATACAATTTTCATCACTTCATATTCTGCTTCCGATATTTGCGGAATCTCTCTCATTATGCTCCCCCTACTCTTACATTTGTAGTATTTATTATATAAAATAAATAAGTAGACGGTCAAATCGAGTATTTGTTCATTCCCCCCATTTTTGAAAATAAGAATATAACTTTTCCATAAATGTTTGATTTAATTGGGTTGCAGAATTCCCCGCTGTATAATTTTCCACGAGTGAAACAACCAAGAAATCGTCATCGTCTGTATCAAAAGCAAGTAAAAAGCTGTTTTCATTCCCCTGTTCGCCTTGTTTCATTTTTAACTCCGCTGTTCCGGTCTTGGCAGCTAAATGATGCTGTGAATTGTATAAAGAATGGGCCGTTCCATTTGGATCACGAACTACCTTAACCAAACTTGCTTTTATTTCATTTGCTGTTGAACTTGTGAATGCTGATTTCGTTTTTCTTTCTTTTTGGTCTTTTAATAATCGCGGATAAACAATATCGCCATCGTTCTGAAAAACAGAGTACATCGTCGCCTGCTGAATAGGATTCATTAATAATTCCCCTTGTCCATATGCCGTATCCGCTAGTAAGATTTCTGAATCGAATTGAGCTTGATTCGAAATTTGCGCGGGATTCATGGCGATTGGTAAATCTAATTCCTCCCCAAAGATAAATGGCTTCAAGCCATTCCTAAACGTCTTCTCTCCCATTTCTAAAGCTTCTTGCGCAAAATAAATATTATCTGAGTAAATTAAAGCCTGTCTCATATCCACCTTTTTCACATCAGAAACACGGGTCACAGAATAGCCTCCCCAACTTTCATCCTTCTGCCAATTTAAACCGTCTATTTCTCTCACCTTATCTGGACGTGTCACATTCGCATCAAGACCTATGCCAGCAGTGATCGTCTTAAATGTTGATCCGGGCGCATAACCGACCGCAAACCTAGAGACAAATGGCTTATCCTCATCATTCGCATAATCATTATAATCATCCTGAGATATCCCTTGAACCATTTTATTAGGATCAAATGATGGGGAGCTAACCAAAGCATAGAGACCACCATTTTTTGGATTCATTACGACTGTTGACCCCGCATTTCCCTTTAAATGTTCAAAGGCTTCCTTCTGAATATAAGCATCAATTGTTAATTGGATATTTTCTCCATTCACCTTCTCCACTTTTTGGATTTCTTGCTTTTTCTCTCCATGCTCATTGGCAATAAAGAGTTCACCACCACCTTTGCCCCGTAACTCCTTATCAAAGGCTCTTTCTAATCCCATTTTCCCAACCATATCTACTTCAGATAATTGCGGATTTTTTTCTAAATCTTCCTTTGTGACTTTTCCAACATAACCGATTAAATTGGCCGCAGCCTCTTTTAATGGATAGTAGCGAACTTTAGCATCTTGATAAGCAACCCCTGGTAATTCTTTTACTTGATCAGGTTCAATGATTTTAAGAGGAACGAATAAATCTTCTTTTATCCAACTTTGTTGTAATGTTTCATGCAACCCATCTATCGAAATATCAAATTGTTTACTTATTTTTTGAAGCCTCTTTTCTTTTTCCTTTCCCCGAGCTAGGTCCTCCGGAACAATCCCAACCCAATAAAAATCCTCATTTGCTGCCAATTTATTACCAAGCTGGTCCATAATTTCACCACGCTCTGCTGGATATGTGCGAAACGCCACTTTATCCTTTCCTTCCATTCCTGGAAAAATGAGCGAAGGATCCCATTTAATAAAATAGTCCTGATCCCTTTTCACAATCTTTGTCTGAAACTCCAAATTATCTATCTTTCCTAAAGGGGTTGTAAAGCTTAGCTGAAATGAAAAAGTTTGCTCATCATCATCTACTTTTTCTATGGTCATCTTAGAGGCACGGATGTTTTGTATGGGAATGCCATTAAAAATATGATCATATTTATCTGTTACTTCGTCTATTGTATAACCAAGTGTCGTGTATGAATCTTCATCAAGCAAATCATTCAAATCCGCATATTCTTTATCCTCTAAAACCTGAAGAAAATGTTTTGCTACTTCTTGAACTTGATCACGATCATCTGCCTGTATGAATTGTAAGAGGCCAAATCCCCCGATCCCTATTATTATAAAAAACATCACCAAATATAGAATGACTTTTCGCCTTCTTTTCTTCATTCTACTTGTCATATATTCATTTCATCCTTTAACTGTTTGATTAAATACTACATATGTAGTATTTATGGGTAAACTACATTCGTAGTATTTCACTTATTATAGCACGCTTCAAGAAAGGATCCAACTAAAAATATTCATACAAGAATCCATCTTTTTATTACTGGTTCCCTTTTTTATTTTAAACATCCTATCCCCAGATAATATCCACAATATCCACAGATTCACTAATACTTATACACATTTTTATAAATCTATGTCTTTAAACCCTTTTTTACTTTTATAATTTATACTATCCACAGACTTATCCACAAAGATACTAACAAATCGGCAAACAGCATTCAAAATATATCGGTTGGTCACCATAAAAAAAGCATGCTATTGGCTATGTAGCATGCTATTCTTCATTCCATTATTCATTTTCAACCATTTGCAAAAGGACTTCTTCCCTTTTCGCGGCAATATAACGAACTTGGTGCCCATCCATTTCTTTTACAGTGAAGGAGAAATGATCATGTGAAAAGGTATCACCTATTTTCACATCACTATTCTGTGATAAAATCCAGCCACCAAGCGTATCTACCTCTTCATCAGATAAGGAAATCCCTAATAAATCATTTACTTCATTTACTAAGACTTTACCACTAAATAAGTATTGGTCATCTGAAAGTTTTGTAATTTCTTCTTTCTCATCTGTATCAAACTCATCGCGGATTTCTCCCACGATTTCCTCGATAATATCCTCAATGGTAACAAGTCCCGACGTACCTCCATATTCATCCATCAACACAGCCATGTGAATACGTTCTTGTTGCATTTTCAAGAATAATTCCTGAATAGATATCGTTTCGATGATCAGAATCACCGGTTTAATAAAAGAAGTCAATTCCAACTCAGGAAGAGGTTTTGTATGGCTAATTTGGGCCATCAAAATATCTTTTACATTAATGATCCCTATAATATTGTCTTTGTCCCCATCATAAATAGGATAACGTGTCAGCTTCTCTGCTTTTATGATGTCCATCCAGTCTTGGAAACTATTATCGGTAGAAAGAGATACCATCTCTGTTCTAGGAACCATGATTTCTTTCGCACTGCGGTCATCAAACTTAAAAATATTATTGACGTACAGCAATTCTGATTGATTAATCTCCCCACTTTTATAACTTTCTGACAAGATAATACTTAACTCTTCTTCAGAATGGGAAGTTTCATGCTCCATCACTGGTTGCATACCAAACGCTTTAATAATAAGACGAGCAGAACCATTCAGTAACCAAATAAACGGAAACATCAATTTGTAAAACCAGATAATCGGTTTAGCAGCAAGTAAGGTAATATTTTCTGCCTTTTGAATGGCCATTGTTTTTGGTGCAAGCTCCCCGACTACGACATGGAGATACGTAATAAATAAAAACGAAACCGCAACCGAAATAATGGTCGAAACAGATGAATTAATTTGCAGCTTATTAAGAACTGGATCAAGTAAACTTTTGACGGCTGGCTCACCCAACCAACCAATTCCAAGAGCTGTAACAGTAATTCCTAATTGACAGGCAGATAAGTATTCATCCATGTGAGTGATCACATGCTTGGCAGCTTTTGCCCCTGGCTTCCCTTCTTCTACTAGCTGGTCAATCCGAGAACTTCTAATTTTAACAATCGCAAATTCCGTAGCAACAAAAAAAGCAGTTAAAGCAATTAATAAAGCAATTAAAAGTAAACTGGCAACGTCCAAATGGTTCACCTTTCAGAGAAAGGTGGTCCACCTCCTATTTTTTTAAAATGGTATTAAGCTATATTATACTATGAAAAAGTAGTGTATGTATATTATTAATTATTGATAAATATGTTCTTTTTTACCTGTGGACTGTGTAAAATGAATAAAAGACAAGTTACATTAGCTAGAAAAGTCGTTGAGCATAAGATTTATGAATGAGAGGAGTTACCCTATGGATATGCGTGATTGGATTGTAGCACTTATTCTAGGATTTGTAGAAGGAATGACAGAATTTGCGCCTGTTTCATCAACAGGCCACATGATTATTGTCGATGATATGCTCTTTAAATCAGCTAAATTATTAGGATCAACGGAAGTAGCCAATACATTTAAAGTTGTGATTCAATTAGGTTCCATTATGGCTGTTGTGATTGTCTTTTGGTCACGACTTTGGAGTTTGGTTGGGATAAATATCGGCAGGACAAGCAGCCCTCCCCCTCATTCTCGTTTAAAGCTTTCCCACGTGATTGTCGGCCTTATTCCCGCCGCCGTCTTAGGGTTTGCTTTTGAAGATATCATTGATAATTATTTATTTCGGACCGTCCCCGTGTTATTGGCCTTAATAGCGGGTGCGATTCTCATGTTAGTAGCCGATTGGAAATCCAAGAAACATCGAGATTTTCAAGGGGCTGCTCTTGATGAAATTACGTATCGTCAAGCCTTTCTAATTGGGCTATTTCAATGTATTTCCTTATGGCCAGGATTCTCACGATCTGGGGCCACCATTTCAGGTGGTGTCCTAATGGGTTTGAACCATCGTGCCGCCGCGGATTTCACCTTTATCATGGCAGTTCCGATCATGTTCGGTGCTAGCGCCGTTTCTCTTTTTAAAAAATGGGATGTGATGACAATGGACGTCATTCCATTTTTTATAGTAGGATTCATCAGTGCTTTTGTCTTTGCCTGGGTCTCCATCCGTTTTTTCCTTGCCCTTATTAGTCGGGTAAAATTACGCCCATTTGCTATTTATCGGATTATTCTTGCTGTTATTTTAGCCATTATTTATTTTTCAATGGCCTAGGAATGCCCAAACTTTAACGGAATGACGTTTTTAACCAAGTCTGAGTGGACTTGGTTTATTTTTTGGTTAAAATCTATTACCAGTACCTAACCTTATTTTTCATGAAAAATTTCTCAACTTTGATATAGTAAAGGAAACAGATTCTTTGAACAGGCGGTGAAAAGGTGTGAAGCAAATAAATTTTTTTCCACTAGGTGAGGCGGCATTAATGATGGATTTCGGAAGTGAAATAAACCTAGAAACAAATCATAGGATCCTAGGATGGAAGAAGGCGATTGAAGAAGCAGTCATCCCCGGAGTAATTGAAGCGGTTCCTGCCTATACTACACTAACCATTTTTTATAATCCAGAAACCGCCCTATATGAAAGAATAAAAAAGTCGATCTTACAACTTGGTCCTCCCTTTACTTCATCATTGGAAAAAATGCAGGTAAAGGAAATTCCTGTTTGCTATGAAGAGCCTTATGCGCTAGATTTACAATTTGTGGCAGATTCTAATGGGCTCTCTATCCAAGATGTCATTCAAATTCATACAAGCCAAGATTACCCGGTCTATTTCTTAGGCTTTACACCGGGATTTCCATTTCTTGGTGGCATGGATTCAAGAATAGCAGTGCCTAGGCGTTCTTCTCCACGACCAAAGATTCCCGCTGGATCTGTTGGCATTGCAGGTAAGCAAACGGGGATCTATCCCTTATCTTCCCCAGGTGGCTGGCAAATTATTGGCAGAACGCCTTATCGGCTTTTTGATCAGAATCAGCATCCCCCCACCCTCCTCCAACCAGGTGATCATATTCGTTTTATCGCCATCAGTAAGGAAGAATTTCAAGATTTGGAGGGGAGAGCATGTCTATTCGCGTGATGAAAGCGGGGATGCAAACCACGATTCAGGATCTCGGCAGACATGGTTGGCAAAGTCTTGGGATTTCGGTTTGTGGAGCAATGGATCCATGGGCTGCTAAAATCGTGAATATCTTGCTTAATAATCATGAAAATGAGGCTGTTTTAGAAATGACCGTCCATGGGCCAACACTGGAAATTCAGGAAGACCTATTTCTCGCTATTTTTGGTGCCGATATGGAGGCAAGGCAAAATGGAAAGAAAATCGCACAAGGCAAGCCCGTTTTCGTTCGGAAAGGCGATGTTTTAACATTTGGTTATGCAAGGGATGGAATCAGAACGTATCTAGCTGTAAAAGGTGGCTTTTTTATCGAAAAAGTTTTAGATAGCTATAGCACTGATGTAAAGGCTAAAATGGGAGGAATGGGTGGGAGAGCCTTAAAAGAGGGCGATATTCTTCCAACCAAAAGTGGAGAGACTCCCCTAGCGCACAATCGGAAATTCCCTTATCATATAAAAAATCACTATATTAAGAAAAATAACTCACCCATTCATTTTATAAGAGGGCGACAATATCATTGGTTTACAAAGGAATCATTACAAGCCTTTGAATCTAGTCCTTTTACAATCGAACCTGATTCAGATCGAATGGGATATCGATTATCCGGGTCTGGTTTACAACAGGGAGAGCCGCGGGAGTTAATAACGGAAGGAACAACATTTGGTAGCATTCAAATCCCCCCAAGTGGGCAACCGATTATTTTAATGGCCGATCGCCAACCGACGGGTGGATATCCGAAAATAGGTGAAGTGATACGAAGTGATCTTCCGCGTTTAAGCCAAATGCGCCCAGGTCAGAAGCTCCACTTTCAAGAAGTTTCATTACAAGAAGCATATCAGAAAATACGTAAACAACGCCGGGATTTAGAAAAAATAAAAATCGCTTGCCGTTTTAAATGGCATGAGATGTTTTGATTTAGGAGGTTCTTATATGCAACAGATTGATCTAAACTGTGATATCGGAGAAGGTTTTGGTATCTACCAAGCAGGATTGGATGAAAAAATAATGCCCTATATCTCATCCGCTAATATCGCATGCGGCTTTCATGCAGGCGATTTTAGCACGATGAACAAAACGGTTCAATTAGCACTGGAAAATAACGTAGCCATTGGGGCCCATCCCGGTCTCCCCGATCTACAAGGATTCGGCAGAAGGACAATGGCCGTTTCACCGCAAGAGGTTTTTGAAATCGTTCTTTACCAAATCGGCGCCCTGCACGCATTTGTTGTTGCCAATGGGGGAAAACTTCGCCATGTGAAGCCACATGGCGCCCTTTATAATATGGCCGCCACTGATCCGAAATTATCGGAAGCCATTGCAGAAGCTATCTATTGTTTTCAATCTGGGTTAATTTTATTTGGTCTGGCCGGTAGTGAATTAATCAAAGCTGGTGAAAAAATAGGGTTACAAACAGCGAGTGAAGTGTTCGCCGACCGAACCTATCAAAGGGATGGAACATTGACACCGAGGGATCGACCAAACGCACTCATCCATCATGTAGAACAAGCTGCAAACCAAGCGATCCGCATGATCAAAGAACACAAGGTGCGATCCATTGAGGGAATCGACCTTTCTGTCCAGGTGGATACAATCTGTCTACATGGGGATAGCCCATCTGCTCTCCGCTTTGCATGCGAGTTGAATAAGAGGTTTGTTTCGGAAGGCATTAGGATTGCTAGAGCATAAGTAGCGTAAGAAAAGTGGTACGCCATCTCCTCAAAGAAAACCTTCGCGATACGAAGACGGTACTCGCTTTCAACCTGCACAGGTAGTAGTTTGAAAAAACAAGCTGTACTTCCCTTACCAACGCCTGCATAGAATAATCATATGATCTTATTAGGAGTGGTTTTATGATTATTCATGTAGTGAGAAAAGGAGAGACGTTAAGCAGGATTGCGAATCAATATGGGAGTCAAAGTCAGCTCATTGCAACGGCAAATGAATTGCCTGATCCGAATCAGCTTTTAGTAGGCCAATCCCTGGTGATTCCCATTGCGGCTATTCATCATACAGTGCGCGGGGGAGAAACGCTGTGGGGAATTTCACAGAGGTATGGCATTCAATTAAATGCGATTCTTCAAGCTAATCCAACTGTGAGCAGTCAACCCTCTTCGCTCAGTATAGGGACTATTCTTGTCATACCGCCGCGTACCCATGTTGTTCAAGCTGGAGAAACCCTCGGGCAGATTGCTCAGCAATATCAAGTAGAGGTACAAGCCCTAATCCAAATGAATCCTATTCAGCAGCCAAACCGATTAATTCCAGGTACAGTATTGATCATTCCTTTCCCCAAACCAGTCATTGAGGTGAATGCCTATACGATTAATACTGGGGAAACGGCAGCCCAAGATGTTCAGGAGGTGGCCCAATATTTATCCTATATCTCTCCTTTTGTTTATTCCATAAAGGAGGATGGCACGTTAACCTCTCTAAATGATGAACTCGCGATTCAGGTGGCAAATGAACATCATGTCGTTCCCATGATGGCTATCACTAATTTTTCCTCTACAGAGACTGGAACAGAGCTAGCCCATCAAGTCCTTTCCAGTCCACAAATTCAGGACAAATTATTGGACAACATTCTGCGTGTGATGGAGGAAAAAGGATACAGGGGGTTGAACGTCGATTTTGAGAATGTGCGGCAAAGCGATCGAGAAGCGTATAATCGCTTTTTACAAAAAGCGGTCGATCGACTCCATCCACGTGGTTTTTTTGTCTCGACGGCAGTCGCTCCCAAAACAAGCTCCGAGCAGAAAGGTCTTTTGTATGAGGCGCATGATTATGAAGCACAGGGAAGAATTGTTGATTTTATCATTTTAATGACCTATGAGTGGGGGTATCGCTTTGGACCGCCACAAGCGATTTCACCCATCAATCAAATGAAAAAGGTCATCGATTATGCTGTCACTGTTATTCCAAGGAGTAAAATTTTCATGGGGTTCCAGTTATATGCCCGTGACTGGCTATTGCCTCATCAACAAGGACAAGAAGCCGAGACCTTTGATATGCAAGAAGCCATTAGACGTGCTTTAAAATATAAAGTCGCAATCCAATATGACACTGTCACCCAATCCCCCTTTTTCCGTTATACAGATGGGCAAGGAAGAGAGCATGAAGTCTGGTTTGAAGATGCACGTAGTGCCCAAGCGAAATTCGATTTAGTAAAACAATACAACTTACGGGGCATTAGCTATTGGGTGCTCGGATATCCGTTTCCGCAAAACTGGCTGCTCCTCGGGGATAACTTTACGATTCGAAAACGTTAGTCGATTGGACCAAGCTAAACCATCATAAAATAAATCGAAAAAGCTCCTTCTCATGCGGAAATGAGAAGGAGCTTTTCTTTAATTTTTTGTTCCATTCGTATATTGGTAATCATTAGGATTGATTGGCTCATAGCCTTCCGGCTGATAAAAACGGAGTAAATCCTTCGTGACAATTCGATCCGAAATCTCTAATTTTTCTTTTGCAATTTGATCATCTGCCGTGCATTGATCATCTTCTATTGGCTCACCTGTTTCATTCGAGTAACAAACGCCATTTACCTGTGTCACTTCAGGTGTGACAAAGTCCCCGTTACGGAAAGGAGCAATTTCCTTAAATTCAGGTGATAAAATATCGTTCCCTACATTTAGGTAATTGCGCGTATCAACACCTAATAAATGAAGAATGGTTGGTTGAACATCAACTTCACCGCTATATTTATGAACGACTCCACCCTTCACGCCAGGTACGTGAATGAAAAGTGGCACCCTCTGTAATTGAGCATTTTTAAATGGGGTAATTTCTTCTCCCATTACTTTCTCCATTGCGTCATTATGATTTTCGGAAATACCATAATGGTCGCCATACATGACAATAATCGTATTATCATACAAACCAGCTTCTTTTAAGTTATTAAAGAACTCTTCCAGAGCTTGGTCCATGTAACTCGCCGATTGGAAATACTGATTCACCACTTTGTCGCCAAAATCCCCTGCTGGAAAATCAGTGTCTCCTTCATCCATCGCAAATGGGAAATGGTTCGAAAGCAATATTAGTTTTGAATAAAACGGTTGTGGCAAAGATTCCAATAACGGCATTGATTCCTCTAAGAATGGTTTATCCTTCAATCCATAGTTTTTCACATTTTCTGGTGTCATATTATAATATGTGGCATCGAAAAAGTGATCATATCCGAATGCCTTATAAATCTCATTCCGATTCCAGAAAGTTTTATAGTTTCCATGGAGTGCTGCAGATGTATAACCTCTTGATTTTAATATCGCAGGTGCCGCATGATACGTGTTTTGCGCTTTATTAATAAACACGGACCCTTGTGATAACGGGAATAACGATGTTTCCATCATGAATTCCGCGTCAGAGGTTTTCCCTTGTCCTGTTTGATGAAAGAAATTATCAAAATAAAAGGTTTCCCCATCATGGGCTAACGAATTTAAGAATGGTGTAACCTCCTGACCATCTAATTCGTAATCAATGAGAAATGTCTGTAAAGACTCTAGGGATACATACATCACATTCATCCCTTCCGCCTTTCCAAAATATTCTGGGTTAGGTTTCGCAAAGTTAGCCTTTAGATTATTTTCGATTTCTGTTACATCATCACTATTAGCAAGGGTGCGCTGCATGGAAGATCTTGCCGTTTGAATACCATCATAGATCGTAAAATTATAGGTACCCAAATACTTGACTAAGTAATTTCGGTCAAACGATCTTGTAAGTAGTTCAGGCCGATCAGCCTCCGCTAAAGATAAATTAAACAAGAAGATCCCCACTGCCACCACCATCGGGATAATCGCTAATTTCCTTGTTGGTGCGGCTTTTAATTGAAAGACTTTAAATGCTAACAATAAAACTAAAATAATCGTATCCGTAAAGTAAAGGATATCTAACGGCTTCATCAAAGATAAGGCACTCTCAGTTTGTCCCCCATTTACCTTTAATTGTAAAATGGTTGGCCACGTAATAAAGTCATCAAAAAAACGATAATAGACGACATTTGCGTAAAGCCAAAACGATAAGACAAATTGGATCGCGATTAAAGCGGCTCCCCAATGTTTCTTAAATAATAAGGCTGCTCCGGAAAATAAAAAAGCTGAACTAAGTGGGTTGATAAATAATAAAAACTTTTGAACAGAATTATCAATTCCCAAATTAAATTCCATTCTATACGTCACATATGTTTTTATCCAAAATAGAACAATCGCAATCAGAAAAAATTGTACACTTTTACTATGAATGTTGAATGAGAATTTTTTAAGCCGATTCAACTTAAACGCTCCTCTCTTTCTAATAAACAAAAGTGCAGGTTATGTGCCACTTATTGTTTAAATTTAAACCCAAAATCAATAAAGACTAGGCATCTTTCTATCTAAAAAAAGTGACTACGATATTATAACTCTTTTTATAAAAATGTCCAACCTTCTATTTCAATTCCAATCTGTCAATTTTTGTTAAAAGGGCATCATAGCCACATTATGGACATACTATAAAAATTTTTCAGCACAAAGTGACAAACGTTTCTTTATTTTCTTTTTAATTTATTCCCCATTCTTGATGCACGTCAAGGAGCCATCCTCCTCTTCCCTTTATGATTAGGGTACAAACAATAAAGGAGGCGGTCGAGATGACCACAGTCAAATTCCAATTAGAAACTCTTTCTTGTCCATCTTGCATCAAAAAAATCGAAACAGCTTTAAACAAACAAGCGGGGGTAAAAGAAGCAAACGTCCTTTTCCATTCAAGTAAAGTGAAAGCAACATTCGATGAGGCAATCACAACGGCCGAACAACTTGAGGAAACAATTACAAAACTTGGCTATCTTGTTTTAAAAACTAAAGTGTGAGTAGGAAAAAACGTTCACAACGAGCAGGGTGGATGAGCTCAAGCTATTCCCACCCGCTCGTAAATGATACGAAAGGGGCGTTTCAAATTGACAAGTAAAACAAAAGCTCTGATAGCGAGTGTCACTGGTTCATTACTTTTATTCGCCTTCATTTCTCACCTTATTGGTTTTTCCCAGCTTCAAAGTATGCTTTTAATCATCGCTACCATCATTGCAGGCATTCCGATTATTAGGAAGGCGATCCAATCATTAAGAATGAAAGCTTTTAGTATTGAGTTACTTGTATCCATTGCGATTATCGGTGCCCTCTTCATTGGTGAATATGTAGAATCGGCTGTTGTCTCTTTCCTATTTTTATTTGGCGCCTATCTTGAAGCGAAAACATTAGAAAAGACAAGAAGTTCTTTAAAAAGCTTAATCGACCTGTCCCCTCAAGTGGCAACTGTTCTGCAAAATGAAGAAAAAGTGGTTCTTCAAATAGATGAAGTCAAAGAAGGGGATCATGTTTTAATCCAATCTGGTGAAAAAGTGGCCGTAGATGGGATTGTTGTTTCTGGCACAGCATTCATCAACGAGGCTGCCATTACAGGAGAATCAACCCCAGTCCATAAAGAAACTGATGATACTGTTTTTAGTGGGACGATCCTAGATCATGGATATATAGAGGTCATTGCGGAAAAGGTTGGAGATGATACAACCTTTGCGAAGATTATCGAACTTGTAGAAGAAGCGCAAGAATCCAAAACAAGAACAGAAAAATTTCTCGAAAGATTTGCCAATATTTATACCCCTGCAATCGTGTTATTATCGATTCTTGTATTTATTTTTACCCGAAATATTGAATTCACCTTAACTTTTCTCGTTATCGCTTGCCCCGGAGCCCTCGTCATTTCTGCACCCGTTTCGATTGTAGCAGGCATTGGCAATGGAGCAATAAATGGAGTGCTTATTAAGGGTGGAGAAACAATAGAGAATTTGGCCAAAATAAATACAGTCGTTTTCGATAAAACCGGAACCTTGACACAGGGACAACCGACAGTGACAGATATTAAAGCATTTGCGATGAATGAAGAGAAACTGTTACAAATGGTCGCAGAAGCCGAAACGATTTCTGAGCATCACCTCGGCCAAACCATCGTCCAAGAAGCTAAACAAAGAAATCTCACTCTGATAAACAAACCAGATCAGGCAGAAATTATCAAAGGAAATGGCATCCAAGCTCTGATCTCTGGTCGGCAGCTTGTGGTTGGGAATCGCAAATTAATGAAGGAAAAGGGAATTTCGATTAAAGGTCCTATGGAGTCTTACGCTTTGAAAATGGAAAAACAGGGCAACACAGCGATTTTTGTAGCGATTGAGGGAAAATTGGCAGGCATTATCTCGATCGCAGACAAAATCCGCGCTGATGCGAAAGAGACCATTAAGAAGTTAAAAGGAGCCGGAATCAAGCAAGTCTATATGCTTACTGGCGATAATCGTCATACAGCAGAACAGGTAGCGACTAAACTAGGGATCGATCATGTAATGGCGGAATTACTTCCTGAAGAAAAAGTAGCCATCGTTCGCGAATTGAAAGAAAAGGGTTTGCAGGTTGCTATGGCCGGGGACGGTATTAATGATGCACCTGCCATTGCAACAGCGGATATTGGGCTGGCGATGGGTGGAACCGGGACAGATGTGTCGATGGAAACAGCGGATATTGTATTGATGGCCGATAAATTAGCTCAATTCGCTCATGCCTATTCTTTAGCAAAGGCGACTGTTCGTAATATGAAGCAAAATACTTTTTTCGCTGTTGGGACAGTTATACTCCTTCTCATCGGTGTTTTATTCCAAAAAGTCTTTTTAGCTTCTGGAATGCTCATCCATGAATTGAGTGTACTTATCGTCATTCTGAACGCGATCCGCTTAGTGGGTTATAATAGAAATAAAGTTAACACTATATCTAGAAACAAGGAGCAGATACAAATTGAAAGCTTGTGAACATCGTCCGAAGGAGATGCAGCAACTTTGCGTCTCCCTAGTACCGATTTTCAACCATTTGCAACCCAACGAAATGTTTGAAATTGCCAAAGCGACCACCCATGCGCAATACGCTCGCAACGAAATCATTTATGGAGCAGGTGACCACCCCGCTCATCTGTACATCGTTCACCGAGGTCGCGTGAAAATTTACCTTTTATCTGAATCTGGGAAGGAACAACTGATTCGTATTTTGGAACCAGGTGATTTCATGGGAGAACTAGCTTTATTTACGGAAACGATGTTTGATCATTACGCTGTTGCCATGGAAAACACAGAAATATGCGTTTTGAGACGGACAGAATTACAGGCCTTTTTATTAAAATATCCAGCTATTTCTTTGAAGATTCTTGAAGAATTCGGTCGCCGCTTAGATAAAACGGAAAAACTTCTTAGCAGTGTCACATCAGAAGGTACAGAGAAACGAATTGCCGCCTATTTACTTGAATTAGCGGCTGGACAAAACGAGCAAACAATCACCCTCCCAATGGCTAAGAAGGATCTAGCCTCTTATCTTGGGACAACTCCTGAAACGATCAGTCGAAAACTAGCTGAGTTTCAAGAACAGGGTTGGCTTGAGCAAACAGGACAAAGGAAAATCCTGCTCCAGAATATACAAGCATTACAAGAAATTTAGATAGCTGCGGCCTCTTTGCAGCTATCTTTCTATCTTCATCCCCTCACTTCTCCTATTTCCGTATAGTTTATAGTGTTTTGTAAAAACTACTTTATAGAATATTTCCGGAAAAGATACGAGGAGGTCTCCATTATGCGTAAAAAATCAACTTCAACTTCATCTTCCTCCGTTACAAAAGACTGGCTCATTCAACAATTCAAAACATCCTTTGATTTTACTCATAAACCATTAAAAATTGATCAAAAAGAAATCGAGCTACTGTTTATTAAAACTTTAACCAACAATGATCAACTACAAAATGTTGTAATTAAGCCCTTTTTTGAACTAGCTTCCATGGAGCAAGTAGAGGCTTATTTAAACTCCCTTCCCAACCAACAAAAAGTCGAATCAAAAGAACAAATAGAACTTGAATTGACAAAAGGAAGTGTTGCGATTTCCCTTAACAACACCATTCTACTTTTTGACTTCAAGACGGTACATACGGACACTGTGCTTGAAAGTAATGTGGAACCAACCATTATGGGACCGCAACTTGCCCTAAGTGAAGACATTAACACCAATTTAAACTTGATCCGTCAGCGCTATCACCAACCCTCTTTAGTCATCGAAATCAAGGAAGTCGGGAAAAAATCTCATCAATCATTGGCTATGATTTATGATCAAGATTTAGTTAAACCTGAAGCATTAAAGCAGATTAAACAAAGTTTAAAAAAGTTAGATAGTGATGTCATCTTGTCTAGTGCTGAACTTGTTCGCTTTCTAAATATCAAGAAGCGTTCTCTTCTACCAACCATGCTTCAAACAGAGCGAACAGACCGTATTACATACAATCTTTCCGGTGGTAAAATTGCGCTCTTACTTGATGGCGATTCATCAGTCATTCTTGCACCAGCTGTTTTCTTCGATTTCATGACTTCCATGGAGGATAATTACCATTCTTATTGGGTAACCAAGTTTACGGATATTCTCCGTTATATTGGACTTATTACCTGCATCGTCTTCCCTGGATTATATGTGGCTGTATCCTCCTATAATCCTGAAGTATTTCGGCCAGAATTAGCTTTATCTGTTGCCGCTTCCCGGATAGGTGTACCCTATCCTTCCTATGTGGAAGTCTTATTTATGTTGGTTGTCATGGAATTATTAACAGAAGCCAGTATTCGCTTACCGAAGGCTGTCAGTGCCACCGCTACAACCGTTGGCGGATTAATTTTGGGGACTGCCGCCACTGAGGCTGCTCTTACCTCTAATATCATGATTATTATTGTCTCCGCTGTGGCTATTTCGACTTTCGTTATTCCGATCAATGAAATGAGCTTTTCCATTCGAGTTTCTAAATACATTGTCTTATTATTTGCTACCTTTTGGGGGATGGCTGGTTTAATGTTAAGTTTTATAGGTTTTATCATGCTTTTATCCAATAAAAATAGTTTTGGGGAGCCTTATTTTAAAATATTTCTTCAAGCAAAAGAAAAGGAAACAAGTGGGGAGTCAACATGAATCGCTATTATTATTATCTGATCTTTTTTAATTTGGTAGCCAATATGATTTCCGCTGTTCCGAAGATCTTGTTCCTTCATAAGACTAATGGTTCCCTCTTCTCTCTGTTTCTTTCCATTCCAGCAGGTTTGCTTTCTGTGTACCTGTTTATTCGATTTTTCAATTCTTTTGAAGGTAAAGATCTTTCAGAGTTGGTAAAGAAGTACTTTTCTAAGTGGATCTCCCTTCCTATCTTAAGTTTTTTAGCCATTACTTGGCTTGCGGCTGGATTGATCACACTGATTACCTTCACCTTTATGATCAAACGTTTTTTAACACCAGATATGTCGATTCTGTTAATTGCTAGTTTATTTTTAATTTTTATTTCATACGGGATTCTCATGCAAACGAAAAGCATTTTATACACAGTGGAAACTGTCCTTATTTTCTCCATTCCCCTAATTGCCTTTATGTTTATTAAGGCATACAGAAGCCCCCATTTCATGTGGGAATTTGTGGGGGTAGCCGTGATGCATAGTAATCATTGGCCTAACTATAGTGCCTTTTCAGCATCCTTATATTGTTTTCTCGGTATAGCCAATCTCATCGTTTTTAATCGCGCTTTTCCAAAAAAGAATTTCCAGCTTTCATGGAAATCGATGCTATTCATTGGCATTGTTGGTACCATTACGATTATTTCTACTTATCTTATTCCGATTGGGCTTAATGGCTTTGAAAAAATTGATAGCCTCGTCTATCCCGCAATCACGACTAGTGATACATTACGGATGAAATTTGGCATTGTAGAAAGAGTGCTCTTCATATTTTTTATGTTTTTCTTAGCTGTGACTTTTATTAGTCTTCTGATTCATTGGCATGTGGCAATAGAGCTATGTAAGAACATTTTTTGGCTAAAGAACTTCAAATGGAAAAACACCAATCTCACACCCTATATTTTTATAGGTATCTTTTGGGCTGTGACGATGTTTTTAACAGACTATTTAAATGAGTACACTTTATTAATTTACGCAAAGTATTTTTTTAATTGTCTGCCACCCTTTTTCTTACTGATGTTCATTCTTTTTTGGTTCATTCGAAGGAGGGCAAAAACGGCATGAAGAAATTTTCCAGACAATCTATACCGATTATTTTGTCCATTCTCTTTTTCACCCCATTCCTTTCTAGTTGTGGGTTTAAAGACATTGATAAAAGAATTTTTGTACAAGGGATTGCGATTGATTATACAGATAATGAAGAAAAACCATATAAAGTCACCTTAAAATTAGCAATTCCGACAGGATCTCTTAAAGAGTCTTTGGGAGGAAAATACGCTTATTTATCAAGAGAAGACTCTAGTATAGCAGGGGCCATTCGCATCCTAAAGACCCATACAGATAAGGAACTTGATTTTGGCCATAGCCGAATAATCCTTTTGGGTGAAACGTTATTAAACCATAATGTGGAAGAAGTGATGGACTTTTTATTTAGAAGAAGAGATATTCAAATGGTTGCGTGGGTGGCCGTTGGAGATCCAACAGCAGAAAAAGTCTTAAAGGCAGAACCGAAGACTGAAATGGCTGCTTCCAATGTTTTAACAAACCTTTTTTCTCAAAATGGCGTGGAAAGTGCCTATGTTGTTTCAACTTTTTTATTTGACATGAGGAGAAAATTATTGGAGCCTGGCATTGATCCCGTCTTACCTGTCGTCCAAGTGAATGAAGATGAAAAGAAATTGAAGGCCAATAAATCGGTTGTTTTAAAAGTGAAAAGCAAGCATACCCATCTTTCCAGCAAATTTACAAAATCCTATAATGTGCTTGCGAACAATAACACTCATTATGACCTCCGAATACAAGAGGAGAATCATCATTTTCTTTTTGCGATTGATTCAGTCAATATAAAATATAAAATTGATACATCTTCCAAAGAAACGCCCACAATTAAACTGAAGATCACATTAAGGGGAATTGTTGAAGAATCATTTGAAGATATGTCCCCTAAAGAATTAGACAAATACAGTCGAATAGCCAGCAAAGCAGCGAAGAAAAACATTACGGATTTTCTAAAGATGACCCAAGAGGAAAATATTGATCCCATGGGATTCGGATTAAGATATAGAGCCACTAGACTCCATAATCGAGATACTTTCGCCGAATGGAAAGAAATCTATCCGAATCTTCAGTTTGATGTCAATGTCAAAGCATCAGTGGAAAGTACAGGGACAATTGAATAAAAACGAAGCTTGCAAGACCACTACAGAAGGGCTTGCAAGCTTATTAAATTCAAAGTGGTCGATCAGTTGATAGCTCTCTTCCCTTCTCCCCTAAAAGCATGGCGGTGACAGCGAAGGCAATACCAGCCAGGACGATCAACAGCAGAAATACTTGATGTAGGTTTGCTGCTAATTCTGCCCCTTGTAATTGGTCACTTAGCCAAAGTCCAGATACGGCAATACCAATGGTTTGTCCTAAAGTTCGAAATAAATTATTAGAACCCATGGCAGCTCCACGCATATTCCAGCCTACAGCTGATTGAACAACAACGGTAAATAAAGTGGTCGATAAACCAAAGCCAATTCCTAAAATGGCGGTGATCAGCATCATCCATAGTAGACTTGTACTAGATTGAAACAAGCTCATACCGATGCTACCAAGGATGATAAAGACCATTCCAATTAAGGCAATTCGGCCAACCTCTATTTTATTCGTCCATTTGCCAACAAGCATGGCTCCCAATGGCCAGGTCAATGATTGAGGTAACATCGCAATTCCAGATAACGTAGCATTTAAACCCGTCACACCTTGCACCCATAAAGGAATATAAAACGTAACCGCAATCAAAATAAAACCAATCAAAAAGCCGGCTACGTTCGATACAACAATCAACCGATTTTTAAATAAAGAAAGTGGTAACATCGGCTCTTTCCCTTTTGATTCAATCCAGATGAAGAAAACAAGACTAATAAAAGCAATCCCAAACATGATGACCATACCACTCGTTAATTGGCGCTCTTCCTTCCACAAATTTAAAGCATATAAAAAGGAAGTCATACTAGCGGCAAAAGTAAAAATCCCCGCATAATCAATCGTCCGCTTTTTCTTTTCGATTTGTTCATGGAGAGAAGTTCCAATTAAAATTAAGGAAATCACTCCAAAAGGGAGATTCATAAAGAAAATCCAATGCCAGGAAATCGAGTCCACAATGAACCCACCTACAAGTGGACCTAGAATACCGGATATTCCCCAAACACTACTGATAAGACCTTGAATTTTCGCACGCATTTCAAAAGTAAAGACATCCCCAATAATCGTCATGGGAATCGTTGCTAGGGCACCTGCACCAATACCTTGAATGATCCGATACACAACAAGCTGATGCATGTTTTGAGAGATGCCTGAGAGCGTCGACCCGACCAAAAAGATTATCACGCCTATGGTAAACATTCGTTTTCTGCCGTACAAATCAGCCATTTTCCCAAAAATCGGTGTGCTAATGACGGTAGCCAGTAAATAGACAGATATGACCCATGTATACAAATGACTGCCGCCCAGATCATCGACGATTTTCGGCATAGCCGTACTGACAATTGTTCCTTCAATAGCGGTTAGAAAGGTTGCGATTAATAAAGCAGCCACAACATAATTCTGCTTTGTTTCCCTTTTCACTGTTCTTTCTCCTCTTCTCTTACATATATCTAAACTCCATTCTAAACCACCACATATAGCTTGTATATGTTTTTCAGCTTTCCCTTGTACATTTTAAGAATTGGTGATTGTTGCTAATCTCCCCCCTAAATAATCTCCTCATTATAGATTTTCCATTTACGGGGATACTATATTTACTTATGTTCAAAGAGGAGGAGAAAATATGACATCTCATGATCATAGTCTTTTAACGGCTAGTGAATTAGCCATATTATATGGATCTTATGCCAATGACACTGTTTCCATTTGCATGCTTTCTTATTTTTTGGAACATGTGGAAGATCCAGATATTAAGGCTTCTGTAGAGTATGGATTGGAATTATCGAACATGCATATCGCTATAGATAAGGACATTTTCGCACAAGAAGGCCTACCTGTTCCATTGGGATTCACGGAACAAGATGTGAATGTGCAAGCTCCAAGGCTCTATAGTGACGAATTTATCCTTCATTATGTACAGAATATTGGGATCATGGGGATTAACGCTTACAGTATGGCACTTCCCAAAATGTCCCGCAAGGATTTACGCGATCATTTTACTCAATGTTTGCAATCATCCGCTGACTTATTTAACCGAACAACCGATATTTCTGTAGAAAAGGGGACCTATGTCCGCCCGCCAACTATTCCTTATCCACAACAAATTGAATTTGTGCATAATCATAACTTTTTAGGCGGATGGTTAGGAGAACAACGCCCCCTTACAAGTATAGAAATATCCCTTTTATTTATGAATTTGTACCGAAATTCTTTAGGAAATGCTCTATTAACAGGTTTCTCTCAAATTGCTCAAGAGAAAAAGGTACAGAAATTTATGGCAAGGGGTGCAGAAATTGCTCGCCATCATAGTGATGTATTTGGCAAATTTTTGGATGAAAGCTATGTGCCTGCTCCCGTTTCCGGGGATTTCACCGTGATGACAACAGCAGAACCCATTTTTTCGGATAAACTACTTATGTACCACACAAGTACTTTACAAAATGCGGGAATTGGTTTTTATGGAGAAAGTATTGCAAGTAGTCAAAGAAAAGACCTTACAACAGCGTATAGCCGTTTAATCGTTGAAGCCGGTGAATATTCGATGGATGGGGCCAATATTATGATTGACAATGGATGGCTTGAGAAGCCTCCCTCTGCACCTGATCGCAGAGAAATAACAAAGGGTTAAGATAATGTGGACGCAAAAGAAAAGCTATTTTGGAGTATTGCCCTTCCCGGTTTTGGACAATTATTAAATAAAAAGTACGTCAAAGGTCTTGTGTTTATTTTATTGGAGTTTATCATCAATGTGAAAGCTCGTTTTAATGATATGATTATCGCTAGTTTTCATGGTGATATTCAAAAGGCTATTGAACAAGCCGATTTCCAATGGCTACTTTTTTATCCTTGTCTCTATTTTTTTGCAATGTGGGATGCTTATAAAGATGGAGGTGGCGGAAAAGAACCTTATTCTTTCATGCCTTTTGTTTTTTCCGCTTATTTCGTTACAGTGGGCACCATTTTTTCCACTAAAATGACTATTTTCGGGGTACTGCCTGGACCTATTTGGCTTCCTATTATGAGTGTTATTCCTGGGGTACTAACAGGGCTTTTATTGAAAAAAATATTAAGTAAACTATAAGAAGAACGTCAGGGAATAGCAGTAAACTTTAAGGACCTTTTCCCTGACGTTTTCTCTTTATAAAATGAACAATGGGTAACATCAAAATCACGAATGGATAGAGGATATACAAACTCTTTTCTCCCGTTCCCATTACAAAAAGTGGGCGGATCCATTGTTGGATCGCTCCTTTCAGATCAAAACCATAAATAAAATTCATACATAATGTCAAAATCGATAATGTCACCATCATTAAAATAAAAACTCCCAATACTTTCAATCACAATCCCCCCCTTTACTTTCAATCACACAACAAACATCAGTTCCCTTCCAAAACAAATATTGGGAAACACTTCTTCCTTAGAAAAAACGTACGGGCAACCCAATTATTCACTGAATGTTTCGTTTCAGTTATAAAAAGGGAGCAAAATGGACAAAACGAAGAGTGAACTCTTATTAGAGTTTGCGTAAAAGGGAGGATCTATCCATGGAGCCAGCAAAAATTAGTCCATATCAATTATTTGTTCTTATTATTCTATTCGAACTTGGAAGCTCTCTGCTATTTCGAGTTGGAATTGAAGCAAAACAAAATGCATGGCTCACCATTTTAATCGCCATGGTTGGTGGCTTTTTTATATATTTGATTTACTATGGACTATATCATTATTATCCTGATGTTTTACCAACCACCTATGTCCAAAAAATATTAGGCAAATTTCCCGGAAAAATACTTGCTTTTCTTTATATGCTCTTTTTTCTATACTTATCAGCCAGAGTGCTACGTGAACTCGGTGAGATGTTAGCAATCGTTGGTTATCCTGGTACCCCACTTGTCATTAATAATTTTTTGCTTATTATCGTGATTATGTATACCGTAAGAAAAGGGATAGAAGTTATTGCAAGGAGTGGGGAAATATTCTTTGCCTTTATCTACTTATTAGCTATTATAGGTTTCATTTTTATAATCGCCTCTGACCTTATCAATTTAAGTAACCTGAAACCATTTTTGGAAGATGGGATCTTTCCAGTCTTAAAAGTAGCGATCGGCAGGGTTTTATTCTTTCCATTCGGAGAAATATTTGTATTTTCAATGATTCTTCCCTATTTAAATAAACCAAAAAAGGCGAGGATCACAGGGTTGCTCGCGCTTGGTTTAGCCGGAATTAATTTAACGATTAGCAGTGTGATTAATCTTAGCGTTTTAGGCGTTTCCGCTATGGAACGAACACAATTCCCACTTCTTAATACAATCCAGGCCATTGAATTAGCTGAATTCCTGGAACGGCTTGATATCTTTTTTATGTTAGCTTTAGTTATTCTTTGCTTTTTTAAATTAGCGATTTATTTTTATGTGGCGGTCATCGGAACTGCGGATATTTTTAATTTTGTGGAACCTTCAAAATTGGTATTTCCCTTTGGGTTTATCGTGACATTTATTTCCATTGTGATTGCTAATAATGCTTTAGAACATGTTGAAGAGGCATTAATTGTTGCTTCCCTATATATCCAATTCCCTCTTCAAGTTGTGATTCCTTCCCTTTTACTTTTAATCGCCTTTATCAAGCATAGAAAGAAGAGGAAAAATTCACAATAAAGGGGGCTGAAGAATCCTTTGAAATCGAGAATGTTGATATATTAGCATTGGACTGCCCCTTTATTTAGCAATTTTTTATTGTTCGAATGTAAAAGGATTTGTTCTCAACCCGGTGCGCGTAATACTAGCATTGACGGTCACGTTCACATCTAATTCTGGATAGTACTGATCGTTCCAGTCATTTTTTATCTTTTTCCAAGCTTCCGGATGTTCTTTATACAATTTTTCCCCAAAGCCAAATACATCTGTTTGCAGCTCTTTAGTTCGTTCAATTGGGGAATGAACCATCTGTTTAATTTTATTTTCCACCTTTTTCGTTATTTTTTCCCGTATTTGGCGATCTTCTATATTGATCGGCACACCGACTTCTCCCAGTTCTCCTTTTGTTGTAATATCGATGGTTACACTTGGTTTCCCGTCCTGCATGCGAACGGCTACCTTGGTTTTTTCCTTAATGATTTGAAAAGAAATGGCCTCTTTCTTCTCCCCCCAATTGATCCCAATAGTAGATTCGTCAATATGATTCATGATCCATGCCGCTCCCAACGCCTCCTTTTCATGAAAAAAACCAATCAATTTATCGTTTTTAAAAATAGCCATGTCATCCGCACTAAGTACAGCATTGGGGGCCATACTCTCCAAGTTTTTTACTGACTGGCCATCTTGTACACTACCGGAATAGCGAAAACTGGGAAGAATCGCTTCTTTTCCATCTGCTACTAATACATTTATCAATTCACGAATGCTAACAGGCCATTGTTCCCCCCATTGTTGCTTGGAAAATTGCAAAGTTTTAATGATCTTATTCGCTGGAATTTTATCAATCGGAGTGGTGATCTTTAATAAATTATTTGCACTTGTATCTTTTGCAATGACCACTTTTGCTGTATCGCGAAAACGATCATCCCGGTCAAAGGCGTCCATAAAACCTGCGACCCCTTCCTCTTTTGCTAGTTCTTCTCCTATCACGACTAAATTTGCATGGGAGTAAAATAGGACCCTTGAAATTTCATTAGCTGCTCGCCGACTCACTTCGGTCAGGTTGTTTCCGTAAACCTCGTAAACCGTGACGGTTGCGTAATTTTGTCCTGAACCACCTTGCAATCCACCTGCCACATTACCTGGATTGATGATCTGAAAGGTACCGATATACCCTCCATTTTCTCCTTTGTCAACTCCGAATGCAGCAACAAATGCAATATCTGTTAATTCCTTTTTATCCCAGCAACCGGATAGAAGGATGACCGCAAACAAGAGTGCAGATAACACCATCATCTTACGAATCATCGGAATCACCCTTTTTCGAATCTTTTATTGTCATATCACGGTCTGTAGGCGGTTGTGGTTTAGACATTTGGCCGGCACGCACTTGTTTCCCTTTCATCGTTAAATTCGCCCTCTCTCTTGTTGTCCAAAAGGGAACACGGATTAAGGTGTCACCGAGATTGTCGAATGTTGTAGGAGCAATCGGTGTCATATAAGGGACACCGAAGGAACGGAGACTACATAAATGCACGACAAGAAAAATAATTCCTAAAATAACGCCATATAAACCAAATATTGCTGCTACAACCATAAATAAAAACCGAATTAATCGAATAGAGATGGCAATCGCAAACGATGGAGATGCGAAATTGGCAATTGCCGTAATCGAAACGACAATCACCATAGCAGGAGAAACAATCCCCGCCTGGACAGCCGCTTGGCCAATCACAAGGGCACCCACAATCGATATAGCAGATCCAACCGCTCTCGGCATCCTTACGCCTGCCTCCCGCAGTATTTCAAAGGTTACTTCCATCAATAATGCTTCCACAAAGGCTGGAAACGGGATCGATTCGCGTTGTGCTGCAATAACGATCGCGAGCTGGGTCGGGATCATTTCCTGATGGAAGGTTGTCGCTGCAATATACACAGAAGGCGCGATCAGTGATAAAAAGAATGTTTGTATCCGCAAAAATCGCAAGGCTGTTGCAATGTCAAAACGACCGTAGTAATCTTCAACAGACTGGAAAAATTGAATAAATACAGCAGGTGCAAGTAGAACAAAAGGTGTCCCATCTACGAAAATAGCCACTCTTCCTTCTAAAATATTCCCTGCCACCGAATCGGGCCTTTCCGTATGATAGAGAGTTGGAAAAGGCGTCCATACCTGATCTTCAATGAGTTGTTCAATATATCCTGATTCAAGAATGGCATCAATTTCGATCTTTTTTAAACGCCTGCGCACTTCAGCAACAACCTTCTCATTCACAACACCGTTTAAATACATGATTTCCACGTTGGTTTTTGATTGATTGCCGATTTTCAACGATTCAGTCCAAAGATTAGGGTTACGAATTCTCCTCCTCACAAGAGTGGTATTGGTACGTAGTGATTCGGTAAAACCATCTCGAGGGCCACGAACAGACACCTGACTTTCTGGTTCCTCGATCGCCCGCTTGTCCCCACCCTGAGTATCAACAGCGATAAATTCTTTTATCCCATCAACCAAGATAATCGTATGTCCATCCATTAAATCACTATACAACTGTTCCCATTGATTGGACTTTTTAATAGGGGCATTTGCAATCACTTCACATCCTAAGGATTGCATCAACTCTTTCGGGCTACGTAAAGTACTCAGATCTGATTCCAGTATAGGATCTATAATAAATTCATGGATCGAAATATCATCCACGATTCCTTCTACATAAACAATCACTACTGGCAATTTTGGTTCTCCTAGCTCTATCTTTCTAATCACAATATCAGAGCTATTCCCCGTTTCTTCCTTTAGCCTTTGGACCGTAACGGATAACTGGGAACCAAGTGTATCTGTATGGGATTTGTTGTTCAGACTTCCTGAAAGAACGTTCTTTTTCTTAAAAAGTGAAAACATGACAAAAAATCCCTTTCCTGTTTTCCCTATAGCTTTCGCTAGCACCTAGCTTTCTATACGCCGATATTGAGGAGGTTCGCTGTAATTCACGAAAAAAAGGGAGCCCCCGGATGGAAGCTCCCTGTTAAACCCGTTTTATTCCTTACCTAATGATTTTTTAATTTTATAATCTTCTTTTTTCTCATTTAACCATGTTTGGTATTCTGTTTGTAGTTTTTGATCAAATAGTTGCTCTTTGATTTCATCTTTGTGATCTGCTAATTTTACTTCTTTGGCTTCTTTTTTATCTGTGACTTTGATGATATGGTAGCCGTGTTCTGTTTTCACTGGATCACTAATTTCATCTACTTTCATGGAAAAGGCCTTGTCTTCAAATTCTTTGACCATTTTCCCTTTTCCAAAGAAGCCTAGTTCTCCACCAGATTCAGCATTTGCTTCATCTTTTGAATATTCCTTGGCCAATTTAGCGAAATCTTCCCCATCATCTAACTTCTTTTTCACTTCATTCGCTGTTTTTTCATCCTTAACTAAGATGTGGCTTGCTTCTACTTGTTCCTCTTGGTCAAAGGAGGCTTTATTATTTTCAAAGTATTCCTTGATCTCATCATCCGTAATTTCAATTCGTGGTTCAAGGATTTTTTGGATCGATAAGAACCTGACAATATCTTTCTTCACATCTTTTTTCTGCAGACCTTGTTGTTGTAGAGCTGAATTGAAAGCTTCCTCACCACCACTTTGTTCGATATACTTATCCATTTCTTTTTTTATTTCGTCATCAGAGACGGATACTTTTTCCTTCTTAATCTCCATATCGACAATTTTATCATTGATCATGGCGTCAAGTGTCTGATCACCATAGTTGTCCATAAGTTGCTCATGCAATTCGTCCTTCGTGATTTTGACATCCCCGACATTTGCGACAATCTCCCTTTTCACAAAGGCCGCTGTAAAAATAACAGCTGCCCCAATTAGAATCAGGACAATGACCGAAATCGTGAATTTTTTGCTAGATGTTTTTTGTTGCTGATGTTGACTCATTTTTTTCCTCCCCCAATACTCATTTTAAACCCGCAGGATATAGCGGACTTAGCCATTTATCACTAATGTACATGATAAATGTGAATAAACTATTAACAATATGATATATGAAAACGCTCAAAACTTCGATACTTATTTTTCAATCGGGAATTTTAGTATAAATGTAGTGCCTTTTCCTTTTTCACTTTTTACGTCAATTTGCCCATTGTGCAATTGGACAAGTTGTTTGACAATCGATAGCCCTAGACCAAATTCTCCATATGGATTGTTTGTCCTTGATACCATTGCTTTATAGAAACGCTGCCAAATCCTTTCTATTTCGCGCGGGTCCATCCCCATCCCATTATCTTCTATTTCAATAATGGTCACTTGTTCTTCCATTTTCCCTCGTAAAGTAATGGTCCCATTTTCCGTAAATTGAATGCTATTTTTCGTGATATTAATTAAAATTTGTGTTAAGCGATCATAATCGGCATAAATCATTGTATCCTGGTCAACTTCAAGAACAATCTCATTATGTTTTTCTTCAGCTTGAATCTCCAATTGATCCCGAATCACTTCCATCACTTCGGCGAGAAGAAGGTTTTCCTTATGAAGTTTAATTTGATTGGAACGTATTTTTTCATAATCTAGATTTTCATTTACTAGCCTAATCAAACGCTTTGTTTCTTGACTCGCCATAAGCATACCGCGCTCTTTTTCCGATTCAGGAATCATCTGGTTGCGAATCCCATCAATCACACCTCGGATTGTGGTTAAGGGAGTTCTTAATTCATGAGAAACATCAGCCATAAATTGTCTTCTACGATTTTCTAAGCGATCAATTTCTTCCATGGATCCTTCTAGTTTTTCAACCATTTGGTTAAAATCCTTTGACAGTTCTCCAATTTCATCAAAATCAGAAGAGGGAATACGCACAGAATAATCGCCATTCGCAATTAAAGAGGTTGCCTCCTGCAGTCGCTTAATTCTTCTTACATGAAAAGCCGATAAGATCCAACTTAGAAGCAACGCAACAGCCGCTGCAACCAACACTGTATAGAACAGATATTGATTAATTTGCGAAATAATATCCCTTGATCCTTTAATAGGAGAGGCAAGCAAAATTCCACCTACAAATTGGCCGTGGCGAAAATAAGGTAATAACACAAAGGTAACTCCTTCATTAAATCGCTTATAATCCTGTTTGACGACAACCGTATAACCATCTTGTATTTTCTGCCATTCTTCCGTTTCCAGCTTGATTCTTGCCCCTCTTCCTGTGGAATAGATAATCGCCGAGCTTGGATCAAATAAACTGTATTGAATATCGCGCCCAGCTAGAACATGCCCATATTCTTGGAGAACGGATTCCGATTCATAGCCTTGTTCAAGATCTGCTAAAATATTTTTCCCATATGCCGTTAGCTCATCGGTTTTATCTTGATAAATCAGATTTTCAATAAAATGGGAAAACAACAAACTTAAGATGAGGATTGCAATCACAATCACACTCACATGACTCCAAAGCTGTTGATAAAAGTATTTCATTTTTATTTTCATGGGCGCTTCTCTTTTGTGGGATCTTCCCCATCCTGTGGTTCGAATCCATCATCTGATTCTTCGAATTTATACCCTATACCCCAAACGGTTTTAAAAAAAGGTTGATCAGAGGAGCCTAATTTATTGCGTAGCCGTTTGATATGAACATCCACGGTTCGGTCATCTCCGTAAAAGTCATAACCCCATACTTTATCTAATAATTGTTCTCGCGAAAAAACTTGTCTCGGGTGCTGTAAAAAATGATAAAGCAAATCAAATTCCTTCGGAGTTAAATTCATAACGGCCCTCCCGTCTAGAAGCACTTCACGAGTATCTTTATTTACTTTGAAATGAGGTGTTTCAATTGTATTATTGTGTATTTTCGTATTTGGTTGAGGTTGGGATCTGCGTGTTACAGCTTTAATTCTCGCCATTAAAGCAAGAGGGCTAAATGGTTTTGTCACATAATCATCGGCCCCCATTTCTAACCCTAATACTTGATCAGATTCCGTATCTTTCGCTGTGAGCATAATAATCGGAACGGTTTTATTATTTTCCCTAACTTTTCGGCAGATACTGATTCCATCCATGCCTGGGAGCATCCAATCAATAATTAGACAATCCCACTGTTCCTGCTTGGCACGTTCATATCCGTCGATCCCATCCTGGACAAATTCTCCTTTAATCCCTTCTTTTAAAAAGAACATTTCAATCATAGACGCCACATTTTCATTATCTTCAATGACTAATATTTTCAAATTGGGCACCCCCTCCCCATTAATGTAAAGAAAAGTAGAGCCTGGTGCAACCACAAAACACCTCTTACAAGAGCAAGAGGTGGTTGCATAAAGATTAACTTTCGGGGTTTGCCGTTAAAGTGATAAAGAAGGTCTTCTCTTTCCCATCACGATAGACTTGAAGTGAGGCTTTATCACCAACCTTAAGTTCTGTATATAAAAGCTTTCTTAAATCACTCGCATTTTCAATCTTATGGTCATTAATCCCAACTAGTATATCTTCCATTTGTAAACCTGCCTTACCAGCAGCTGAATCAGGATCAACGGATGTAATAATCACACCAGCATCAATCTCTTTTGGCAATTGTTGTAAATATTGGGGAGCAACTTGCTCAAAGTCGACCATGCTAATGCCCATATAAGGGCGTTTAATTTTCCCGTGTTTGATCATTTCTTCAATAAGTGGTTTGGCATCATTAATCGGAATCGCAAATCCCAATCCTTCCACACCGTTCTCGGCAATTTTCAAACTATTAATCCCGATTAATTCACCTTTTGTGTTGACTAAGGCGCCCCCACTATTCCCTGGGTTAATCGCCGCATCTGTTTGAATCACGTTTAATTCCCATTTCCCTGCGGAGGTTTCGACATCAATCGATCGATTCACAGCACTCACAATTCCTTGTGTAACGGTACGGGAAAATTCAAGTCCAAGTGGATTCCCAATCGCCACAACTTGCTCACCCGCACGTAAAGTATCGGAATCACCAAAACTTATGACAGATTCAACTTTACTACCATCTATTTTCAGGACAGCTAAATCCGTCAATGCGTCTGCCCCGATCAATTCAGCTTCAAGTTTTTCGCCGTTTTCCAAATTGACCTCAATTTGATCAGATCCTTCAATCACATGATTATTCGTCACGATAAAGGCATCTTTACCTTCCTTTTTAAAAATGACGCCTGAACCCGACTTCTCACTTTGACTTTCATTTTGAGGAGCGAATGGATTTCCCTGTGTTTTGCCCGCACTGACAATACCGACAACAGTTTTCGACGCCTTTTCGACCATATCGGCAAGTGATGTTGCATCAGCTGAAAGTTGCTGAACATTTTGGGAAGAATTTTGGTCTGTGTCCGCAGCAGCCTTCGCCACCGTCGCCTCTTGCGATTCAGATTCTTTTAAAAGTGGTGTATTGAGGACAACAGCTAAAGTTAAAACCGAACCAATCACACCCGCACTTACAGTAGATACAACTTTTTTTACCGCTGTTTTTCCTTTCGTCCAACGCTTTTTCGGTCTTTCAGTTATATTACTGACTTCATATTCATCTTGTTCCTGCATTTTTATTGCCCTCCCTGCGATTTATGTTACTTTTATCATAATCACAAGATATGAATAAACTATGAACGAAGATTTAACAATTGGAGAAATTTAGCAAGTAAAAAGTCCCTACATACTAACATGACTTTGCCAATCATCGGCAAGTAAACCATAAATGAAATGATCCACATAATGGTCATATAACCATTCCGCTTCACGAATGGTTCCTTCTTTTTTAAAACCAAGTTTTTCAGGGATCGCTTGGCTCTTCGTATTACCATCCGCTACACGAATTTCAATGCGATTGAACTGGAGAATGTCGAGCGCGTAGCCGATTAGGGAACGTACGGCCCGCGTCATAATCCCTTTCCCTTGGAAATCCCTCCCTAACCAATAGCCAATCGAAACGACTTTATTTTCTGCATCCATTTCATTAAATCCTGCTACACCCACCATTTTCTCTTTATATAGAATAACCAGATTCATGGATGTAAATTCCGCAAATTCTTTCTGACTAGACTTAATGAAAAGCATCGTGTCTTCTTTACTTTTTGTTCTGTCAATCCATGGTAACCATACCCGCAAGTACTCCCTTGATTGATCGGTTAGTTCAAAAAGTTCTTCCGCATCTTTTTCCTCCACCATTCGTAAATAGAGCTCATCATCCACAGGATGTACAAACATTCCTCCACCTCATTTTTTATAGAGGATGTTCAAAAAGTCCGGTAAAAATGACACTGCGAATTTCTTCGTTGGCTTGCTTCTCCGCTGCTCATGTATCTAAATGCATACATTCCGCTGCTCGAAGGCTGCGCCGCCTCGAACTTCTTGGTCCTTTTTATCCTCCTTTTTGAACACACACTTATAATCATCCCACCGAACTTTCGGCATCATCTTTCAGCAACTCTTTTTCACTCCACTTTCCAAAGCGATAATAACAAAAAGCTACAACACTGCTAATTACGAAACTACTGCCTAATCCATAGGCAATTCCTCTTTCACCAAAAGATTGGGCAAACAACCAGGTTAACGGAAAGCGTAATATCCAAAAAGATATTAGGTTCAGAATAAGCACTTGAAAAGCAGCCCCCGAGGCACGGACTACCCCATTCCAAACAAAGTTAAATCCTAAAAACGGGAAGAAGAAAGCGACCATTTTTATATAATCTGTACCAAAACGGACAGCTTCTGGTTCGGAAATAAATAATCGAATCCCCCAACCACCTATGACGAAAATTAAAAGTGCAATAAGGAGCATGGTAATGAGATTTAAAATTGTCGCATTCAAAGTAATTTTGTGTACCCGTCTCCACTTTCCTACAGCAATATTTTGGCCCGCCATACTATTAACAGAAGTTCCTAATGCTTGGGCCGGAAGCATAATAATACTCTCCAATCGTTGTGCCGCACCAAAGCCGGAAACGGCATCACTGCCAAAAGAAGTGACGACACTCATAATGGCGGCAGAGCCAGCCGAAATGACCGTCATTTGCAATCCAGATGGAAGTCCTTGTCCCAGTATCAACTTTACCTCTTCCATCTTTGGCCAAGAAGGACGCGAAAAAGGAATTTGCTTATGAGAGATACTTATATACACACCATATATGAAAGCAATCCCTTGCGCTACAATTGTTGCAAACGCTGCTCCCTGAATCCCCCAATCCAGTCCAGAGATAAACAGCGGATCTAAAAAAGTATTTAGGATTACAGCAATCACAACAAATCGTAACGGTGTTTTACTGTTTCCCAACGCTCGAAATACGGTTCCAATGAAATTATAGCCAAATAAAAAGAGAATCCCCAAAAAGTTTATCCGTAAATATCCTGTTGCCTCTTCCAACATGGATTCAGGTGTTCCTAACAAACGGAGAATCCACTCCGATGAAAGGTAGCCGAGAATCCCAAGCATAACAGCCATGCTTCCTAAAATGATCGTGAAGGCATTCGTATAATTTTTTAAACCAACAAAATCATTCTTTCCTTTCAATTGCGATAAAATCGTCAATGTGGCATTATTGACGCCAATGATAAAGGATAACACGGTAAAAATGACAGTACTGGATACTGCCACCGCTCCGAGCGCTGAAGCACCAAGCAAGTTCCCAACCCATAAACTATCAATCAATTGATAGGACACTTGAAGAAGATTGGTTAAAATAATGGGGCCGGAAAACAGGAGTAATTGTTTCCCGATCGAACCCCTTGTAAAATTCTCTTGCTGCATGTATATAAAGTTCCTTTCTTTGTTTTATATTATTCTACTAGTACGGCAGGATAATGCCACTATTGATGATATGAAGGGACATTCGGAATGCTAAAAGGCTCATCTCAGATATAAAACCCTTTCTGAAAAAAGACAACGACTCATAGACGGCTTGCGTCTTTTTGCCAATTGTTAATTAGTTTCTTTTTGTCTGTAATCCATATATTCCTAATATGTAAATAAACTTCTTTTAAAAAACCCTTTTTCCAATTTTCGCGATACAAAACTCCGATTTCATGCAAGAAATCGGAGTTTTCCCTTTAGGCAAGTATGCCTTCTATTTTATCAAGTACATCGGCGGTTAACTCTAGTTCACTGCCTTTTACATTGGCCTCAATTTGTTCTGGTCTACTAGCCCCTACTAAAGCACTCGCGACCATTGGTTGTCGCAAAATCCAAGCAAGTGCCAGAGCTGGTAATGTTGTATCCAATTCCCTTGCCACTTCGTCTAATTTTCTTACTTTATCTAATACTTCTTCTGTCAGCATGCCTTTCACACCATTATTGATCTCATCATTCGCCGCACGACTTGTTTCAGGAATTTGACCACCAAGGTATTTTCCAGTTAAAACACCTTGAGCGAGTGGAGAGAACACCACTTGTCCAATCCCGTATTTACTTGATACAGGTAAGACTTCCTTTTCAATATAACGGTTCAGCATATTATAAACCGGCTGATTGACGACAATGCGATCTAGTAATTTTTGATCGGCGATCCCGACAGCTTCCTCAATTTGTGCAGCCGACCATTCACTTACACCCGCATATAAAATTTTCCCTTGGCGAATTAAGTCATCGATCACACGAAGCGTTTCCTCTACAGGTGTCTCGGGATCATAACGATGACAATAGAAAATATCCACATAATCCAGATCCATACGCTTCAAACTATTATGAACTTGTTCATAAACATGCTTACGTGATAGCCCTCTATCGTTCGGGCCCTCTCCCATTGGCCAAAAAGCTTTTGTTGTAATGACATAAGATTCACGCGGAAATTCCTTCAATGCTTTAGAAAGAACCTTTTCACCTTCCCCTTGTTCGTAAACGTTTGCAGAGTCAAAAAAGTTAATTCCTAAATCATACGCTTTATGTATCGTCTTTGTTGCTGTATTATCTTCTACTGATTTTCCGTATGTTAGCCAGCTTCCTAAACTAATCTCACTAACTTTTAATCCTGTTCTTCCTAGTCTACGATATTTCATTAGGCTCTCTCCTTACTCATATTTTAATAGTAGCTTCACGATTTTATCATTCCCTATTTCTACGGGAGTGTCAAGCAATCGTTCTTACATTTCTCTTGACAAAATGAGCGTAATTTCCCTATCTTCTTTTTGTATCGTATGTTTTGCCCCCTTTCTATGATAAACTAGGAGGAAAACAAACTTCTAGGGGAGAATGAAATGTCTACTTATCAGATATTATTTTTAGATATTGATGGAACAATCCTAAAACCAGATCATACTTATGATCTTTCAACAAAAGAGGCGATTCGACAAGTCCAAAAAAAGGGATTGGAAGTGTTCCTTGCCACCGGCAGACCTTTACATGAAATTAGAGATTTGGCAAAGGAGCTGAATGTCCATTCTTTTATCGGCTATAATGGAGCTCTTGCACTTTATAAAGAAGAGCCTGTTGTCAATGAACCCATGAAGAGAGAAACGGTGTTGCAGTTTCTAGAGATCGCGAAAAAGAACGATCATGAGATGGTCCTATATACAAGCGAAAAAAACTATTTCACATGCTTAGATACGCCTGTTGTCCAGCATTTTATTGAGATGTTTCAACTAAAACAAAACGAATTGTTTACGGAAGAAGTGGCCGATCAAATTTTGGGAGCCACTTTAATCAATCTAAAACCGGAAGATCAGCAACTATATCATTTTGATCCCACCTATCATCTTTCCCAGGTCAATGTGGAAGCATTACTCCATTGTTATGATGTAATACGTGATCGGGTAAATAAAGGGGGCGCCATTCACAAAATACTAGAAGTTTTACAGATTCCGAGAGAAAATGCGATTGCTTTCGGAGATGGTATGAATGATAAAGAAATGTTACAAACTGTAGGAGAAGGATTTGCCATGGGGAATGCACATCCAGATCTCTATCAGTACGCCAAACATAAAACAACCAGTGTCACAGAATCTGGTATCGCTAATGGTTTAAAATCACTCAATCTTATTAAGGAATGATGATCATGTCAGCTATTCATTTTCATCCTGTCTGGGAGCAGCAATTAACTGAAAAAGAAAAGGAGCTCTATATCCAAAAGGCACAATCAATCGATCTTCCTGAGGAGTCCTTTACCGCTACCCCAATTAAGACAAAATACAAGAAAAATGGTGGACTTGTGGCAACGGTCTTCCTGCACAATGGCTTTTCCTATCCTTTACGTTTACAAAAACAGGCCGTTAGGATCACAGATCATCATAACGAGACTATTGCGCAAGGAATCTTCTCTTCTTCACTAGAAATTGACCCTATGTCTTCGCAACCATGGTCCTTTGTTTTTTCTCAACAGATGACGGAACAGGCAGACGCCGATTTATCAAAAATAGCCATTTCAGTTTTAGAGGAGGGAAGCGAATGATTCGCGTGTTATTTGTTTGTCTCGGCAATATTTGTCGGTCTCCCATGGCGGAGGCCATTTTCCGTGACCTCGTTAAAAGAGAGGGCTTAAGTGAAAAAATCCAAGTCGATTCTGCCGGCACGGGCGATTGGCATGTTGGGTCTAGCCCCCATCGAGGGACTTTAGAAATTCTAAATAAATACCAAATCAAGGCGGATGAGTTGTTCGCAAGGAAGTTTACGAAAGAAGATTTAAACAAGTTCGATTATATTATTGGAATGGATGAAAGCAATATCGGCAATATTAAGAAAATTTCCGAGCATGCTCCACACTCTAATACGATCCGCCTTCTTGATTTAACCGATCAACCAAAAGATGTACCTGACCCTTACTATACAGGCGACTTTCAGGAGACATATCAACTCGTAAGCTTAGGCTGTCAGCATTTATTAGAAAAAATCAAGGCTGAAATGAATCTGAAAAAATAAATGAAGCCATTCTATAATACTCCCACAGTTTTTTGCTAGTCCTTTGTCTTTTCGTAGATCCAAGCGCACTTTGGACCTACGTTTTTGATGATCCTTCACTTTTTTGTAGACCCAACCCAAGCTTGGATCGACGTTTTTCATGAACTTTCACTTTTTCGTCGACCCAACCCAAGCTTGGATCGACGTTTTTGATGATCCTTCCCATTTTCGTTGACCCAACCTACTCCTGGATCTATGTTTTTGATGATCATTCGACTTTTCGGGCATCCAATCTCACTTTGGGTCGACGTTTTTCACGAACTTTCACTTTTTCGTCGATCCAACCCAAGCTTGGAT
>NZ_VTQV01000006.1:42032-108326 GCF_008764245.1 Bacillus subtilis
TTGGGTCGACGTTTTTCACGAACTTTCACTTTTTCGTCGATCCAACCCAAGCTTGGATCGACGTTCTCGATAATCATTTCCATTTTCGTAGACCCAACCTACTCTTGGATCTATGTTTTTGATGATCATTCGACTTTTCGTGCATCCAACCTCACTTTGGGTCGACGTTTTTCACGAACTTTCACTTTTTCGTAGACCCAACCCAAGCTTGGATCGACGTTCTCGATGATCCTTCACTTTTTTGTACATCCAAACTCTTCTTGGATCTCACTCACTTTTATGCTTCCATTATTCTCTCGGGAAAATCAATCCCTCTCCCTTAAAATCACTTTTTTCCTTTTGCATAAATCATGTTTATTTCATTTTCCATAAGGGTATCAAACAGTTATCAAGACTTATAGAGAGGATTTTTACAAGAATGGTAGCTTACGTTGCTGACACATGCTCTCATCCTTGCTGATCCATCCTCATACTGTTTTGAGAATTTTTCCTTTATTCCAGCTTTAGTAGATAATAAAGAACGGGTGGAATAAAAGCCCAAGCGTCTGTTCTGCGAACTACGAACATTTTATGCTTTGCCAACCACTTTCGGAAACAGAAATCGAAAAGTGCTAAGCACGGAGAATAGATGTAAAAAACCTAGAGGAGTGTCACAATCTTGAAGAAAAAGTTTATTTTTCTCGTAGCAATGGTTTCCATTATGCTAACGCTTGCAGCTTGTGGAACAAAAGAAAATGCGGATGGTAGTAAAGGAAACGGTGATACGAAAGGGAAAACCTATACAGTTGCAACCGATTCTAATTTCAAACCGTTTGAATACCTTAATACAAAAACAGGAGAATTAGAAGGTTTTGATGTTGACTTAATCAAAGAGATCGCCAAACGTGCTGGCTATGAAGTTGAATTTGAAACAATGGATTTTGATGGTCTACTTGCAGGTATGCAAGGTGGCCGTTATGAAATCGGCATTGCCGGAATGTCGATTACACCTGAACGTGAAGAAACACTTGATTTCTCTATTCCTTATTATGATTCCGGTATTATTTTAATGGTTCCAACAGATAGCGATATTGAGTCGATTGATGATGTGGATGGAAAGAAAATTGGCTCTCGTCAAGGATCCACAAGTGAAAGCTTTTTAGGCAAAAATACAGAGGCTCAAGTAGAAGCCTATCCTGAAATTGTCACAGCATATATGAACTTGGCCAACGGCAAGCTCGATGGCGTCCTATATGATGTTCCAAACGTTCAGTATTATATCGCTCAAGAGGGAAAAGGAAAATTAAAAACAACAGGAGAAATCCTTCAAGGGGAATCCTATGGAATCGCCTTTAAAAAGGGATCCGAATTAGTGGATGACTCCAATAAGGCACTAGAAAGCATGATTAAAGATGGAACTTATGCTGAGATTTACGAAAAATATTTCGGTGAAAAACCTGGGGATGAATGGCTAGGAGAAGAATAAGTGAAACTTCATTTGGTTATAGGGGTAAATCTATAGATTAGTTGCATTCCCGCCTTTCAGCCGGTCGCAACAAGTGCCATTAACTTGTTGCGACTTTTCACTCATATAAAATCTGTATTTAAAAGGGAGAGAAATAGAGAATGTTAGAAACAATCATGGATAGTCACTATATTCAAAGCCTGCCCCTTCTTTTTAAAGGACTGCTTTGGACATTAATTATTACAATTACAGGTCTGATTCTTGGTTTTATCCTGGGCGCCTTAGCAGGTTTAGGTCGCTTATCAAAAAGCAAAATACTGCGCGGCATTTGTACCTTTTATGTTGAAGTTGTTCGTGGAACCCCCATTCTTGTGCAAATTTTGTTTATTTATGTGGGTCTCTCTGAGGATTTAATTGGATTTAATATCGATAAGATCACGGCATCCATCGTTGCCATCACAATTAATGCAGGTGCTTATATCTCGGAAATTGTGCGTGGCGCAGTGAAATCCATTGATAAAGGACAGCATGAAGCTGGACGATCCATCGGGCTAACTGAGAAACAAACAATGCGCTATATTATCTGGCCTCAAGCTTTCAAGCGAATGATTCCTCCCCTCGGAAATCAATTTATCATTAGTTTGAAAGATACTTCCCTTTTTTCCGTTATTGCTGTGGGGGAGCTTCTATATATGGGAAAACAGTATTATAATGCAACCTTCTCCGCTTTCCAAACGTTAATTATGGTTTGTATACTTTATCTTCTCATTACTGTTCCTACCTCATATTATTTACAAAGATTAGAAAGGAAGCTGGATGTCTAAGATGATTACGGTGAATGATTTGCATAAGAGCTTCGGTAAATTGGAAGTATTAAAAGGAATCGATATGGAAATTGAGGAAAATGAAGTGGTCTGTGTCATCGGACCCTCTGGTTCTGGAAAAAGTACTTTTCTTCGATGCCTCAATTTATTAGAGGAGATTACATCAGGGGAAGTGATCATTGATGGCGATAATATCGTCGATCCAGCAGTGAATATTAATGATATCCGATCCCAAGTAGGCATGGTGTTTCAACATTTTAATCTTTTTCCTCATAAATCGGTGTTAGAAAATATTACATTGGGTCCGCAAAAGGTAAAAGGAATGTCCAATTCAGATGCTGAGAAAATTGCCCAGCCTTTATTGGAGAAGGTCGGGCTTTCCGATAAAGCTCATGTCTATCCTCAGAGCCTATCAGGCGGGCAAAAACAACGGGTGGCCATTGCGCGAGCTTTAGCTATGAACCCAAAGGTCATGCTTTTTGATGAACCTACTTCCGCTCTTGACCCTGAATTAGTTGGTGACGTCTTACAAGTCATGAAGGATCTAGCAGATGATGGAATGACCATGGTTGTCGTCACTCATGAAATGGGCTTTGCCCGTGAAGTTGGTGATCGCGTAGTCTTTATGGATGAGGGGATTGTCATGGAAAAGGGAAACCCCGACCAAATCTTCGATAATCCACAAAATGAACGGACGCAAGAATTTTTAAGTAAAATACTATAGGCATCGTGACCGAATTGGGGGCTTCGTTATCTTTTCAGGCATGATTCACTCTGGATCGTGACCAATTTATGACTATCATTGCCTTTTCGGGCACGATTTACCCAGGATCGCGACCAATTTATGACTATCATTGCCTTTTCGGGCACGATTTACCCAGGATCGCGACCAATTTATGACTATCATTGCCTTTTCGGGTACGATTCACCCAGGATCGCGACCAATTTATGACTATCATTGTCTTTTCGGGCACGATTCACCCAGGATCGCGACCAATTTATGACTATCATTGTCTTTTCGGGCACGATTCACCCAGGATCATGACCAATTTATGACTATCATTGTCTTTTCGGGCACGATTCACCCCGGATCATGACCGAATTATGACTACCTTTATCTTTTTGGGCATGATTCACATGATTGTGGCTACCATTGTAATTCGGGTACAACTCGGCAAATTTATGGAGCTGTACTTTTTGTAAAATTTTTTTACGATTGAGTTGGCATTTTGTATGCATTGTTTGTTATAATGTCTTGTAGTGTGCAATCTATCTAAAGTGAGGGAAATACATTATGAACCAATTTTACAAACCAGGTGACACAGCACCCGTAGCAGGTACTTATGTGGAAGTAGGTCATGGCGGCGGAAAAGTGAAAAATCCAGAACGCGTAGAGCTCCAACAAGGAGATAAACTTCCTGACCTTAAAGCTTATACAGTAACAATCGAACATAAAGGCGAAGAAAAAACAAGAGATCGCCAGCATGTTTGGATGTTAGAAAAATAAGAAGTGCAATCTGCACAAAAAGCTGCCGAGATTTTATTTCTCGGCAGCTTTTTTATTCCTCTCCCAACTTTTTCAAAAAAATCTTCTCTTTTTTAAAACTTTTTTCCCAATCATTACGAATATATAACCAGAAGGCTTGAGTGGTGAAAATTTAGATGAAACAAGAACAGCGCTGGATAAAAAAATAAAAAGAAATGGGCATCATGAATCTACCATTTATGTACTGGGATTCATTCTAGTCTTAATCAGCCTATCCGTCTCCCATCTTGTCCCTAATTATATTACACTCATTGGCGTCCAAGTTCCGGTTATCTTTGGATTGCTAGCCTTCGGATTACGTTATTTGCTGGACTGGATTACCGATTTGGACTTACCGCAATGGCTAGTCCCGTTATGTTATAGTTTTTTTCTGGTAGCAGGTATTGTATTCATTATGCTATTATGGAGACGGGAAAAGAAAAGAGACATCGTGTTATAAGGGAGCGGTAAAAGTGTGGTCAGGACTTATCATTCTCGGTATATTCAGTATCCTTTGGATTATGTACCGTAATAAAAGATACAAGAAAAAATATGTGGATTCGTCTCGAGAACTGGTCGTCAATTTGTTTTTTGTTTACCTCTTATCTGTCATATTCCTGACCATGCAACCATTCCACTGGAATCTCCCTTTTGGAATATGGGGTGGAAAAACAACGTATCATTTCGATTTCCACCTCTTTTATGAACTAAAAAATATGTCCAACACCAAACTGCAAATGCTATATTCTGTCGGAAACGTTGCTTTATTCATTCCTTTCGGGCTATTCGTTCCACTTTTGTTTCAACATTGTCAGCGGTTATGGATGATTGTTTTATTAGGATTTGCCTCATCCTTAACCATTGAACTAATCCAAACCTTCTTTACGATGACAAGACGTGGGACACTGGATGATTTAGTTTTTAATACATCAGGAGCTGTGATTGGATATAGCCTATACATCGTTGCTAAAATGGTTATAAAGAAAATACCTGTTATTCATACTGCTGAATAAAGTGAAACTCCAATATAGGGTAGGAGCAATACAAAAGAGCTTTGCTAAAAAAAGCTCTTTTTTTATGGGAACGGCAAGCCACGAGGGCAGTAACCGTTCTTTCTTTCTGATTCACTTCATCATCTTTATTTACTCTATGCGCAAGAATTTCCCTTTTTCTCAAAAAAGGGGAATAGGACTCAAAGCTCAATCGAAACACCTTGCCCATTTTTGTCTTGCACATCCACGATGGTCAGCCCTTTATATTTTTTCACTTCTTCTAATAAAGGCTGAATGTCTTTCCACTCTATTTCCTCTAGGGATAGCCATTGGTCATGTTCCGCTTTTTCTTGCTGCTGTTTTCTTTTAGAATTTATGATTTTCCACAAGAGGTTGGATGTAGCGATTCGACCAGCAGAATTTATTAAAAAGTATGGCAAGCGGATGGTCCTCGGTTTTTGGTTCTCTTGTTTAATCGTTATTTTTAACATGGCTTTCTCACTCAATCACAATTGAAACTTGTTCTCCATCTCCACTTGTGATATCCACAATTTGTCCTTCTGCTTCATGCTCAATTGCTTCTAATATAAGGTCCACATCAACTTTGTCGATTCCCTCTACATATTTAGCTGATTCAGGGATTTTAGAAGCAATGCTTAATCCAGATTGTAAAGCTACCTTCACCAATCGCAATGGCAAGTTCACATTCACCCTATCCTCTTCATCCTTGATACGGATCTTCAAAAATTTATTTAAATAATCAGTACGTTCCACTTTCGCTTCCACAACTTCTTTTTCCTGTAAAGCTTGGATCAAAGAGGTTGCCTCTTCTGAGTCCAATTTCCCCTCTTCCATCATTGCTAAAATTTTCTTGATTTCTTCTTTCATGCCAAATCATCCTCTCATTATTCATCTTTCAACAGACGCAAAGCCTCATCCGCAGTGATTTCGCCATTTTCCAACATGGTAATCACATGTTTTTCCTCTGTTTTACTTTTCACTTCTTTCTTTTCTGTATAGCCAAGCGCCGCGACCACATCGTTTAGTTTTCCGCGGACTGTTGGGTAAGAAATCCCCAGCTCTTTCTCAACTTCTTTAATATTTCCCCGGCTTTTCAAAAAGATCCCAATAAAATGCAATTGTTCTGGTGTGAGCGATGCCCAGCTTGATAGGTCGAAATCATTTTCGATGGTCGTATGACAATGATGGCATTGAAGTTTCGTAATCTTTAGCTTTTGTGAGCACACTGGGCAAGTTGTAATTAATGGATACCCCACATTTTACCTCCTTATATTAAATTTATTAATTCAATAATAATAAATATTAATTTTTTAATCAATATTTATTAAATATATTAATTTAAAAATAATTAATTTTAATCAAACAAATTAAAAAAACTCTATTAGCCATTGGCCAACAGAGTTTCTTAATGTAAAGATTCTATTCTAATCTTACTGCTTCCTTTTGTGCAATTAAACAAAGTTCAGCTGTTTTAAAGGCGTGCGCCTGTGTCATCGCGTTTTCCGTTCGATTCAAGCAATCTAAAATAAGTTCACCGAAGAAAGGAAAACCCACTTTGCCTTTTACCGAATAATGGAAGGTACCTTCTTGGTTCACTAAATAAACCTGATTTCCTTCACGTTCTCGACCTACATCAATGTATTTACGGATTTCAATATACCCGTCTGTTCCAAGAATAATGGCTCTCCCATCACCCCAAACTTCTGATCCGTCTGGTGTAAGCCAATCGACACGGAAGTAGTGACTGGTCCCATTTTCGCCAACAATCATACAATCCCCAAAATCCTCTAATTCAGGGTAATCCTTGTTGGCATAATTTGCTACCTGACTGCGCACAACCTTTGCATTTGTATTGCCTGTGTAAAATAAAAACTGTTCAATTTGGTGGCTGCCGATATCACAAAGAATACCGCCATATTTTTCTTTTTCAAAAAACCATTCCGGTCTTGATGGTGCGTTTAGTCGGTGTGGAGCTAAATTGGTTACCTGAATAACACGGCCAATTGCTCCTTGTTCAATCAACTCACCGGCAAAAACAGCGCTTTCCACATGAAGTCTTTCTGAATAATAAACCATATACTTTTGGCCTGTTCGCTCAACCGCTGCCTTCGCATCCTCTAATTGCTCCAACGTTGTAAAAGGTGTCTTGTCCGTAAAATAATCCTTTCCACTGTCCATTACGCGAATGCCAAGCGGGCCACGTTCACAAGGAATCGCTGCGGCTGCCACAAGTTTCACTTCAGGATCCTGCAAAATCTCTTCCTCACTTGCAGCTGCTCGAACATTCGGATAAGTTTCCACAAATTTTTCAACCTTTTTGGGGTCAGGATCATACACCCATTTCAAACTCGCTCCTGCCTCGATTAACCCATTACACATTCCATAAATATGACCATGGTCAAGCGCCATCGCCGCAATCACAAACTCCCCATCTTTAACAACACGATTGGGTTTGCCTTTTGGAGCATAATTCATCCCATCTTTCGCCATGCAGCACCCTCCTTTTTTTAATGCGTACCACTCACATCTAATGTAACATCTTTTGTTGTATCCTTGCGGAATGTTGATGTCGCAATTTTCTCTTGTAACTTTTCATAATAAAGATCTTCATCAATTGGCAGTTCTACCCAGTCATCCAACCAACTAGATAAATAGACACCATTTGAAATCGCTAAGCTTTTAATGCCCTCTTCACCTGGTGCTAGTAGTTCTGCTTCATTTAAAATGGCATCCACCCAATTCTCTAAAATCCCTAAATGTTGATTATTTTTGCCACGTACTGGAATATCAATCTTCCAACATTCTGGTTCGCCAAAACCGCCTGTAAAAGTTTGATTAAATTCACGCTCAGATTGCCTTAGCCGCCAAAAAGTCAAGTTCCCATTTTCGATCACAAGTTTTCCACGATCACCAGCAACTTCAAAACGATTGGTGCCAGGTGCCTCACCCGTTGACGTGACAAATAAGCCCGTAGCGCCATTTTCATATTCAACATAGGCCGTCACATCGTCTTCCACTTCAATATCATGGTATTTTCCAAATCCACAGAATGAACGGATTCTGGTCGGCATCATACCCGTAATCCATTGCCATAAGTCAAGTTGATGAGGCGACTGATTCAACATCACACCTCCACCCTCACCTTCCCACGTGGCACGCCAGCCGCCTGAATCATAATAACTTTGCGCCCTATACCAATCCGTGATAATCCAGTTTGTTCGTTTGATTTCTCCTAATTCACCTGACTGAATCAGCTCGCGCATTTTTTGATAAAGAGGGTTTGTTCGCTGATTAAACATCATACTAAACACTTTTCCACTTTTAGCCGCTGCCTCATTCATCAAACGAACATTTTTCGTATAAACGCCCGCAGGCTTTTCACATAAAACATGCCAACCCTTTTCAAAGGCCCTAATCGCAAGGGGCGGATGGTCATAATGTGGAGTCGCAATAATCACTCCATCAATATCAGCATCAGTAAAAAATTCATCGATCGACAAAAACCGTTTAACCCGATCCCCAAATTCTTCTCTCGCTTTGACCATTCGTTCTTCGCGCACATCACAAACGGCCGTTAAAATCGCCCCATCTATTTCACGATTGAACAAACGCTTGGCGTGACTTGTCCCCATATTTCCTAATCCAATAATGCCTACTTTTAAGATTGTCACGGATAAAAAGCCTCCCTTTGTTTTTCTATTAAACTTTCATACCATCAGGTGATTTTGAACCTAACAACATCATTATTCCGGAAAAGCTGAGAAAAGCACTTTTAGTTTAAATTTTTTCTTTCAATTTAAGTAAATTCTCTAAGCTCAAAGCTAGACTATCTAGCGGGTTTCCTGGGCAAGAATCTTGCTCCACCGCATACCATTCTACCCCTGACTTCTCACCCCATTGTAAAATTGGAATAAAGTCAATTTTTCCTGTGCCAATTTCAGCGAATGTCTCTTGTTCATCATTGGTCATATCCTTCAAATGGATGATCGGCATTCTGTTCGCATATGGCTGAATAAAAGCTAGTGGGTCTTGGCCGCCTTTTTTTACCCAATACACATCAATTTCTGCTAAAACTTTATTCTCTTCCACCGGTTCTAATAAATATTCAAGAGCAGACACACCATTGATTTCAGTCGCAAATTCAAAAGCATGGTTGTGGTAACTAATACGATAATCAGGTAGTTGCCCGGCGACTTCATTTAATTTTTTTCGGACTGCTTTATACCCCTCTTCCGTTTGAAATTCGCCTGGTAAATAAGGGCAGACAATATCCTTCGTTCCGTATAAATCCGCTTCCTTCACGACATTTTCTAAATCATTTTCTAGACGATCTAATGAAATATGCATGCCCGCTGTTCCAAGTTGATTTTCCTTTAAAGCATCCGCTACTTCTTGTGGATCATACCCTTGTGGTAAAGCTGAAATTTGCACCCCTGCCCATCCCATTTTTTTGATCTCACGGAAGACAGGAGCAATTCCTTTAGCTAATTCTTCTCGTACCGTAAACAATTGTGCTGCAAACTTCTCTTCCATTTTCCCACTCTCCTACTCTATGATTTTAGTTTTTGTTTGCGATATTCAGAAGGTGTCAGGCCTACCCTTTGCTTAAAAAAACGACTGAAATGGGCCTGGCTTTCAAATCCCGATTCTGTTGCTACTTCCATTAAGGTTCGATCCGGATACATTTCCAGATCAAATTTCACTTGATTCAAGCGGCAAGTCATCACATAGTCCATTACAGTAGTGCCTGTCACTTCTTTAAAAATTCTCGAAAGATAAAACTTACTTAAATTGAGTTCCGAAGAAATATCCTCTAAACTGATACTATTTTTGAAATGATCTTGAATAAAGTGAGCAATATTTTCAACATGCACCACCTTTTCACTCTTTGGCATCGCTAATTGTTGATTTTCTCTTTTACTCAATTTGTAAATTTGCATCAAAATGGTTAACAATAAAATCTTTAATTCTACTTCAATCTCAGGTTTCATCATAAAAGTAGAATCCTTTTTTGCCAGTTGGTCCATCGCTTTAATCGATTGTAAAATAAGTTCCCGCTCCCCCTCATCCTGACCACGAAGTAAACAATTGCTCATTTCTTTGAAGGGTGAAAGGAGCTCCGGCATTCGCAATTCCTCCAAAACTGGTATCATCCAATCTGGTGAAAAATGCACCACACTTCGTTCATACATTTCAAACTTGGAGGGATTGGCTCGATGGGCCGTTAGACCATCCATAATAATAATATCCCCCGGCTGAAGCTCGTAAATGGAATGATGAATAAGATATTTACAATCACCTCGATGAAAAAAGTAAACTTCATACTGTGCGTGTGAGTGAAACGCAAAGTCCTGTTCCCCTACTGATTTCATCCGATAATTAAGTCTTAACCACTCTTCCATTTTTTCACCTCGCGTATTGAAAGGGCTTACCTTATATAGTAATGTTTTTTGAACGATTTTCATTACCTCCACATGCTCAAATCCTTACTATTATTGACTCAAATTGCTCTACAAATGTCAAATAGAGATAAAACATTTCCCCATATAAAACTAAGAAGCCCCAATTAAAAAAGCAGCACATTTTTCCAACTCAGATCTTGGCGATTGAGTGAAATAAATGTGCTGTTTACCTTTTAAAACGCTCCTCTTAATCTCCGTTAATCACACCACATACAATTCGATTTCCGGCATTTCCTGCAGGATCTGTCTTATAATCATCCGCCTTTTCATGGATAACAAGGGCGCTGCCATCTTCATCCAATAAGGAATTCTTTTCTCCTGGCTTTAATGTCAGATTAGGGGCCGTGATCACAATATTCACAGTACCATCTTCTTCGACTTCGATATTAGGTAAGTCCCCTGCATGAAATCCTTTTGGATTTTGAAATCCATGCTCTTTTCCACCTGGGTTAAAATGGGCGCCAGCTGATGTAAAATCTGGTGCTTCACAGACTCCAGTTTCATGAACATGGATCGCCTTTGTCCCAGGTTCTAAGCCTTCAGCCTGCAAGTGAATCTTCACGCCTTCTTTTGTTTCCTTCAGTGTGGCTTTGCCAGTTTCCTTTCCTTCTGAATTCAGCATCTGTACAAGAATACTGTCTTCCCCACTGACAGGAACCGCCTCCTCCTCTACTTGCGGGACCGCCTCTTCTCCGCTACTGCAAGCGCCCAAAACTATCCCGACAATCAACAGTGAATACCACAACTTTTTCAAGCAAAAACCTCCTATTATTAAAATCCTTAGCATGATTGCCATACTAGGGATTTTTAAAACAAGAGGCCCCACATCATTCGTTATTCTATACCCCTTCCACTTGAACTTCACCCGGATAATTAAAGTAAAGATCGTCATTTTCTTGGATTTGCAAATCTTTGGGGATTTGTAGGTAGATAAAGCGTACTTGCCTGATTGTGCCCTCATGAAATGCATTCCTACTTTCTGTAAACTGAGACAGAGCAAAATCTCGTTCAGCTGTGATCCCCTTAAATTCAAAAAACTCGCCAACTTCCTCAAGTTTTAACGTATCATCAGACAAATATGGTAAAAGATAAATCCTTTAAAACTCGCCTTCTTCCATAACTTTTCACTAGGTTTTCACATTCAATCACATTCATTTCTTCTCCTCCTTTCCTCTAATGGCCTCTTGAATCATCTGCAATAAGTCGTTTTCCTCTACTCCTAACCGTTTCGCTTCTAAGACAAGTTCCTGAACAAGCCCCGTTAACGTCTCATTCTTTCGTCTGTTCAATATTTCTTTCTTCGCATCCTTTGATACAAACATGCCCAGTCCGCGTTTCTTATATAAAATTTGCTCATCCGCCAACATATTCAACCCCTTTGCGGCTGTCGCCGGATTAATCGTAAACATCTCTGCCAATTGATATTGTGAGTACACTTTCTCATCACTCTTAAACGTTTCTGCGATAATTTCATTTTCAAGCCATTCCGCGATCTGCACATAAATGGGTTTGGAGCCATCATGATGTATAAGCATCCAGGGACCTCCCTTCAGAATCAGTGCATTACTGTTGTAATGTAGTATATAATATTCTCTATCCTTAGACAAGGAAGGGATTGTATTTTACTAAAAAAATTCTTTTATTTATGGTACGATACTTGTAGATTCCTTAACCATAATTCGATCCTTAAAAAGATCATCTAGAAAGGAAGACTCTTCATGAAACAAGATCAAATACTGGATATTCAACTAATAAAAGAAATGAAAGTCGAGCTCACTCGATTTATGATGGCGTATCAATTTGCTTGTGATGAAATTAACACAAAGATTAATATACTATCCGATGAATTTACTTATCTTCATGACTACAATCCAATTGAACATGTAAAATCTCGAGTCAAATCACCGGAAAGCATTTTTAATAAAATTAAACGCAAAGGATACGAATTTTCCCTAGCTTCTATTAAAGAAAATATACGCGACATTGCGGGTGTTCGGATTACTTGTTCTTTTATTTCCGATATTTATGCTTTAGCTGAGATGCTTGGCAAACAAAAAGATATTACCGTCGTAGAATATAAGGATTATATTCAAAACCCCAAGCCCAATGGCTATCAAAGTTTGCATCTCATTGTGCAAGTCCCTATTTTTATGACCGATCGTACAGAACATACTTATGTCGAAATTCAAATTCGTACGATTGCCATGGATTTTTGGGCCAGTCTTGAACATAAAATTTACTATAAATATGATAAAGAAATTCCAGCCCATATGGCGAAGGAACTACAAAGCACAGCCTTCATTGCGGCAGACCTCGATAAAAAGATGGAGAAATTGCATAAAGAGGTATCCTCCATCAAAAAAGAGAATGAAGAAGACGGCCTATTGTCTCGATTGGAAGAAGACGTGATTGCCAACATCCTGCCAAAAGTGCTAGATCAGTATAAAAAAAGCATTGAAGGTGGGTCGTAACAAGCATTTTAGGATTGTTTTCCAGGAGCCCATCCACTATAATAGGAGTTAAGCGGGATGTAGCTCAGCTTGGTAGAGCACTTGCATGGGGTGCAAGGGGTCGCAGGTTCAATTCCTGTCATCCCGATCACAAAACTGTACATTTATATTGACATTTGTTACCATACTTCTAGCAGATAAAGACACAGCATATCTTCTGAAGTGTGGGAAACATGAACTCGTAGACGATTTTCATGAGAAACTGCATTTCTTTGATAATGCAGTTTTTTCGTGCGTTTTGAACTAGGAAATGGCTACAGGGCTTTTCATCCTCAAAACACAGACATTTTCCTTTTTATTGAAAAAATTAGAAAACGATCACTTAAGCCATGGCCTTCTATGATTTTTAAATTCATCTAGGAGTTGAGCAAAATGAAAGATACTTGGGGGCTTATCAATACTGGACATCAAGATGCAGCGATCAATATGGCATTGGATGAATGTTTACTCCTTTGGCATAGTGCAGATCTCATTCCACCTGTTCTTCGTTTCTATGGTTGGTCAAAGCCCACTCTATCCATTGGTCATTTTCAAAAAGAAAGAACGATTGATTTTCCCGGCATTGAACGACACGGATGTCAGTTTGTCCGGCGGTTAACTGGCGGGAGTGCTGTTTTACATGATGATGAATGTACCTATAGCCTTGTTGTTTCTGAACAAAAGCCATACATAGAAGATTCCATACGTAAAGCGTATCATACACTAGCGCAAGGGATTTTTGCAGGATTCAAGGAATTGGGGATTGATGCGCAATTTTCCATGCCAGAGGAACATTTTATCCAAGAACGTTCTGCTGTATGTTTTGAAAGACCATCTGATTATGAGATGCTTGTAGAGGGGAAAAAAATTTCCGGACATGCGCAAACGAGAAAAATGGGCGTTTTGATGCAACATGGTTCCTTACCTTTTACAATCGACCGAGACATGCTCTTTGATCTATTCGCTTTTTCAACAGAAGAGATGCGAGCTCGCAAAAGAGAGTCTTTTTCCAATAAAGCCATCTCTATGAATGAGGCTAGCGGAAGAGAGATTACATATGAACAGGCAGTCGCTGCTTTCACAAAAGGATTTGAAACCGGATTAGACTTACAGTTTACTCCATTTGAACTTAGTGACTCCCAATGGGAAGAAGTACAGACTCTAGCAGAATCAAAGTATCGCTCAGATGAATGGAATTTAAAATTTCAAAAGAAGGTGCATGTATAATGGCAATCGATAAACAAGAATATATTAGAAAACCAGAGTGGTTAAAAACTAAAATTAATACGAATGAATCGTATAGGGGCCTTAAAAAATTAATGCGGGGGCAACGTTTAAATACAGTTTGTGAAGAAGCGCGTTGCCCAAATATTCATGAATGTTGGAGTGAAAGAAAGACAGCTACTTTCATGATCCTTGGAGATACTTGTACAAGAGGATGCCGCTTTTGTGCAGTTAAAACTGGGCTCCCAAATGAGCTAGATTGGGGCGAGCCAGAAAGAGTCGCTGATTCCGTAAAAATTATGGGCTTAAAGCATGTCGTAGTCACAGCGGTTGCCCGTGATGATTTAAATGATGGTGGGGCAGCTGTTTTTGCAGAAACAGTACGAGCCATTCGCCGGAAAAACCCTGGCTGTACGATCGAAATCTTACCATCTGACATGAAGGGAGACTATGAAAGTCTGCACACCTTAATGTCAAGTGAGCCAGAAATTTTTAACCATAATATTGAAACAGTGGAGCGCTTAACACCGCGGGTTCGCGCGAAAGCAACCTATCGTCGTTCGCTACAACTTTTGCAGCGAGTAAAAGAAATTGCGCCAAAAACCCCAACAAAGTCGAGCATTATGGTGGGGCTAGGTGAAACGAAAGAAGAAATCATCCAAGCCATGGACGATCTTCGTGCTCATAATGTCGATATTATGACAATTGGCCAATACTTACAACCAACGAAAAAGCATCTGAATGTTGTCCGTTATTATCATCCAGATGAATTTGCAGAATTAAAAGAGATTGCTCTTTCTAAAGGCTTCAGCCATTGTGAAGCTGGTCCTTTAGTTCGTTCCTCCTACCATGCGGACGAACAAGTGGGTCAAGCTGCTGCCCAACGCCGCATTAACTATATGAAAGGCGTGGAGGAGCAAGAACAAAAGGAAGTTGATTTTAATTTTTAATAGGAAAAAATCCGCTAGATATCATACCTAGCGGATTTTTTTATTACTTAGGAATTTATAAAATCCTAGCTTGCGGATAAGTTGCTTATGTCGCGGTTGACATCCAGCTCCAGCGCCTAGCCCCTCGAGGTCAAATAACCCTGAACCTATGAAGGGAAAGACCGCCTTTCATAGGTTCAGGAACATTTGCTTGTCGGGGCTGAGCAAGGCGCTTGCGCTTTTGTTCTTAATCAAACATTTGATTAAACTTTTATGAAGGCTTTTTTATTAAACTAAGGGAGAAAGAAAGAATGAGCCCTAGTAAAAACGTGATGATACTTATGGCGATACTTACTCCACTTGCCATACCCGGATATATCACAAATACGGAGCCTACGATCATCCCGATAATCATAGCATAAGTAAGATGCGGAAAATGGGAGAGTAAATATTGGATTCCTTTACTACTCACAATAAAACCAACGATCACCCCAGCGCCAATCGTGATGATCAAGGGAATATTCAAAGTCGAAAGCGCGTTGATCGCTGTTGAATATACGCCTAATAAAAGTAAAACAAAAGAACCACTAATCCCTGGCAAAAGCATGGCCATACTGGCTAACCACCCTGAAAAAAACAAACCGATTGTGGTGGTCATATTCAGTGATGTGATGGGCTCAACATTCTCTTGAGTGTTTAAAAAGCCTAAAGATGCAAAGAGAATCGCCAAGATCACTAAAACAATATAATGCTTAGTTGAAAAGTTTCTTTTCACTTCTGCTTGTTTCATAAGATAGGGTAAAACGCCCAACACAAGCCCCATGAAAAAAAATTGAGTAGGCTCTTTATGCTCCGTCAGCAAATAATCAATCCCTTTACTCAAGACAAGTAACGCTGTTCCCATGCCAAGGGCAAGTGGGAATAAAAAGCCAATATGCTTTTTCCAATCCCGGCTAAAGAAACCACTGATCGAGGCTAATAGCCTGTCATAGATTCCTAGAACAAACGCAACTGTCCCCCCACTAACCCCGGGTATTAAATCCGTTGCTCCTATTAGGAGGCCACGTAATAGGTTTTTCCATTCCATAGATTTAGAATCTCCTCTATTAAAATTCATACGCTCTATTATATCATATAATGGGAATGTTTTTTTATACGAGAGTAATTCGTCGCTATCCGAGAGTATTTTTTGCTATACGAGATTATTTTTTGCTATACGAGATTATTCTGCTTCTATACGGGAGTATTTTCTCCTATACAAGAGTAAAAAAACACTCCTGGTCATTTCCTGACCAGGAGCTACTCTTTAAGCCCACAACCACTTCCAAATTTCTTTTGGTGTGGCATTTTTTCCATACATAAGAATACCCATTTTGAAAATTTTCCCGGCTGCTTTCATCGCTAACCAAATAAATACAAGTAACACGAGGATTGCAATGATGACTTCAATCCACGGCCATTCTTCGAGCATTGATAGACGAATTAAGAGCACGCCCGGTGTGGTGACGGGAATAAAGGTTAAGACTTTTGCAATCAAACCACTTGGATCCATTATAATCGGGCCCATAAACATAAATGGAAGGAATGGCAACATCATGACAATTCCTTGAAAGTTACTTGTAGAGGTCATATCTTCGACCGTTGCCCCCATCCCAACAAAAATAGCCGCGAATAAGAGGTAGCCAGCTAAAGCGATAAACAAAAGAATCGCCAATTCAGGTACAAATAAGTATTCTAGAATCGGAAAGTCAATCTTCCATAAAGCGATAGGGAGAAGAAACGCTAACCATACGGCCACTTGAGTAATGCCTAAAATAAAATAGCCAATGATTTTTCCTTGCATAAGATCTGTCGGTGTAATGGATGATAAAATAATCTCCGCTACCTTTTCCTTTTTCTCCTGTGAGGCAGAAGTGAAGATCATCATCCCTGTGATGACAATCGAAAATAAGACAATGCCTGCTGCTATACCGGGAACAAGATGCCTGAATGGATCTCCTTCTGTCTCTTCAGCTGCTTCCCCTTCAGCTTTTGAGGCAGTCCCTTTATCTTCAATCTCAATCGGCTTCAATGAAACGCCCTTTCCAATGACCTCCAACTGTTGATCGGATAAATTCATCCGCTCCAGTTGTAGTTGGCGAAGTGGGGTTTCTATGATCGACGCTTCAAAAAGGAAGTTCTCCTCCACATTGTCGTTCAAATAAACAGGGATTTCTCCTTCCTCTAGCGCCTTTTCTGTTAGAGCAATATAAGCTGTATGTTCATTCGCTTCCGCCTTAGCCGCCATTTCCGATTCAGCGACATCTGTCTGCTGCAACTCCCAATTCAACTCAGCTGAAGTAACCATTTCCGCCACTTGTTCATATACATTCAGCTCATCTAAAATAAAAACTTGCGTTGCCTCATCTTCCGAATTAAAAAGAGTAGGAATAAACGCAAATAACATAAAAATAATCGGTGTAATGATTAAAGAAATAATAAACGATTTATTTTTCATATTGCGTTTAATTTCCCATTTGGCCACCTTCCAGCTATTTCGCATTATGATCGCCCCCTTCCCGAATATCTTGACCTACGTGTCGATCTGTTGCCACATCTATAAAAATTTCATGTAAAGATATCCGATCAATCGATAACTCTTGAATATTCAGATTTTCTGGAAGCTGCCTTAACCATGATGGAATATGTACATCTGGAGTTAAGTAAAGTACTGCAACATCACCCGTTGATTCAACGCGTTGTACCTCTGCAAGATGCTCCAATGCATGCACATCATTTTTCCCACGAATCGTACATTTAAAATTAGCATATTGATTTTTTACATCTTCTAATGATCCATAAATCACCTTTTGCCCACGATGGATCATAAATAAGCGATCACAAACCTCTTCCACCATATTCATTTGATGGGAAGATAATAAAATCGCTGTACCCTGATTTGCCAATTCCTGAATTTCTTTTTTAAAAACCTCTTGGCTAACAGGGTCTAATCCCGAAAAGGGTTCATCCAAAATTAACAACTCTGGTTCATGAATGATCGAACCGATAAATTGCACCTTTTGCCCCATTCCCTTCGATAATTCCTCAACAGAAACTTTTTCTTTTCCCTCAAGGCCAAGTTTCGCTAAATAGTCCATCGCCCGCTGTCTTGCTTTTTTCAAGGGATAATCCTTTAGTTCAGCTAAATATAAAATCATATCCATCACATTCACATTCTTATATAGACCACGTTCTTCCGGTAAATACCCAATTTTGTGACGAGGAATTTCACCTGTTGGCTGATTATGAAATTGCACCGTTCCCTCATCCGGATACATAATCCCCATAATATTTCGAATCGTCGTCGACTTCCCCGCCCCATTTGGTCCAAGAATGGCCATAATTTCTCCCTTATGCACTTGAAAGGAGATATTTTTAATAATTTGTGTTTGTTTAAACGATTTTCCCAAATCCCTAACGGTTAAAATTGGCTCCATACCCCACCCGTCCTTTCTTACTTCTAGTCTTTACGAATGAAATGAGCTGAAAGTTTCAACATATTCGCTCGATTGATTGCTTGTTGCATACATCCTGTACGTCACAATCCCCTTGTCACCTGTTTTTATACAGTTTATCTTATTCATTTTGACAAAACTTTATTTTTCAAGCTCTATTCTAAACCTTCTTCTCCCTCATTTTATGATAAAGGGACATAATGACCCAAATAGGTATTGGGAGTACGACCGCTCCTGCTACCATATAGCTTAAGAGGTTAATTGCGGGGTCTGGGTCTTTACCACCGACAAATAACAAAAGAATCGCCAGCATGACTAAGACAAGGGATGGTATGGTTTTGACTAAATTGACTAATCCCTTTCTCCCTTCTACCTTCCATTTGTTACTGTACGTTGTGATGATCGTCCAAGCTGTTGGAAGGGCAATTATACTGAGAATAACAGCTACTCCAAGAAGGATTGATTGTAAGATACCAGAGCTAATCATTGCACCAATCCAAACGAGCGCTGTAATGAAAACAAATGGAATGGCTAGTTTGTTCATGGAATCACTTAAATTTTTATACTTTTCAACTGTTGTATCCCGGTCAGTATAAATTGGTTGTGTACCAGGAAGTGCTCGAAATAAATGGATATTTGCTTCTGAGGCGATATGCGACCATCCAGCAGAAGAAAAAAAGGCAAAGTATTCCTCTTCTTCATCCTCTGTTAACGAACGATAATCTATGCTATAGATATAATCCAAGCTTTCTCCTTTTTCAAGGGTATACCCCATAAATTTAAAGCCACTAACATGCCATCCTTTCAAAGAAAATCGGCGTAATTTTTCCATATCCTCATCCTCAGAAAAGGCTAACCCACCTGAAGGAATATACTTTGTTTGTCTCATTCTTCAACCTCCTTCAACCCTGTTTCCGCTAATTGAATCATCCGTTTTCTTAGCTGCAAATCTTCACTTAATACTTCTCTGCCTTTTTCAGTAAGCAAATATGTTTTACGTCTTGAATCCGACCCATCATGCAAATAAATCCACCCTTGTTTTAATAACTTTTTAATAATCGTGTACATGGAAGCAGGACCTATCGTAATGGCACCTTTTGTTGCTTCTTCAATTAAGTTCATAATCGCGTAGCCATGCCTTGGCTTCGTTAAAGCAGCCATAATATAAAACATGGAATCTGTTAATTGCTCCGTTTTCTTCAACTCATCACCTTCTATATCTCTTTAGGATATATCAAAAAACGATACATATATCTAAAAACAATATATCATGATGTGATATATATGTCTAGAGTTATCTTATAAGAGGAACATTTTATATTTTCTTATAAGAAAAAGACACATCTCCTTAGAAATGTGCCGTCAATTTCAAATTTTCCTATTTAAATCGATTCTTTAATTTTACGAATGTAATTAAAGCGAATGAAGAGGAAATACACTAATTGAACTGCGGTAAAGGTTCCTAATACCAATGCTGAGCTCTTAAATAAGTTAAAATCAAACATATGCTGCAGGGCAGTAAGTGCAACAGCTCCATGGATCACGGCAACAAGTATTGGAACAAAAAATAGCAAGGCCAATTGGACTGTTAATATTTTCGATAATTCCTTATCCGTAAGACCGAGCTTATCGATCATAGAAAACTTTTGTTTCTCATCTTCTAAATCAGCATAGAGACGGAAATATAAGAAGCTTCCTGCTGCGACAAAGAAGACGGCGCCGATAAATAAACCAATAAATAGAACGGCTCCATATCCTTGGTTAATTATATTCCAATCATAAGCTAAAGAAGAGAATTGGAACATATTGTTCATGTCATGTCCACTTGTTTCTACTACACCCATATCTTTCATTAATTTTTTGCCACTATCTACTGTAGATTTCCAATTTTCAACCTGAAACGCATAATAGGTGTCTGTTTTTGTTGACTCTAACTTTTTAAACAGCTCATCGCTTACGACAAATTTATCTTCAAAAGTTCCTATCACATTTGTTAATTGAATGTCTATTTGCTGAACATTCTGTTCGCCAATTTGGCGACTGACTTTCTTTGGTAAATCTGGCAAATTACTAAATGAATTTTGGAAATATAATAGGACAGCTTCATTACTCTTCAGATTCACCTGCTTATCTGTTTCACCTGCTATCCTCGCTAACTGGTTATATTCAGATTGAGGAACAATTGCCCATTCAGTGGAATCTCCATCCTCATTTTTTACAGGAGCATGTTTGATCTCTATACTTCCCTTTTTATAATTGATTGGTGTTAGTTCTTTTTCAATGGCTTGGATATGCTCTGACTCCTGCTTGTTTCCCTGATTTGAAATGTATTCTAACGCAAATGGCTTGTCATTCACCAATGCCGATGTGAGCATAGACCTGAAACCAACTAACGAACCAATTGCAGAAAAGGCAACAGTCGAAACAATAGCTACAAAGAAAAAGGCACGAGCATTATCCTTCATCCGATAAGCAAGATCCGAAAAGAGAACGAGATTTGTCTTTTTCCAGAAAATCGACTTTCGTTCCTTTAATCGATTAATTGTAAATACGCTCAGTTGGGTAAAGAGAAAATACGTCCCAATGATCACAAGAATTGTGACAGGAATCATCGCGATTACAACTTGTTCTTCACGAACCACTAAAGCAATCGCATAGCCAACTACAAGTAGAAGAGCCGCCAAAATGGAAAGCGCAATTGATGCCTTTGGTTCCTTTTTCGGAGCTGAACTCCCTTTTATTAAATCAATTAATTTATTCCCTTTTAAAATAGAAACCGTAAAAAAGGAAATAACAATGAACAAAATTAAAAAGGCACTAAATGTTAATAAGACTGCTTGCCATGGTAAATAAAAAGGCAAGGCTTGATCTAAACTTAAAATGCTCTGCGCCGCCATTAAAATCAATTTTGCGAAAACGAGGCCCACCGCGATTCCAGAAACAGTTGCCGAAAATCCAATTAAGACGTTTTCTAAGAAGACCATACGACGTAATTGTTGATTGGTCATCCCTAACATGACCATTAAGCCGAATTCCTTTTTACGAGATTTCAAAAAGGCACTCATCGACACTAAGACGAAAATAAACGAAAACACATAAATAATGCCCTCAGCGAGATGGAGGCCAACCGCGACACTCGGGTTGATTTTCGATAACCCCGGATGGAAGGCAAAAATGGCATATACGAAAAAAACAAGTACGGAAAATAAGCTACTTAGAAAATAGGCTGCATAAATACGTTTATTGCGAAAAACATTGTTAAACGCGAATTGACGAAAGGTCACTTGCATCCCCTCCCAACAGCGATAACACGTCGATGATTTTTTGGAAAAACGCTTGTCGATTCTCGCCACGGTGGATTTCATTAAATAATGTACCGTCTTTAATAAACACAACTCTTTCTGTATAGCTAGCTGTAATTGGATCATGGGTGACCATCATCATTGTCGTCTGATCTTCCTTATTAATTCTCTCCATCATTTCCATCGCTGCTCTTGTTGCTTTAGAATCTAAATTTCCCGTCGGCTCATCAGCAAGCACCATTTTCGGATCATGAATAATCGCTCGGGCAATCGCCGTCCTTTGTGCTTGTCCGCCAGAAATTTCATAGATGCGCTTTTTTAAAATCGCCGTAATCCCCAATTTCTCAGCCACAGCCTCTACTCTATTTTCCATTTCTTTTACTTTGGCACCATCCAATGTGAGAGGCAGGACGATATTTTCCTCTACGGTCAAAGTCGGGAGTAAATTAAAGTCTTGAAAGATAAATCCCAATTGCTGGCGCCGAAAGAGAGCCAATTCATTATGCTTCATTCGTAATGGATCCTTACCATTCACGATCAGTGATCCCGATGTCGGTTGATCAATGGTCGCCACCATATTCAACAAGGTCGATTTCCCACTCCCTGAGGGACCCATAATCCCGACAAATTCTCCTTCTTCTATCGTCAAATCGATATCTGCTAACGCCTTATGGGCAACTTTGCCATCATAGACTTTACTTAAATTTTTAATGTTCAAGATATCCACATTCAAAACCCCTTTCTCAACTATCTATAGTGTAAGAGAAAAGGGTTCTTTCATACCATTGCTATAGCTTTCATTTAGCTTACATTCATGTAAGGTTAGAACAAAAGCGCAAGCGCCCGTTTAGCGACGTACAAACTTTTTAGGGGCCTGACGAGATAAAGGAAACACGATGAACCCAAAGGGTGAATCGATGTTGACTTATCGTAGGAAGGCACCGAAAGTTTGCTAGTCGCTGGGCGCTGGAGCCAGACGTCAATACCCACTTTTAGTACTTATCCACAAGCTAGAATTTTATAGTTTCCTTAGCAATAAGAAAAGCGCAAGCGCCTTGCTCAGCCCCGACAAGCAAATGTTCCTGAACCTATGAAAGGCGATCTTTCTCTTCATAGGTTCAGGGTTATTTGACCTCGAGGGGCTAGGCGCTGGAGCTAGATCTAAACATTGGCCAATTTTTATACTTTCCTATCCCGGAACAAAAGCGCAAGCGCCCGTTTAGCGACGTACAACTTAAGATAATTGGGTTGAAAAAGGATAAATGGCTAAAGGCGCCACGTCCGCATGTCTTCGCCGTTCTGACCAACATCCTGTTGGCCTCCGTCCTGGTGCAACGCTGTTCTTCCCCATATCCTGCGGGCCTAAAACCGGATTTGCACACTTGTCCCCTCTCCCCGAACAGAAGTGAGCTCAATTTTATGACCCAATTTTTCACAGACCTCTTTGACTAGATATAGTCCCATTCCTGTTGATTCACGATAATTCCGGCCATTTTCTCCAGTGAAAAACGGATTAAATACTCGTTTTACATCCGTTTTGGGGATTCCTACCCCATAGTCCTGAACGGTCACAATGGTTTCAAGTGCATCCTTCGTTTCCGTAATGACCACCTTACGCCCTTTTCCAGTAGAATATTTCACAGCATTTGTAATCAATTGATTAAAGATAAACTCTAACCACTTTTCATCTGATTCCACGGTTGTTCCTGAGACATGAACTTCGGGATACACATGATTTTTGATAAAAAATCGTTTGTTTTCCCGGATGGCTGCTTCTATGACTGATTTTAAAGACACAGGTTCTACCTGAAAGTCCTGTTCAAACATTTCCAATCTAGCTGCATATAAAACCATTTCTAAACCTTTCTCTAATTTATCTGTTTCTTCTCGAATGCTTTCTAAATGCTCATCATCGTTTTCTTGTGTGATCAACTCAATGACGGATAAGGGTGTTTTCATTTGGTGTACCCATTGATTAATAAACGTTAAATGGTCATTTCTCCTTTTTTCTTGCTGATCAAGCTCATTCATATAGATACGATGTTGGCGTTTCAATAATTCACCCAATGCCTTGGCAAGAGGGGCTGTATCCAATGTTTCGAAGGCTTCATCCATTTGATTCATTGGATTTGATAATCTGTTATAAAATCTACGATGAAGAAGATAACGAAAAGTAAGATAGAGCATGAGAATAAAGGTGGCTAAGAAAAGAGCGTAAAAATGCAACGAGAGATTATGGTAACCATCCATCCAAAACACCAATAATAGAATGAGGATTTGCAGAACGTTGACAAGAATAAGCAAGAAATGATCCCGCAAAAATAGCCTCATGATGAATGCTCCCAATTCGGTATTAGCCGGTAGCCCGCGCCCCTCACCGTTTCAATCGCCTCCACAATCCCCAGTTCCTGTAACTTTTTCCGAACTCTTGTGACATTGACATTCAAGGTATTTTCATCGACAAAGGATTGGTCGTCCCATAATTTTTCAAGTATGGCTTCTCGAGAGGCGATACGCGGCGAACGCTTCATTAACATTTCGAGCAAGACAGCCTCTTTCTTTGTTAGAGGGACGGTTTGTCCATCCTTTGTCACTTCCATTCTCTCGACATACAAAACGAGCCCGTCTAGTTCGACGATCCGTTCTTTTACTTTCGGGGCATATTCCCCATACGCCCGCCGTAAGCTGCTACGGATTTTGGCCATTACAATTTCATAATGAAATGGTTTTGTGATAAAATCATCGCCCCCATTTTCTAGCGCCATCACTTGATCCATTTCTCCTGATCGAGCGGAAATAAATAGAATCGGGCATGTGGAAATTTGCCGGATCTGCCGGCACCAATAAAAGCCGTCAAAGCTTGGCAAATTAATATCCAACAAAACGAGATCTGGTTGAATCTCTTTAAAAAAGTCAAGAATTTTATCAAATTGTTCTGTTATGACTGCTTCAAAACCGTATTTTTCAAGGTGGTTTTGAAGCAATTGAGCAATCTTAGGATCATCTTCTATAATTAAAATTTTTGCCATTTTTGAATCATCCTTTTCATTCCTTGGTAAGGAAAACTTAACTACTCAGTGGACCTTCACCTGTATTCTCAATGCTTAAAAACTGTTTATCTTTACAAGATCACATCTTTGGCTGATATCGGTTGTTCTTCCCCAGCTCCCTCTATGCATACAAATAGACATGAGCATCAGGATGGGGATAGAGTGGCAACGTTTGTCCAGGTGAAAATTCAAAAGAAATGCTGTACTTTTGCCATTTTGGTATAATGTATGTTTATCATATCTTAATTAGTCAGGAGAATAAAACATGGAGGCTTATACACAGCAAGTTATAACCGTCATACAAGAGATCCCAACTGGGACTGTTGCCACTTATGGTCAAATTGCTCGTTTAGCAGGCAATCCCCGTGCTGCCAGACAGGTCGCCAGAATTCTTCATTCTATGAGTCAAAAATATGATTTACCTTGGCATCGTGTTGTGAATGCGAAAGGGGAAATTGTGATTGGGGACCCTGAAACAGCCTTTACTCAAGCAGCTTTGCTTAGTGAAGAGGGGATTGAAGTTTCTGAAAAGGGAAAAGTGCATTTATCGAAATACCAGTGGAACCCGCGGGATCATGACAGCGATTGGATGTATGGTTAGGAATAGATGTAATTGGATGGAGGTACTAACAGAGGAAATATGGTAAAATATTGATAGGTAATTATAAAAGGAGGTATTTAAAATAAACATTGCGACTTATTTAGACGAACCACTTCCACTCCTCGGTTTAAAAGCAGCTTTATCGAGAATAGAAGGCCACCATTTTTCCTATTCCTTTTTAAAAACTAAGTGCTTAAACCTTGAAGCAGGACTAGACGGGGAAAATAAGGTCGATTCAATTTTACGAAATTACCCTTTTTCAATGGAACATCAAGTTTTCCACGATTTATCTCTCAAATCCAGCCAACTTTTTCAAATGGACCATCTCTTCCAAACTTCTTCCTATTCAATCATTTTCGAGACAAAAAATATTAGCGGAAAATTGCGTTTTCAGGAAAATCCAAAACAATTAATTCGAATAAAGGCTAATGGTGAAATGGACGCCTTTGAATGTCCTGCCGCTCAGGTAAGACGAAAATGCGAGCTATTAGGAGATTGGTTCCAAAATAGAAACATCAACATGCCCATATATGGCGCAGTCGTCTTAGCCTTCCCCAAGCAATTGGTGGAACTTGCCCCAAAGAAAACAAAGATCTTTTTTCCAAGTCAACTTCCCTCATTCATTAGAACTTTTCCCCAAGAGAAAAAACCACTCGGAAACCTTAAATCCATCGCACAGGAACTAGCCGCACATCATCAACCCTATATTCCCGAACCCATCTGTCAAGCGTATGACATTCCAAGAGATGATATCTTAACCGGTGTAAAGTGCCAAAAATGTGTCACTCTCGGAATGAAAAAGATCAAACGGAGCTGGGCTTGCGGGAAGTGCGGACATCATGACCAATATGCTCATATTCCTACTATAATTGAGTGGTATTTAGTTGTAGGAGAGAACATGACGAATAAGGATTGCCGAAACTTCTTGCATGTCGATATGAAAACAGCCACACGAATTTTACAGAGTATGGAATTATTAGGCACGGGTGGCAAACGAAACCGCACCTATCAAATAGATTTCAAACGCTATTTGCAAAAAAGCACTAAGTTTGATTGCATAGAAGATTAATAGATCGTTATACGGGATTGAATGCATGCCTTGGGGTTTAAACTACTGTCATACGGGATTAAATTGGAGCTATACGGGGTTAAATTTGGGATGCGGGATTGAACGCACCACTTGAGGGTTTAAACGATTGCCTTACGGGTTTAACATGGTAAACGGGATTGAACTCCAGCTATAAAGAATTAAAGCACTTCCATACGGAATTAAAATCGCGCCATACGGGAATAACGACTTCCATACGGGATTAAACTGCCGTTTTGCAGGGTAATCAATTAAAATCATAATTCCCTAGTTTTTCACATATTTGTTGAACATAACGTTTGCGGTTTTTTATTTTCATGAGATGATAGTCATAATGAACAAATATGGAGGCTTTGAGCATGATGAGAGTTCTCGTTTACTTCATTGTATTTTTTTCCTTTTTCGATCTCTTTTCGCAATTGCCGATTATGAGTCCATTGGCCACTTCCTTGGGAGCCCCTCCCTTTTTAGTTGGGCTTGTGGTCGGGATGTTTTCACTTTCTAACATTATCGGAAATGTAACGTCAGGCTTTTTGACGGATAAAAAAGGGCCTTTTTCCATTTTAATGTTTGGCCTCTTTTCAACGGGTATCACTCTATTATTATATTATTTCGCAACAGGTACTTGGATTTTGTTGCTAGTTCGCTTTATCCATGGTTTCACAGCAGGTCTGATTGTACCAGCAGCTTTTACCAATTTAGCTAATACAACAGCCAATGAAAAAAAGGGAAAGGGAGCAGCATTATCTGGTGCTTTTATTGGATTAGCCGCCATTATCGGCCCCGCCTTCAGTGGCATCGTTGCTAGCAAGGTAAATGAAGTCACTGTACTTGCGGTCACGTCATTTTTCATGTTTGCGCTCGGCATTCTATCTTTTATTTTCCTTCGTTCTTTGCAAAAAGTGAAAAAGCCTAAATTAGATAAAAGGCCGATTTCGGTCAGAATCTTTTTCCAAGATCCACTTATTATGAAAGCATATTTAGGAGCGCTATTCCTTATGTTCTCGCAAGGTGTTGTGGCGTACATGCTTCCGCTAAAAGTTTTGGAATTAGGGAGTGATACACAAACAAGCGGTTTATTGATGAGTACATTTGGGCTTGTAGCTGTGTTAATTTTTATCTTGCCAACCAATCGATTATTTGATCGCTTAAAAGCTGTACATACAGCTGTGTTTGGCCTATCAATCATGGGCATAAGTATGCTCTTCATTAGCTTCGCCCCCAGCATCAGTTTACTTTATGTGATTATGGGTACTTACGGAATAGGCTTTGCCTTTTTATTTCCATCTTTAAACTCTATGCTTGTCGAGGCAACAGATCCCGCTAATCGTGGGAAAGCATACGGATATTTTTACGCTTTCTTTTCCATGGGTGTCGTGATTGGCTCAGGTGTCACTGGCTTGCTCCAATTGACAGCCAACGGAGGATTCCTTTTCGCTGGAATCTTGCTATTAATCGGAGCCCTTTTCATGTTTTTTAAAAATAGGACTATTCATACAGCTGTGTAGAGGAACTAATTTCTCTACACAGCTTTTTATTTTCAACAGTACCTTGCAATGAACAATACTAGATGTTATATTGTATTCAGGTACTATACATTATACAGTAGTGGAGTGGTGAAAATTGAATGTTCAATTTAAAAAGGGCGTTTTAGAACTTTGTGTTCTCGTCCTTCTGGATAAGCAAGACCGCTATGGATATGAACTCGTCCAAAAAATTTCTGATCAAATTGAAATATCGGAAGGCTCGGTCTATCCTTTGCTAAGAAGATTAACGAAAGAAGGATATTTTACAACCTATTTGCGTGAATCATCTGAAGGACCATCGCGTAAATATTATAAGCTTACAGAGCAAGGACGAGAATATCTAAACAAACTCGTTGCAGAGTGGCGACAATTTTCCAAAGGGGTCGATCAAATTATTGAGGAGGGAATGACCCATGAGTAAAAAAGAGTTTTTATTAGAATTGGAACGATATTTACGGTCCTTATCTGCCGTTGAAAGAAATGATATTCTGCAAGATTATGAAGACCATTTTACTTTCGGCATCGAAGAGGGAAAATCAGAAGAGGAAATCTCTGAAGCCCTTGGTTCACCGAAACAGTTAGCAAGGGAAATTCTTGCGGACTATCATATAGAAAAAATGGAAACAAGCAAATCAACGGGGAATATTTTTCGCGCGGTATGGTCTGTGATTGGACTTGGATTTGTAAACCTTGTATTAGTTCTAGGACCTTTTCTCGCCTTAGTCGGTTTATTAGTGGGAGGATGGATTATGGGAATCTCCTTTATACTTACTCCTGTATTGGTATTGTTAAACGCCCTTTTCAATGTAGGTACTTTTGAATGGTTTGATCTCTTTTTCTCTTTAGCTCTTTCCGGTCTCGGGATCTTTATCTCTCTGGGTATGTATTATGTGTCATTAGGATTCATAAATCTTCTGCTCAAGTATTTAAAATATAATATATCGATTGTGAAAGGTGGAAAATAACCATGGTTAAGAAAATTTCCATCATTGCGGCCCTTCTGATTGTCATTGGTGCAATAGGTAGTATAATCACTTTTTCATCCGTCCAAAAGAAAGCTGATTCTCTTACAACACAATTAGATGATATTCAATTTAGCCATCTCAAGGTGGATGTGAGGAATGTAGATGTGGAGCTCGTCCCCTCTCAGGGAGAAGTGAAAATAGATGTATCGGGAGCAAATTCCCAAAAATTAATGGATGGCATAAAAATTGATCAACAAGAAGACACACTGATCCTTCAATCCGACCGTAAGCGAACAAAGTGGTTTTCGTTTGGTTTCAATTCTTCATCCAAAATAAAGCTGTTCTTACCTGAAAAAGAGTATAAGACGATAGAATTGAATAGTCACTCAAGCGATTTATATCTTGCAAATATAACGGGAAAAGACATCCAAATACAAACAAGGAATGGAGATATTGTGGCAAACAACATTTCCTCGCATCTATTTACAGCCAAAACATCTAGTGGGGGCATTTCTTTAGACGCCATGACTACTGATATCCATACTAAAACAACCAATGGAGATACGACCCTTTCCAATATTCAGGCCAAATCCATACATTCTACATCGGGAAATGGTGATATTTTATTAAAGGATGTATCGGGAGAGGTACAAGCGGAAAACAAAAATGGTGACTTTACGATCAAAAATCAACAAATTACAGACCCGATTACAGCTAAGGCAAAATCAGGCGATATTCTAATCACTGCGGAAAAATATCCTGAAAACGTCCAATTTGAAACAGCTTCGAAAGTGGGCGATATCCTAATCTTCGGGAAAAGGCAGCAAATCATCAATAATCAAAACCCTGGTATTCTGATCCAACTGGAAACAACGACTGGTGATATTATTGTCCGGAATAAATAAGTCTTTTTCGAATCAAATTCAGGTGTTTTTATAAGCAGTCATTAGGCGTAATTGGAAGAAAGACGAGGTGTGAAAAAGGATGAGAAAGCGGTGGACTTTTTGGTGGATGGTTAATCTTCTATGGATTGTCATTTTCGGAGCGGGTACAGCCTTCATTTTGTTAAGAGAGGTCGATGGCGCTGGTGTTATTCAAACACCTGAAGCTAAATTCGCAGCCTTTATCGTTTTATTAGTTGCATTAATATTCCCTATCATCATTCAAGTTATATGGCTAATCGTTAATGTGGTCACTAGCCATAACAATAAAAGTAAAATTCAACAATAGAATTAATATTCATAGGAGGGATTAGGTATTCTAGGAATGAGCAGGCTAAACTTTTAAAACGCGTTATAGATTATTTTGGAACATTAAAAAACACAGAATTTAACTTTCTGTGCTTTTTAATGGCTAATGAATATGATTCTTTCTCTACTGCTTTTTCCCCTTTTCTCCCGAATTCGCCCCCGTTAAACGTATCCTATGATATTCTTAAGGAGTTGAAAAAGATGACTATGAAACGCGGCATTTTCCTATTTTCGATAACAACGATCCTTCTAACTGGTGGATTCGCTCTCTTATTTTACTTTTTACATTGGGATTTCTTGTCGCCAGCTCTTATGTTCATTCCTCTCATCACGAGCTTTGTCACCCAAAAATTCATCTTGAAAAAGCCAATCCTCGGGGCGAATGGATTAGGCTTCCGATTAGGTAAGAAACGATTTCTCTTTTTAGCCTCCTTGTTAAGTCTGATTTTTATCGTGGTTATATATAGTATTTCATTTCTTGTGCATCCAAAGTTATTTTCAATGGAGGCGTTTAAGGAAGCGGTTCAAAACTTGGCTACCTATAATAAAGACTTTTCGTTAATGACAAATGTCATCCTCGCCGTTTCCATTCAAATACTCGTGGCGCCTCTTTTGAACATCTTTATTTTTATCGGAGAAGAAGTCGGTTGGCGGGGATTTTTATATCCTAATCTCGTTCATTTATATGGAAAAAGCGGACTCTTAATCGGAGGATTCATATGGGGGATTTGGCATACACCGATGATTTATCTTTACGATTTAAATTTTGGTAAACACCACCACCTAGGGTTACTCTTTATGATCGCCTTTTGCATATTAGCGGGGATCATTCTTCAATTTATGTATGTGAAAAGCAACTCCATCTATGCCGTTTCCCTTATGCATGGGATGATGAATATCTCAGCAGGTTTAATCTTCCTATTCACAGTAAAAGAGGAATATCGCTATTTTATAGATGGAGGGACAGGGCTCACTGGGCTAACTATTTTATTTGTGATTGCTGTCATTTGTTATCGGAAATTTCCTATTGAAAATCTGGAGCGGAACAATTTGAAACAGCTTCGAAAGTAGGCGATATCCTGATCTTCAGGAAAAGCCAACAATCATCAATAACCAAAACCCAGGTATTCTGATCCAATTAGAGACAACGACTGGCGATATTATTGTACGGAAAAAATAAAACACGGAACCAAAGAACTTAAATATATGTTCTTTGGTTTTTCTTTATGCCCCACCACCTATATGCGATTTTCCATCCTGACTATCCATGATTCCAACAAGTTATAATACTCCCTTAAATGCGAATGAATTTCTACCGCAATTTCCTCATTATAAGTATGAACAGTCAAATTACGATCATTGACCATCTCTAGTCCAAGAATCGTTTCCGCTTTCGGGGATCCCACATCAATTCCCTCAACATCATAAAGATACTGCTTCCCCACTTTCCAGCAGGCCTCAAATGTAAATTCGAACCTTTGAATAGAAGCATCACGTTCTATATCATTAGGTTGGTCAATCACAATTAATTTTTTAAAAGCAGCTAATGCTTGCTTGGGCGGATGCTATTCGTTCTCGAAGTCTTTCCATAAAATTCCCACCCTCTTTATATTTTTGCCAAGTTTTACATTTACCTTTTTCATATCAACGATGTCGACATTATAGGGAATAGTGGATTCCTCTACTTTCTCTAAGAGTTCCAGCCATTTTTTTGGAGAAATCTCGCCCTCCCCTGGATTAATCGCAATATCAATGTCTGAGCTCCCTTTTTCTTCTTTACGGGCCCAGGACCCAAATAAATATACTTGTACATTTTCACTATCAAGAACGTCTGTTACAATGCCTCTTAATTGCTTTAATAACTGCTCTCGCCGCTCATCTTTCACTCTTCATTCCCCTTCCACCAAAGCTCCATCTACACAAATCCTCTCCATATGATACTGAATCACCTTCACGATCCTTTCCTTGTCCATTCTTTGTGGTTCTAATAAAGCATGCAAAGCCAGTCCATCGATTAAAGCATACAATCTTTCCGTTTCGATCTCGATATCCAGACTTGACCGTAATATTTGCCGTTCCTGTAAATACAACAACAACTTCTTCATTCCTTTAAAAATTTCATCCTTTTTTGCGGCAAATACATCTTCTTTATGTCTCGTGTAGAACACATAAGCAAACCACACTTCCATTTCGGCCATTGTTTGCGCGTCGATTGGGACAATTTCTAATAGAATGGCCATTACTTTTTCAAATGGCGGTGATTCACTAGCAGCAATTTTATTAATGCGCTCTGTCGCATTCTCTTTCACTAATTTCATTGCATAGACAAATAACTCATCTTGCGTTGAAAAATAGTAACGCAAAGCCCCTAAGGAGAGGCCTGCTTCCTTCGCAATATTGCGTACTGTCGCTCCCTCCATTCCTTGCTCCAAAATCACCTTCCATGTAGCTTCTGCAATTTGCTTTCTTCTTTTTTCATGATCAACTATTTTTGGCATACGTTTATTTTAGCAGATTTATTTTTAAAAATACACTTGTATCAAAATGGGAACCATGGTATATTTTAAATCTAATTCATACAGTTGTATTGAAAAGAGGGATTCATTTGAATTTTGTTGCTTGGATGATTATCGCCGCTGAAATCGGCTTTTGGGTTGTGATTATACTCGGGTTTATCACAAGATACCTGCTCAAAAAAGAAAAACTAGGTTTTTTCTTCTTAGCTCTCACACCTGTAATCGATTTGATTTTACTATTGACCACAAGCATTGACTTATATCACGGAGCCACTGCCACTCAAGCCCATGGACTTGCGGCTATTTATATTGGGATTTCTCTAGCTTTTGGGAAAAGTATGATTCGTTGGGCAGATGAGCGATTCCGTTATTATATTATGAAACAAGGCCCTAAACCATTGAAGCGTTATGGAATGGATTATGCGAAACATTATTTGAAAAGCTGGGGGCAACATGTCCTTGCTTATGTGATTGGGAGTGCCTTTTTGTTAGGGCTTATCTTCTTCATTCAAGACCCAGCCCGTACAGAAGTATTGGATGGTTTTTGGAAACTATGGTCTTTGATCCTTGGGATCGACTTTTTGATCGCCCTTTCTAATTTTATCTGGCCGAAAAGGGAGAAATCGTAGCTTATTAGATGTTTATTTTAGAATAGCGATGTTTCGATCCCTTATGGAAAAAGCTTAATCCCGGATGGCTATGATTTAATCCTTTATAGAAGAGACTTAATTCCGGATAGGAGCAGTTAATCTCGTTTAGGCTTTCTGCCTATTCCTACAAGGCAACGAAGTAAGCAACAGCCAACAAAATGAGAATGAAGATAAAATTGGGTAAAGCAATAAAAATAAAATTTTTCACCCATTGCATTCTTTCTTCTCTTGAACTCTTTGATTCACTCTCATAATTGGCACGGGCACGGTCCCCTCCCGCCATCGCTCCGGTAAAGAGCCCGGCAAGAAGTAAGAATACCAACACAACCCCACCAGAAATTTTTAAGACAAGCATCCAATCACGAGTGACAAAACCAATAACTAAGGCCACGATGACGATGAAAACACCGAAACTTAGGGATTGATTCACTTTCATCCTCCTCGTGTATTTTTGTCTTCCCATATATCCCTTCTAGAAAAACTATCTTTTCCCTTCTAAAAGTGTACGCTTTTATTCCCATACTATAAAATTGAAAAAAGCTTCGTGAAATTCCCTCTCTCTCACAAAGCCTTTGATATTTATCCACATGCCTCCAACAACAAATCCACAATATGAATCGCCCGCACTTGGTCACCTAATCCTTCCCGTTCAATCCCTAGCTTCATTTGCAACAGACATCCAGGGTTAGCCGTCACAATCGTTTGTGCCTTTGTCGCGGTCACTTTTTCCATTTTATGATCTAAGATTTGCATCGACATCTCTGGCTGAACGAGGTTATAGATCCCTGCGGAGCCGCAGCAACTGTCGGCCTTTTCCATTTCCCGGTATTCAACTCCAGCTATTGCCTGCATTAAAACGCGAGGCGCTTCCGCTGTTCTCATCACATTTCGTAAATGACAAGAATCTTGATAGGTCACAACTTGTTGTGTCACTTGAAGAGGAACACGTTCTTGAAAGTTCAACTCATATAAAATTTGGGAAATGTCCTTCATTTTGGCACTAAACTGACGGGCCCGTTCTGCATATTCTGGATCGCCTTTTAACAAGTGCCCATAATCCATTAAAAAGGCGCCACAGCCTCCCGCATTGACAATAATGTAATCTGCTTCTGTTTTTTCAAAGGCGGCAATATTTCTCCTTGCAAGTTCTTTAGCCTTCTCTTTCTCGCCACTATGCCCATGCAAGGCGCCACAACAACCTTGGTTCTCCGGAATGACGATTTCGCAACCCGCTTTCTGTAACAGTTTGATCGTGGCATCATTCGTCTCTAAAAACATTGTATCCATCAAACAGCCAGAGAAAAAGGCTACCTTCGCGGTGGCGCTGCCTAATGCGGATGCCTGCCGAGGGCGGTTTTTCATTCTCCGATGTTTCGGCACCTTAGGTAAGGCCTTCTCCATTTGCCTTAAGCTCTCCGGAAATAAGTTCATAAAGCCAATTTTCCGAGCAACCGTCTGTAGCCCACTTTTTTGATAAAATCCCAGTAAACCAACGGCTTGAGCCATCCGCTTTTGATGCGGAAATAAACCATCGAACATCGTTTTACGCAACGCCTTCACAGGCAAGGAATGAGGATGATGTTCATTAAAAATATCTCTTGCCTCTTCCAATAAATGTCCGTATTGCACTCCTGCTGGACAAACAGGCTCACAGGCTCGGCAACCTAAACAAACGTTCAACGAATGTTTCACTTCTTGATCTGGTGCGATGAGTCCGTCATAGACCGCTTTCATTAGCGCAATCCTCCCACGTGGGGAATGGGTTTCATCAAATCCTGTTTCAATATAAGTCGGGCAAGCAGGTAAGCAAAAGCCGCAACGCATACAATTCAGCAATTCCGACTCATCCATTCTTTCCTGGAATGCTTCTTGAATACTTTTTTCTCGGGCCGTCATCTCCATCATGTTGACACCACCAATCGTTTACGTGTTTCTTCCGTAAAGACCTTTCCCGGGTTTAAAATTTGCTGTGGATCTAACGCTTGTTTAATTCCTTTCATAACCGCAATCCCAGCTGATCCTACCTTCCATTCCAAATACGGTGCTTTCACCATGCCAACCCCATGCTCACCAGTAATGGTGCCACCTAATCGAATGGCCTGATCAAAGATGTCCGCAAAAGCGGCCTCTACTCTTGCCATTTCTTCCTCATCCCGGGCATCTGTCGGACAGGTCGGATGCAAATTTCCATCCCCAGCATGGCCAAATGTACAAATCTTCACCTGATGCTTCTCTGCAATCTCATTAATTGCCTTCACCATATTGGCAATTTCAGAACGTGGGACCGTCGCATCTTCCAAAATGGTGGTCGGTTTCAATCTTGCTAAGGCTGATAACGCCGCCCGTCTCGCTGTCGTCAAAGCCTCTGCTTCCTCTGCTGTTGCGGCAATTTTTACGGACACAGCCCCCGATTCTGTACAAATCGCCGCCATCTTTTCGACATCTCGTGCCACCACTTCCTTAGTTCCATCCTGCTCAATCAGAAGCACGGCTTCCACATCTGTTGGCAATCCAATTTGTGAGAACTCTTCTACTGCTTGTAAAGTTGGCTGATCCAAAAACTCCAAAGTCGCCGGGATCATTTGCGCCGCAATAATTTTCGAGACGGATTGTGCGGCTGCATCAATATTCTCATAGAGTGCAAGCATTGTTTTTTTCGACTCAGGCCTCGGGATTAGTTTCAATGTTGCTTCAGTGATAATCGCCAAAGTTCCTTCTGATCCAACAAGTAATTGCGTTAAATTATATCCTGCAACATCTTTAGCTAGTTTCCCACCCGTACGAATGATTTCTCCACTAGCTAAAACGGCTTCCAACCCCATGACATAATCAGCCGTTACGCCGTATTTTAAACCACGTAACCCACCGGAATTCTCATTAATATTGCCGCCAATCGTCGAGATTTTCATCGAGCTTGGATCAGGTGGATAGAATAGACCTCTCTTTTCGACCGCCTCAATCAAATCTTGCGTAATCACCCCCGGTTGCACAGTCACCGTTAAATTGTCTTCATCTACTTCAAGAATTCGATTCATATGTTTAAATAACAGTACAACTCCGCCTGCAATCGGCACTGTCCCTGCACATAAATTGGAACCTGAACCACGTGGGACAATTGGAATCTTCTCCTCCCGGCAAACGTTTACAATATTAACCACTTCTTGCGTTGAACGCGGCGCCAGCACGAGGTCAGGCAGTGCTTGAACATTCGGTGTCGCATCATAGGAATATACAAGTCTCTGAGCCTGTGACTCCATCATATTCTCTTTCCCTACAATTGCTTCGAACTTGCCTTTAATCGATGCGGAAATCATCATTCCCACCTTCTTTGTTTAGTTTTAGTTTCGTTATTTCTATCATAAAAAACTTCTGCCCTTTTATCTATAGAGAGAAGTTTAAATTACTTTTCCTTTTTCTCACTCTTTTTTGTATGTTCCTCTAAAAAATGCAAAGCTAAATAAAGTTGAAAGGCTTCAGGAACGGATTTCACATCTAATTTTGTATATTCTTCTATTTTCTTCATTCGATAATACAACGTATTAATATGAATATGTAATTTCTCAGCCGTTTGTTTCAGCGACAAATGCTGAGTAAACAACATCTTTAAGGTTGTTAACAGCTCATCCTGTGCTAATAGAGGGTTAAGTATACGTGACATGTATTCTTGCTTCGTACTTTGCTTAATCTCTTGTAAACAGAGCTCTAAACGCAAATCCTCTTCAAATACAATAGGAGTGCGTTCCGACGTAGCTAAGAGTGCCTTCTCTGCATCCGTTACCCCCATCCCCAATTTTATTGGTGCTACCTTATTCCCCACACCAACTCGAACGGAAACTCCCCAGGTGGTTTCAATAAATGTTTTTAATTGGTTTAACTTCCGCACTAAGCTTGTTTTCTGGCTAGTTTGTTCATGATGTAAAAGCAAAAAGCGATGGCTTCCCCACTGGATCATCAGCTCTTGTTTTTGTGGATCTTCCCATACGTGCTTAATTTGTCCGATTGCATTGAAGATAAAGGGCGAAAGTTGATCCCACTCTATCAATATAGGTAAGCGTTCCAACTTCAAGTCAATACTTAACAGTCGGGCACGCTCTACAAACTCAGCTGTCCATTCTTTCTCTTGAATCCAATCAAGCACAAAAGATTCTATCATTCTTGCTCGCCATTGACTTTCTTCAGAATAATAACTCTCTTTTATCATTAATTCTGTCATTTTTTGCAACAGTTCCCCAAAAGGCATAATTTGATTAGGTTCTCCCGTTATTCCGATGACGCCAATCACTTTCCCCTGAAATAAAATCGGAAAATTTATGCCTGCCTTTACTCCATTTAAATAAGGAACATCCCTTTCTTTAATGATGACTTTTTCCGACTTTTGTGCACAAAGCAATGCTCCTTCATGATAATCGCCAATTCTCCCTTCCTCAGAGCTAGCAATAATCTCTCCGTCAACATTGACAATAATCAAGTCTTTCTCAAATAACTTCCCCACTTCATATATAATGTTTTTAGCTAGAGTCGTTGATAACACCTTTCTCCTCCTCCGTTTTCTATCCTCTTAAAATAAGCGATTCACTCGTACGAAGCAGTTCGATGAATACTTCCAATGCTTTTGTCTGAAACCTCGATTTGGTGACCATAGAAAACTGTCGAAAGAATGGCAGCCCCTTTATAGGTAAAATTTGCATATCTTTATTCCGAATTTCCTTTTGTACAGCCCATTTTGATAATAAACTAATGCCTAGGCCTGCTTCAACTGCTTCTTTAATTGGTTGTGTACTACTAAAAACAATTTTCTTTTTTGGCAAAAACAAAAGTTGCTGGAACACGTTTTCAGTAGCTTCCCGTGTACCTGAACCTTTTTCACGGACCACCCATCGTTCGTTCTCTAAATCACTGATGGTCACCACCTCTTTTCGTGCCAATGGATGATTGGCAGAAACGACAATCACCATCGAATCCTCAGCAAAATTCTCTTCTATCAATTCCTTGCCTTTAAATTCCCCTTCAATAATACCAATATCCAATTGATGGCTGGTGACAAGCTCGGCAACGGTTGCAGTATTGGCAATGGTTACAGCAGGTTCAATTTCAGGATATTGTTGCTGCAAATCGGTTAGAATATGTGGCAGAACATATTCTCCAAACGTATAACTAGCGCCAATCTTAAGATCACCTTTCGCCTTATGTGTCAAATCATCGATTAAGTTCTGCATTTTTGTATAAAGTCCAAGAATTTCCTTTGCATGATGATAAACGATTTCCCCAGCTTTATTCAATTGAACATATTTATTTGTTCGTTCTAGTAACCTTATCCCCATACTGTCTTCTAAGGCACGAATGTATTGACTAACAGCTGGTTGTGTCATATGCAATTCTTCCGCAGCACGAGAAAAATTTTGCTTTTCAGCAACCGTGATAAATACTTGCAAATGTTGATCCATCGATTCTGTCACCCCTTATCCTATTATATCATTTTACTTATCATCACTATCATAACTATTTATTTTACTTATATTACAGATCTACTTATTCTTATTTTAGGAGGTGTTTGAATGGATTTTGCAGAGGAAAAAGTAAAAGGTAATCAAGCTGGCAAGTGGATAGCCGGTATTGCGTTTACCTTTTTCATCGCATTATTAGGATATTTACTCGCTATGGTGCCTGGATTTGACCATGTTGGACAATTAGCTTGTGCGATCATCATTGCTGTTGTGTATCGCCAAATTTTTGGCTATCCTGAAGTGATTCGAAATGGGATTACTTTTTCATCCAAAAAATTATTACGTGTGGCGATTATTTTATATGGTCTTAAATTAAATATTGATGTTGTATTACACGATGGATTAGGATTACTTGTGCGGGATGCGCTTGTCATTGCATTCGCAATCCTGCTTACGATTTGGTTAGCTAAACGATTAAAAGCGGATAAAATGATTTCGCTATTGCTTGGTGTGGGGACTGGAGTATGTGGAGCCGCCGCGATTGCAGCTGTTGCCCCCATTGTTAAATCAAAAGATGAGGATACGGCAATTGGTGTAGGGATCATTGCCTTAATGGGAACGATATTTTCCATTGTGTATACAATCCTAAGACCTTTCCTCCCTCTAAACGCATTGGATTATGGGATCTGGTCGGGAATTAGCTTACATGAACTGGCCCATGTCGCGATTGCAGCTGAACCCGCTGGAAAAGATGCGCTTGCGATTGCATTACTAGCAAAATTAGGACGTGTCTTCTTGCTTGTTCCGCTCTGCTTTATTTTTATTTTTCTTATGAAGCGGAAAAATAAAGGCTCAGAGCAAAATGCAAAAGTTGAATTCCCCTGGTTTTTACTTGGTTTTATTCTCTTAAGTATATTGGGCAGCTATGTATTCGGTCATTCGATTCCAGTATCCGACTCTGTTATGCAGGGGATCTATACCCTCACAACTTGGTTATTAACGGCTGCCATGGTCGGGCTTGGACTGAACGTAAGCTTGAAAGATCTACGGTCGAAAGCTTTAAAACCATTGATCGCGATGACGATTACATCCATTTGTCTGTCTATATTAGCGTATTTTATTGTCTAATCCGTTAAAAGGAGTGCTCATTTCGCACTCCTTATTACTAGGATTCACTCGAGGTAGAACGAGATACGCTAGATCCTTCTTGGTTATCTCTATCAAACACCTGTCTAGCCGGAATCGCAATAGAAAGGCCTTCCTCGTCTAAGAGGCTTAGAATTTGTAAATTAATATCTTGCTTCACATCTAAATGCTCTTCCCAAGCGGTCGTTTTTGTAAAAAAGTAAAGCATGATATCGTAACCATTATCCTTAAATTCATCAAATTTGACCAAAATGGTTTCTGGATGAACATCAGGATGGTTTTTGATCATGGTTTCTATTTTACGTGTTATATCACGGACTTTTTCATTTGATGTGTCATGGGGCAATCTCACATTAAAATTTACTCTTCTTTTATTCATTTTACTCCAGTTCGTGATCGCTTCATTCGCTAATGTCGAGTTAGGAACTGTTACGACCGCATCTGCAAATGTCCGGATTTTCGTACTTCGGAAGGTAATATCCTCCACCGTCCCTTCCACTGTCGGAGTTAAAATCCAATCTCCAATCGTAAAAGGCTTCTCTGTGATAATAACGACACCGCCAAATAAATTCGCCAAGGCGTCCTTTGCTGCTAAAGCAAAGGCAAGTCCACCTATCCCTAACCCAGCAACAAATGTGCTAACGCTATATTGAAACTCCTCTGCAATCACCGCAATTGTAATCGCGACAATAACAAAGCGAATGGTTTTCGATAAAATCGGAATCAAAATCTCATCAATATTAAAATCAAACTTCTCATTGATCTTTGTAAACAAAGCAGAAGAAGCGTCTGCTAGGTTAAATAATCCCCATCCTACTATAAATATAATCGAAGATCGAATTAAATGGAGGAATAATAGATTCGTTTTATCCCAATATGGAAAATAAGCCACTGCTATATATAGCCCTATAACGATAAATAACCAATGCATTGGCTTTTCAAATGCCCTTGTGATATTAGTAAATAAACTTCCTGGAACTTTTTGTGTCAATTTTAATATAATCGCAAAAACCAATTTCGTAAGAGTCTTCCTTAAAAAGAGAAATAATAAAAACACTCCAATCGCGATAAGAATGCCGATTATTTCTTCCATATGATTAGCTGGTTGCCAAAATTCCCACGATTTCCAAAACATATTTCATTATAACCTCCTTGAAGTGCGTGTTCAAAAAAGAGGATAAAAAGGACCCGTCGGCTAAAGGCGCTGACGTCCTGTCAGCAACGCCGACACTAGCACATCCTGTGCGTCGAAAGTTCGAGGCGGCGCAGTTTCGAGCAGCGGAATGTATGCATTTAGATACATGAGCAGCGGAGAAGCAAGCCAACGAAGAAATTCGCAGTGTCATTTTTACCGAACTTTTTGAACATCCTCTTGAACGAAACTAAACTGTATTCCTTGATTGAAGGACTAAGGATGGAATCAATATCTTTTTCATTTACTCGTTGAGTTTCAACTTTAATCTGGAGTTGCTTTTAAGTGCCTATTGTTATTTATAACACAAGCAGGCGATTTAGGCATAAAAAAACATCCCATTTTCATTGAAATGGGATGTTCATTAACTTCGCTATCTTCTTCGGCAAATCCGTATTTTCTTGCAATCCTCTAAATCTTTCTGCCCCTGGCCCGTAAGCATATACAGGTACATCTACACCTGTATGTTCATAAGTTGTCCAGCCTATTAACGCTCGTTTTGATAGAAGTTGATTGATAACTCGTTGTGGATCGTCTGCAACCTGAATTTTCCTTTGTTCCTCTGGAGTCAAAACAATGTTAGCATATTTCTTTAAAACATCTTTGCTATTACTTCGTTCATTATTTAACTGGGTCACCATATATTGCCCAGTAGCCTTGATATTTCGAAGAAAGTCAATATTGGCCGCATACTTGTTGTAACCCCCAATCGACATACCCCCTGTATTATGATCCCCAGCAATCACGACTAATGTTTGGCGATCTTTTTCTGCAAAATCTATTACTTGTTCTACCGCTTGTTCAAAGGCTTCTATATCCTTCATTGCCCATGCCGCATCATTCGCATGACCAGCCCAATCAATTTGTCCGCCTTCCACCATTAAGAAGAAACCATTCTTTTCTTTTTGTAAAATTTGAATCGCTGTTTCCGTCATTTCTTTTAAGCTAGGTTCCTTTGTCATATGCCGATCAAGTTCAGGAGACATCGCCCCATCAGAAAATAGGCCTAATAATTTACTAGAGGTGTTTCCTGGAGAAAGCATCTTACGATCGGTAATAATCTGGTATCCTTCCTCCTGAGCACGGTTTCGTAACTTTTTGGGAAAGTACTTCATTCCCCCTCCAAATAAGACATCTACCTTATTATCTATAAGTTGCGGAGCAATTTCCGCCTCCATTTTTCGATTTTCCACATGGGAGGCAAAAGCCGCTGGAGTCGCATAGGTGATCGTTGTGGTTGTCACTAATCCTGTTTTCTTGCCGCTAGCTTTAGCCGCTTGTAAAATAGTTGGCAACTTTTCCCCTGTCGGTGACATAGCGATCATTCCGTTATTTGTTTTTACTCCTGTTGCCATTGCCGTTCCGCCTGCAGCAGAATCTGTTACGGCTGAACTTGCGGAATACGTTCGATGCATTCCGACCAACATATCATCCATAATGGAATTCTCCCCTTTATACCACCGGTAACCCGTCGCATAAGCTGCTGAAAAACCATCCGGAATCATGAAAATAACGTTGGTGACAGGCCTCTTCTCAGCCGCAACGATCATTTCATTTGTTATAAATGGGAATATTCCTAAAAAAAATAATAACAACCAAACAAATCTTTTCATTTTCAGCTCTCCTTAAAACTAGATGGTTAGTTAAGTTACTTTATTTTTGCACCTACCCACTATATTATTCCTATGAACTGGACCTAAGGTCACATATAAATCAAGGACTAATTTCATCTTTTTATAAAAATGATATCTAACTTTTGCATTCTAAATTGTCCTTTTCTAAAATGAGTAATGCTGGATTTCCAAAAGTCATAAACGAATGAAAATAGTTAGGAGTATTATGATGAAAAAAATTAGCATCTTATTAATGTGTACACTTTTACTAGCTGCCTGTAATAATGGAAAAAACACGGATGAAAATGCAGTAGATTCTGCACCATCTTCCACAGAAAATAGCCAGAATGAGGACTCCATGAAGGAGGAAACATCTGGAACGGAAGAGGAATTGCCTCAAAACGAGAATCCAGATACAACAGAAAGCAATAACCCTGAGTCGGAAGAGCCCAACGACTTTCCAGAACTCCCAATCGTTGCAGAGAAGACTGATGAACAAAACCTTATAAGCGAAGTTGTGACGGACACGAATGATAAGCGAATTATTTTGTATGAAATAGATGGGAAACAGAAATATAAAAGTATTTATATTAAAAATTCCGGCTATCTTAAGATTATTCAAATTGATGACAATGATCGTTTGATTTCTAATGAGAAAATAGAAAATAAGCATTCAGCTGAAACAGAAGACCATTCAGGTGAACAAACAACAGAATCAAGTGATTTCCCTGAATACACGATCGTAGAAAAAGAGACAGGGGATCAAGATCTTACCAACGAAGTTGTAACAGATACGAAAAATAAGCGAATTGTTTTATATGAAAAAGATGGGATAAAAAAATACAAAAGCATTTATATAAAGGACTCACACTATCTAAAAATTATCCAAATTGATGACAACGATCGTTTAATTTTCAATGAAAAAATATAAAGAAGAAACTAACAGGTGAAAAATCCTGAGTTAAGCATCTTGTCCATCTCATATTCACAATCGCTGGCTGCTCCTTGCGCATATGGATTACGAAAAATCCTATAGACGATTTCACCCGCTGGTAAGAATGTTCCTACCCATCTTTTCCTTTATCCTTTACTTGAGAATTTATTTTATCCAAGATAAAAACTGCCAGTTTACAAATCGTAAAGAATACAAATTCTAAATTTTAAGGAGGGATAATGAAGATGGCCAAGAACAAGATTTTGGTTCCTGAAGCGAGAGAGCAGCTAAATCAACTTAAAACCAACGTGATGAAAGAAAAAGGATATCATGTGGATGAAAACCATCCGGAGAATATTAAGTATGAAATTGCAAGGGAGCAGAATATTCCGCTAAAAAAAGGATATAATGGACAACTTACATCCGAGCAAGCAGGGAAAATCGGTGGGCCAATCGGTGGGAATATGGTGAAGGAAATGATTAAAATGGCTCAGCAACAGTTACAAAAATAAGGGTGGCACCGCCGAATATTCTCGAAAAGTACTAGGTATAAGATAAGGGGCCATCCAATCGGTAAATTGGATGGCCCTGTTTATCAGGAGACAGCTTTTAATCCTGTAACTCCGATAACGATTAAAGCAACGCTAATCAGTCTAGCCCGACTTCTTGGCTCATCAAAGAAGATCATGTTGACAAGCACCGCCCCAGCCGTGCCAATCCCAATCCAAACAGCATAGGCAACACTCACTTGTAAATAATGAAAAGCGGCATATAAAAAGACAAAAGAGGCACCAAAGCCCCCTAAATAAAGGGACCCGCTTTTCCAAGTCTTCTTTTGGCTATACATTTTTAATCCCATTGTTCCAACAATTTCACTAATGGCTGCTAACATGACATAAACCCAACCCATTTTAAACCGTTCCTTTCTCTTCTTTCCGATCTGCTAAATTTAATCCAATGACCCCTGCAACCAAAATCGCGATGAATAGGACTTTTCCGGCATTTAACATTTGCTCAAAAAAGACAATATCCATTAAAGCCGTCCCCACCGTTCCAACTCCCGCAAAGGTCGCATAAACCGATCCAGTCGGAAGGAGTTCACAAGCTTTCGTTAAAAAGTGGAAATCGACAAAAATAAAAAAGACAATCAAGATCCAATGCCACCAGTGATTCGCTGTATTAAACCCATAGATCCAGACCAATTCAAAAAAACTAGTCAGACCAACATAAAGCCATGCTTTTTTCAAAATCCTTCCTCCTTTTAATAATGAATGATTATCAGTCATTTTCGTTTATAGATGGAAGTCCCCTTTCTAATGAGACCCCATTCTCTCTTCATACTCCTAATGCATGAATTAAAAAAGAATGAACTTCTTGCTTTTGAATATCCGCCTCTTGCTCTTGATTGGAATCATAGAGAAAGACTTGTTCTGCCGCCGATTCAATCAATCCGATTACAAGCTTAGAAACGCGCTCCGTGTTCACTGAATCTCGAATCGTACCTGCAGTTTGTGCTTCTTTCAAGAAGTCACTCATCCATAGATAAAAAGGCTCATAAACCGTTTCCCATTCCTTCATATACTCTGATGTTGCCATACCTGCATATACCATCGCCAACACTTCGTGATAGCTCTCTGCCACAGAAAAAATGGCATCAATAACTTGCGTAAGCCGTGTAGAAAAATCAGCTTCTTGCTTCACTGTAGCGCGAATTTCCTCGATACTTTTCTCTACCAGCACTTCTGCAATCGCAGGCATTACCGCCATTTTAGAAGAAAAATATAAATAATACGTCCCTTGCGCAATCCCGGCTAATTTGACAATATCCGAAATCTTTGTTTTTTCAACACCCTTCTCTCGAAAAACCTCAACAGCAGCTTGAACAATTCGCTCTCGTTTATTCATATCGCCACATCCCTAAATGTATTACCATCTCTCTTTACATCCAAACGATTATTCATTCGTACTACTTCACTTGTACATGACTGACTATCATTCATTATAACATAAAAAATAGTGCCAGGCACGTCTCAAAAAGTATCGAAAATTGCCTGGCACCACCCAGTTTTGGTCAAAGCTTATTTCTTCATTGGTAAATCAAATTGAACGGATTTTTCTTTAAATAGTCGTTTCGCATTTTCATCAGCCAATGGACCAATTTGCAATTTCAGCTCTTTGAAAATACCGAATTCATCTTCACGGAATAGGAATACGGCTAACCCTTCAAATGTGTCTCCAGGTTCTACCATTCCTCTTACGGTTGGTTCTAACATACCTTGTGATAACATCGTTCCACGATCATCTACATGTAGTTTTCTTTCGATGAAAGATTGATCAAAGGCAGTATCACTGTTATTTTCAACCGTGAATTTAGCTGTTAACGCAACCAATGGTCCATCACCAAAATTCTTAAACCGCTCTTTATTACCCTCCGTAGGTGTAATATTGGCATATTGCACCCCATTCAGTGTCACTTTCACCTTATCAATTTCCTTTGTTTCATTGATATCTTCTTTCGAGAAGAATAATTCTTTCTCTGCTACTGTATCAGTGACCATTTTATCTTGATAAAGATTGGCGGTAGCTCCCGCTTTCTCTTTTCCTTCATCAGACAATGGAAGTGGAATGACGCCCTCTTCCCCGATTCGATCACTTACATCATCTCCACGCCATAAAGCATCAATTTTCAAAATAGGTAGCTTCGATTTTTCGAATTGTTCTTTTGTGATCAAGAAAGCATCCAAACCTGTAAAAGATTTCCCAGCTGAATAAAGAGAAGCCCCTTCAGTAGAATCATCTTTCATCCACTGATCACGGTCGACTAATGTCGTTCTTTTTACAATAGGTTCTGTCGCATCATCTGTCTGCATAGATAGCCCGCCAGCGTAACTAATTTCATCTTCTGATTGGTTATCAAGTGTCAATTTTAATGTTAAGACATATCCCTCGTCTTCATCATTAAAAGAACCCTTAGCTGACTCATTCATATTGCTTACATGGACAATTTGGTACTCATCAATTGTCATGCTGACCTTGTCACTAAATGCATGGGAAAGGCCTGGGTTTTTATTTGTAAATACAACCTCTACATCCCCACCAGTATACTCCTCAATATATGGATTCAGTATTCCCCCATCGTTTTCCTCATTCTGGGAAGAATCCTCTTCTTCCTTCTCATCCTTTTCTGTATCCTTCGAATCATCTGAAGCCTTTTCTTTCTGAGCACCATCATTTTTTTCAGTCTGTCCTACATTTTCTTTAGATGTAGGCTTGGCTTCCCCTTTGTCTTTACCACCGCAAGCCCCTAATAACAGAAGGGCTAAAATACTCATTAGCACTAAAAACTTTTTCATGTTTCACTCCCCCTTAATGTTTACGTTAAACACGCATTCAATCATAGCACTTTCAAGTTCATCCTTTAGTTTCTTTTTCAAATTCCTATCTTTTTTACTACAAATTAGCGAATAAAGTAATAGGGGAAACGGATATGCCGCTCTATTCCTGTGATAATAGACCTGGACAATTAGACACTTTATGGCGTTGTTTAAAGTAAAACCATTTTAAACGAAACCATCTCCCTCTTTTAAACGTAGATGGGATAAGTGCTTAATTATAAGTAATAGAGAGCAAGTTTGACAGATGACAAATGGGAGGAGAGTGGAATATGATTGTTGTCACAACTGAACAAATCGCGAATCACAAAGTAACTGAAGTGAAAGGACCTGTATTTGGATTAACTGTTCGAGCACGTGGGGTTGGAAAGGATATATTTGCTTCTTTGAAAGGCTTAGTTGGCGGAGAAATTAGCGAATACACAGAAATGCTAGAGGATGCTCGAAAACAAGCGCTAGATCGGATGGTTGAAAATGCTAAGGCGATGGGTGCCAATGCGATTATTATGGTGCGCTTTGACTCAGGGGAAATCGGCCAGAACATGAGTGAAATTGTCGCATATGGAACAGCTGTTATCGCAGAAGAGGTATAGAGAAGATGGCCGTGGTGCTTAGCTTCTACGGTTTAAGCATGATTGCTCTTATCGTTTTGGCCATCGGGTCATGGTTTGTTTGGGATCGCCGCTATAAAAAGCAACCAGATCAAACTATACCTGAGGGATATATCCGAACAAAGGAAGTTTTTATCGATCCTACGACTAAGAAAAAAATGGTCGTTTATTTTCACCCCGAAACAGGAGATAGAATTTATAAAGAAGAACCCTGAAGCCGTATTCAGGGTTCTTTAAGTGGTTTTTTCCATTAAATCGTAGTAGGATACACCTCCAGCCTCTATAAACTTTTTAAACTTTGATAATTAACTCAATTCGACAAAATGAATTCTGAAGAGGTTAGAAGCGTGTTATAATAAAGTATATTTTGCAACTAAGAATGTCATGGGGTGCTTTGTTTGAAGGGGATACCAGATAAGCTACTACAATTCGTCAAAATTATATTTCCATTGGTGCTATTGATCTTAGCAGGGACGGAACTAGGTGAAATTGTGAGAAGCACAGATTTTCATCTGTTAAGCAATCAAATCAGAAATATGAATGATTATATGATTCTCTTTCTATTTATTGCGGCCATGATAGCCATTTCCCCCATGTTTTTATACGATATAATTCTCTTGAGGGCATTGAACGTTAGACGATCCATCCTAACGACCATTAAACAGTCCTTTATAGTGAATTCCATTTCTAATTTTATTGGCTTTGGCGGAATTGCGGGCTTGATGCTGAGAAGTTTTTATTATTCTCCTTATAAAAGAAATAAGTTAAATTTTTTAAAAAACGTGACCTCTGTCACCTTATTTTCCTTAACAGGAATGTCCGTCTTGGCCTGGGTTGCCTTGGTTGGGTATCGTCATTTCCCTCTATTCTCGGAAACACCTTTTTCTGTTTTCATTGTGTTGGCGATGGGGCTTTACCTTCCCATTATGATTGGCTTTCATCTTTTTCAGCGAAAACAAGGGAAGCCTTCTCTGATAAATAAAACGACCGGAATTCAGCTTGTTCTCTCCTCTATTTTAGAATGGTCCGCGATCATCGTGATCATTTGGTTGATTACTCTTTCCCTTCATATTCCGATTGGCTTTTTTCAATTACTGCCGATCTTTATTGTCGCATCTTGTGCAGGAAATTTAAGTATGATTCCTGGTGGGATCGGTTCCTTTGATGTGGTCTTTCTATGGGGAATGGAAAGCTATGGAATTCTAGATGAAAATGTTCTTGTGTTACTGATTTTCTATCGTCTTAGTTATTTGGTTGTTCCGTTTTTAATATCTGCTATTTTGTTTATGATAGATTATTCAAACAGAAGGAGGTATTCAGGAAATATAGTTTAAAATGGATATCTCCGTCTGGCTTCATTATATTCTACTTTATAGAAAAAAGGGCCTCTAGATGACCCCTTTTTCATTAGACCTGCAGGACGTTTGTCACAAAGCGTGGCGATTGTTGTCACGAATTCAGGCCAATAGGACGTTGGTCAAGACGGCGAAGGCATGCGAAAGCGGCGCCTTTAGCCGTTTATCCTTTGTTCATTCATTTGATCCTTATATCTGCACTCTATCTGTCTGTTTTAACTCTTCTAAAGATGAGCAGCCTATTCCGAACATGGCCATCTTTAATTCCAATTCTCGCGTTTCCATTACACGCATAACGTCTTCCGTCGATTGCGTTGCTTCTTTTAGAATGGACCGTCCAAATCCAACCATATCTGCGCCAATGGCAATGGCTTTGGCTGCGTCTAAGCCTGTCCTCATCCCGCCACTAGCCACAATCGGTTGTTTCTCAATCTGCTTGGCTACGGACATTACGCACTCAGCCGTTGGGATCCCCCATTCACTAAAGGCCTCTGCCGCCTCAGCTTTCACTTTATCTTTCGCCCGGAATTTCTCGACCTGACTCCAAGAAGTACCGCCAGCTCCCGCTACATCAATAAAGGCGATTCCCACATCAGTCAGCTTTTTGGCTATCGTTCCATCAATCCCCCAGCCTACTTCCTTAACGCCAACAGGAACATCTAGCTTCTCACAAAGCTCTTCTATTTTCCCTAGCAAGCTTTTGAAATTTGTATTTCCTTCTTGCTGGATGACTTCTTGAATACTATTTAAATGCAGAACAAGCATATTCGCATCCGTAATCTCAATAATTTGCTTACATTCTTCTATCCCAAATCCGTAATTCAATTGCACGGCCCCAAGGTTCGTAATAATCGGGACATAGGGTGCATATTTTCTCACTTGAAAAGAAGAACGGTGCTCCTTACTTTCGATTAAAGCGCGTGTGGAACCAAGAGCTAATGTCCACCCTCGTTGTTCAGCGGCTTCCGCTAAATGACGATTAATCGATTCTGCTAAAGCCGCTCCCCCTGTCATCGAGCTAATCAAGAAGGGAGTTTTTAATGCATGATCTAAAAAATTCGTTTTTAAATTGATTTCTGCAAAGTCTATTTCCGGTAAAGCATTATGGATAAAGGAAATTTTTTCAAAACCTGTTGATATATGATCGCCTGTTACTTTTTCATTTAGTGTAATCTCAATATGTTCCGATTTTCTTTTATGAATCGAATCAGACATGATGACACCTTCTTTCTATTCAGTATAAAAACTTACATATCCTATTTAACATGAGCCCCAAGAGTGGAGACCTGCAGGGGTAACGGAAGGATCTGCTGCTTCTCCCATTTCTCACGCAATTCCTTGGCCGCTTGCTCGCCTTTTACAAACGCAATACCACAATCCCCGCCACCAGCGCCAGAAGATTTGCCACTCCCATACTCATCAGCTACTTTAATCAAGGTTTTTATTTCCTTTGTTTCAATCCCAGCCTTCGCCTCTTGATCTAAGAGTAATAACGCTTGGCGATTTTTTCTTAATGATTGTATAGCCATTTGGCAATTATTCGCTGCAAATCCCGTCAATATACTTTGAACCGCCTCTTGACTTTGCTGTAAAAAAGATTGGTAATAAACTGGATCTTTATCTTTTAATTGGTGCACCTTGCGAACCATTGGGCCCGTTGCTGCTGCCTGGCCTGTCCAACCTACACAGAGCTGCAAGGATGGTGGAGGAGTGACTTCTTGAATGGTAAGCCCTGGCCAAACTACTTCGATTAAAGCAGTAATCGATACCCCTGTTTTAATCTGTTTCAGCAACCAATCAGGATCAAAGGTAGAATAGGACAGCCAATTCCCAAAGGTTGCAGCGGCAATATCCGCACATGATCCATTTCCCTGCGTTTGATAATGAGCCATTGCTGCCAGTTTGAAAATAACGCGTTTAGAGGAAGCATTTAATTCAAACCCGTGTAGCGCCCATAAAGAAGTGACCACAGCCACGACGACTGCCGCACTAGAGCCAAGTCCATACTTCCTTCCTGATGGATCATCTAATTCGCTTGTGATGGTTAATGTAAATGGGAGAGATGTTCTATTCTGTTCGTGAAGATATCGATCCCAAATCAAAATAGCCGCTCGGATAAAGGCAAACTTTGGATTCGATTCCCAAAGGTACTTATGTTCCTCTTCTTCCCAAGCCATTTTTTCGATTCCCCATTGCGGAAGATAAATTTCGTTTTGATCACTTTTCTGTATAGTGGCTGTTATGTAACGATCCACTGCAATGACAATGGCCGGTTGTCCTGGTTCTGTTACGGCATATTCGCCAGCGACAAAAAGTTTCCCGGGTACTCTCACTTCGATTGCATCAGACACTTTCTCCCCCCTTTCATCGTACACCTACTTTTAAAGATAGCTTACCCCATTTCCGGGATGACAAATAAACACATCTTGCACAGTTGGGAGAGATTTTAAGACCTCGCACACCTTTTCTTCATTATGAGGTTCACATAATACTTTTACATTTGGACCAGCATCAATCGTAAAATAGGCTTGAATGCCTTGCATTCGCAACTCCTGGACCTGCTCCATCACATCAAAGGTGGCACTTTGCCAATACATGAATGGAGGAGTTGCCCCTAAAGTTGTCGCATGCATTTTCATTGCATTGCTCTCCAAAACCATTCCTAACCTTTCAAAGTCTCGTTGAAAAATAGCTTCTTTGGCTAGTTGCATATCTTTTTCAACCGCTTCAAGCCAACCTGTATAAAAAGGGGACGTTTCGACCGTTCTCTTCATCCCTTCACGACTTAATACTTTCTTTCGCTTTGATTCAACCAAGACGGACAAAATAGAAAGATCCCATTCATTTTGCTCCAGAATGGGAACGGCATGGGAATCAAGCCCGTCCTTTCTTTCACCTTTTTTCCATTCCACAAATCCACCATAGATCGAACGACATGCTGATCCAGATCCTTGGCGGGCTAATACAGACAGTTGAGGCTCACTTAACTCAAGGCCGACTGCCTTTGTAGCGGCTGCCGCTAAAGCCGCAAAGCCGGAAGCAGAAGATGCAAATCCTGCTGCTGTCGGCACATGGTTTATAGAATCCACTGTCGCAGCCCATTGTCCTCCCGTTTGCTTCCGGATGATATCTAAAAAACGGCTAATTTTACGTGTTTCTTCTGCTCCTTCTTGTTGGCCATTGAGAAGAAAAACATCTTCTTTTCGATCTGTATGAATGTGTACGGTTGTGGTCGTAGAAAATTGATCTAATGTGATGGATAAATTGCTATTCATTGGAAGGAAAAGCTGTTCATCTCTTTTTCCCCAATATTTAATTAAAGCAATATTTGTATTTGCTTTAGCTGTGGCCCTCATCCTAACACTCCTATTTATCCTGTATTAACGGGCAATAAGACCCCACCTAAAAACTTAATCAATAATATAAGACCAAGTTTGTGCTGCCCCGTTCTGTAATAATCCTTCCGCTAAATTTTTAGCATGTTCAGGACTCGAAGCGAGTGCAATCATACAACCGCCCTTTCCTCCGCCAGTCAATTTAGCTCCAAGGGCGCCCCATTCTTTTGCGACTTGCACTAAATGGTCTAATTCCGTATCACTTACCCCTAATTTCTTTAATTCACTATGAGCAGCATCCATCATTTTCCCTACAAAAAGTGAATTTCCCTCCGCTAAAGCTGCTTTTGTCCGCGACGTATAATCACCTAATAGATCAATTGAATGTTTAACTTTATTTGGGGATATAAGGCTATTTTTGCGAATGGATTCAACGGCTTCCAAAGTCCCACCGATACGCCCTGTATCCGCTACAACAAGATGTAGGGGTAACTTGATGTCAACAGGGTGTATCGCTCCATCTTTTTCAAACCATAATGGTTGATCACTTGATGCCGCAACCATGTCAATGCCACTCGGATTACCGTGGGCAAAGGTTTCAGAAATATGGACTAACTCTAACAGCTTTGTTTTCGAGAGTTTTTGTTCAAAGTATTGATATAAGCTTTTCACAACAGCGATGGCACTTGATGCACTCGATCCTAATCCCCGACCGATCGGGACGGAGGAGTCAATCTGAATGTGCAAGCCCTCTGCAGGCTGTTTTAAATTTTTCAAAGTCTCGGTAATGCATACAGCGATTCCTTTTAAATCCCTTGGTACTTCTTCTAGCTTCCCTACAAAATAACGACAAGACAGAAAAAGATCGCCGGATATTTCCTTCACGCTTGAAACGACTTCAAGCGATGGGAACGGAAGGGCAATGGCGGGTTTTCCATATACTACGGCGTGCTCACCGATTAAAATAATTTTACTATGAGCACGGCCGATCGCTGTCTTCTGTTGTATTGTCATCATCTGTTCCCTCTCCTTATCGTTGACTGGGATGTACTCACAGCCTAGAAACCGGCGATTTTAGATATTAGCCATGGCGCGGCATATAAAACCATAAATTGTACCCCATAGTGAATACCTAAACGGTGAAGGAAGCCTGAAACAAGGCCAATTAAGAAGACTCCACCAATATTAAGCCAGCCACCGTCCATATAGGACAATAATAACACAAGCCCAAAAAACAATCCTAAAATCGCTTCATGTGGCACCCATTTAAACACAAACGCACAGATTTCCTGAGAATATTTCACTACAACAAAATAGGTCATCCCCAAAGCTACAACGGCGCCAATAATCGTTGCCCAAATAAAATCCGCTGTGCTTAATATGTGATGTAAATTATGATCTAAATTAAAAACCGGCGGTGCATTAAACAAGGCATTCCCAGGTCCGATTGCGACAGGTGATAAAGGAATCCCTAACGCAATTAACGGAATCAAAGTACCAGCAATATAGGTGGCGTTTGTGAGAGCGTCCATAGAAGATATTGCGCGTGACGCTTTTTTGACCGGGTCTTTGATCCGACTGGAAAATAGTTCACCAAGCAAACTTGTCATCCCTACTGGACTTATAATGAACGTGATCGAGCCAATAAAAGAAGCCAATGCGCTTGTCCCAATTTCTTGCTTCGTCAAAATCTTAAATGGATTGGGAAACTCTTTTGTCTTTTTTCTTTTACGGAGCACAATCGATTTAAGACCAAAACGTTCTAAGCGATCCCTTTTGTCCTTATTAAGTAGTTCAAAAAGGGTTAAAATAACAGGCCCAATCGTAATGCCTAGAAAGAAGGAGACAAATACATTCGTATCTTCCGGAACTGTTCCAAGCCCCCAATATAAATGTCGTAAAGACTGAATAAGAATTGCAAATGGAATAATCGATACCAATGCAATCCATCTGTTCTTACTCATAAGCGCAAGAATGACGGCTCCGATGAAGAAAAGTGGATCTGCATATTCTTTAATTACATCAGATAATGGAATTAAAGCGTTAGCGAGGAGGAGACTTACAGGCACAGCCACAAATGTTCCAATCACTGAACCTGAGGCCATCTTGCGAATACTAACATCTGGCTTTCCATACTTCTTTAACGTAACGGCATGTTCGACCATGGGGGCGGCCATAACTCCGCCGGGTACACCCGCCACCGCAACGGGAACAGAGTCTGTTAATTTATTAGCCACAATCGCAGACATGAAAAAGGTCAAAACGACAATTGGTTGGATTCCCATTAATACGAGCGCAAGTATAACAGGAGCAATTGTCGCTGTTTCATCCGTCCCCGGAGCAATCCCAATTATTGTATATATAATCGCTGCTAAAACAGCCGCCATAATCATTTGTAATATTAAATTGACATCCATATTTTAATCCTCATCCTCAATCATTTCAAACGTTCTCTTTGGTTTCACAATCATACTGCTAATGATAAAACCGACTATAGCACCGGCAAGGCCGAAAAACAACGGTTTTGGGGGTTCCGCAGGAGCCAAGAAATAAGCACTTAAAGTCGTCACACTACAAATCGCTAGTGAAAGAATCAGTTCTTTCAAATTCACTAGATCTTCCCAAACTTCAATATTCTTTTTTTCATTCGGGTCATTCTCTTTTCGCAATTCTAATCCTCTCCCTAAAAGCTATAACCTGCTGTACAAACAGTCCAATTCTTATTCTATTATAATGTAATTGAGAAACGTTATCAAATAAGGGATGGCGGGACTGCTGTTTTACCCTTCGCTGTTTGACAACTAAATAGGCTGAGGGACAAACGTCTATACCGAACTTTTTCATTATGCTTATAGGATGCTCCTTTTTGCAAAGAGTCATGCAGGACACGATCCCTTTCTTGCATGTGACCGATCTTAAAAGACATCTTACCTTTATTCAAAAGACGGAAATAAAGATTATATATATGATGTAAATAACAAATAGCAATGACATGGAGGTCAAGGATGATGATCAAGGTTCAAAACTTGCACAAATCATATAAAGGGAAGTCTGTACTACGAGGGCTTCATTTTCAAGCCAATCAAAGAGAAATTATTGGAGTCATCGGAAAAAACGGGGCGGGAAAGTCGACATTTCTTGAAATTATCATGACACTCAAAAGTTATGACAAAGGCGAAGTAGCCGTATTTGACCAAGACTTACAAAAACTTTCGGAACAACAGCAACAGGCTATAAGGGCCAATATCTCAGCCGTCTTACAACCAACCCAATTTTATAAAAATCTTAAGGTAGAAGAGTTACTTCGTCTTTTCAAAGCGTATTATCGATCCGATATTGACATCAAACAAATTATGAAAGATTTCAAGCTAGAATCCCATAAGAAAACGTATTTCGAAAAATTATCGGGTGGTTGGAAACAAAAGGTTAGTTTAGCTATCGCCTTTTTGTCTAAGCCAAAATTGATTATTTTGGATGAACCAACAACAGGCCTGGATCCACATATGCGGAATACCCTTTGGGCCTATATTACCGAATATAATCGGAAAACAGGTGCAACGGTCATTCTTACCACCCATTATATGGATGAAGTGGAGACGTACTGTGATAAAGTCTTGCTGATCAATGATGGGAAAGCGGAGATTTTTACTACTCCTGAGAATATTCTAGCACTTGGCTACTCATCGATTAACGATTTTTATTTACAAAATGTTTATGAAACCGTGTAATCTCAAAATATAAAATCGGAGGGAACGTTCATGTTACTCACACAATTACGTTATGACTTAATGATGTTTTCAAGAGAAATTTTTTACTTAGTCTTCTCCCTTATAATTCCACCTGTTACGTATGTCTTTATGGGGCAATTATTTGGAGAAAATTCGTATGCTGGCGGTTTAAGCTATGCTGAAACATATACACCTTCTTTTATTTTACTTATTACATTTTCGGTCATTTTCCTGGCCTTTGGATTTGAACAAGTGCTGAACCGCTCAAGCGGGGTCGAAAAAAGGGTACTACTTTCACCTGTTCCCAAGAAAGTATTATTGGTTTCTAGCATTTTAAAATCAACGATCATTACTAGTTTTGGTTATTTTATGATTCAGTTACTTGGAATTTTGATCTATGATGTCCCCTTTCATTTTCTTGGATTTCTCGTTTCATACATCTTTTTCATTCTATTAAATGCCATCTTACTCATAATCGCATCTGCTGTCTATTCCTTATTCCAAGATATGAAAAATGCCTTAATTTTTTCAATTGTGCTCTTTCAAGTTGTCATGTTTACTGGAGATTTCGCTTTACCAATTCAGATGATGCCTAAGTTTATTCAAATCATCGCTCATCTAAATCCCCTATATCACATGAATCATTTATTTATTGATATTTGGAATAACCAAGTTCATTTTCATACAGATACCTTTTTATCGATTGGCTATATTCTTATTCTTGTCATTATTTCTTACTTTATCATTCAAATAAAGAAAAAACCCGTATAATAGGGAGAAGAAAAATGGTGGAGGACGATTTAGATGAAGATATCCCTAGACATCGATCAAGATCATGAACAAACAAAGGTGACCATTCATTGCAAAGAACTCGATGATTCCGTCCAAGAAATCTTAGATTTTTTAAAAGGGAAGGAAACAGAATTCATTATTGGGAAAGATGGCGAGATGCAACATATTTTAAAGCCTCAAGACATTCATTATTTCCATACAGAGGCGGAAACCGTTGTCGCCGTGACATCAGCGGGATCCTTTAAATTGAAAGAAAAGTTATATGAGTTGGAAGAAATGCTTCCATCTACAAAATTTGTACGTTTGTCCAAATCAGTGATCGCCAATTTGCATGAATTGAATCGATTCGAACCCTCTTTCAATGGAACACTCTGTGTCCATTTCAAATCTGGTGCCAAAGAGTACGTGACAAGGCACTATGTTAAAAACATTAAAGAATCATTGAAAATGAATAGGAGGAAAAACAGATGAAGAAATTTTTATTTCAAAGCATCATTGGGATTTTATTCGGCGCCTTCATAGCTGTCCTAATCACCAATATCATTTATTTTAAAGGATCAGATCTGTTAGATGGTCAACTTTTTCTTAAAAATTCCCTTGCCTGTCTTTTCTGTGGATGGTTTTTCTCTGTCACCCCTCTTCTCTTTGAGATTAAAACACTAAAATTACCACAGCAAACCGGCTTACATTTCGTCTCAGTTGCGATTCTATACTTTATTTTATCCTTTAGTATTGGCTGGATCCCTTTTACTTTAAAAAGCGTTCTATTGTTTGCCGGACTATTCCTTCTCATTTATACTGGCATATGGATTGGATTTTATCTCTATTTCCGGAATGAAGCGAAAAAGCTAAACGATGATCTATTAAAAATCTGACAACAAAGCGAAGCTGGGGACTCACTCACCCCAGCTTCACTCATTATTTATACTTTTCCATGATTTCCTCTATTGATTGATTCAGAGCCTTTACATTCACTTCTTGAACAGGGTGATCTTGAATCCCATATCTCTTTTTTAGTTCCAAAATCCGGAGCACACTTTCATCGATTCTCTTTTCACTCAATTCTCCTGCTTCCACCGCGTGAACGAGTGCATCAATCGCGGCTGTGGCATTATCATATTCGTGAGCAATTAAAATGATATCACTTCCTGCCTTGACAGATTGGACGGCTGCTTCCCCGATATCATAATGATTGGTAATGGCCTTCATCGTCATGTCATCGGTCACCACAACACCATTAAAACCCAACTGTTTCCTTAACATGTCAGTGATCACCGTTTCGGACATAGATGATGGATAGGTTGGATCTATCTCCGGTAGTAAAATATGGGCGACCATGACCATATCGGCTCCCTTATCAATCGCCTCTTGGAACGGAATCAGTTCAAGCTGCTCCAATTCTTCCGTGGATTTGCCAATCACAGGTAAATCTAAATGAGAATCCACGATTGTATCCCCATGTCCGGGAAAATGCTTGATCACAGACATGATTTGTTGTGACTGGATTCCTTTCATCGTTTCGATCCCCAAGCGGCTGACAAGCTGAGGGTCGGGACCAAACGAACGATCATTAATCACAGGATTATCTGGATTACTATTTACATCCAGTACAGGGGCGAAGTCCAGGTTAAATCCGAATGCTTTAACCTGCTTCCCAAGTATCTGCCCCACTTCAAAGGAAAAGGCTGGGTTATTTATAATCCCAATCTCTTCATTCGTCGGCAATTTCAAAACTTCTTCCGGAAATCTAGATATCCGTCCTCCTTCTTGATCCACCCCTAGGAAAAGTGGAATGGAATTTGTTGCATTTTTCTTCTTTATGTCATTTAATAAGGTCGTCAATTGTTCCGTGTTTTGCAGATTAGCTGCGAAAAAGATGAAGCCGCCAACTTGATGATGCTGAATCAGCTTTTTTGTCCCCTCGTCCATCTCTGTCCCATCAGGACCCGCAAAAATCATTTGGCCAATTTTTTCACGTATATCCATGGCGTTCAGTTGATCTGTCGAATCCTTTTGTGACCTTACACCAGGAGTAGATTGTCCCTGCCAAGTTCGCCAGAAAAAATAAGCCGTCATTCCAAGCACTATAATGACCAAACAAATAAGCACTTTTTTAATCATATGAACCATCCTCATTAAGAACTTTCTTTAGACTATCCTATTCTTTAATTTCCAACAATACCCCTTTGTAAATTAAATATTGACTTTTCAATCTCTAACTGCTACAGTGACAGTAACTAAAAACGGAAGGGTGACCCAATTAGATGAAGAACTAATCCTATTTTTTGAAAACAATCGAGCGAAACGTGATAAAGAACAGATGTTTATCTGTCCTCTTTCACATGTCTTCGAACGGGCTTTTCAGAATAGGATTGGTTTTACTTATTGGGCAAAAGGGGATTCGTGTCTCTTTTTGTGTTGCCCGTATGCCTCCTATTCTGACTATAATAGGGGGCTTTTTTGTCTCCTAATCTCAAAATGTGGAGATGATTTGATCGTGTTATTAGAAGCAATCGAGCTAAAGTATTATGTGAAGGATCGCCTATTATTAGAAATTGAACATTTGCAAATTCAGGAAAAACACCGAATTGGCTTGGTGGGGAAAAATGGAAGTGGAAAAACAACCTTATTAGAGCTGTTAGCGCAAGTGAGGCAGCCAGAATCCGGAAAAATTCACTGTTATGGCTCTTGTGAACTCCTCCCTCAATTAAAAAAGACGAATACAACCAAGAGCGGCGGTGAAGTGACACAGGATTATATCAATCAAGCGTTGGCCAAGAAGCCTGACCTTTTGTTTGCTGATGAACCGACTACAAATTTAGATACGGATCATATCGAAAAACTTGAAAGGCAATTACAGAGATGGTCAGGGGCCTTCATTCTTGTGTCGCATGATCGCGAATTCCTTGATGCTCTTTGTACGACCATTTGGGAATTAGAAGAAGGTCAAATCAAAGAGTACACAGGAAATTATTCTGATTATGTCACACAAAAAGAATTAGAACGAAGGCAACAGGAAAGCGCTTATGAGCAATATGAACGAAAGAAGCAACAATTAGAGGAAGCACTTGTATTAAAAGAACAGAAAGCAGCTCGTGCCACAAAAGCCCCGAAGAACTTAAGTGCTTCCGAAGCTAGGATTAAAGGGGCAAAGCCGTATTTCGCCAATAAGCAAAAAAAGCTCCGCCAAGCAGCTAAGGCAATTGAAACCCGTCTAGAAAAGTTAGAAAAGGTTGAAAAGGCGAAGGAAACACCGGCAATCAAAATGAATGTACCAAATGAAGAAACGTTCAAAGGTCGGATCATTCTAAGAGTAGAGGAGGTCATAGGGAAAGTCGGTGAGCGAACTCTTTGGAAAAAAGCCAGTTTTCATGTTAAGGGCGGAGATAAGCTAGCGATAATCGGGCCAAACGGCAGTGGAAAAACGACACTCGTTAAAAAAATGATCCGGCAAGAGGAAGGCATCCGCTTCTCCCCTTCTGTTAAAGTCGGCTATTTCAGCCAAAACTTGGACGTACTAGATGTCAATCAATCGATTTTAGAAAATGTTCGCTCGACATCTAAGCAAGAGGAAAGCCTTATTCGAACCGTGCTTGCAAGATTGCACTTTTTTCGTGAGGATGTGTATAAAAAAGTGTCCGTCTTAAGTGGTGGAGAGCGTGTGAAAGTCGCCTTCGCCAAAATATTTGTGAGTGATATTAACACAATTTTCATGGATGAACCGACAAACTTCCTTGATATTCAGGCCGTGGAGGCATTAGAATCTTTGCTTCAGGAATACGCGGGCACAGTCGTCTTCGTTTCCCATGATCGTCGTTTTATTGAATCGATAGCCAATCGAATTTTAGCGATCGAAAAGCAGGAATTACAAGTTTTTGATGGAAGTTATAAGGAATATGAACAAGCTAGTGTAAAAACGGAGCGAGATGCATCGGAAGATAAGCGACTTTTACTCGAAACGAAAATAACCGATGTCCTCAGTCGACTGAGTATTGAACCTTCGTCAGAATTAGAAGAGGAATTCCAACAATTATTGCAACAAAAACGCAATTTGGAATAGGAATTGTAGGAAAGTAACCGTGAACAATATCCGTGGTATGTATCTGATCACGGGTATTGTTTGCATGATATTACTAAAAGGGAGGTTTGCCTTCTTTCTATAGATATCTTATTTATCCGTTCTTAATAAAGAACTAGTTATCATTCTAAATGAAAACCCTATAAATGGCAACAAAAACTTAATATGGAAGGAGCCTTAAAATGCAGTCTTTCAAATTACATATGGATGTTTATGAGGCAACCAGCAAACTAAATGATCTTTTTAAAGAACCAGTTTCCAATGTGGCGGCCATTGAGATGGGAGAGCTTAGTCGAGTATTTAGCTTCAGCCATCTACAAAAAGAATATGTGATTCATTTTAAAAATGATCGAGAATCGTTCGATAAAGCAAAATATATATATGAAAAATACTCTTCCCCCTCCCTTCCTATTCCGAAAGTGGTCAAAATTGGAAGTCTGCCAGATATGTATTATGCCATCAGCGAAAAGGCAGCGGGTAAACCAACAAGTGATTGGGATGAAGAAAATAAAGTAGAGGCGATTTTAAATCAATTGGCCATTCATTTTACATATATGAGTCAAATTCCAATTGATCCGGCTGTTGGTTTTGGAACAATCACAGCAAACCAAGAAACTGGTCAAAGGAATTGGCAGGAAACCTTGGTTCATTTTTTTGATCCAGCCCAAGAAGGTTTCCATCACAATTGGACGCGATTGTATGCTGATAGCTTTTTAGAGGAAACTTTATTTACGGAAGGCTTTGACAAAATGATGGCCCTAGCTGACTATTCTCCTTCTGAGCCCCATCTTGTTCATGGCGACTTTCATCTAGGCAATATGCTCTCTGATGGACAGAGAGTGACAGGCATAGTCGATTGGGAAATGGCAATGTATGGTGATTTTATGTTTGATCTTGCTGGTTTGCATTTCTGGGCGCCACAGCTAGAATTTCCGCAGCGAGTAAGAAAATCGTGGATCGAAGGCGGAAAAGACATTCCTTATTTTGAAGAGCGGTTACACTGCTATTTGCTCTTTAAAGGGATTGATGGCCTTCGCTTCTATGCGAAGAAAAACGACAAGGATGCCTATGATTATATGCGGGGGAGAGTGATTGATTTACTTAAAGAGTAACATTTAAAAGAGCGCCCTTTTGTTTAGACGATAATCAATGACACCTAGGGGGAACAACAAGGTAGTCACCCTAGGCATCATTTTATTTACTCACCATGATTCTTTGATCTCGTTTTAAATTGTACCGCGCATTTCTTTCGCTTAACTATTACTTCGAATAATTTAGTTCCCAACTGATTCCAAATTGATCCTTCACAATGGCGTGTTTTGCTCCCCAGAAAGTATCTTGAAGCTCCATTTGGACATGTCCTTTTTTAGCCAACTCTTGATAGATCCTTGTGATTTCTTCTTCACTATCTAGATCGGGCCCAAGCAAAATCGCATTCCCATTCACTATTTTATCATCAAAGACATCAGCAAAATATAGCACACATGCTTCATTGATATGGAGCTCTGCATGAATATATTTCCCTTCATGACCTTTGAACATTTCCATCCCGTCACCTAATTGTGTATTTTTGATTTCACCGCCAAATACTTGCTGATAAAATTCAATCGCTTCTTTACAGTTCTTAATCCTTAAATGGGGTACAATTTGCTTCACGAAAACCCTCCTCCTATCTTTGTGAAGATAGAATACCCCTTTAGCACTTTCATGTCAAAAAAACCTTAAATAAAATTGGAAATGAGCTAAAAAATTAAGATTGAACCTATTGGCTTATTTAAGGCTACAATTCAATTAATTCCTCTTTCCATCATTTATGAATTCAATATTTGATATGCAGCTTAATGATGGTAAACAGTATGAAATAGCAGATAGTGTGTTAAAGTTAATGGCTCTAGCTCCTACTGCTAATCCACTGATTAAAGTTTCACATTATGAATTATTCATTTCACGCTGCAACTCCATAATTTCTTCCTTTCGAAAACCGGTTGATTCAACAATCAAATCAACTTTCACGCCTGCTTTTAGAAGTCGGATGGCAATTTCCATTTTTGCTTGAATTTCTTTTTGTTTTGCTTCTTTTGCCTTCTGTTCCACCTCTTTTGCCTTCCGCTCTACTTCTTTTGTTTTTTGTGTGATCGCGTTTTCCCTTTGTTCCAAGTTTCTCGCTTTCTTAAGATTTCGCTCTTCCGCTTCTCGATTTCGCTCTTCTGCTACTCGATTCCGTTCTTCTGCTACTCGATTCCGTTCTTCTACTTTCCGGTTTCGTTCTTCCGCCTCTCGATTCTTTTGTTCCCATTTATCCATTTTTGTGCGGTAAGCTTCCTCATCCAAAATATGTTTTAGTCTGCTTTCATAAGCACGTACTTCTTCTTCCGTCATGCTTAGCTCTTCCCAACCTTCAAATGCGGAGTACAATATTTTATCATCCATCGCAATCACCTCCAACTCTTTATAAATATCTTCATAGACTTTCCCATTGCGGTGATCTACAATACCAAGCAACAATAGCCATCTCACCAATAGATCATTCCACGGATCCAATTGATCTTCTTTCCAATCCCTTAATAGCTTTGGCATTTCAATATAATGAAATTCCATCGTATTTGTTAGCTTAAATATTTCTTGATCCTCATATAAGTGATACATTGTGTGATAACGATCGGTTTGATCCAACATTGTATAATTAAGAATGTTAATCGAAATAACCGGTCTTAATTCGTCATAATCCATATTCTTCTTTAGCGTTTCTGTATATAATCTTGACCAGTAAAATAGTGAGCGATTAATCATATTGTATTTGTTTGAAAATTGAATTTCTACATTAATACGTTCATCATGCTCGGTCACGACCAGAATGTCTAATCTTGATAATTTATCGTCCACATACTCTCTACCGATTTCAGTATTCAAAAAAGCAATATCTTTGATTTGACCTCTGCCCGCCTTCTGCAAAAATGCATTCAAAAACACAATCATCAAGTGTTTGTTTTTTTCACTTCCAAAAAGTTGCTTAAATGCATAATCAATCTTCAAATCCATTAATTTCCCTAGTGGTATTCGTTTGAGTAGTTTTGGGCTGGGTTGTCTCTTGTTGTAATTAGTAGAATCTTCGTGGATGAGTGTCGTATATACAGTCGTTCCTTCACATAATGGTTTAGCCAAAGCCACATAAACACGTCCTTTGTATTTTTGTGGGGACTTTTCAAGGTGAATGTCTAATGATAGAATAGCAGATCATAGACAAAGGAACAAATGTTTCGAACTGAATTTTCAATCATTTATTCATTCACCTTCCCTTCCAGCTAATACATGGCTTTGGCATCCTTTGGCAAGGACCGGACATGGTGTAAATGAGCCGTTACCTTTGCATCCTCTACTTCTGAATATACAAAGTTAAAATGATCGGCGACCTGTCTAGCAGATTTGCGGAATAAGTCCCCCATTGTAAAAAGAGCTTTCCACATATTTTCATACTTGCCATCTGGATACGTTCGTATAAATTCATTCCACGTTTCCTCATCAAGATAATCTTTAAAATATTTTCCGCTTTTTCCCGCACTAAGTGAAAATCCAGTAGCTACACCAATTTGCCATTCCAGCATCTTCATAAGCATATTCCTGACGGGGATATCCATCATTTCTTTTGCATAGGAAAGTTCTTCACGCCAGAGTCCTTTAGCGACATAGGTGCTCACCCACCAAAATTCATTACAACAATCGGCAAACTGCTTGGCTGTGGGCGGTTGAATCCAATAATCCCGATCGTTTGCAGGGGGAAAAGGCTGAATCAAATCGTCTTTATCCAGTAAGATGATACTTAAACTATCACTGCCTATGAGTTCATCTACCTTTTCTTCGGGAATGAGAGTTAAATCAATCCGGTTCCCATCCGTAAATTGCATTAAATAAACAAACACCCCATTATCATCAGGAGGAATTAGAGACATGGCCTCGGGCATTTGCATAATCATCATCTCACCAAATCGATCGATCCATCGATGATCTTTCGTAAAAGAAGCCAGTTCCCGCACCACATACACAATATCATAATCTTGAAAACAATCTTTCGGTGCCTTTGGATTGGTCCGTGATCCATTCATAATGACAGCACGTATGCGCTCATCTGCTTGAGCGGTACCGATAATCAGATCCATCATTTCTTCTTCCGTCCTCATTTTCAATTTTGTCTCATCCTTTCACTTGCTTGACGATCCCTATTTCCTTTGCTGTCACAGCAAGGCGATCTAGTTTTTTTCTCCATCTGCTTCGATGATCAGGCTTTAGCTCGATCCCTGATAGTCCGGCAATTGTTTCCACTACTTCCTCAATCGACAAATTATCCGTTTGGATATGTTTCTTGAACAAGCTATTTTCCAAGCTTTGAAGTCTATCCTTCATTTGTTGATAAGCCCATGAATTTTTCCCTTCCCAGCGTTTTGATAGACGTTTTTGAATGGTTGATTTAGAGGCTGCCAATGTAAAATGGGCAACCCTAATCCCATCTTCTCTTAATCTCCCAATGATCTCGTCAAAATATTTTTCATTCGTTAATGTCATCGGAACAATGATTATTCCGTCATAATCCTCCGCGGTCTGTTTTAATAAACGGTAATTGGCCTCTCGCCATAAAGAATAATCTTGAAAATCATCCTTCGCAATCTCTTTTGGCACATTGGCCATCAACACATAGCCGAATCTCTCCGGATCATACACAAAAGCCTTATTGATTCTTCTTTGCAGTTCATAGGCTGCGGTCGTTTTCCCACTACCAAATGTGCCGTTAATCCAAATAATCACCGAACTTCCGCCTCAAATGTCGTGATTTCATCGGGAGCACTATCGCCATTGATCGACTGTCCAATCCATTTTGTAAGATCATAAAGTTCTGCACAAAGCTTTCCATAATGACTAAACATCTAATCTACCTTCTTCCATATATACGTTCCCTAAAGTCCTTACAAACAGCTCATTTAGTTCATTGACGTATTGCTTTATATCTTCATCACTGTTCCTTCGCGTTTTCGTACATCCAAACTCACTTTGGATCTACATTTTTCTTGTTCCTTCGTATTTTTGTGCATCCAAACACACTTTGGATCTACGTTTTTGCTGCTCCTTCGCGTTTTTGTACATCCAAACACACTTTGGATCTACATTTTTGCTGTTCCTTCGCGTTTTCGTACATCCAAACACACTTTGGATCTACATTTTTGCTGTTCCTTCGCGTTTTCGTACATCCAAACACACTTTGGATCTACGTTTTTGCTGTTCCTTCGCATTTTTGTGCATCCAAACTCACTTTGGATCTACGTTTTTGCTGCTC
>NZ_VTQV01000006.1:108420-159737 GCF_008764245.1 Bacillus subtilis
TTTCGTACATCCAAACAAACTTTGGATCTACGTTTTTGCTGTTCCTTCGCGTTTTCGTGCATCCAAACTCACTTTGGATCTACGTTTTTGCTGCATGTTCCCAATTCCACGGCATTCCTTCATTCTTTGCAACCATCTACGCGTCCTCTACTTTCCCTGGGATTAGAATATTATATACTTTTAAATATTCTCGAAAAAAGTTAAAATTCCTTTCTAGATAGATGAATGAAGAAAACCATTAAGCGATTGCCTAATGGTTTCCATCTTTTTCTGAAAATTGCTTCGATAAAAATCCTTCGTTTCTTTCTGCAAATATGGTTTCCTGCCATTTTTGGTAGGCATAAACAATTGGGACAGTAACGGCAATCATCACAAACAAGCCAAAATTAGACATGTTTTTCATGGAATACAGTCCTAGTTTTTGAAAAATGTAAGGACTGATCACAAAAGCTTGAATCGCATCGATCATCCAATTTGCAATGAGGAATAACCATACATTTGGATATGTAAAGACAATCAAAAAACCGTATACAAAAGAAGAAATATTTGTAAGGAAAAACACATTGGCATTGAGATTCCACCAGTTCCATCTTTCCGCCATCTGAAATAGAATCGTATATAAAGCGACCATAAATAACGCCACAGGCATAAACTGTTTGACACGCTTGGAATCTAAGGGCAAAATAACAACCAAGGAGCAACAAGGAGTATCCATGAAACAACTTGACCCATCTGGTAAACCTCCAAATAAAAGTTTATAAAGATAGATTTACCAGTGTGTCAAGAAATATCCATTCTTATTTTTACCTTGAATTCTTGAAATGGGATTTTACTGCAAGTTAAGGCGGGATAAATGAACAAACTCCATTTTGATTTCTCATTTAAAATGGAGTGATTTGGTTACCGGCAAACCGCCGTGGGATTAAATTTGTGTTAACACATATACCAACGGATCCGTCATTTCCATTGTCCCAAAAAAGTAAAGCTGATTGGCCAAGAAAAGCTCATAATATCGGTTAGGTGAAGGCTCCGGGTTCCCCCTTAATCCAATCCGTATTTGTGCAGGGGCGTCTTTAACTAGATCAAACTGAAATCCTTCAGATAATTGCATCAGGAAAGTCATGGGGGCCTCACCGTTATAAGTCGCTGGCGCTTCATCCTCTAAAAGCCATGTTGGTTGCCCTCCAACTTTATTCATTTCATCATTTTTCGTGGTTGGCTCAAGAAGCCAACGTCTAAACAGAATTTTCTCTTCATAATCCTCTCGAGGCTTTATAGCATCTTTCGTACGGAATACCTCTAATTTAAAATGGCGTTGATAATTTTTTAAAAAGTCCTTTGGAATATCTGCCCCTTTTAAAGGAACTTGCAGCATTTCTGGAATCTGTTCTTCTTCATCCGCACAACTTGTACATTGGAATACAGCCATTGAGAATCCTTGCCATGAATGCCCTTCTGGAAAGGCGATTTGAAAAAAGAAAGTCTGTTCAGCTCCGCATAATTGGCAATGGGGAATATCTAGGTCTTCTGGAATTCTCGGCTGACCGCCAATAAAAGAAAGATCATTTTCTTTTTGTATTTGCTCTGAATCATCTAGTTTCAATGCATAGCCTGACATCTGATCCTCTCCTTCGCTTATGGGTTCGGAAAAACACGCGTAATCGTTTCTCCATTTACTCTTACTTGATACAAAATTTCATAGGGCCTTGTGGAACCAGCCGCATACTTAGGAACAACCCGAACAAATACATTCTTCCCTGCTTTTACCTCTTCGGCAACCAATTTTTCAAAGGCTCGAAAAGCCCCTCTGTTTACCCGGCTATTTTGTGGGAAAAGATTTCCGGAGCTCATATTACCAAGTCCACCAAGTCTATTTCCAATGGCATGGCCCGCATCATCTGTCATCTTACCAAGTTGTCTTACGTAATCACGTGCTGCTTGATTTGTTACTGTACCAGTATTTAAATGATGTTTTTCAATCTTGGCAAAAACAGAACGGAGCTCACCATTTGCCCCGATCGATGTTCGATAAGTTAAGCCTCCAGCTGTGGTTAATTCCAACCTCTCGATCCCTTTAGGCGCTTTCAATATTTTTTTGGAAATAATCTTTCCAAATGGTAGTCGACTCATCCCAATGGTAAGTAAAGAAGCTGCTGCATATTCAGGGGTCATCAGCTTTTTAGGATTTCGAATGATATCTGCAAGCTCTTTACCACTTGAGGCAAGCCCGATTCCCGTTGAAACAGCGATCAAAGCAGGCCAGACACCAAGGAATGGAACGACTAAGGTAAAGGCACCAGCAAAAATCGCTCCTTTTTCCCACCCCGACAAGTGGTCCCACCAGTTTTGCAAATTATCAAATAAACAAGCAAAGCATGACTCATATCCAAATGACACTTGATTCCAGGCAAAATAATAGAAAACAATCATGATAGAAGCTAGGAGAACAAGTAGTACTTCAAAGTATTTTAGCGTATTCTCTTTTAAAACGGGAAGTCGCTCTTCCGTAGCTTCCTTATTCCCATACAGTAAAGTTAAAGCAAGTTCTCTTCTTTCTCGATAAAAATGCAGATAATAACCATATTGCTGTCTGCTTTTAACTAAAGAGATCAATAGACTCCATATTTCTGTAATGGGATTGATCATCTTCTCGTGTGGTAACGTCGGAAGCTTATCTCGCACCCGATTAAAATCCGCATAATCAATCAATAAAGCAATGGCTAACATAATTAAAAACCATGTTTTCGTTTGGTAACCACTTCCTAGTAAACCATGAAAGGCTCTAATCCAATCCGGAAACTGGTAGCTACCATTCCACAAAGCATGGTCCAATATGGCAACAAATAGACAGAAACCCGGCACAATAAATATATAATTCCTAAGTTTTTTTCTAAATCTTATAGCAAAGCCAATTCCAAGCGTAATCATTGCTGTTAACAGAGCATGGCTAGCTGTCATTTGCGTTGGGAAGTAACTTTCCTCCATATAGCCAGGAAAAAGTGTAAAGAAATCCCAGTGAAGGACATTCCCTCCTAATAAAGTAAACCCATACATATTACCGGCTGCAATTCTCCTCACAAACTCCTCTATGAGCTGAAAGCCTGCACCTGTTGCTGCCCCAATTAAAGCATAATCTGTGAGACTGAGAGAAGTAGCTCGTCGAGACAAATACAAATAAACAGCAAGCGGTAGTAACTTCAGAAGTTCCTCCATAATAGGAGTTAAGATGGACATGCTCCAAAAATCAGATGCAGAGCCGCCAAATAACTTTGTAATAAGTAAAACAACAACCGCCGTCAATGGGACGACAAACCAGGCACCCGCGAGGAAAAAATGAGTGTATTGCTTCCAGGTTAGCGTTTTACTTCGACAAAGAAGCCAGAATTGCACGATCACGTAAAAGGACCATAGGAACTGGACAGTCATTGTTCGCGAATCCTTTAAGAAGGAGAGACTAACAATGAAGGAGAGAACAAGAATCCACGATACAATCATGTATAAATAAGTGATGATCGGATACTTACCAACCAAAGTTTGCCAAGTGGTTTGGACTGTTTCTAAAGCAGCTCTAATTCCATGACGAAACTTCCCCATCGTCTTTAACATGTATCCGCCTCCTTATCACGAAACAACTATTTTGGCTTCATGCTACACGAATAGATCAAAATTTAACATAGGTAGAATGTTGTAAATCCAGTGGGTCGATGTTTTAATATTCGACAAAATCTGTTGCGTGCCAGACACCTATAAAGTTTTCGTCAAATACAAGGCTAGATCATCATCCACTTGCACTTGATCGCCACGTTTTAATTGTTTTCCATTTTGGGAGATTCCACGCCCGTCTGGCAAATAACCTCTTCTAACATATAAGCGTTGAGCAGCACCATAATCTTCTATAAGCCCAAAGCCAATCCCAATAGTAAAATGTGTATCTGCGACCATTTTTTCCGCTTCATCCAGCAATTTTGTCGCGATCCCCTTATTTTGATAATCGATCAATACATTTAAATCAACAATTTCCGGAATGTCCATTTCTAAAAATGGCGGATAGGTAGATTGCCATTTTATTGTGACGTAACCTGCAAACTGGTTGAGGTATTCGGCCACAAGAATGATTCTTTCACCTTTGTCTTGCTCTCGAGCATATTGTTCAAATTGGGAGGCTGGTTTATCCCATCCTTGCTCTTTAAAGGCCGTTTCGATGATTTTAAAGTCATCTTTAGTCAATAGACGGATCGATATAGGATGTTTGTTCATTATTCTTACCTTCTTTTCTCTTGATTTCAATAATCTAATAACCGCATACGATAAGCGTTCATCGCTGTTTCTCCAAGCTGATCAAGGAGATTATAATTGGCATAGGCACCTACAACAGCACCAATTCCAGGAATTAATTGAAACATTTTCACCAAATCAATATGATCTCGATATTCCTGTTGAAAAACGCGCCAGTCCATATCAAGGAGCTCTCGTCTTTTCAACTCCCAATTTTTAATCGTCGCAAAAGTTTCCTTTCGTTTCTCATCACTAGAAAATGCAAGTTGGAAGACATGGAGGATGAATAGCCGTTCTTCATATTTATTTGTGTCAAACCCATAAATGGTAGCTACTTCAAATAAAAACTTCATTTTGATCGACAACAAAAGAGGAAAATCCGCTAATCCAAGCAAAATACCGCCTGCACCTGTACCCGCTCCCTCGACCACAGCTGTTTTTCGATAGGTAGAGAGCTTCTGCTTCAATTTTTTGTCTTGTTCATAAAGATTGACCTCCATGGACTCCCCTCTCTTTGTTGTCACATTGGAGCCAGCAAGCGTGGCTTTCACCATATTTTTGATACTTTCTGTGATTACGTTATGGACTTTTTCCGGAATCAAGCTGTTCACTTTTGTTTGCGTGGTTTTCGACATTCGATTTAACAGGCTCGATCGTCTTAATATTTTTCTCTGCCACAGGATCAGTTCATCTCTCACTTTATCTTCATATTCTGCCAAGCATAACACATCCCTTTATGTTTTATAAAATTTTAATTAGCATGCTTTTGCACTAAAACTGCTTATAACGAAGTATACGGACGTTCTTTTAAAAAAGATTCATTCTGACTAAAACCATATTTGTGTCGCTCAAATTTTCAAGGTCTATAAGCCCCATACTTTTTAGTCAATCTTGCCTTATAGGAAAAGGGCCGTTTCAAAGGATTTATACCCTTTTGAAACAGCCCTTTATTTCGAACAAGCCGGAAGCTTTTCTGGTTCCATAATTTGATTATCAGTTACATGAATCTGACAGGTTTTTCCGCTCACAACAATTTTAAAAACCCCTGTATTAAAGTCTGTGCCAATTTCTTTATAGAAAATTCCTTCAAAACAGGATCGTTTAGACAAGGTGAAGCTTAATTGATAACCGCCGTTTTCATCCTTCACTAGAAAACAGCGAACACCTTTTTCATAGATCGCATCTTCTTCGCTTTTAATTGTTCGGTCAACCGAAACGATATGCAGGTCAACAAAACTAAGCTCTCTTAGTAAAACATTCACAAAAGATCCTTTGGTAATTTCCTCCCAGCGATTTTGCGCTGTCTCGCCAATGATAATTTGGGTCACATTATAATGATAAGCCACATCTGCAATGACCTTCGCTGATGGACGTTTTTCATTATCCCGTAAAATAAATTCTTCGGCACCTAATTCATCTGCTAATTCCTTCCACCGTTCCACATAGTCTGACTTTTCCGCGTCAAATTCATCAAATGGACGGGGATCTACCGTCAATATATAGAAAGGACAATTTAACATATTCGCTATTTTGGAGCCGCGCCTAATAAGACGTTCCCCATTCGGACCGTAATAAACACAGACAAGAATACACTCATCCATACGACCCTTTACTCTTTTCATGAGTTATTTCACCTCTTCATATACTTTTCACAATCTAAAACAAATTTTAGTATTGATACAATATAACACCTTTTCAAGAAGAAAACGAGGTCCAAGTAAAAAAACTTTACTTATTTTAAAATCATCTGAAGTGCGTTCGAAATTTGTTTCGTGTATACTATTGTATATAGTATACACATTAAGAATGAAATGTATATGGGGCGAATCGTCCATTGAAAATATTTAAAAGAAACGGCTTTCGATGTCCCCTTTAGGTTATCTCATTCATTCGCTTTGTAGTCTTGCTTCAGATTCCGCAGTCAATCCCTATCATTTCCATCGGTTTACTATCTTTAAAAGAAGATTGCATTTATCCAACATAGAGACGAAACAGATTGGAGGTTACATTTTTGTTATCAATCAACGTAACATTGATAATCCCCTTTTTAGTTGCAGCATTCTTACCTTTCCTTGCTAAAAAAAAGCTTCCTTTTCACATTGGATGGCTCGTCCTTGCTGTTCCCATTTTTCTATTTGTGATTATAGCTAGTTATATTCCTTCTGTTGCGAAAGGGGAAACGTACCTACATACAATAGATTGGATTCCTTCCTATGGTATTCACTTTACGACTTATCTAGATGGCCTTAGCATGATCATGGGGCTATTAATTACAGGGATTGGAAGCTTGGTCATCCTCTATTCCATTTATTATTTATCAGCAAAGGAATCCCTTCACACTTTCTATGTGTATTTACTTTTATTTATGTCTGCCATGCTGGGAGTAGTGTTTTCAGAAAATTTATTTGTTTTATATGTGTTTTGGGAGTTGACAAGTATTTCGTCCTTCCTGTTAATCGCCTTTTGGTATCATCGAAAAGGTTCTAGAAATGGGGCTCAGAAGGCGTTCTTGATTACCGTTAGCGGCGGATTTTCTATGCTAACTGGTTTTATCATGCTCTATTCCATGACTGCTTCAGCAAGCATTCGTGAGATTATTACATCTATTGATCAGTATACAGGGCATCCTTTATTTGTACCGGCTTTAGTATTGATTTTAATTGGTGCTTTTACTAAATCTGCTCAATTTCCATTCCACATCTGGCTGCCTGATGCGATGGAAGCTCCAACTCCGGTTAGTGCTTATCTGCATTCAGCCACAATGGTCAAGGCAGGGATTTACTTAGTGGCCCGTTTTACTCCTATTTTTGGCGGAGAAGCATTGTGGTTCTGGTTGGTCAGTTGCGTTGGACTTATCACGATGTTCTGGGGATCTTTCCGAGCCATCAGGCAAACAGATTTAAAAGCATTGCTTGCTTTTTCCACTGTTAGTCAGCTCGGTTTAATTATGAGCCTCCTTGGTTTAGGATCTATCGCCTATCATTTAGGTGTGCAAGAGGAATCCGTGCTCTTTACATTAGCTACTTTCGCAGCCCTGTTTCATCTAATGAATCACTCTACCTTCAAAGGTGCGCTTTTCATGATTGTTGGAATCGTGGACCATCAATTGGGAACGCGGGATATCCGCCGACTTGGTGGGTTAATGTCCTTTATGCCGGTTTCCTTCACAGTCGCTTTAGCTGGAAGTTTCTCTATGGCTGGATTACCGCCTTTTAATGGCTTTTTAAGTAAAGAAATGTTCTTCACATCTGTCCTTAATATTCATCAGCTTGATCTATATTCCTTGGACACATGGGGCTTTCTTTTTCCAATCATCGCCTGGATCGGCAGCATTTTGACCTTTGTCTATTGTATGATCTTTGTCTTTAAAACTTTTACGGGAACCTATCAGGCAAAAAAACTTGAACATGAGGCCCATGAGGCCCCAATAGGAATGTTAATTGCGCCTGTGATTTTAGCTATTTTGGTGATTGGTATTTTCTTTTTCCCTAATATTATAGGAGAGTATTTAATCACTCCAGCTATGAATAGTGTGTTTCCAACCTTTACTCCAGCACTTGATTTAAATCAGGATATTTCTCCCTGGCACGGATGGACAATGGAAATTGGGATGACGGTCGGTGTTGTGATCCTCGGCACACTCTTATATATCTTCTTCCGAAAATGGAAGGGAGTTTATTCATTATTTTCACAAAAGTGGAGTTTTAATACTTTATATGACAGTCTATTGGAAAATTCAGAAGCTCTCTCCAAAACATTAACAAAGTTTTACATGACAGGATATTTGCGGGATTATTTAGTTTATATCCTTCTCTTTCTGGTTGTGGTAACAGGTGGAATTTTCTTTTACACAGACGCCTTTTCATTTGATATGTCAGGAGATGGACCCATTCAGGTCTATGAATGGATCGTTGTACTTGTCATGACGATTGCGGGGATTTCTATCTTATTTGCCAAATCTCGCGTTACAGCGATTCTATTGAATAGTGTACTTGGTTATATGGTCGCTGTACTATTTGTTGTATTTCGTGCACCTGATCTGGCTCTAACTCAGCTTGTTGTCGAAACAATCTCAACGGTCTTATTCTTACTCTGCTATTATTTCCTACCAGAATGGAAAAAAGAAAAGACCGAACGACAAACAAAAATCACAAACATGCTCATCTCATTTTCGGTAGGGAGCCTATTCATCCTTGTCGCTTTAGCCGTGAATAGTGAAAATTTATTTGCAACTATCTCCCATTATTTTGAGGGAGCTTATGAGCTTACGGGTGGGAAAAATATTGTGAACGTGATTTTAGGGGATTTTAGGGCCTTCGATACAATGCTTGAAGTTGTCGTCCTCTTCATTGCTGGAATTGGTGTCTATAGCCTAATTAAACGAAGTGCTGTTAAGGGGGAGGAAAAGCTTGAAGATCAATGATGTCATTTTACAAACGGTCGCGAAAGTTGTTGTGTTTATAATATTGACACTTGCCGTTTACCTTTTTCTATCAGGCCATAATAGTCCGGGAGGCGGCTTTATCGGTGGACTCGTTCTGGCGGCTGCCGTTGTCTTACTTTGTCTTGCCTTTGATATTGAAACAATTCAAAAAGGGATTCCATTTGATTTTAAATTAATAGCAGCGTTAGGCGCCTTCATCGCTGTCACAACTGGTGTAGGAGCCTTACTATTTGGTGCCCCTTTTTTAAAACAGGTCTTTCATTCCTTTCACCTCCCTCTTCTTGGAGAGACGGAGCTTACAACCGTGACGATATTTGAGGCCGGGGTTGCCTTAGTCGTTGTTGGGGTCGTTGTGACCATTATTTCAAGTATTAGTAAGGATGTGTAGTTAATGGAAACGTTAATGATCGTTCTGGCAGGGGTGTTAGTTATGATCGCCACCTATTTATTTCTTTCCAAAAATTTAATTCGTGTGATCCTAGGATCCGCCATCCTATCCCATGCCGCTCATTTGCTTATTATGACAATGGGAGGGCTCAAAACGGGAAGTGTCCCCATTATTGGGGAAAAGCCTATCGCCTATACAGACGCTCTTCCCCAAGCCCTCATCTTAACATCGATCGTGATCGGATTTGCTGTGACAGCTTTGTTCCTTGTTTTAGCTTATCGGACGTACCGTAAGCTAGGTACTGATAATCTCGATCAATTAAGAGGGATTCGTGATGAATAATATCGTTGTTTTACCAATGGTCATCCCGATTCTAACAGGCATTCTATTAATTTTCTTGCGGCAACATATTCGAATGCAAAAATGGCTTAGTATGGGATCGATGATCTTGACCATTGGGATAAGTATCTATTTATTAAATCAAATTCAATCGGAGGGAATTCTCAGATTGGATTTTGGAGGTTGGAAACCGCCTTTCGGGATTCTTTTTGTCGCAGATTCCTTCTCGATGCTGCTTGTATTGACGTCTTCCATCGTTTCAGCTGTCTGCTTATTATATGCTTTTTACTCAGTTGGAGAAAAATTGGAAAAGTTATTTATTTATCCTTTTATCTTTTTTATGATTGCAGGCGTGCACGGCTCTTTCTTAACAGGGGACCTTTTTAACCTTTATGTATGTTTTGAAGTCATGTTGTTGGCCTCCTACATACTTGCTGCCATTGGAGGAACAAAAAAGCAACTAAGAGAATCGATTAAATATATTGCGATCAATGTCTTATCCTCTTGGCTGTTTTTGGTGGCGATCGCCTATCTATATGGAACATTGGGTACACTGAATATGGCCCATTTATCATACAGAATTGCAGAAGTTGGCCAAACGCCGATTTTAACTGTCATTAGCATTTTATTTCTCGTTGTCTTTAGCTTAAAAGCAGGATTATTGCTTTACTTTTGGCTTCCAGGATCCTATAGTGCTCCTCCTACAGCGATTGCCGCATTATTCGGAGCCTTACTGACGAAGGTGGGTATCTATTCTCTATTTCGAATCTTTACCTTACTATTTTACCATGAGCCGATGATTACCCACATGATTATCGGTGTGATGGCAGGTCTCACGTTAATAGCTGGTAGTATTGGCGCGATCGCTTTTAAAGATCTTCGCCAAATTATTTCTTTTAACGTCGTCATTGCTGTTGGATTTATATTAGTAGGACTAGCTGTGTCGACACCAGAGGCGGTGGAAGGGTCCATCTATTACCTCATTCACGATATGATTGTGAAAGGATTATTGTTCTTGTTAGGGGGAACCATCATTGCTTTAACGGGAACGGCTAGAATGGATAGGATGAGTGGGCTTATAGGGAATTACCCTTTACTAGGCTGGCTATTTTTCATTGTCACACTATCATTAGCAGGTGTTCCGCCACTAAGTGGATTCATTGGAAAAATATTGGTCGGAAAAGGTGCCATTGATACAGGCCATTATATCCTTACAGCTCTCACGATTATTTCTAGTATCTTTGTTCTATATTCCCTACTGCGTGTTTTTCTTAATAGCTTTTGGGGGGAAACCATTATTCAGATTGAAGATGAAATGCCGTTAAGAAAAGGGTGGATCATTCCTTGCGTTCTTCTAACAATCGGTACGATCGGACTAGGATTCGGAACAGAATACCTTTCTCCATATGTACGTGATGCAGCTCACACATTAATGAATCCACATATTTATATAGAGGCGATATTTGAAGGAAAAATTCCATAGAGAGAACAAAAGCGCAAGCACCCGTTTAGCGACGTACAAACTTTTTAGGGGCCTGACGAGATAAAGGAAACACGATGAGCCCGAAGGGTGAATCGATGTTGACTTATCGTAGGAAGGCACCGAAAGTTTGCTAGTCGCTGGGCGCTGGAGCTGGATGTCAAACCGCAACGTAAACAGTTATCCACAAGCGACAAATTTTATAATTTCCTTAACCAGAACAAAAGCGCAAGCGCCTGTTCAGCGACGTACAAACTTTTGTACCAAGGATGAACGGCTAAAGGCGCGCCGTCCTGGCGGCAGACTCAATCGCGACGTCCTGTCGCTTCGTCTGCACTAGTACATCCTTGTACGTCGCAACGCCGTTCTGACCAACATCCTGTTGGCCTGAGATAAAGGAAACACGGTGAGCCACGAAAAGCGGAAGGCGGTTGTTCAGGGGCGACAAGCAAATGTTCTGGAATCCTGGAAGGGCGTTCTTTCCCTTCCAGGATTCCAGGTTATTTGACCTCGAGCCCCTACCGCCTGCAGCTAGACATTGAAAGGCGAACTGATGTTGACTTACGCAAGCAGGCACCGAAAGTTTGCTAGTCGCTGGGCGCTGGAGCTGGACCCAATACTAGCCAAGTTTATACTTTCTTTTAAAAAGAGGTGAAGCAATATGCCCACTCAATTTATTATGAATTTATTTATTGCCTTTCTTTGGATGTTACTCACGGATGAAGATGAATTTAGGCTTTCTACATTTTTTGCGGGATATCTAGTAGGAATTCTCATTGTCTTTCTCATGCAACGTTTTTTTAAAAAGCAATTTTATTTGCAACGAATTTATTACGTTGTAAAACTAATCTTTATTTTTAATTCTGAATTATTCCAATCAGCCTTTCTTGTTATGAAGCATATTTTAAGTCCAAAAATTGATATCCAGCCAGGGATCTTTACCTATAAAACGGAGTTGAAAAGTGATTGGGAAGTCACCACCCTTTCGATGCTCCTCACTTTGACACCCGGTTCTGTTGTCATGGAGATCTCTCCAGAAGGAGATACACTTTATATACATGCTTTAGATATTGAAAGATATAAGGATTTTCTTTTACGTTCCTTAGGGAAATTTGAAAAAGCCATCATGGAGGTGACACGGTAATGATTAAAATCATGTTAATTACAACTCTCTCATTATTCGGAATCGCCATTGCCATTGCCCTGTATCGGATTATGAAAGGTCCTTCGATTCCTGATCGAGTGATTGCCCTTGATATGATCGGTGTGAATCTCATTGCCGTCATAGCTGTCATATCCATTGCGCTTAAAACGAAGGCCTTTTTAGAGGTAATCCTCGTTCTGGGGATTCTGTCCTTTATCAGCACGATTGCCTTTTCAAAATTCATTGTTAGAGGTGTTATCATTGAACGGAAACGAGATAAGTGAATTTATAACGGTTTTCCTTATGTTGATTGGAAGTATCATTAGCGTGATTAGTGCTGTTGGCATCATTCGGTTTCCAGATGTCTATACCCGTTCTCATGCCGCCACAAAAAGCTCCACCTTAGCAGTCCTCCTCACTTTGGTAGGGGCATTTCTTTATTTTTTTATCACAGAATCTCTAGTCAGTGTTCGCTTGATTTTGGGTATTGTCTTTGTCTTTCTAACGTCTCCGGTTGCCGGTCATCTGATCATTCGAGCTGCCTATCGTTCCAATGTCAAATTAGCCGATTCTACTGTTGAAGATGAGTTAAAGGACGCTCTTCATCAAAAAGATTGAGCATTACCCCATTTTTCTTATGAAAATGGGGTGGTATCTTTAATATTAACCTTGCATTTTATTCAACCAATCCTCCATATAAATTACATTTTCCCTGTTGGTTTTATTTTCATAATGGAGCAATACTTTCTTTGTTTCATGTTGTCCCAATGTAATAGAGCGGGACAAGGATTTAATTTCAAATCTGCCAATATCTTGTAAATCAATATCAATTAAAAGATCTGCATACTGCTCTAAACAACGATCCGTATTTTTTTGGCTTGCTATATCAATATAGCGATTCACAACCGATAATAGATTAGTCGGGTAATGTGGGTTTGTACTACGTACTCTGACAGAGGTTACATTTTCAGCTCCCATTTTACGAACAATATCAGCTGGATTATTATTTAAAATATAGCCATCCACCAGTAATTGATCATTTATTTCAACCGGGGAAAATATCCCGGGGATCGCAATGCTCGCCCGCATGGCCAGAGCCACTTCACCTGAATCAATCACAACCATTTCCCCTGTAATTAAATCGACACAAATAACAGCAAAGGGAATACCTAAATCTGAAAAATGCCTGCCTTCTGTCCACTTTAATAAACTTTGATAAATCCGATCTCCTTTTAGCATTCCTTTCCGATTAAGAGCAAAATCAAGATAGCGGCGAATGGATAATTGCTGAACCATACTTCTCATCATTTCCGGTTGAATTCCGCAGGCATATAGCCCACCCACAACGGCCCCAGCACTAGTGCCTGCAATATGTGTAATGGTAATTCCTTGATCAACTAGTTCTTTTAAAGCACCAATATGAGCCACCCCTCGTAAAGAACCTCCTCCTAGTGAAAGCCCCGTATGCTTCAACTCTCTTCTCCTCCCTTTTTCATTCTTGACACATTCTTTTTTCTAAGAGTTACTTTTTTATATGTAATCAACCCTATAATGGCGATTCCGAGTACAATTATAATATAGCCATAGGTTTTAGTAGATTCAGAATACTCCCTAGTCCAACACTTCCTCCCGAAATAAGGATCTTCCATTTGTGCTTAGTGTAGAACATTTTATTCTTTATTTCACTAAATTGTTCCCCAAACCGGAATCCCGGTTACCCAAGTCCTATTTTCTGACACATGATTTCATACATTTAATTGGCCCTTGATTGCAGCTGATGTTGATTTATCGTAGGAAGGCACCAAAAGTTTGCTAGTCGCTGGGGGCTGGAGCCGGACGTCAAACCTTCCTGTTAGAACTTACCCACAAGCTAGGATTTTATAATACGCCAAAACATAAAAAAACCGCTTCAAAAGTGTCTGGCACTTATGAAACGGCTAGTTTCCTACTTTAAGACTGGATAAACGGTTTATCCTTATAATGAGCAACATTTTTATGCATTTGTTGCTGGAAGAGATCATAATGAACCCAGCTAAGCGGAAATTTCAATGTAAGTTCATGGTGCTTATTGTAAATCAAAACATGTTTTTGATTATATTCGACTTTCTCTATATTTCGCAATCCGATACTATTTTGCTTAGCTCCCCTCTTCACAACCAGTTGATCCCCGATAATTAAGACCTTTCTTTTCTTATTTCGTTGTACTTGAATAAAGGAGATCGAACAAGCTAGGCCAATGACAATTAAGATGTTTAATATAGGAAAGTTAAATAAATAATAGGAAAATCTGATCGCAAATGGGACGATGACTGCTATTGCAAACCAAGCACCTGTACTCAATTTTGGTGAACTTTCATAAAACACATGTTGGTCAAGAACATTCATTAGCTTCTTTTTTCCATCAAGGAATGCTTGTTTATGTTCCTCTATGCTTAAGGAGTCAAATTCCACAAAGTCTGTATAAGTCTCATCCCAGATAGCCCCTTGCGGATCCTCGCTTTCCAACGAATAGCCACCCGCCCAACCAACATAATCTATATTGTTCATCTGGAAGCGAATAAAATAATAACGCACAAGTCGCCTTTGGATATTTTCAGCATCCAGCTGATCCACAATCTGAATCTCTTCGGGATATTGAAAATTCCCTTCTTCGTCAGGATCCCCAACCATGGTATTAAAAAATCTTGTTTTGGCTAAATGAGGTTGGACCTCTTCCTGGATCGGATATAAATGCTGCAAATTTCGCTCAAGTAATTTCCAGTAAAGCAATTCAGCACTTTCAATGTGATTGGCTGTTTCGACTAGTATCCCCTGTTCATACGGCAGACTCTTGGATAGGCAAATAATTAAGGCGTCAGTCTTTATAATGGGGTCCTTGAAATGCAAAGCCCGCCGTAATTCCTTCTCGACCTCGGGAGAAAAATAATACATCATTAAGTTAATGAATAATCTCAATCTATTTCTAATTAATAAGTAACTGTCTTTCCATGCCATATAGACGAATTTCGTTGAATAGTCTGAATCATACTTTAAATAATCTTCTAAAACGGTTTGATAATCTTCCAATAAGATGGGAAGAAGCTTCTCTTCTTTATAACCCGGATCCAATCCAGATTCATTAATCGATGAGATCAAAGAATAATACATGAATTTATACGGCTCTGTATGAATTTTATCAAAGGTTTTGTTTAAAATATTTCTTGCTAAAACAGGATAAGCCCTCAGTTCTCTAATCGATCTGAAAAGCTTGTCTGATTGGATTAACTGAACCATCTTTTCTTCAAGAAAATAAAATGCCTTTTGATCTTCTGTAGATAGTAAGAATTCAATGGCCCGTTCCTTAGCAAGTAGATCCAATCTCTCGAAATTTTCCATGAGAGACTCCATAATTTGTGGCATTCGAAAATCACAAACGAAATCAATCAAATAGTAAGAAGGATTATCCCAATGATCCACACGCTTTGGAAACTTTGCGGTCGCCGCTTTAATACAGTCCAAAAGCACCTCAATTTGTACCTGAAGGTCATCCTGCTGCTTATATTGATACAGATCATCAAGTGCCTCATATCTCTTTTTAGGATCCGCACTTTTGAGCTGCCTTAAAATATTGCGCAATTTTAATTCAACCTTCAATTTTCCCACCCTGTTCTTCACATTTCTCTTCTATGTCTATATACAGCCCATGTCCCTATTGTAAACTTTCTAGGTAGCGCGGAAAACCAGCCCTTTGTCCTATTCGCGGAAAAAAGCTTATGATGGATTAAGACATAATAATGTCTTGTTCTTGAATATCTAATTGTTTTAATTGATGGTTGATTTCATCTTCTTTACGTGCAAGTTGGTCGCGAACCCGTCTGACGTCTTGTAGAATCCCATTCAGATTTTTCTTAGCATCGGTGATCCGAGTATGAACCATCCAGTCTGAAAAAATATTGTCAAAAAAGATATCCGTCATCGCCAGCAGATCGTTTTGCTGAATGGTCATCGAATCGGTCGCCACATTTTGGATATCCATTAATTCTGTTTTAAAATGCCGTAATGCTCTTTGGGCTCTATGAATCAAATCATCTGAGCTATTCACTTCCGAATATTTCAAAGCGGAGACAATCAGTCCACCACCCAAAAAGGTATCCCACATCGATAATCCTTCCGCCGATCCAAGTTTATCCAAAGCGGCATCAAGGGCGCGAATCGCTTTATTTCCGGCCTCATGTGCTTCCCCAATCTCCCGCAACAATGATCTCAATGTCACGCGTTCATCGGCTATTTTTTGCAAGGTTGTGCTAGCAATCGAATCATTTTGACGAATCCAAGCCTCTTTTTCTTTTAAAAACTCATCCCATTCCTCATCAACATACGCAAATTCAGGATTCTGATATTCTTTACGTAAGCGCTCTGTCTCCGCCTGTATATCAAGGTAGGTCTTTTCAGCTTCATGATACTTTAACTCAGCCTCTGCTACTTCAGCCATTTCTTTTTCCATTTTTTCATCCCATTTGCCCGTCCACTGATTGATTTTATTCATAAAAGAAAATTTCCCAAGCGCCAACACATCTTGTTGTTCTTTTGTTAATTGTGTATGAAGTCGGTCCCGATTCCTCTTAGCTTCCTTCAGTTGTGTTTCTGCCCCTTCCAAACGTCGTCTAATCCGATTTCGCTCATTTCGAAGCATCGTCAATTCCATTTGCCGTTCCTGCATTCTTCGTTCCATGCAAAAACACCTCCATATATAAACATACGGGGAAAAGGGATGGGAGGATTCACTTTGAAGAGTAAGATTTTTTGAAAAGTCCAGTCATCTTAACATGAAATAAATATAGGGCGACTCCATCAAATAAAAACATAGTAAACTGGGATTTCCTGGTCACCCACCCTACATAGAACCCGATTGAATGAATCAACAAAAATCCAAGGTTGCCAGGTATCTTCCTTTTTTTCAGAGGGATGTTTATAATGAATGTTGGTTGCTATTTTTTAGGGGGTAATTTGGATGAAGGCATGGCATTATGCACTCCTCGTTTTTTTCGGTGGGTGTTGTTATGGCATTTTATCGACATTTGTTAAATTGGCCTATGCTTCTGGGTTTACGATGGCAGAGGTTTCAGGAAGCCAATATTTATTTGGAACGATTTTTATTTGGGGGTTAACTCTTTTCATAAAGAAAAATAAGATCAGCTTTAAACAATTCATTAAGATTGTGGTGTCCGGAATTCCAATGGGACTAACTGGGATCTTTTATTATAAATCTTTACAAACAGTGGATGCTTCCCTCGCCATCATTTTCCTCTTCCAATTTGTATGGATCGGAACAGTGCTGGAGTGGATTTTTTATAAAACAAAACCAAACAAGAACAAGCTAATTTCCATTGTCATTCTGCTTGTTGGTTCTGTCCTGGCTACGGGGTTACTGGTTGGAGGAAGTAAAAGTATTTCTTGGGCTGGATTTGGCTGGGGGATGCTTGCTGCCTGCTCATTTTCCGCCTTTATATTAGTTAGCGGGGCTGTTGGAAATCAACTTCATCCTATTTTTAAAAGCGCCCTACTCTCAACTGGCGCTTTATGTACGGTGATGATTCTGCTTCCGCCGGTTTTTATTTTGGATAGCTCCGTCTTCCTTGGCTTGGCTCCTTATGGACTATTACTTGGCTTCTTTGGAGTAATGTTGCCACCATTATTATTTTCGATTGGTATGCCTCATGTCGGACCAGGGCTCGGGACGATCTTGTCCGCATCTGAACTTCCTGTGGCCGTCATTTTGTCAACAGTTGTGTTACGAGAAAATGTTACGCTCCTACAATGGTTTGGCGTCATCTGTGTGCTGGCTGGTATCTTTATTGGGCAAGCCTCGTTTATTTTGAAAAAGAGACAAGTGCCGATGATCAATCAATAAACTGCTGTTGCAGAATTCTAGTTTTCAACCTGCTAAACCACTAATTGGAGAATATAACCAATCCTGCTTTTTTGTTGAAATTTAGGTGAAAAAGGATTATTATTTTTAATGTAATATTGAATGCTGGCGTAGCACAGTTGGTAGTGCACGTCACTCGTAATGACGGGGTCGGAGGTTCGAGTCCTCTCGCCAGCATTATTTATTTTGGAGAAGTACCCAAGTCCGGCTGAAGGGGACGCACTCGAAATGCGTTAGGACGGGCAACTGTCGCGTGGGTTCGAATCCCACCTTCTCCGTATTTAACGTATGAAAGACAGAGCCATCGTCTATAAATGAACGATGGCTCTGTCTTTTCTTGCGGGATAGGAAAGTATAAAAATTGGCCAATGTTTAGATCTAGCTCCAGCGCCTAGCCCCTCGAGGTCAAATAACCCTGAACCTATGAAGGGAAAGATCGCCCTTCATAGGTTCAGGAACATTTGCTTGTCGGGGCTGAGTAAGGCGCTTGCGCTTTTCTTACTTATGGAGAATATAAGATGAAATGCTTTGGCTACCACTCAAAAGCCATAATTGTTTTCTTCCAACCTTTATGTTTTGCGGTTTCATCCATCATTTTTTTCATATCCCCTGCATGATGAATAGGATAGTCATGTTCTGGTAATAGCTTTTCCAAAGCTCGTTGGTAAGTCGGATCTCGAAAAGCCTCCATCAGTTGCTGGAAATCTTTTGCTGTACTTCGAGAACTCCCATACAAGGTCAATCCTTTTTCTAAAAGGTCCCGCGTATTAATCGGCACTTTTTCCTCTGTTACACCCATTAGAACCATTTTCCCTTGTGGCTCAATTAAATCAATCGCTTGATTGATCGCATGTTCACTGAACCGCCCTCCCGTACATTCAATAACGGTTGTCACATCTGGGTACTGTTTAAAATCGAAATGATCGACGAGATACGTACTGGCAAACTCGAACTGTTCTAGCTTATCGGCAACAGCTCCGAAAACAATTAAATCCTTCTTTGGTATTTTAAACATATAATGGAGCATGGCCGCAGTTAAATACCCTACAGGTCCATCTCCAAATACCGCTACTCTTCCTTCGTGCAACACGTCTTGAACATGGCGAAGAGCTTGTAATGATACAGAATTCAATTCTGCAAGCAATGCAATTCGATCTGGTATCTCTTTGGGAATCGGGATGGCATTCTCCGCCGGTAAAACCAATTGGCTTTGACCAATCCCATCGTAACCGCTCCCAAGGAAAACTCCATTTTTAGAATAATTATCCTCTATAGATCTTTCTGTTTCCTTTGACTCTCGATCATGTAAAAGCCGTTCCGGAATAGTAGGCACAATGACGACCCTTTGCCCGACTTTTACAGAATCATCTTTCGTGAAAACGACTTCCCCAATCCCTTCATGGAATAAAGCCATTGGTAGCTTTTCCTTTAAAGCATTTTCTCTCCTTTGCCCTGTATAATAGCGAAGGTCTGCGTGACATACACTGGCTAAGGTCGGTTGAATGACCACCTCTCCACTGCGAAATTCATGTTGGAGCATAACCTCTGTAATCTCCCCAGGCTCTATTAATCTATAAGCTTTCGATTCAATCAAATTCAATCAGATCACTCCATCCCATTTGTTCGTTTTTGCTCACTTTTGTATATTATATGCACAAAAGGGAAAATTATCAACATAGAATGTAAATATTACAAAAAGGGGGGAATGTTTTTACCGATTAAACCTCCGCGTAAATGGAAGATTTAATTCAAAAATTCACCTTTTGCACTTTTATGTTCATTCATATTTGTTTATGATAGAAGAAATGACGAGTATAGTAGATGTCGAAGATTAGGAGGATAAGGAATGCTGCCACTGGAAAGACATCAACATATTTTGCAGTATCTTAAAGAACATAATGTCGCCACTGTATCTGCTCTAGCAGAACATTTCCAAGTTCATGAAGCGACAATTCGAAGAGATTTAATCACACTTGTGAAAGAAGGACGCTTAAAAAGAACACATGGGGGCGTCATTATGGAGGAAGAGGTCCATTCAGAGCCTCCCTTTCAGGAGCGTGAGTCTGCTCAACTGGATGAAAAGATAAGAATTGGACAGTCGGCTGCACAAATGATTCGCGATGGCGAAAATATTATTCTTGATTCCGGTACAACTACTGTCCATATTGCGAAATCCATAACGAACAAAAAGAATCTCACTGTGATCACGAACGATATTAATATTGCCGCCATACTGCGATCGACACCTTACATCAAAGTGATTGTGACTGGAGGTACTTTATTTCCGGACAGCTATATGTTAAATGGGATGATTACAGATGAAGTGTTACAAACACTTCATGTCCATAAAGCTTTTATCGGGACTCCTGCTCTTCATCATCAAAAGGGGCTTACACATTTTGATGAAACACTTGTACCAGCGAAACGAGGTATGATTCGAGCAGCTAAGCAAGTCATTGTTGTAGCAGACCATACAAAAATTGGCAATGTTTCCTTGCACAAGATAGCAAGCCCTAATCAAATACATGATATTATTACGGGGAAAGAGGCAGAGGAACTAGATATGCGGGCATGGGAGGAATTGGGGGTTCAAATTCAACTAGCTTAAGAACAAAAGCGCAAGAGCCCGTTTAGCGACGTACAAACTTAAGGTAATAAGGTTGAACGGCTAAAGGCGCGCCTTCCTGGCGCAACGCCGTTCTGACCAACATCCTGTTGGCCTGAGATAAAGGAAACACGGCGAAGCATGAGCCGATGTTGACTTATCGTAGGAAGAAGCTGAAAGTTTGCTAGTCGCTGGGCGCTGGAGCTGGATGTCAAACCGCAACGTAAACAGTTACCACAAGCGACCATTTTAAAATTTCCTTAACCATAACAAAAGCGCAAGAGCTCGTTTAGCGACGTACAAACTTGGAAAATAAGGTTGAAAAGGTTCTGTGGCAATGCCGTTCTGACCAAACTTCCTGTTGGCTTAAAAATGGAACAGCGGATTTACCCCTTTTGGGGAATCCGCTGTTTGCTCACAATTTGCCTAACCTTATCTTTTGCTTCTGCGATATTGTGTGCATGGATCGTGATCTTTTGTGCTTCTGGATACTGCTCAGCTGCATATTGGTAACGAGGATCATAATAATACTCCAATAACCGACGAACAACTAAGGAATATTCCTCGTTTTTCAAAGCTTGTTCCACTTCTTCTGCGATTGGTGTATGGATCCTTGCTTTTATACGACTAAAGGCTTCCATGCATTCATGCTGGTGTTCCCAGGGCTGATAATCATCTAAAATCGTTTGGATTCTTTCTTCCATCGGCAAATTAATGAAAATATGTGTACCTTTATCTTTTAATTTCTCTATCACAGGAGGTAAAAGGGCTTTTCCAACTCTTCTACTCTCTCCTTCAAACAAAACAAAAGACGAATTTTTTAACTGTTCCATCCTCTGAACCAACAAAGAATCGAATACCTTTTGATTATGGGGTTCAAGGCCTATCCCCCCAAAAATAGACCCACGGTGATTGGCTAACTTTTCTAGATCAATAACTGGGAGCCCTTCTTGTTGAAGTCCCCGAAGAATGGCCGTTTTTCCGGTCCCCGTATTTCCATCTAAAATATAGGCGTGAGGGGTAAAATCCATTGTTTCTAATCGATCGACAACCCATTTGCGATAGGACCTGAACCCTCCTTCTAAGCGAAATACATGGATCTTCATCAGTTCAAGTACAGTAGCTGTTGTTTTGCTGCGCATTCCTCCACGCCAGCAGAATACAGCCTTTTCCCCTTCAATTTCTTTAAAGCTTTGGACAAATGCAGGGAGTTTGGCAGAGGCAATTTCTAATCCTCGTTCTTGAGCCGCCTCTGGACTCACCTGTTTATATAAAGTGCCTACCTCCGCCCTTTCCTGATCTGTAAAGAAAGGGATATTGATACTCCCTGGAATCGTAGCGTTTTGGAATTCTGAAGGTGATCGGACATCAATCATCGTAATTTCGTTTTGATTTGCTAATTTCAACAATTCCTCAATCGTTATGTTTCGATCCATGATTTTTACCTCACTCCCTCCATATTACCCTCTTAGTGGACTAGTCCCGATTCTTTTGATTTCTCTAGGAATTTTTGGGTCTTTTTATTAATCGGCTCTTTTAAGAAGGCACCAAAGATGATCGCAATGACGCCGCATAGAACGAGTACCCCAATATCTCTTAACGCCCTTCCCCAAACAATTCCACCAACAGCCTCACGCATTAAATCAACAGCATAGGTGAAAGGTAGATACGGATTAATGATTTGGAAAAACTTAGGGAGTAACTGAACTGGGTACGTACCACCCGAACCAGCAATTTGTAAGACGAGCAACACAATCGCTAATGCTTTTCCGACATTCCCGAATACCGATACAAGTGAATACACAATCAGGATAAAGACGGAACTAACCAAAAGTCCGAATAGGACGAGCCAAACAGGATGCTTGGCATTTACTCCAATCAAAAATAAGTCTCCTAGTGTCACCACGATGGTTTGAACAATACCGATCGTCCAGAAAGTGAAAAAACGTCCAAAATAGACCTGTCTCCCTGTATATAAACCATCATGATGGACATCCACTGCTAGTAAGGAAATAAGTAACAACGCCCCTACCCAACCAGCTAACACAGTATAGAATGGAGTCATCCCTGTCCCGTAATTTTCGATTGGAAATAATTTGTTTTGATTCAATAATACTGGTTCTTCAAAAAAGCTTCGTTCTGCAGAAGGATCATTGCGCAATAACTGGATAATCTCATTAATATCTGTATCCTTTTGCACATCCCTAATCTTCTCTGCCAATTGTTTTACCTTATCATTGACATAAGGAAATTCACCTGAAGCATATTCAAGCATCCCTTTGCCTTCTTTTAAATTCTTCTGTGTACTATTTAGCACTCTTTCCACTTCAGGCAAGGTAGATTGAATTTCTACCAGAATCCCTTTTGCTCCTGTTAAAGTTCCCTTTGCTTTTCCTACTTCTTCTAAGATCGTTGGCTCAATATTATTTTGATATTCTTTCACAAACTCATCCAACTTAACGTTTGTATCTGCTGCAGCTTGATGGATTTGATCAACCACTTTACTAGCAGTTTCCGTATTGTTTAAGAATTGGTCCATTTGATTGACATCAGCTCGTAGTTGTTCTAATGATTTTCGCAAATCAGCTGTTTGTGAAATCGCTCGGCCTATTTGCTCGTTTGAAAGCTGGTCCGATGTCTGCTCCTCTTCCCCAGTCTCTTCATTTGATGAAGGAGGTAGCTGAGCATTGGTCTCCTGTAATTGCTGTAAAGCCTTCTCAACTGTATTCAGCGTCGTAATCGCATCATCCATTTGTTTTTCTAGGTTTTGCTGAACTTTTTTCCCTTCATTGATATCAATCTTACTGTTTTTGGCCTGGTCTAAAAGTTGATTGATTTGATCAGCAATCGATTGGACCTTTGCAACATCTTGTTTAACTTTAGGCGCAATAGAATTTAAACGGTTTTCTGCTTCATTCATATAACTCAATGTCTGATTAATCGTAGTTAAACCACTATTGGTATATTCCTTTACTTCCGGGATCGCTCCTTGGGCTTTATTCAGAATATCTCCAGCCGAATTCGCATCACCTAATGACTCATTTAGCATCTTGTTAATTTCCGGAAGATTTTCTTCAAGGGTAAAGATGTAATTCTCAAACTTCTCAATATCCGGTAAATTTTCTTCTAATTCAATGCCAAGATTATTAAACATCTCAAAAATCACACCGTTGACCGTGGAAATAAATTTGCTGCTCACTTGGTCAGCGAGGACCGTAGCTCCCTTTTCCGTAATTTTAGGGGAAACAGCATTTAACTTCTCATTCACGTAATATTCCATCTTGGCTTTCTCCGGTTTATCGGAAAGAACAGTTCCTAATTTTTCCGAGAAATCTTCCGGAATAATCACAACGGCAAAATAATCTCCATACTCGACCTTATCCATAGCCTCTTTGCGATTGGTAAAATGCCACTGCATACTTTGATTATCTTCTAATGTTTCAATCAGCTCTTTCCCTGCATTAATCTTCTGATCTCTGACCGTTGCCCCTTTATCTTCATTCACAACACCAATTGGAAGATTTCCTGTATGGGAATAGGGATCCCACATGGCGGCAATATTGAACCAAGCGTAAAGTGATGGCAAAACAGCCAAACCACCAATCAGGATCATAGCCGCCCAATTGGTAACAATATTTTTCAAATCTGTTTTGTAGATATTCAAGCTATTTTTCATACCTTTGTCCTTCCGTTACGGCATTTCGCCTATTATTCCCACTTGCGCAAAGATTAATCTCATAAGGATATCTTTACGAGGACACTTCACCTCTTTAATCATTATTCCACTTTTTTAATTAGTGATTTTCACGTGCCCAGGATGATCTGCTGTGACCTCACCAATTAAACTGGCTTCTACACCATTCCGTTTTAGGTCTGAAAGCAGTTGTTCTGACTCATGGCTACCCACACTAATAAGGAGTCCGCCGGATGTAACGGCATCACATAAAATCCATTGGTCTACTTGATCCATAGATTCCGGGAAGGTAACCGATCCTTTTAAATGCGCAAAGTTGTTTTTCGTTCCACCGGGTATCACACCCTGTTCAGCCAACTCTCTAACGCGTTTTAATACAGGCACTTGGTTTTTCCTAATGTGTAAGCCTACCCCACTACCTTTAGCCATCTCTGAGGCATGGCCAAGTAAGCCAAAACCAGTGACATCTGTACAAGCATGAATTTCATAATGGGCCATCGTCTCAGCCGCTTTCTTGTTCAAGGTCGTCATCACTTTTGTTAGATCGGCAATTTCTTCATCATGTAATAAGCCCTTCTTCAAAGACGACGATAAAATTCCTACCCCAATTGGTTTCGTCAGAATTAATCGATCACCTGCTTTAGCCCCAGCATTCGTTCTTATTTTATCCGGGTGGACGGTTCCTGTCACAGCCAAACCAAATTTTGGCTCTTGGTCATCAATTGAATGACCACCAACTAAAGTGACACCCGCTTCTTGAAGCTTATCTGCGGCTCCTCTTAAAATATCAGCCAAAATACTCTTCTCTAATGTGGCAATGGGAAAAGCGACAATATTCAGTGCTGTAATAGGAGTCCCTCCCATCGCATAAATATCGCTAATCGCATTTGTCGCCGCTACTTGGCCAAATGCATAGGGATCATCGACAATCGGAGTAAAAAAATCGAGGGTTTGGACGATCGCTAAATCATCCGTAATTCGATAAACCCCTGCATCATCACTCGTATCAAGACCAACTAACAAATTCGGATCATGCTTGGCAGGTGGCAGCATCCGCATCACCTCTGATAAATCCGCGGGACCAATCTTACAGCCACAGCCTCCTTTTGAAGATAACGACGTTAATTTTACCGAACCAGACTGCGTCATAAGAATCAACCTTTCTTCTTAAAATATATATACAGTATAATGATATTGCACTATAATATCTATTTTTTTCAATCCCTTTACCATTATTTTGGAAATTAAAAGCCGCCAAGTATTGACAACAGCTTGAACAAGGTTTTACTAAAGCCCCGTCATATATTCATGATTCTGTTTACATATTTCCCCTTTCACTACACATACTGACAATAGACCCACCAATGACAAGGAGATAAATAGGTATGTCTATGTCGATTTGGAAGCAAAAGAGGAAGAAAAAGAAAAAGTCCAATGTAAAAATCCCACATTCTCGCATGGAACAGCATCAGGATGAGGAATTAAATGGAATCTTGCAGGATACAATTGATTTCATCCAAGAACTATTGGGGGAAAATGATGATTTTATCATCCGCCGTTTTTCCGTTTATGGTACCCATTCTGCTGCTTTATTTTATATTTCCAACCTCGTTGAGCAGAAAACCATTAATCATGAACTGTTAAAGCCTTTAATGGAATTGCCTAATCATATAGATAAGAAGGAACTGGATAAAGAAGTGATTCTTTCCACTTTATCGGAACAAATTCTCTATCAGGGACAGCTTAAGAGGGAAACCCATCTAGTAAAGCTAGTCGATGCCATTTTATCAGGAGAAACGGTCCTTGCAATGGACGGTGTTCAAGAAGCATTTCATATTGACACGCGTTCTATTGATAAGAGGGCTGTCGACAGTCCTGATACAGAGCAGGTCATTATTGGTCCGCGGGAAGGATTTATTGAGCGATTAGGAACAAATATTGGCTTGTTACGCTACCGATTACCCACAGCTGATTTTTGTGTAAAAACGCTAAAAGTGGGACGACTGACGAAATCGAAAGTCGCTATTTGTTATGTAAAGGGAATCAGTAATCAGGCATTAGTTGACGAAGTAGAAAAACGCCTAAAGGAGATCGATACTGATGCCATCTTAGATATTGGCTATATCGAACAATATATTGAAGACTCCCATTATACTCCCTTTACCCAAACTTTATTAACGGAGCGGCCAGATAGTACGATTGGAAACTTAATCGAGGGAAGGGTCGCCATCCTTGTCGATGGCTCTCCCTTTGCCATGTTAGTTCCTGCTGTATTTAACCAATTCTATCAGGCAACGGAGGATTATTGCACTCGTTTTTTAATGGGAAGCTTTTCTCGATTCGTTCGGATGTTTGCCCTTGTCTTTTCCCTAATTGTTCCCGGTTTATATGTCTCTTTTATTTCCTTTAACCCGGAATTATTGCCGACGGATTTTGCGGTTGCTGTCGCAGGTGGGAGGTCAGGCGTTCCTTATCCTGCTGTTGTTGAGGTGCTGATCTTGGAAGTAGCCATGGAAATATTACGGGAAGCCACCGTACGGTTACCGAAACAAATCGGGAATGCTTTATCCATTGTTGGTGTTTTAATTGTTGGCGATGCTGCCGTACAAGCGGGCATATCAAGTCCGATTACAGTCGTAGTCATAGCAATCACAACCATCGCCTCGTTTGCAACCCCGGTCTATAATGCCGCATTTGCCTTGCGTTTCCTCCGTTTTGCTTTAGCGGTTCTTGCTGGACTATTCGGATTATACGGACTAATGGTTGGATTGATTATGGTCATCAATCACATGCTTTCTCTGAAATCATTCGGTGTTCCTTATCTTAGTCCAACCTCTCCTTGGCATACGCAAGGAATGAAGGACAGTGTGATTCGATTCCCGTTTTGGTGGATGCCGAAAAGACCGATTATGTTCCAATCGGAAAATAAGATTCGTGAAAAACAGAGCAAAGAAGCGATTAAATCAAAGCCCACCCAGCCTCTTGATCCATCGAATAAGCGAAACGACTAATGGAGGGAAGAACCCATGCAACCAACCCGAAATATAACTGTTGGCCAAACAACTGCGATACTGATTAGTACCATTATTGGGGTTGGTGTTTTACGGCTTCCCCTTATTTCCGTACAGCTAGCTGATACGGGTGCTCCGCTTTTAACTCTTTTAAGCACGGTAGTTGTTATTGTTGGGATGTGGGGCGTTGCGAAGCTTGGGAGTCTGTTTCCGGATGAAACGTTCGTGGAGTACAGTGAACGCATCATCGGAAAATGGTTGGGGCGGCTATATAGCTTTATGATTATCGCCTTTTTTACACTACTAACTGGTTTTGCGGCAAGGGAATTTGGAGCGGTTGTCGTGACATCTGTTTTACCAAAAACGCCGCTTGAAGTAACCGTAATTGTCATGCTCTTAATGGCCGTAATTTTTACTCGGGGAGATATGAATACCTTTACTTATATTCATAGTTTCTATTTGCCCGTTATCTTAGTACCATTATTGATTATTACATTGGTCTCCCTAAAGGATGCCAACATCCTTTTTCTCCAACCGATCTTAGGAAACGGCTTCAAAATGATCGCAGGTGTCCCAGAAATAGCTGCGTTATTTCAAGGCTCCTTTATTTTGGCGATCCTTATCCCGTTCATGCAGAAGCCGAAAAAAGCATTAAGAGCTAGTTTTTGGGGAGTGGTCATTTCTGGTGGCTTTTTCATCATGATTATTGTCGCTTCAATCGCTCTCTTTGGGACAGAAGAAATCAAAACAATCATGTGGCCGACACTAGGGCTCGCACGGGCAACCTCCTTTCCTGGCAATACATTGCAACGTCTTGATGTCGTTTTTTTGCCGATCTGGGTAACGGCAGTTTTTACAACGATCTTTTCGAATTATATATTGACGGTTCAGGCACTAAAACAATGTCTACGCCTGCAAGACCATAAAATGCTTCCCCTCTTTCTATTGCCGATTATTTTTCTGATTGCGATGTTTCCCGGTGAAACGATCGAAATGTATCGATACATAGAAGTAGTTGGGAAGTATGGGCTTGTCCTCACTTTTATTTTTCCATTTATTATCTTGATTGTTGCCAAAATCCGTAAATGGCCAAAGAAGAAGGGGAAAGGAGCAGGGAAATGAACCCTAAATCAATCTTTGCCTTTTTTACGATTTTCTTATTGACCCCACTCCTTGGAGGATGCTGGGACAGTATGGATATTGAAAAAAGAGCTACTGTACTGGCGATTGCTATCGATAAAGTGGAGCCAGGTGAAAAAAAAGAACAGAGCTATGTTACCCACCTGCCCGGTTCCCAGCCCGAAGACGAGAGGTTGCTACAACTCACTGCCCAAGTTTCTGTACCAGGACGGATTCCCCTGGGTCCTGAAACAACGGGCGGGGGAGAACAAGAGCCAGTGTGGGTGCTCACCGCTGTAGGCCATACAGTGGATGATGCTTTATTAAATTTACAGCAGGAATTAGCGGATCAGCTGTTTTTAGGCCATCTGCGCGTCCTCGTGATCAGCAAAGAAATTGCCCAAGAAGGAGTGAAAGAAATCAATGACTATTTTCGTCGAAATGCGCAAGTGAGAAGAACGACGTGGATGGTCATTTCCGAAGAAAAAGCAGCAAAGTATATGGAAATCGCGCCGAAATTAGAAAGGGTACCTGCTTTATATTTAACAGATATGGTGAGCAATGCTGAACAATTAGGGAAACTTCCATCAGCAGATATAGGGATATTCTGGAGAACGCTCTCAAGTAAAGGACAAGACGGGGCCTTACCGTATTTAAAAATACACAAGGAAGAAAATATAGCGATCAAAGGTTTTGCTTATTTTCATGAAGATAAAATGAAAGGAATAATTGAACCGATTGAGATTGGCAACCTTATGTCGATCCTCGGAATGAAAGAAGGAGGATATGGTGCCTTCTACAACGTTCCAGGCTCAGATGACAAAGTATTGGTACGTGCTATTCGTCGCTATTCAAGGATGAAAACAAGCATTAAAAACGGAAAACCGGAAATCCGTGTTAAAATTCGCTACGAAAGCGAAATTGATGAAGATGCGAAAAACAAGGTAAATCTTGGCCGTGTAGAATTAATCAAAAAAATTGAAAAACAAGCATCTAAGGGGATAACCAAATCATTGAAAGGATTAATTCAAAAAATGCAAAAGGAGGAATCCGATATCTTTGGTTTCGGTGAACACGTACGAGCGAAACAACCCGCCTATTGGAACAAGCATATAAAAACAAAAGAAAATTGGCGGAAGGTTTTTAAAGACATCGACATTGAAATTGAAATGGACGTCCAAATTCAGCAATCCGGTATCAAAGCTAAGTGAACGGTGATACAGTTCCATTTAAGTCCACTGCCAAAGCCGGGTTGTTAGCATTCGGGACGAAATTTCGCAATACGGTGGAAAGCTTTGAGCATTCATTGCAGTACATCATGACGCCATAGCGCATCTTCGCATCATGATTACGATTCCGCTCAGGTTCACTGCTAATTTATTTAATGAAAGGAGTTCATCGGCATGCTGGATATAAGCTATGGCTACTACCTCATTAGCCTTTTCATTTTAACAGGAATTACAATCCTCTTGTTAGATGTAAAATCCTATTCAAAAAACAACCAGAAAAAGGAAAAAAAGTTTGCATTATTTTTGGGATGGGCCAATATTATCTTTGGATCAGGCTTCTATATTGTGAGTTGGGTTTATCAAAGATGGTTCTGGTAATCAAGTTATTGACCGCACCAATGCTTTCCTCGGTTTTTTGGGCTTATAGAACCCAGCTATGCGACCGTTTCTATGACTTTCCTGCGTTTCCGGGCTTATAGAACCTTGCTATGCGACCGTTTTAATGGCTTCTCTACGTTTTTGGGCTTATAGACTCAGCTATGCAACCGTCTCTAAATCCGTTCCCAACTCCTTTACCGCGGTTCCCTTTAGCCTGCTAAGGATGACGATAAATTTGAAATGAGAATCAAAATGCGTTACGTTATTTTGACAAACTATTTTTACAACATTGGTGTGATGATTTTGACAGTAAAGACACAAAAAACATGGCTGTTTGTTCTGACCATTGGTTTAGGTACGTTACTCAATCCATTGAATTCATCGATGATCTCTGTTGCTTTAACTCGGATGCAGCACGAGTTTGCTTTGACATTCGCAGATGCTTCATGGCTGATTTCTGTCTTTTACTTAGCCAGTGCGGCTGGACAACCTGTAATGGGAAAATTAAGTGATATGTTTGGTCCGAAGAAATTATTTTTAGCTGGCTTATTCCTTGTAGCCTGTTCTGCGTTGCTCGCTCCCTTTTCACCTAATTTCCCCTTTTTGCTCGGTTGTCGTGCCTTGATGGCAATCGGCAGTTCAACCCTGTTTCCAAGTGGAATGAGTATGGTGCGTACACATATTACAGAGGGACAGGCCAAAGCATTAGCAACTCTATCTATCTTCGCCTCAACTTCTGCCGCCTTTGGCCCCTCAATTGGTGGATTTTTAATTGAGAGCTGGGACTGGCCGTCGATTTTCCTTGTCAACTTCCCATTTATTATAGCTGCTTTTATCATGGCTATTTTTATTTTACCGAACACAGGACAGGGAAAAATTGAATTAGGACGGATTGATTTTATTGGCATTATCCTGTTTATCTTCACGATTATTGGGCTTATTTTATTTCTCCTATCGTTAGAAAATAATATCCATTGGTGGGCATTGGCGATCTTTCTGTTGGGAGCGATTTACTTTTATTATTATGAGAAAAGGCAAAAAGAACCCTTTATTGATCTACCGTCATTAAAAAGAAATCCAACAGTCTCCTTGATTTATTTACAATTTATCAGCATAAACCTAGTGTATTATTGTTATTTCTTTGGATTTCCAACCTTTTTACAACAGGTTCATCATTACAGTGAAAGAAATACCGGCCTCATTATGCTGGCCCTTGCTGGAGCTGGTGTGATCATTGCCCCTATAGCGGGAAGAATGATTGATCAACATGGTTCCAAACGACCCCTCATTGTGGGAGCGATCATTTTATTTATCGGGACAGCTTTACTGCTAACTTTACAAGAAAATTCTTCCCTTCTGTGGTTACTCGTGATTATGGCAGTATTAGGTATGAGTAATGGATTTAATAATATTTCCATGCAAACTGCGTTATATGAACATGTAAAACCAGAAGATACTGGCTCTGCTTCAGGATTATTCCAAACAAGTCGCTATCTTGGGTCGATTCTTTCCTCTAGCTTGCTTGGAATCGCCTTTAATCGCCATTTAGATACGCAGCATTTACATAATGTCGCGCTGATTTGTCTTATCTTTTGTTTATTGGTTGTTATCCTTGCGATTCGGTTGCCGGGAAGGAAACAAGGTCTTTCGTAAAATGATAAGTAAGTGGTAATGAGCCAATCGCATGGGGCTATGTATTCTTTCGATCGGGCCAAATTGCTTAATTCTGGGACAGTTGCAAATCTGCTCGATCAAACCATTTTGCCCTTCTCTTTAAGTACTTGATTTTAAAAGCTTTTAAAAAACATAATAAAAATAATTATTTATTAAGGTGTCCTTTTGCGTCTATCGACTCTATATGAGGGATAGGAGGGATGCAAAATGATGAAAATAACTTTTCAAAAAGAGATTGCAAAGGAATTTGGGTTAAATGAAAGTATTGTTTTAGAGGAACTTTATGTACGAATTCAACAAAAAGGAATTCCACTGAACGGAAAAGTGTGGATTGAGTGCACATATGAAAAATGGCAGGAGGTTTTTCCGTTTTGGTCGATTTCCACGATCAAGCGCACCTTCTCTTCATTGAAAAAACAAGGTCTTATTCTCATGGAACAGCACGGGAAACATCGTTATGATCGGACCAATTGGTATGCGTTTACCAATGAAGGAATGCATCACTTTTCGGAAAGAGAAACCACAACAAATGTTGAAAACAGTCATTGGGAAAAGCGTGAAGAACAGCAAGACATCGTAGAAAGAGATGGAAATAGCACAACAAAAATCGAAACGCACACACACATTAAAGAGGAAAATGGTATACACGATAAAATTTCCATCATCCAAAAACAATTAAAGAAATTGCGTTTTTACCCATTACGCACCTCCCAGAAGGAAGAACTCGCCCATGCTTGCCGCACATTCCCACTTGAACAAATTATTGAAGCTTTGGAGGCAACCGCCGAGCGTGCTATTTTCGCCTGGAAATATGCGTATAAAGTTTTATTAACAAATAAAAAAACCGCTCCCAAGCGGAAAATCATTCGTACGGAAAAATTACCAGACTGGTTTCAGGAATATAAACCGTCAAGCTCAAAAGAACCTGAACAAGTGTGGGATGAAGAAGCACTTGCCCGACGGCAACGATTGCTAGCGATTCAAGAAAAGTATAAGCAACAACCAAAGCCAACCTGTTCCAGTGTATAAGAAAGACTAGCCAGTCTTTTGTTAGCTCTCTTTCGTAAAATAGAAAATCAGTTTCTAATTCCTTTCCCCCCTTCCCTTTTCAGAAGGCATTCTCTACAATAAACGTAAGATGAAAATAGGGAAAGGGGAATGAGAATGGTTGAAAAATTAGATGTAAATGCTTATTTAGAACGAATTGGCTATGAAGGGACATTAGATAACAGTGCTCAGACACTTGCCCAGCTTCAGAATTGCCATTTACATACAGTCCCATATGAAAATTTGGATATCTTGCAAAATGTCCCGTTATCATTAGAGATACCTGATTTGTATGAAAAAATTGTGGTACAACGAAGGGGTGGCTATTGTTTCGAGCTTAATGCATTATTCAGCTGGCTATTGCGTGAACTGGGATTCCCTGTGACCGATTATTTCGCGCGGTTTTGGCGGGATGAACCCAATCCCCCTCCGAAGCGACGCCATCATGTTTTAAAGGTAGAGGCCGAAGGAAAAAACTACTTATGTGATGTCGGTGTAGGCGGAATTGTCCCAAGAAAGCCGATTAAAATGGTGGAAGGCTTGGTACAGACACAAGGTGATGAAGTGTATAAATTAGAGAAAGTCCCCAAATTCGGCTGGATGCTCTATGAGAAAAAGCAAAAGCAATGGCGAGAAATATTCTCTTTCACGGAGGAGCCTCAACTGGCAAAGGATTATATCATGGCTTCTTTTTGGTGTGAACATGCGCCTGAGTCCATCTTCACCAAAGAAGCGATGATAGCGATTCGTACAAAAGAGGGGCGAAATTCTGTTTCAGGTAAAGAGTTTCGTATTTTTACAGATGATCAAGTGCACGCTTTTACTCCATCTTCCAATCAAGAATACAAGCAAGCACTGCAAACGTATTTTGGGATTGTTTTGTCAGATGAAGCCGGTGATCATTTCTAAATACTGTTTTTTATAGGGCCTTTAGAACTGTTTTTCAATAACTTTCATAAAAGTCGTAACCTTTTCTCTACTTATTCGTTAATTATAGTGAATATATAGGAGAGGATGAAGTACAATGAGGAAAAGTAGGTTCTTAATATCATTGTTTTCCGCTGTTCTCATGGTAGTCTTTATTTCCAGTCCCACTTTCGCTGATGAAAATGAGGATGCTTCTATGATTCCAACAACAGGAGAGCCTTCAATTGATCCAAATTATGGGGAAGGAACCATCGAAGACTCTTCGTTTCAACTTATGGCCAATCAATATTTAAGTGGCGGCAAAGGTACGATTAGCCGATCGGGTACGACTGTCACAGTCACTGCCAACACAACAGCCCGAACATCAGTTGATGTTATTGGTGTAAGAATAACTCTACAAAAATGGGACGCTCAAAAAAAGGCTTGGATCAACCTATCCAATTTAGGCGAGTACAAGTCTCATGGTTCCACTGTTGTCTCAGGGCAGCAAAAAGTGACCGTAGCAAAAGGAAGATATCGAACCTCGTGCTTCCATTGGGTACAGAAAGGGAGCAAAGTGGAAAGTGCCTATAGTATTTCAACCTTTATTGAAGTAAAATAATTAGCTAGGCTTGCGATAAATGATAAAAAGGAACTAGTGATAGAGAATTCTTTCATACTAGTTCTTTTTCTTTTCGGATAATTAGAGCTATGCACAGCAAAAACTCCCTGCTGATCTCAGATAATTCTCCAAGATTAGAGAGGGAGTCATTTCATCTCTTTCCTTATTCCATCGATTCCGCAACTTCTATAATCTCCTGTTTTGACAAATTTCCGCTTATGGAATAATACATTTGGCCGCCTTTCACCCATAATAATTCACGAAGATCATCTTGGATCGTTAGGAGCTGTGCTTGTTCCCCATTTACAATTATATTCTCAATTTGGGTGTCTTCATTGTCAAATACCATTCCCATTCCAAAGGCTTCACCAATTGCTTGCTGATTGATCACAAAGCCCTCCTCGTCCGCTCCTTCATAATGCAAAAGAATGTCTGTACTTAACTCATCTTCCCCCTTCATAACGGTCACATTTTCCAGATGATAAGCTTTCGGTATATAGGTGGGCAACACAATTGGAAATGCGGTTTCCTGCCGTGCTTCTTGCAAGCTCATTTGCACAGATTCAAACTCAGATTCCACTATCACTGAATCCTCTTCTGATCCACCCGTTTGAGGAGGATCTCCAAACCCTGTATCCTGCCCCACTTTCAAAAATAAATGACCCATTTTCCCTTGAACCTGTTGGAGGAATTGGGTTAGCGTTGGAGAGGCTAAGCCTTGAGAGGTCGAGAATAGCGCGACGGAGGCAAGAATAACAAGAATGGATACAGCATACATCCACACGTTTTTGAAACTTCTTGGCTGCCGAACAGGATGTTTCTTCCGTGCCTCTTCTAGCTTCTCCCATGCCTCCCCCACAGAATACATAGGAGTTGGCGTCTGTTCTATCTCTTCATGAATCGCTTCTTTGATCAGTTGGTCTAGAGAATCACTTTTTCCTTTACTCAAAATGACCACCATCCCTAAACTCATCATGATTTTGCAATTCTTTTCTTAACTTCTTCTTCGCACGATGAAGGCGAGATTTCACTGCACTAGGACTAATATTTAACACTTCTGCAATTTCCTCCTCCTTTAGGTCGTACTCAAACCTCAGCAGTAGCACTTCTTTATAAGCTGGGGGCTTTAGTATAGAAATGCATTGCTTAATCAGTTGTTTTATCATCCGTCTTTCCACTTTTCCCTCTACAGGAGATCCAGAATGATTTGGTTTGGAATTTCTATCTAATATATAGACGTCATCTGTGAGATAATCGTTTCGCTTTTTTACTTTTCTTATATGATCAATCGCCGTTCTCGTGGCGATCGTCACAAGCCACGCTTTTATTTTCGCCCCACGTTTTAGTTTATGTAAATTTTGAAACGCTTTTATAAAGGCCTCTTGAGTAAGATCCTCAGCAAGGTATTGATCCTGGACGATAAAAAATACAGCCTTATAAACATCGTGGTAATGCGTTTCAAATATAAGTTTTTCATAATCAGCTGGTGTACTCAGCTGATTATTTTCCTGTTCAGGCAACTTGGTCCCTCCCAACAAACACTTATCGACTTTACGACTCAACTATCTATGTAAATATTACCACAATTAGAGAAGTAGCATTTAGCAAAATCTGACATTTTTCTGCTATATAGCGGAAGACACTAAGAGCATCCCAGCATTTTTTCTTGAAAGTTTTAGCTAGTGCAAAGGATTGTAAAATATTTTAGATATAATAAAAAAGATTGGTGCAGCGTGATGCTGACCAATCTTTTTACTCTTTCCTCAAATCCTCTATTCTAGGTTCCGAATCCACACTCCTGCCATATCAATCCAATTTTGGCATTCTTCTTGGATACCGAAATTGTTCTGAACACTCATACTCTCTTCATTCGCAAGGGAAAGACCGTGTCCACCCCGTGGATAAATATGGAGCTCAAACGGGATGTTGTGTTTCCTTAAAGCAACGGCAAACAGCATCGAGTTTTCCACCGGGACACCGGCATCCTCAAACGTATGCCATAGGAATGTAGGCGGTGTTTGCGCATTTACTTGCTTCTCCAAGGAAAGCTTCTCTCGTAATTCTTCGTGCTGATCTCCCAGTAAGGCATCGAATGAGCCTTGGTGAGCATGAATTCCCGAGGAGATGACAGGGTAACTCAAAATAAGGCCGTTTGGTTTGTAGGCGGCTTTGTCGACTTGTAAACTTTTAGCTAGAAAATCCTTTTCCCAGAAAACGCCGAGACTTGCGGCTAAATGACCGCCTGCTGAAAAACCAGCGATGATCACTTTATTTGAATCCACATTCCACTCCTCAGCCCGATTTCTCACATGGGCGACTGCCGTAGCGAGTTCAGTTAAGGCAGTTGGAAAAGTTGCTGGCGCTACGCTATACCTTAAGATAAAGACATGGAAACCCATGGCATTCAGCCGAATAGCCACCGGCTCAGCTTCACGATCTGATGTCCTTACATAACCTCCACCTGGACAAATGATAACAGCCGGTCTCTTACGGTTTTGGTCAATTTCTGGTGAGTTATCCAACACATACGTGTAAAGCTTTGCCTCTGATTGCTCCGTCTGAATGCGAATCACTTCATGGATCAATGCACAACACCTCTAGTCTTTTTTAAAAGTATACCCCGACTGGGAAACTTTTTAAAGTTGAAAAGACCACATCTGCTTGAGGAAGATCCTGTTCTTGACCGACACCGATTGCTAGCATCCCAACTGCCTTTGCAGCCTCTAGCCCTGCTTGTGAGTCTTCAAACACTACACATTGTTCATAAGACACGTTTAATTGATCAGCCCCTAAAGTGAAAACCTCTGGGTCTGGCTTCGCTTTGGCGACAGCATTTCCATCGACAATCACATCAAAGAAAGAAGTAATCCCGACATTCTCCAAAATCATTTTTGCATTCTTACTGGCGGAACCTAAAGCGATTTTTACACCTTTCGCTTTTAATGTTTCCAATAAAGCGAGGGAACCTTCCAGCAGTTCCGATTCATCTAGCTTAGAAATAAGTTCCACATAGCGGTTATTTTTCTCCTCTGCCAAACTTTCCTTCTCCGCTTGTGTGAATCGCTCTGTCATTTGACCAACTTCTAATAAAATATCTAGCGAGGCCATTCTCGACACACCTTTGAGCCGCTCATTATCCTGAAGGGTAAAGGAAAATCCTAATCGATCAGCGAGTTCCTTCCATGCTAAATAATGATATTTTGCGGTATCGACTAAGACACCATCCAAATCAAAAATCGCGCATGTATGCTTCATTTATTTCCCCTCCAGCGAAAGACTCAATTGCTCTTCTAATTGATAAGCTTGTCCATATACATGAATCGTTTTTTCACTTCCACTTACAAGCGTGAACTGACAAGACCCCGGGTCGACCTTCACCTTGATCACACTGTCTTCATAATGAACTTTAAATTGATAACCTGTCCATTTGTCTGGCAAGAATGGAGAAAAATAATAGCCCGATTCTTTGATGCGTAAGCCGGCAAATCCATAAACAATCGCCATATAGTTTCCGCCCATATTCGCCGTATGGATGCCATCTTTGGTATTTTTATGGGTATTAAATAGATCGAGTTTCGCTGATTCCCCAAAGTAATCGTACGCTTTCTCATATTCTTTTAATTTAGCGGCCATAATGCTAAAAATACAGGTAGACAAGGAGGAATCATGGGTCGTAATTTTTTCATAATAATGGAAGGAATTTTCAATCGTACTTAAACTTTGCGCATCCTCCACAATAAAATGAGCCAATACCGTATCCGCTTGTTTACACACCTGATGACGATAGAGATGTAAAGGATGATAATGGAGCAACAATGGAAATTGATCTTTTGGTGTTTTCTCCAAATCCCAAACCCGCTTGCTTAAAAAAGAATCATCCTGCGGATTAATATCCAAATCGGCATCGTACGGTAAATACATTTGCTCCGCTGCTTTTGAAAATTCTTCGATTTCTTTCGGTAATAATTGAATTTTTTCCAATACAGCTGTCTGACCATTTGCTTGTAATAGCTGATAAAATTTCACAGCCCATTGTAAATGGTATTGGGCTAAGGCATTTGTATAGTAATTATTATTGACTACACAAGTATATTCATCAGGGCCTGTTACATCATGAATCATAAACTGACCTTGATAGAAGTGACCAGCATCAAGCCATAATCGAGCCGTTTCAAAGATCATTTCTGCTCCATATTTTGCAATAAAGTCGAGGTCCTTTGTGACCAGATAGTAATTGATTACAGAATAAGCGATATCCCCATTAATATGATATTGCGCCGAACCTGAAGGATAATATCCCGAACATTCCTTCCCAGAGATCGTTCTCCATGGATATAAAGCACCTTTTGTATGGCCCATGATACGGGCATGCTCCCGAGCAGAATCTAAGATATTGTAACGATATTGAATTAAACTTTTCGCCATTTCTGGTTGTGTCAGCAAAAAGAACGGTTGGATATACATCTCTGTATCCCAAAAGTAATGGCCTTCGTATCCCTCACCGCTTAGCCCTTTCGCGGCAACATTGCTAAACCGGTCTTTTCCAGCCGATTGCAGCAATTGATAGAGATTATAGTACATTGCCTTACTTAATTCCTCATCACCATCAATCTCCACACTGGCATGATCCCAATAGTTGGCCAAAAACTGTTCTTGCTTTTGATACCACGTCTCAATTGGTTCAGCGGTTGCCTCTTCCATTAATTGTAAAGCATGTGCAGATGGGTTTTCCTCACGGATCGAATCGGCAAAAATCGTGTATTTGCTTAATGAGACTGTCTCGTTAAGTTCAATGGATGTTTTCAAATCCCATTCGATTGAGTCACCGTAGATGTGATGCTTGATTTCCCCCTCTTTTGACAAGTGATGTTGAACCGCTGTGGCAACTTGTAAGCCTGATGCCGAAGTTCGTGATCTAATCAGTGAAACACCATCCCTCTCTTCCACCTTCTCCACATGGATATGCCGAAAACTTTCTGCCGCAACACGCGGGTCATCCGGGTTGAAATAGTTTTGCACATTCCCAATATGTGAGGAAAGGAATTGAAGATCCCCCGAGAAATTCATAGCTGTGACATCATATTGGATCGTAAATAGAGGGAGCAACACAAAGGATGCCATCCTTGTTACAATGATTTCCACTTCATGCCCCTTAGGAGAACGCCAAAGTATGGTTCTTTTCGTGACTCCTTTTTCCATATCCAATGTCCGTGAACTCTTAAGTACTTCCCCTTCAAACATACTAAAAAGCTCTTGATCAATCCGCAGCTTTATACCTTGTGTATCCGCCACATTCACCATTGTCTGTTTTTCTTCGACAAAGCCATAAAGTTTTTCGGCCTGCTTCATTTCCGCCAAGTCATAAAAGCCATTAATATAACTGCCACGAATGGACTGGAACTGCTCAGGATAACCTTCTTCAAAATTAGAACGGACACCTAAGTATCCGTTCGCATTGTGAAATAAAGTTTCATTCACTAATAGCTCCTCGTTTTCCAGACTAAAATCCGTGATTTCATATACTAACTTATTATTCATTTCATACATACCCTTCGAAAAATTATTTACTTTTGTCCTCTTCTCCTAAATACTCTTGCATGAGTTGCCTATGAAAAGTTTGATTTCCTACACAAATCGATGTTTTTTCAAATAGATTGATCGGTTTATTATCAATCGTGGTAGCTTTAACCCCCAACTCCCCTAGTAAAACTAAGCCTGCGGCAAAATCCCATGGGGATAACCGTAAACTTATAAAACCATTTAACTTCCCACTCGCAACGGCCGCCATTTCCAAAGCAGCTGATCCAATCACTCTTGTTCCCCTGATATCTTGAATTAATGAATGGAATTTTCGATAATCATATTGGTCATTGGGTACAAGCCAACTACTATCAATCCCTAGAAGGGAATGTTTTACCGTAGTCTCTCTTACTGTCTTCAGTCTTTCCTTATTTTTGAATGCACCATAGCCATGTAAGGCGTGGTAACACTCTTCTCTAAGAGGATCATAGATAATCCCGACTCTCGGACTGCCATTTTCATATACGGCAACTGAAATAGCAAAGTTCTCCTTTTGATGGACAAAGCTTGTCGTCCCATCAATAGGGTCGATTAACCAAACGATCTCTTCTCTTGGATTAAAGGAAGTGTCTTCCCCCATCCCTTCCTCTCCGATTATATGGTGACTTGGGTAATGTTCCTTAATCTTTTGAATGAAAAACTCTTCAATTTCGCGATCTTTCTCCGTCACCAAATCGGCTTCAGAAGTCTTATATTCCACACGTAACTGCTCACTCAGACTTTCCTTTATGTTTTTGCCAGCTTCCTTCGTCCAGGATATCGCCGTCTCATATATTTCATTAACCTTTTCCAAAATAGCTCACTTCTTCCTTATTTAATGGCTCCTTCACCAATTCCCTTGATAATGTATTTTTGTGAAAATGCATAGAATATGACAACTGGAATAATCGTCATCGTTAAGCCTGCCATCGCTAAGTTCCATTGGATCGTAAATTCTCCAAAGAAATAGAAGGTTGTTAGCGGAATAGTGCGCAACGCCTTATCAGAGAGTGTTAAGGATGGTAATAGATAATCATTCCAAATGCTAATGACATTCAAAATCATGACGGTGACAGTGATCGGCTTAAGCATCGGAAACACAATCCGCCAAAACACACCAAATTTCGAACAACCATCAATCGTTGCCGCTTCTTCTAAGGAAACAGGAATCGATTTTATAAAACCGTGATATAAGAATACAGAAAGACTCGCATGGAAGCCTATATTCATGTAAATCAAACCACCATGTGTATTCAACATTGGAATATGAAGTGTATCGCGAAGGAATCCCATGAATTCCATTAAAGGCATCATCAAAGTTTGAAAAGGAATAAGCATCGTTGCCACGAAAGTCATAAAGATAACCTTACTAAGCTTATTGTCTGTTCGCACTAACATCCACGCTGTCATCGACGCCAAAATTACAATAAAAATAATAGAGACAATCGTGACAAACAAAGAGTTTTTCAAGGCAAGTAGGAAATTCATCTTCTCCATTGCTGTTTGGTAATATTGAAAGCTAAATTGAGAAGGAAGTGCGAGCGCATTACTATAAAGCTCTTCCCGATTCTTAAACGAATTGACAAGCATGATATAAATAGGTGACAAAAAGGCAAGTGCAAGTAGAAAGAGCAAAATTTCCGCAACGATTTTACTTGTTTTTTTCATTACATTTGCACCTCTCTCTTCTTCGTCATGTACACTTGCGTCAATGTGATGGCCGCTACAACTACAAAGAATACAATCGCTTTCGCTTGCCCATATCCATAATGACTGTATCCGAAGATTTCATTGAATATATTCATCGCAAATAATTCTGTGGAGTTGACTGGCCCTCCATTCGTTAAAGACAGATTCACATCGTAAATCTTGAAGGCGTTGGCAAGTGTGAGAAATAAAGAAATCGTGAAAGATGGCATTAACAATGGGAAAATAACTTTCGTTAACCTTTGCCAGAAATTAGCCCCATCCACACGTGCCGCCTCAATTAACTCATTTGGAATTCCCTGAATACCTGCAAGGTAAATAATCATGGTGTAACCAGCCATTTGCCATGTAAAAACAGCCACAAGCGCATAAAGGGCATAATTCGAATCTAGCAGCCAATTAAAGAAGACACCTGTCATTCCGGTTGATTCTCCCATCGTTCTAAAAACATCTGTGAAAATAAATTGCCAAATATAACCAAGGATTAAGCCGCCTATCAAATTAGGCATAAACATCATCGTTCTTGCGGCTTTCGATGTCCGAAGCTTCGAAGTAACCAACAACGCAAAAGTAATCCCTAAAACGTTAACAGAAATAAGGGCTAATATCGTAAATTTAATCGTTTTCCATGCAGAGCTAAGAAAACGGGGATCATCAAATAATTGCACAAAGTTCCCAAAACCCACAAAGGTCTTCGGATTAGAAGGGATACCATCCCAATCAAAAAATGAATAATAAATCCCGATCAAAAACGGAATAATGACAACCGTAGCAAAAATTAATAGAAGTGGGACAGTGAATAGTGCAAACCAAACTCCGTCCATCCTTTTCTTATTCAAGTCAAACCCTTCTTTCCTCATAATTAACAAAGTGAAAGGCCCATCGCCTAATGTATTTTTACTAGCGATATCATACATTTCACGAAGGGCCTTTTTATTGTTTAAAATTATTAGAATTCCATTATTTTACACTGTTTGCCCAAGCAGCATCCAGATTTTCAAGGAATTGTTGACCTGTCATATCTTTAGAAAGGAAATATTCCTGTGTAACTGGTGCCAGATCATTCACAATCGCGTTCGCCGGGAAATAATTGTTTGCCCACATGATTGTTTCACCACTATTGGATGCCTCTAGAACTTCTTGTGATAAAGGATCAAGTTCTTTCGGTTCAATATTCGTCATCGCTGGAATAAAACCAAACTCTTCCACAATATAGCGTTTTCCTGTATCACTTGTGAACATCCAATTTAGGAAATCACTAGCCGCTTTAATTTCATCCTCATCCTTTTGATTATTAATAGCCCAATTACTCGCTACACCTACTGCTAACTTGTCATTTCCATCAAGTGGAAAAGGCAGCATTCCGTATTCAAAATCTATATCGTAATCCTTGAACATATCATATGCCCAGTTCCCTTGGTGAATCATGGCTGTTTTGCCAGTTGCAAAATCTCCGATCACACCATCATAAGTCACTTCCAAAGGATTTTTCGTATTTTCCTTTATGGCATCCATAAATTTCGCAAAATCCTGGAATTCCTTTGTATCAGCCATTTTCACTTCGCCTTTATTTAACTTTTCAATAAAAGCTACAGGATCATCTTGTAACGCAAATGGCGTATTCAAGATATGACCAATAAGAAAGTAGGCTTCTTCCGAGAGCCCTAAACCATTAATATCTTCAGATTTAAATTTTTCCAATGTACCAGCAAAGGAATCATAATCACTTACATCTTTTGGATCCACTAAATCTTTGTTATATATAATTCCATATCCTTCCACACCATATGGGATCCCGACAATTTTCCCGTCAATTTCCAATTCCATATTTGGTGCAATGTACTGAACATACTCCTCATTACTTTGATCATAAAGATATGATTTTAATTTCTCAGCATCTGTTGGGCTCACACTAAAAATAGTTGGCCCTTGATTACTAGTAAGCTTTGTTTGGAGTTGCTGCATATAATTATCTCCTGCAGCTCCCAATACCTCTACATTCACACCAGTTTCCTCTGTATATTCCTTCGCAAGAGCTTCTAATTGATCGACAATTTCAACCTTACTATTGAAAACCGTGATCGTCGGCCCTGAGGATTTACCTTCCCCATTTTCATCATTGGAAGCACCACAGCCCACCAACACAATGGTAGAAATGACCAACAAAGACATGAAACTGAACAAGACTTTATTTATTTTACGCATTTTTTCATCTCCTTCAGGTATTATTCAGTAAAACGTTATACTAGTATTTTAGCGTTTTCAATAAAAATGTCAATTATTTTATCGATCTTTATTTCTAACTTGTTTATTTTACCCGAATTACGGCTTATTATTCCAGTGATTTTTACATTTTATAAGGTTTTATTTTACTTTGATATCTTAAAGCACGTGTTCAACCATGCCTTGGCAGACACTCCGGGGAATGAAAACTAGAAATAAAGTCCACAGTTTTCGTATAAAAGGGAGAATGAAAGGTTTTTTACTAAATGAAATATTTTTGTAAAATTTACTTAAGGTTAGTAAAACTTTATTAACCAAAAGGAGTTGGTATTTTGTCGAAAAAAAAGGTAAAATAGAATATTGGGAGGAAAAATAATATGAAATTACTTAAAACCTTACTATCTATCACTTTTATTTCTTTTTTAACCGGAGGCATTCTTACAGGGTGTGACGGATTTTTAAAGGAAGAACATAAATTCGCTCCTGATCATGACGACCAGAACATTCAAGAGAATGCGAAGGATAAAGCTCCCGATCAAGATAAAAAGGACCAAAGCAAGGATAAAGAAAAAGATAATCCTTATGCGAATGCGCCTAAGGTGGATCCAACCAAGTATCATGATAAAGCGATCCAAGTTGTGGCTAATCCTAATGAAGTATCGATTCTTGTTAATAAACAATACAAATTACCTGATAATTATGAGCCCGATGATTTAGTCTACCCAGATGTTCACTTTATTTTCTCAGAAAAAATTGAAAAGCGGAAAATGCGGAAGGTGGCTGCTAAAGCATTAGAGGAAATGTTTGCGGCGGCTGAAAAAGATGGGATTTACTTAGCAGGTGCTTCAGGCTATCGCTCTCAAGAAACACAGATTACCCTTTACGATAATTATGTAAAAAAAGATGGGAAAGAGGAAGCCGATCGTTATAGTGCTAGACCGGGGCATAGTGAGCACCAAACTGGCTTATCGATTGATGTTTCTGGTATCTCTGCAGAATGTGCTGTGGAGGATTGCTTCGCAGATACAGCGGAAGCCAAATGGTTAGCGGATCATGCACACGAATATGGTTATATTATCCGCTATCCAAAGGATAAGGAAAACTTAACTGGCTATATGTATGAACCATGGCATATTCGTTATGTTGGCAAGGAAATGGCAAAGGAAATCTTTGAGCAAGATATCACATTGGAGGAATATTACAATGTCGCCATTCCGGTTAACGAGAGGAAATAAATACCTAAGAAGCTAATCAAGTAAAATGATTAGCTTCTTTTTTTAAGGTTCTTCGTGGTTTTGTGATTATGATGAGATTGGATGAATTCCGTTTAAGATTTCGTTGATGGCCGCTTCCCCGGCTTCTTCCCATTTTTGTGGGCGATGAATATTGCCATCTTGATCAAGTGGTTCTTGAAACTGATTTACACCAGTTGTTGTAAGCAAAGAGCTCTCATCACGATCTAAACCAATGTTCACAACATGTTTTATCACATAGGGCTTATCAAACCGAATACGAGCTTGATATTCATCGAGCATCCCTTCTACAACGTGAAAGGGTATTCTCATATAGATCGTTTCCCCGCCCTCTCGCCATAAAATGGAATCGAAATGGCCTTTATCATAATCCCAATTTCCCCCTAGACAGTACCCTAATGGGCATAGATGCTCCATCATCTCGCCAAATTTTGCTGTTTTTCCCTCAATTTCTGTATCCAATATAATCATTGATCATCCACTCCAGCATAAGATTGAATACTATTCTTAACCAACCCGGAAATTATATACATGTCTTGTGTGATCAAATGACGCATAATTTCTTTATTTCAGTGGACTGTTATTAGGAGGGATTTTAGGATATCGATGTGCGGCTCCCTTATTGGGAGTCATATATTATATGTTTTCAGAAATGCCTACAGATGGTTTTCATAAAGTTTAGAGTAAAAGGAAAACGGGAGATCCTAAACGCAAAAGGGATCTCCCATTTTTTAGTATGATGGTTGATCATTCCATATACTCCACGGAAAAGTATGAGGCGGTGCTTGTTTCACCTTTATCCATTCCTTTGTTGTAGGATGTTCAAATCGAAGCTCAGATGCCCAAAGAGCAATTTGTTGCCCAGGCTTATTCACTGCTTGTCCATACTTCTGATCTCCGTATAAAGGACAACCGATATTGGAAAATTGAACCCTAATTTGATGAGGGCGGCCTGTATGTAGATTGATTTCTAACAGGCTCATGCCTTTCGCCTCCCCCAATACCTTATAATCCAGTATCGCCTTTTTTCCTCGAGGATCATTTTCTGGAACGACATACACTTGATTTTTCTTCTGATCCTTCCATAAATGATGTTCTAATTTAGCTTGCCTTTCCTTTGGGGTTCCTCTGACAACTGCGACATACTTTTTATCGAAAGCCCTTCGTCGAATCGCATCCGACAATCTTGATGCCGCCTTTGAAGTTTTCGCGAATACCATCACACCGCCAACAGGACGATCAAGTCGATGCACTAGCCCTAAATACACATTACCAGGCTTCTGATAGCGAATTTTTATATCTTCCTTTAACATGGTCAACAGATCTGGATCACCAGTTTGGTCTGCTTGTACAGGAATATTGACTGGCTTTTCAACAACAAGCAGATGATTATCTTCGTATAAAATGGGAATATCCAATCTTATTCAGAACTCCTTCTTTTAGCAACTTCTTTAAACCTTCTTTTATTCTATCGCATTGGACAAAGCAACAGCAAAAGATCCATTATTTTTAAATGTAGTTTCGTACATATTCGGGATGCTTTACATAAATAAAACCAGATTCATCTTCTAAGTAGTCTAGAATCGGATCATCACGAATAATCCGCAGACATTCCCGATCATTGATATGCAGATCTTCGTGAGTTTGGATTTTTGAAAGATGAATGGTTTTAAAGGTGGCGAACTCTTCATCTTCATGACCATCTAAAGAAATATAATACATCACAACTGGACTATCCTCTAAGGCTTTCATAATGTAGTCAAAAAGAAGGTTAGAGATTTTTTGGGAAAACGGATTATTGAACCGATAATTTCCTTCAATGGGCAAATAGTTAGAGGTACATCTTGTTTGATAACGAAGACGTACATGCTTTGAAAAATAAAATCTTTTTAAAGTCTCCTCATCCATATTTCCCTCAAACCAAAGACCCGTAAAATCAAGCTCAGAGGCATAAACATTTTCCCTAATCGGTTGATATCCGATAGATTCTGTTGATAATGGAGCATGTGACGCAAAATAAGCATAATAGGTCATATGGTCACCTCAAGTTCCTACCGTTTTCACCTTATTATACTCTTCCCTTTACAGCATTTCGCCTATTTTTACAAAAATGAACCCTTTCCAACAAAAATGGGGCAACTCAATAAGCTGTCCCATTTCATTGCTCCTTTTTCTTTTCCTCAAATTCCGTGTCATAAGTTTCCTTAACCTGCTTCATAGACTTTCCTTCAATAAAATATGCAATGGCCGCTTCACATAAGGCATAAGTTCCCGTTGTTGCAATGGCCCCAGAGATCACGCTTCCGGCAACCGGAATAAACTTCACCAATTGTCTTGCCACTTGGCGTAATACAAATCCCGTTGCCACATTGACTCCCAATGCGCCCATAAATTCAATAACAGATTTTTTTCCAAGTTTTTGCCCGGAAATCAAAGCAATCGAAGCAATCATCGTTGTTTGTAAGCCAGTAATAATCGGCAGATCAGGACCTGGAATCGGGCTTGCTCCGATCGCCCCCGTTATTCCGGCTATACTCTTTCCCAGTCTACGTGCCACCTTCTTTTGCACGGATTTTATCTTTGATAATTTCGCTAACACCATTTGCGCTTCATTTGGTAACTGTTCAATTAAATAATCCAATAAGCGATCAATATTCCAGCGTATATCATAGGCAATATCGTCATTGTCGAATTCCATATAGGCTGAGACAGGGATGACCTTAACCGGATTAGAAACAGCTTCTCGCAATTTCGTCTCTAGTACTTGAATAGCCTCCTGAATATTTTCCTGTTTCACCGGATGATCAAATGGTGGCTTGTCCACGGATTTTGGACTTAATTCGTCTACTTGTGTCACGACACCGATAATCGGAGCGTCAAATTCATGTACTTCTTGAATCGTCTTTTTTAATTCTAGTAATTGAGCCAAATCCTCGTCAATTCGTGCGCTTACTTCTTTTGCTTTACTTAAAAACAAAATCGCATCTGGGCATTTTTCCTTGATTGAGGATTGTACCTCCTCCAAAGCGGTACCCTTTGAAAAGGCCTCCTCCGGATCATCTGCTTCCCCTAATCCTCTTGTATCTAGAATTTCTAGAGCACCAGCATCCGATTGATAACGATGCCATTTCCCGGCTCCAGTCCGTGCCTTTACATCGCCAATCTCTGCCCTTTTTTCACCAAAAATGGCATTAATGAGACTTGATTTACCTGCGCCCCTTCTACCAACAATCGCAAACCGGGCAGGACGTGCATCCAAAGTAAAAGATTTCAAATGATCCAATTCCACACGAATTTTATCTTTCACTTTCCCCGGAATCTTTGCTTTCGCTAAAGCTTCATATATGGATTTAATCAGATCTTCTATTTGCTTTTTATTTTCCTGTTCATTATTCATCTTTGCGGCACCTCCATATTCAGAGTGAAGTAAAGCGTTTATATAAAATTATCCCTTACTAAAGGGATTTTGTCTAATGTTAGCGAAAATAGTATGCTCAAGGAGTAATTGAAATCCCCGGAAAAATGAGGCGTCAGTTAGATGTGGAACTATCCTCTTTAAGAACGAAAAGGCTGTTCAAAAAGAAGGATAAAAATCGAACTTTTTGAACAACCTTTAAAATATTAATCATCCAGTGCAACATTATGATGCACTTGCTGGACATCTTCCAAGTCTTCTAACACATCGACCAATTTTTCAAACTGTGCCTGGTCCTCCTCGGATAAAGACACTTCATTTTGAGCAAGCATGGTTAATTCAGCAACAGAGAACTCTGTAATTCCCGCTTGTTCTAATGCCTCTTGCACAGCATGAAACTGATCTGGCTCCGCATAGACGATCACTGTGTCATCTTCCTCGACAATGTCACGTACATCAATCTCAGCTTCCATTATGATTTCTAATATATCATCCGCTGTTTTCCCTTCGACACCAAAAACAGCAGTGGCTTCAAACATATAAGCAACGGAGCCACTTACCCCCATATTACCGCCATTTTTGCCGAAAGCTGCTCGAACTTCGGAGGCTGTGCGGTTCACATTATTCGTAAGGGCATCGACAATCAGCATCGAACCATTCGGACCAAAGCCTTCATAACGAAGTTCTGAGTAGTTTTCATCTGATCCACCTTTTGCTTTTTCAATCGCACGATCAATAATCGTTTTCGGCACATTGTACGTTTTCGCTCGTTCTAAAACGACTTTTAAAGCTTGGTTCGCTTCAGGATCAGGTTCACCTTGTTTAGCGGCCACATAAATTTCCCGACCAAATTTAGCATAGATCCGGCTCGTGTTTTTATCCTTTAATGCCTTTTTTTCTTTAATATTATTCCATTTACGTCCCATACGTAACACTCTCTTTCAACTTTGAATACGTAACTATCCTATTATAACGCTAGATTTGGCAATTTTCGAGTAGTAATATTTTGCAGGTAATTCATGATTTATATCGAATATAAAAAGTAACACTCTAATAAGCTGATTATGCATTTATATTTACTTTATAAGGAGGATTTATTTCGTGTATAAAAAGATCATTTGGTCCCTTATAGGACTTATCGGTGTACTGGTGGGAGTGTTTCTTATTCTTGTATTCACAGATTCACCTCAATCACCGGAAAAGGCAGACAAAGAAAAGAAAGAAACAGCGGTTCAGGCTGCAGCGACGGTTGAAGAAAATGATGCAGATGCCGAAATAGAAGCAGAAGCCCCTAATCCTTTTGGTCAAAAAAGTACGCTAGCAGATTTAACAGATGAAGACTATCGAAATTATATTCATAAAATGTCCCACCAAAAGGTTAAGGCTGATGAAAAGTGGGGATTCTATGAAATCACCCCCGAGCGAATTGACTGGTTATTACAAGGATTAAACGAAGTGAACTTAAAAAGTGAAGATGTCTACAGGGACATTTTAGAAAGATGGAAGGCTGAAGATTTTTCCAAAGTAGACCAAGATCATAATGCCATCTGGCAATTACAAGGAGGTACAATTGGAAAAGCAACAGGCATTTTGAATGCTGAGGAAGAAGAAGCCTTTTTACAGGAAACAGAAGAACAATAGTGACAGGTTGGGAAAGGAGCAATTGATTTCTTGAAAAATGAAATAGATTGCTCCTTGCTTGCCATAAGAAACAAGTTCAGTCCGGATCCTTTGAAAAATTCCTCAATAGTCAGAAGGTAGCTTTCCGTATCTGCTGGTACTAACAAGCGGATTTCCATCGGAGTCCCCCTCTTTCAAATGAACAATTCTTCATCCTTTTCTAACGTTTGGCTTATGGGCTATGCTTAACTTTCCGTCCGTATCGAAAATTTTTAATTTCGGCCATACTTCCGGCCATTTTTTTGCAGCTATACGTTGGTTGTAGACTGCCTTTTTGCTTCCCAAATAATACGTTGTTGGTCTTACCTCCATTTTTAGAACATCCCTTACACCCCATGGAGCTGTTAAAACCACATGCCCACTCTCATTCAGCTTCACTCCTAATGCTGTCACTGTTTCCGGAAACTTAGCAATTCCATCAACACTTGAAGAATACGGTGGCATGTCGCTTACGTGATGCATCCTTGCCTGATTTTTTACCGACCAAGGGATATGGGAAGACATGGAATTAAGCTGTTTTTCATATTCCTTTTCCATTTGCTCACATGTATTGGCTGGGTCAAAATAAATAACATCCACATCTGGAAGGGGGGTGCGAGCCGAGAAATTGTGTAATAGATCCCATACTTTTGAGCGAACAAACCCGGCACAGATCCACCAATCAGGTAATTCTAAGGTTTGAACTGTTCGTAAAATATCCATCATCCATTCGTCTTCTTGGATACACTGAATAATATCTTCCTCTGTTTCTAGCATTTCCTCCCCTCCATTCCTAATAGTATGGGAATCTCCGATAAATCATCTACGATATAATCGGCTTCTGCCCTTTCCCAAAAGGAATCTCTTTTCCAAATGGTCTTCATCCCAATAGCTTGTGCACCTTTTATATCATTGCTAGGATGGTCACCTACATAAATACATTCACCAACAGGTACTCCTAATTCGAAAGCGGATTTTCGAAAAAGCTTGGGATTGGGTTTACTCATTCCTTCCGTTTCTGAAATAAGAATGGAGCTAAAGTAGCGTTCGATTTTTAGGGCTTGTATATTTTTCATCTGAAATGCGCCTTTTCCATTCGTGATCATTCCAAGCAAGAGACTACCTTGCAATTGGTGAACCCTCCCCCACCAAATCAAAGATTTGGTGGGGGCTTCCCTTGACTTAAATACAGCTTACGTCACGCATGTTTAGTTGCCATTGGCACTAAGCGCCTGATG
>NZ_VTQV01000070.1 GCF_008764245.1 Bacillus subtilis
TGACTTATCGTAGGAAGGCACCGAAAGTTTGCTAGTCGCTGGGCGCTGGAGCTGGATGTCAACTGCGACATAAGCAGCTTATCCACAAGCTAGGATTTTATAATTTTCTAAGCTACAAAAAAAGGGAAAGTCCCAATCAGCGGGATTTTCCTTTTTCATTTCTCATCACGCATCCACTTGCCAGCAAAACAGTATATTCGTATAATATTAAAATTGGAGAAAATACAAAATTTTACATAATCACCCATGTTTTTTTTCGACAAAATTGTTTATTTCGAACTGCCCGAACTTCCCTTTATTACATTAACGTTGTACCGCTTTTCATTGCTGCCGACATTAGACGCCCCTACCTATGTTCGTAACTTCCTTGAAATATAAAAAAGTTATTGTAATACAATCTATTCTATTATAAAATACTTAGTAATAAAGTTATGAAAAGGAATATTTTGAAATATTTTTTTCTTAGAGAGACAAGTACTTTAAATTGTCGGAATTTATAGATTGAAAGAAAAATAATAAAATATTTGAAGGTGTGTATGAGATGAATATGCTCGAAGTGAAGAACCTGAAAACAGGGTTTGATATAGACGGAAAGATTTACAATGCCGTCGATGATGTCTCTTTCTCTGTAAAACCTCGACAGATTGTCGGAGTTGTTGGGGAATCTGGTTGTGGCAAAAGTGTCATGTCTCTTTCCATTATGAATTTACTTCCAAAAGGGATCGGAAAAATTACAAACGGGGAAATTCTCTTTGATGGTAAGAATATCGCGGGCTTATCCGATAATCAAATGAATAAGATTAGAGGAAAAGAGATTAGTATGATTTTCCAGGAGCCGATGACATCTTTAAATCCAGTATTTACGATTGGGTTTCAAATAGAGGAAATCATATTAAACCATCAACAAATCTCCAAAAAAGAAGCACGAAATAAATCGATCGACTTATTAAAAAGCGTTGGAATCCCAAGACCTGACAAAGTCGTCGATGAATACCCGCATCAGCTTTCTGGTGGAATGCGACAAAGGGTTATGATCGCCATCGCCATTGCCTGTCAACCGAAGTTATTAATTGCGGATGAACCTACTACCGCCCTTGATGTAACCGTACAAGCACAAATACTTGAATTGCTCAAAAGCATTCAAGAGGAAAATGACATGTCGATTATATTAATCACTCATGACTTAGGTGTCGTAGCGGAGATGTGTGATGAAGTGATTGTTATGTATGCTGGAAAAATTGTCGAACGAACGACCGTCGATCAATTATTCTATAATCCTCAGCATCCGTATACGAAACTATTAATGGCCTCTATTCCAAAAATGGAAGAGGAGGTCGAAGAACTTGCGACAATAAAAGGAATTGTTCCTTCTTTAAAAAATATGCCGCAAACAGGCTGCCGTTTTGTCGACAGATGTCCATTTGCCAAACCAGATTGTAAGACTATCTCCCCTCAACTTGCAGAGGTGGAGCCTGGACACGAGGTTTCTTGCTTATTATATGAAAGTAGCTATCCAAAAGAAGGTGTAAGATAATGAACCAAACATCCATCAAGCAAGAGAAAAAGAATTTACTGGAAGTGCAAAATTTAAAAACGTATTACCCCATTAAAGGGGGATTTTTCAAGAAAACAATTGGAAATGTCAAAGCTGTTGATAACGTATCTTTTACAATCAAAAACGGTGAAACATTAGGATTAGTTGGGGAATCCGGCTGTGGTAAATCAACAACAGGTAGGACCATTTTAAGGCTATTAAATCCAACAGACGGCAAAATAATATTTAACAATCAAGATATCACCTCTTTAAAGGGAAAATCGCTAAGAGAGATAAGAAAAGATATCCAAATGGTCTTCCAAGATCCGTATGCAACATTGAACCCGATGCAGATGATTGGAGATGTTGTGTCAGAACCGATTATCAATTACACGAATAAATCACAAAAAGCTTTAAAAGAAGAAGTGATCGAATTATTAAGAAGAGTCGGATTACCTGAAGATGCCTATTATAAATATGCGCATGAATTTTCCGGAGGACAAAGGCAAAGAATTGGCATCGCGAGAGCTTTAGCACTTAGACCCAAATTAATCATTGCCGATGAGCCAGTCTCAGCCCTAGACGTATCCGTACAATCTCAAGTTCTGAATCTTTTGAAAGAATTACAAGAAGAATTTGATCTAACTTTCCTATTTATTGCCCATGACTTAAGTGTTGTGAAACATATGAGTGATCGACTTGGTGTGATGTACTTAGGAAATATTGTCGAAATTGGAGAAAAGGATAGTGTATATAGTGAACCGTTACATCCTTATACTCAAGCCTTGATTTCTGCCATTCCGTCACCCGATCCTCGAAAAAAGAAAGAGCGCATCATTTTACAAGGGGATGTACCAAGTCCGGCGAATCCTCCAAAAGGTTGCCCATTCCATCCAAGATGCCCGAAAGCATTCGCGGAATGTGCGTTAACCAAACCACAATTAAAGGAGGTGAAGCCAGGGCATCAAGTAGCCTGCCACTTATATAATTAATGTTTTTACTATTTTAGGAAAATGAAAGGAAAATATGGAGGGGAATCTCATGAAAAAATCAGTATTATGGTCTTTAGTCGTCCTGCTGACCATGTCCTTATTTTTGGCAGCATGTGGTGGCCAAACTGGGGGCAAAGAAAAAGAAGAAACGAACACTGGAGATAATAACAATGAGCAAGCAGAAGAAAGTTCAGAACCTAAAGAAGGCGGAGTCGTCACATTTGGGACAGACCAAGCTGCGGAAGGGATTTATGATCCTGCTTACTCTAAGAGTATCGTAGATAGCTATATTCAAAACTTTATGATGGAAGGTATTTATAAAGTTAATGATGAATTAGAGTATGTACCAAATTTAGCGAAATGGGATATTAGTGACGATCATCTTACTTATACGTTTACGTTTGAAAAAGGCGTAAAATGGCATAACGGGGAAGAATTAACTGTTGATGACTGGGTATTCGCACTTGAGACAATGGCAGACCCGGATTATACTGGTGAACGTTTTAACTATGTAGAAGGCATTAAGGGCGCCAAAGCGAAAAAAGAAGGCAAAGCGGACTCCATTGAAGGAATCGAAGTCGTGGATCCATACACAGTAAAAATTACGTTCGAAGAGGTCAAGGTCAATAACTTAGAAAACCTTTGGAACAACCCAATGCCGAAGAAACATTATGAAGGTATTGCTGTCAAGGATTTACAAGAATCTAAACAAGTTCGCGAAGAACCTGTTGGTCTTGGACCATTTAAAGTGAAAAAAGTTGTTGAGGGCGAATATACCGAATTAGAACGCTTTGATGATTATTGGCAAGGCAAGCCACTGCTCGATGGTGTAATTGTAAAAACGATTGATCCATCACTAGCAACTGGTGCGTTTGAAAATGGTGAAATTGATATCATGGATATTCGACCACAAGATGTGGAAGACCTATCTAAATTAGGGAATGTTCGAATTGAAGAAACAAAAGGTGTAGGCTACTCCTACATTGGCCTTCGCTTTGGTCACCGTGATAATGAATCACGTAAAAATATCGATGATGTCGATAAATTTAAATCCAAAGAATTGCGTCAAGCTTTAGTGCATGCGATTGATCGTCAAGCAATGATTGATGCCTTCTTAGCAGGAAAAGCGACAGTATCGAATACAGTTATTCCAAGTGTGTTCTGGACTGCTGCAGACCCGTCTGAATTAAAACAATATGAATATGATCCTGAAAAAGCGAAAGAACTTTTAGATAAAGCAGGTTATAAAGATGTCGATGGTGATGGCTTTGTCGAGGATCCAGATGGTAAACCATTTAAGATTTCATTTGGACACTATGCTGGACCAGCCGCTTTTGAAGGTCGTTCCCAAGCGATCATGCAAGCTTGGAATGATATTGGTGTCAAAACAGAACTTGCAACTGGCTCACTGATTGAATTTAACCTATACAATGAAATGAAGCGAAACGATGACGAAGTATTAGATGCCTTCTTCGGTTCTTGGAGTATGGGTGCTGACCCAGATCCATCCGGGTTATGGGGCAACCATGCAGAATGGAACTTCAATCGTTGGGTAGATGAAGAAAACCAAAAATTGTTGGATGAAGCTTTAAGTGAAAAAGCATTCGATAAAGAATACCGTAAACAAGTGTATGTCGATTGGCAAAAACATTTTAATGAAGAAGTCCCAACCGTTCCATTATGGGAAAACCTAGATCTATACGGAGTTAACGAACGCCTTCAAGGAGTTCATGTGAATGCGGTTGGTTTCCAAGATGATACTCATAAATGGTATGTAACGGAATAGATTTGGCTTGTTAGAGGATTCATTCAAAGATCAAGGGTTCCCATTTGGGGACCCGATCTTTGTTAAACTTTATAGATAAGGAGAAAGTCACATGCTTCAATACTCACTTCGCCGAATACTTGCCATGATCCCATTGTTGCTCCTTATTTCGTTTGTGGTGTTCACCTTGGCATTAATGATGCCTGGAGATCCATTTTCTGGCGAAATTGATCCTTCGAATACTAACCCACAATATATTGAAGAAATGAAAGAAAAATTAGGTTATAACGATCCCATTTACGTGCAATACGGCCGATGGATCTCTAATTTAGTACAGGGAGATTTGGGAAAATCATTCATATATAAAAAGCCCGTAGCGGAAGTAATTGCCCAGCGAATCCCGAACACTTTATTTTTAGCCATTACTTCATTAATTTTTACATATATTTTCGCTTTTGCAATGGGGTTATTCGCTGGAAGGAAGCCTTATACATTAGGAGATAATTTGGTTGCTACGTATAATTATTTAGGTTTGGCCATTCCATCGTTTGTCGCAGGTATTGTGGCCATTTACTTTTTCTCCTTTAAACTAGGCTGGTTCCCCTTCAGCGGTTCAGTGGCCGTTGGTTTGGAGTCGGGAACTTGGAACTATTATTTAAGTAAGATTCATCACGTCTTATTGCCTGCACTTGTCTTAGGTTTAATGGGAACAGCTTCCTATACACAGTTTTTGCGAAATGACATTATTGAGAATAGCCGAAAGGATTATGTCAGAACTGCAAGAGCAAAAGGAACAAAAGAATCGAAAATTTATAATCAACATATTTTAAGAAATTCGATTATTCCGCTTGTCACCTTTTTAGGTTTCGATATTGCCACTTTAATTGGTGGTGCCGTGATTACGGAAACCATTTTTACGTATCCAGGAGTGGGGCAACTTTTCTTGGAATCTGTGGAAAGAAGAGACTATGCGGTGATGATGTCGATCACCATGCTGCTTTCATTTTTAACCCTGTTTGGGAATTTAATCGCCGATCTACTTTACGGTATTGTCGATCCGCGGATTAGGCTAGATTGAGGAGGGGAAACATATGGAAATCGTAACAAATACAAATAATAATATCATAACACCGAAAAAAAGCCCCTCCCCATGGGCGATAGCGAGAAAGAAGTTCATAAAAAATAAATTAGCGATGATCAGCTTAATTTTTTTACTATTGGTTGTCATTGTTTCCTTTTCGGCACCATTACTGACAACCCAAGATATTGTCCGGATTGATTACCTAAAGATCAGCCAACCCCCATCTAGTGAAAACTGGCTTGGCACAGATACAAATGGTCGGGATATGTTTGCACGAATGCTTTATGCGGGGCGATCCTCTTTAATAGTTGGATTAAGTTGTATGTTTTTAATTACCTTGGTTGGAACTGTCATTGGCTCGATTGCAGGGTATTTCGGCGGCATCATCGACACGATTTTAATGCGGTTTACTGACTTTGTTCTAACCTTTCCATTTATGATTTTTGTGATTGTATTGAACTCCATCTTTATTGGAAAAATTTCTGGTTTATGGACATTGATTCTCGTCATTTCCGCTTTGAGTTGGGGCGGGGTTGCCCGGATTGTCCGCAGTCGGGTCCTTGCCGAGAAAGAAAATGAATACATTCTAGCTTCTGAATCGATTGGTGGGAAGCCATCCAAAGTGATTATCAAGCACTTACTCCCGAATGTTGCTTCCACCATTATTGTCCAAGCAACATTATTGATGGCCACAACGATCGTAGCCGAATCCGGTTTAAGCTTCTTAGGCTTTGGTGTTCCCCCTGATACCCCTAGCTGGGGAAATATGTTAGCTGAAGCACGAAATTCTGATGTTCTTCGCAATCGACCTTGGATGTGGGTGCCACCTGCAACAATGATTACATTAGTGATTTTATCAATCAATTTTATCGGAGAAGGGCTAAAGGATGCCTTAAATCCGAAATCGAGAAGATAGAAAAAAGACCGTGAGCTACTCACGGTCTTTTTCTTATCCTGTTGCCCCAACAAATTGACTACGATACAAATCCGCGTAAAATCCGTTTTGTGCAATCAATTGATCGTGGGTTCCTTTTTCAATAATATCTCCTTCGTTCATGACTAGGATTAAGTCTGCATCGCGAATTGTGGAGAGACGATGGGCAATCACGAAGCTTGTTCGTCCTTCCATCAGTTTATTCATCGCTTTTTGAATATTCATTTCTGTACGGGTATCGACACTACTTGTTGCCTCATCCAGTATCAAAATTTTAGGATCTGCTAAAATCGCGCGGGCAATCGTGATCAGTTGCCTTTGTCCTTGCGAAATATTGGATGCATCTTCTCCTAAAACCGTGTCATAGCCATCAGGTAATGTGCGAATAAACTCATCCGCATAGGCGTTTTGTGCGGCTTGAATGACCTCTTTCTCGCTCGCCCCTTCTCGGCCATAGGCAATGTTTTCACGAATGGTTCCTTTAAATAGCCACGTATCCTGGAGCACCATCGCAAAGAGTGATCTGGCCTGTTCCCGCGATAATTCAGCGAGATCCCTACCATCGATTAAAATTTTTCCTTGGTCCAGTTCATAAAATCGCATTAACAAATTAATAATCGTTGTTTTTCCTGCTCCTGTCGGTCCAACGATCGCAATCGTTTGACCTGATTCTACTTTTAACGTTAAATCTTGAATAATGATTTTCTCTTTCTCATAACCGAATTGCACATGTTCAAAGCTGATTCGTCCTTCTAATCCAGCAAGATTCACCTTAGCTGGTTCTTCTTTGATCTCCTCTTCTTCATCTAAAAGAGTGAAAACCCGCTCCGCTGAAGCAAGAGCCGTCTGAATCATATTGGCAATTCCTGCGGCTTGTGCCATCGGCTGTGATAATTGTTGAGAATACTGAATAAACGCTTGTACATCCCCTACTTGAATATTCCCGCTTAACACGCGAATTCCCCCGACAATACTCACAAACACATAACCGAGATTCCCAACAAAAGTCATAAGTGGCATCATAATTCCACTAATAAATTGCGCTTTCCACCCTGACTCATATAGTCGGTTATTCATTTGCTCAAAATCACGAATGGCTTTTTGTTCATAGCCAAATCCTTTGACAACTTGATGACCAGAAAACATTTCTTCGATATGACCATTCACATTGCCAAGCTCCGTTTGCTGTTGAACAAAATGCTTTTGCGAGCGAGAAGCAATTAATTGCACAACCAAGGCGCTTAAAGGAAACGTAATCAGTACGACCAGCGTAAGTAAAGGACTAATTACGAGCATCATAATAATTGTTCCGATGATCATGATCGCGGATGTGATCAGTTGCGATAGAGCTTGTTGAATCGAATTATTAATATTATCAATATCATTAATCACTCGACTCAAAACATCTCCATGCGGATGCTGATCGTAATATCGAAGTGGAAGACGTGTTAATTTTTCATTCACTTCTTTCCGCAGCTCAGCCGCTGTTTTTTGCGAAATTCCCGCCATCACATACTGTTGGAAATAAGAAAAAATCGCAGATAAAATATACAGTCCTAATAAAATAAACACTAGTTTTGCGAGGAAAGGGAAATCGACACCTACGCCATTTTTTATACTGGCAAAAATAGAGGATGTCGCATCTCCAAGGAATTTCGGGCTAATCACATTAAATAATGTAGCAAAAATGGCGGCAATCGCGACAAGAATAATTTGCAGTCTTCGTGGCTTCAAATAAGCACTTAAGCGAAACAGTGTCTTTTTAAATTCCTTTGGCTTTTCTCCATGCATACCTGGTCCACGTGCTGGACCGCGTTGACGCATCTTCTGTTGACTCATGCTCCTTCCACCCCGATTCCCTGTGATGCCGCAATCTCCCGATAAATTTGATTTTCCGCTATCAATTCAGCATGTGTCCCAATCCCGGCGATTTTTCCATCATTTAAAACAATGATTTGGTCTGCTTGCATCACTGTGCTGACTCTCTGTGCCACCATAATAATTGTACTATTCTCTTGCATGTGGCTGAGACCAACTCTTAATTTTGCATCTGTTTTATAATCTAATGCTGAAAAACTATCATCAAATAAATAAATTTCCGGCTTGCGGATTAAAGCACGGGCAATGGACAATCTCTGCTTTTGTCCGCCCGAGAAATTAGCACCGCCTTGCTCCACTTTCGCGTGCAGGCCTTCCTCTTGTTTAAAAACAAAATCCGAAGCTTGTGCAATTTCAAGAGCTTCCTTCATTTCTTCCTCTGTTGCTTGTTCCTTCCCAAACTGGAGGTTCTCTGCTATCGAACCACTAAATAAGGTTGCTTTCTGAGGAACATAGCCAATTTTTTGCCGTAATTCTGCTTGAGACATGTCTTTTACATCCACGCCATCAATGACAATCTCTCCCTCTTCTGGATCGTAAAAACGAGGGATTAATTTTAGCAAAGTGGATTTTCCCGCTCCTGTACTGCCAATAATCGCGGTTGTTTCTCCTGGCTTTGCCTGAAAGGATAGATGTCGTAAAACAGGCTTCTCCGCCCCTTCATAGCGAAAGCTAACATCCCGAAATTCGACGTATCCATGGGACTGAGTTGTTTTCACCGTTTGCGGATCTTCAATCTCCTTTTCCATCGCAAGCACTTCATTAATTCTCTTCACAGAGGCTTGCGCTCTTGGAATCATAATAAATCCCATCGAAAGCATGACAAGCGACATAAGAATCATCATCGCATATTGCAAAAACGCCATTAGATTCCCTACCTGCATCATGCCTTCATCAATCCGAATCGCCCCAAACCACACAATCGCGATATTGGTAAAATTCATAATGATCATCATGATCGGAAACAGTACCGCCATCATTTGATTCACTTTAATTCCTGTATCACGGAAATCTTCATTCGCCTGATTAAATCTACTTTTTTCAAAATCAACTTTATTAAAGGCACGGACGACTCGAATTCCGGTTAAGTTTTCCCGAACAATCAAGTTAAGTCGATCCGTCTTTTTCTGTAAGGAGACAAATAGGGGGATGGCCTTGCGCGAAATAATAAAAATCACGATCACTAAAATGGGCAGGGCACCCAGAAAAACAAGTGATAAGCCGGGATCTCTTGTCACAGCTAAAATAATTCCCCCCACAAGCATTAAAGGAGCGCGTGTCATCATTCGCAAAACCATGTTTAATACATCTTGCACCTGTTTCACGTCATTGGTTGATCTTGTGATTAAGGAAGCTGGTCCAATTTTATCAAAAGCCTGTAGAGAAAAATCCTCCACTTGGACAAATAAACTTTTTCTTACATCTCGTCCAAAGCCTTGGGCGGTTTTCGATGCGAAATACGACACGCCAATTGTAATCAAAACAGCGACCAATGCAGCGACAATCATCCATAAGCCGACTTTTACTATGTAAGAAATATCTCCTTTCACAATCCCAATATCCACGACATTCGCCATTAAAGTTGGTAATAGTAATTCTAATAGAATGCCAGCGAGCGTTAAAATAATGACCGCCCCAATTTGCCAGCTATAAGTTTTCAAATGCCTGAACACGTTTCTAATCACTTCCCTCCTAAATTCCTAATCTAATAGTATGGTTTCTAAACCTATTGGTCAACGATTTGTTGAGCGGAATCTTATGGCTGTCAATATAAAACATTTTAAAAAGGGATTGCCCTCCTAAAAAGGCAACCCACTTTATTTCCCCCTTGCCATTTACTAGGAGGCTTTATAATTTAATATCAATCGTTGTCCCGTGACCAATCTCACTGTTAATGGTAAGCTCTCCATTATGTTCCTGAATGATATCTTTGGCAATCGCCATTCCTAGCCCAGAGCCTCTATGTGCATCTCCAGTGTTTGTTCCTCGATAGTAACGGTCAAAAATTCTCTCGAGTTCTTCTTTCCTTATGCCTTTTCCATCATCTTTTATCATTATATGTGTTCGTTCTTGTTTCTCTACCAATACATCTATTTGGACATTTTCATCATTGTGAACCATTGCATTATAAAGTAAATTATTGATGGCTCTTCGAAAGAGAATTTCATCTATTTCCACAGGAATATTCTCTTGATTTACATGGAAAACAATATTACGATTAGAATATTTAGGATCATTTAATATATCAATCACAATATTTCTTAATAAAGCAACAAGGTTAACCGTTTTTTTATTTAACGATAATGCTTTATTTTTCAATCTTGTGGATAAATTTAAATCTTCCATTACTTCTTTGATATATAATGACTTTTGTTCAATAATTTCAGCATACTCCCTAATTTCTTCTAATGAAAAATGATAATCTTGATCTTTAATCAATTCAGCATATCCTTGTATCGATGCTAGTGGTGTTTTAATATCATGGGAGATATTTCCTATCCAATCTTCCCTCATTATCTCCAATTTCTTTCTTTCCTTTTCATTGGCTGTTAACTGATTGGATAGAAAGTTGACATTGTGAAAGACATCTTTATAAACTCCTTTAGGCTCATAATGGACAGTATAATCTTTATTTGCCAATCTTTTGATCCCATAAATAAGTGCATGTAAGGGTTGTGTCAGTCGTTTACTAAAAAAATAGCCAATTAGTAAGGCAATGAATACGTCTATTACTAAAATAATGCCAACAACCTTTACCACTCGATAGATGTCGCGATTATCAAAAGAAATAGCATAGCGATTTAAACCGGGATTCTCTATCCCAATAAAATAACTATAATCAATGGATTTTTCTTTTTTCCCACCAACAAAAACCGTTGTGTTCGCTATTTCCTGATATTTATACGTTTGAACGATATCCGCTGGCGTGTATTTTTCCATAATACCCTTAGGCGTTCTATAGCTATACATGACCTTACCATTTTCATCTAAAATTTGGATCCAGGCATTTTTTTCAATTAACGCTTTTTTTCCTGACTCGGTAATCGTCACATCATGATTTACTACAGTTATATTCTCTTGAAATTGTCTTGCAAAATCTTCAGGAGTTGTTTTGTTTCCTTGAAATATTGGTATGTCAAAGATAGACTGGGCTATTAATAAAGCAAGCATAATAAAAATGTTTATGAAAACAACGAGAGTAACGACTAAGACGATGGAAAGGATATATCTTCCAGTCAGCTTCCACTTCACAACCTATTCATCCTCTACAGTGAATTTATAGCCCAAGCCTTTTACCGTCATTAAAAACTTTGGGTGAGAGGGATCTGTTTCGATTTTTTCTCGGAGTCGCCGGATATGAACCATTACCGTATTATCAGAGCCAAAATAGTCCTCCCCCCAAACTGTATCATAGAGCCTTTCTTTACTAATCACCTTATTGATATTTTGAAGAAAGTACTTCATTAATCCGAGTTCCTTTGGCTTTAATTCAATAATTTCCCCATTCTTTAAAATTTGCGCTTTTTGCTCGTTTAATTCAAAGGGACCAGCTTTTATAATGGAATCTGTTAGTACATCCACCTGCATAAAATCTGCTCTTCGCAACTGTGCTTTTATCCGATAAGCAACCTCTTTAGGACTAAATGGCTTTGTGATATAATCATCTCCGCCTATGGCAAAGCCTAAAATCTTATCAATTTCCTCCGTTTTTGCTGATAAAAATAAAATCGGCACATTCGAGATATGTCTTATTTGTTTACATACATCATACCCTTCGCCATCTGGCAACATAATGTCTAATAAAACAAGATCCGGTTGTGTGCGTTGGAATTCAGCAAAACCTTCTTTCGCAGTGGTAGACGTCACTACATGATTGATTCCTTCTTTTATTAGAACTGTTTTAATAAGTCTTAAAATATCTTCTTCATCATCGATAATTAACACGGTTTTGTTACTGACCGACATCCAAAATACCTCCATAGCTGTTTTCTCTATTATAAAGGAAATAATCCAAGACCGATAATAATCTTAAGCTACATGCCAAAAAAGAACCCTTTTTGAAAAGAGTTCTTCCTTAATTATGGCTATTCCAACACTTCAGCGACTTTTTTAGGTAGTTCTTCAGCCTTTACTTCCTGATACGATGTAACATCTTTTCCATTTTTCACAAACAGAAGTAAATATGCATTTTCGCGAAGCTGTTTATCGGCAGAAAATGTGAGTGTTTTTTGGTTGCCATCTTTATCATAAGCTGGTAATTCATATTCATAACGTATATGAATGCCTCCATCACTCATTTTGTCCTCCGTTTTTGTTCCTTCTCCATTTATTTGTGTGAAATATTCATCAGCACCAACCCGATTAAGATTTACATTTTGTAGAAAAATGACACCACCAACTAAAATCACCAATACGATTCCAATCGCTATCATTGATTTTTTCATTTATATACTCTCCTCACCCTATTTTATTTTGTTACAATTTTGTAGTAGGTACGCACTGTTAAGAAGTAATAGATCACATAGATTAAAATATATATGCCTATACATATGAATACAGGAATAACCAGGTTTGTTTGCAATAGCCTAGATAAGGCAGTTAAAGCGACCGCGGAATGAGCTATACCTGCGACTAGCGGTAAGGCAAATATAAAGAATACCTGTTTCGCAATCGATTTTCTTACTTCTTGTTTGTTCACACCGATTTTGTGTAAAATGACATAACGCTCTTTATCAGAATTTGCTTCTGTCAACTGTTTAAAGTAGATAATGCTCCCTGTTGCAGCAAGGAATACTAATCCTAAGAAGGCACCAATAAAGATCAGTAACCCTGTTGACTCCATTCCAAGCGCGTAATCATTGTAAAAGCTAGAAAAGCTTGCATCATCAGGTAGAATCGATTCAATTTCCTTATTTATTTCTTTGGCCTGATTTTCGTTCGTAAATTTGTAAGCTTCCATGTTTACATGGTCTGTTTCTTTTTCCAACTTAGAAAATAACTCATCGCTTAGCACCACAGTAATATTTGCTGTCTTGGAATTAAGAACGTTATATTTCAGCAATTTTTTAAACGTAATGTCTTCTGCTAGATGATCTACGTGCAATGGAATGCTAGAACCGACATATTCTGGTGATAATCCTTCATAATAGCCTGCATCTAGTACAGCTGCATGATTGCCTTCCAGTGAAAGATGATCTTTTCTCCCTTGCAGTCCTGCCATTTCATTGAATGTTTTAGTAGAGATGATGGTATATTCCTGTATGATTTCGCCCATCATGCCATTCAAACTAGCTGTATCTACCTTTATTGGCACTGTCGGAATCGTTTTATGATAAATGATCTCATGGTTTCCATCTTGTAAAAGCTTCTCATTCACCTTATTCGCTAGCTGTTCATCATGATTCATAAACATGATGCTATTTGGATTTGCCAACTCGGCATTGCTTTTACTGTTATAATACAAACTATAAGATGCCCCGACAGCCGTCAATGTGGTCGCACTGAGAATAGCAATGATCGTTAATGTACGGGCATTTCCTTTCATACGATAGAGAAGTTGCGATGTACTAATTAAATTGATCCCTCTCCAAAACTTCCTTTTATTCTTTATTGAAAGCTTCAAAAGATAGACAATGAAAGTATTAAATAATAAATAAGTACCCAGAATAACGGATAAGATGATAACAAGTGGTGTTAGCATGATCCCGATTTTTCTCCAAGCTTCCGACTCCAATATATTTTGCAGTGCAAGCCAATAACCAATCCCTATAAAGATAATGGAAAATACTGCAATGAAAAAAGAAGCTCTTGGCCTTTCTTCTCCCTCTTTGTCTGCTTGAAATAAATCAATCAGTTTAAATCGATAAATTAATCTATATCCATGAAACGAGGTAATGACTGTAATAAGTGTGAATACAATAATTGTGTTGATCATCGCGGCAGATGAAACAGCAAAATTTGCCATCACATCATAGCCCATCACCTTCATCAAAACGCTCGCAAAAAATTTGGATAAAACTGAACCAAGTAAAATACCAATCAAAAGGGCGCTAATCCCCATTAAAAAGTTTTCATAAAATAGCAATCGACCGATTTGTTTCTTACGTACACCTAGTAATGAATAAAGTCCGATCTCTTTTTTTCGTTTCCTTGTAAAAAAAGAGTTTGAATACCAAATAAAAATGGCGACAAAGATGATCAAGACGACCGATGCAGCATTGAAGACAGAGCTGATTTTTTGCGATGATTCCGTTGTAGCAGCAATCGTTTCATCATATTTTAAAGAAACGAATGTGAAGTAAATGACAATACTAAAAATCATGGAAGAAAAATATAAAAAGTAATTGGTAAAGTTTTTCTTTATATTTTTTCTAGCAATCCGGAACAGTGTCATTTAATTCCCACCTCCAAGTGAAGCGAGAACATCTAATATTTTTTGATAGAATTCCTGACGAGTTTGTTGCAATTTATGAATTTCAGCATCAATCATTCCGTCTTTAATAAATAATATTCGTTTGCAAAAGCTAGCAGCAAAAGCATCATGCGTAACCATCATAATGGTAGAGTGATTCTGTTCGTTTAACATCGATAAGCTTTCAAGTAAACTCGTTGCAGATTTGGAGTCTAATGCACCTGTTGGTTCATCTGCCAATATTAGGCTTGGGTTCGTAATAATTGCTCGAGAAGCTGCTGTTCGCTGTTTTTGACCACCTGATATGTGATACGGATATTTATCTAGTATTTCTCTTATTCCAAATGTCCCCGCAATTCTTTCAACCCTTTTTTCAATCTCACTAGTCGGAACTTTTGATAATGCAAGTGGCAGGATAATATTTTCTTTAACAGTTAACGTATCAAGAAGGTTATAATCTTGAAAGATAAAGCCTAGCTGATTTCGGCGAAAGTCGGCTAGTTGTTTTTCCTTCATGCCGACGATATGTTGGTCGTTGATGATAATATCCCCTGAAGATGGTATGTCTATAGTCGACAAAACATTTAATAATGTCGATTTCCCAGCACCCGAAGGCCCCATGATTCCGATAAATTCTCCTTCTTTAATTTCCAAATCAATATCTTCTAATGCTTTATAAACATTTCCCTTTGCACCAAATACTTTTTGAACATTTTTTGCTTGTAATATTGTTTTCATTGTTTAATCCTCCCTGTGACTACAAAGATGATTATACGTCCCGAACCTTAAACCATTTTAATGTTAACCTTAAATAAACCTTAAAAAATAACAGCAAACCCTAAGTGGGATTTGCTGTTATTTTTAAGGTCTATTTTTTCCTTGGCACTAAATCTGCTACATAGTCAAAGTAAAAGTTCCGTTTCCCCCTTTTAATGAGGATGACCATCGTATGGATAAATAATACGGTCCACATAATGATGAGGAAAGCAAATATTATCACCGTAATCCATACATTATAAAGGTAAAGAGATGAATTTATATCTAACTCAATATCAGTAAATATATTTAGGATCCATGATGTTACAAAAGGTAAATATAGGGCAAAGAATCTTTTTAGCAAGGACTGCCACCTAGGTACTCCCCCATCAACATGAGTTAGTTTAAAACGCAGGATATTTGTTCCAATTGTTTTTCCATTCCAAATAAGTGGAATGACAAAGAAAAGAATAAAAAAGCAAATCGTTTTATACACAAATTCTGTGAATCCACTTGTTGTAAAAAGTCCAACTGTAAGGTTCCAACTTAGATCCGGGATATGGAAAAGGGCTGATGCCTCTCGAATGGAATAATTCGTCTCGTTCATGAATTGAATTACCCTTAGTTTAAAGGCTGCCGGATAATTTGTATAGGGAAAATTAAACGCTTGGTCTCCATGATGCTGAAATAACAATACCCAATAACGGATTACCGATTCGTCAATGCCGGATTGCTTTGCCAGGTCACGATAACTAATGATTTCATTTTCATATCGTTGGGCTACTAGCAGCTTAAACTCATTACTATACTTGGACATTTTCAAGACCTCCTAATGTTGGATGGAGTGTCCAACATTAGGGGAGCAGCCCATTTTCAACTGAGGGGGAATTCCTTATTTTCTTTCTAGTTTTTCACAGGATGAACGTATCACCAATTGATGCGGAATAATAATCCTTTTGATCGGTTCTTTTGGATTTTCGATTTTTAGAATAAGGTTTTTGGCAGCTTCATAACCTAATGAAAATATGTTAATATCAACTGATGTCAACGGAGGTTGTGTCATCTGGGCTAAGTAAACATTATTAAAGCTGACAATCGACATTTGCTTGGCGACGGATATTCCCATTTCATCAAGCATGTGTAACACACCCAGTGTCATTAAATCATCGGTGACCACCAAAGCTGTTGGTGGTTCGTCTAGCCTTAACAGTTCATCCATTGCCTCTCGTCCGCCTTGTTCTAAAAACTCAGCATGCACAATATAGGAATCACGAAACTCAAGCCCAGCCTCTCTCAAGGCTTTTTCATATCCTAAAATACGATCAATTGTGAGAACTAAATCACGATTTCCTCCAATAAAAGCAATTCTTTTATGATTAAGACTTAATAAATATTCTGTTACTTCTTTGGCCGCCCGGAAATTATCATTATCAACATAGGAAATTTCCGCCTCATACTTATAGGGCTTGCCAATAATAATGAATGGGAAGTTTTGACTTCTTAGAAATTTTATTATTTTATCATCAACCTTAGAATTTAAGAGAACGAGACCATCTACTCTTCTTCCGTGGACCATCTGAATTACATCTTGATAAATTTCATCATCCGTTTTTCCAGTTGTCATTTGTAAAGCATAGTTCTTTTCGTGTGCACTTTCACTTAATCCCCTTAACACATTTGGAAAGAAGGGGTTTTGAAAAGTAACATCTGCTGAACCAGGCATTACAAGGCCAAGCACTTTTGTGGATTGACTTGCTAAACTTCTTGCAATCACATTCGGATGATAGCCCAGTTCCTTCATTGCCTTTCGCACTCGTTCTTTCGTTTTTTGACTAATCCGTGGATTATCCGCAATCACTCTTGATACTGTTGATGGGGCAACATTTGCTAATTTTGCTACATCTTTAATCGTTATAGCCATAATGACTCCTACTCTCTTTATACTGTGACTACATAATGATTCCATTACTATCTATTATACAGTAGATATTTCACTTTTCTTTCCATACCTCTACAAAAATAAATTTTTTAACCCACGCTAGCGGTTACTTATATTTTTTATGAATCACAAGCCTGTGTCAAGACTTCATCGCATAAGAACAAAAGCGCAAGCGCCCGTTTAGCGACGTACAAACTTGGATAATAAGGTTGAACGGCTAAAATCGCGC
>NZ_VTQV01000071.1 GCF_008764245.1 Bacillus subtilis
CACCACATTTAGACCTTAGAGCTACTTTTAGGCTTTTGTTTTCATAGAATTTTTGACACTACCAATATTCCCTACTTAAATCGATAATTCCTTGGATAGCTGATAAATATCCTCATGGAATACATGCGGCTCGTCCAAAATGCTTAAAATATCGTTATCAATAATTCTATTCTGTTCGATCCCTAATGCTCTTCCACCTTTGCCTTCCATCAATAATTCAACGGCTTTTGCTCCAAGTCGACTCGCCAATACGCGATCATAACCTGTTGGTGTTCCACCACGTTGAATATGCCCTAAAACTGAAACACGAGTTTCAATGTCGATCGCCTTTTTTAATTTCTCCGCAAATTCTGTTCCACTCATGACTCCTTCAGCAACAACAATAATGGAATGCTTTTTCCCACGTTCTTGTCCTTTATGAAGTCGATCACAAATGTCTTTCATATCAAAACCTTCTTCAGGAATGATAATAGTTTCGGCTCCACCAGCCAATCCAGAGTATAAAGCAATATCACCCGCTCCACGCCCCATTACTTCAATAATAAATGTTCGCTCATGGGATGAAGCTGTATCACGAATATTGTCGATGGCGCTTAAAACGGTATTTAAAGCCGTATCAAAGCCGATCGTATGACTCGTACCAGGAATATCATTATCAATCGTTGCTGGCACACCTACACATGGAAACCCATGCTCTGTTAAAGCCTTTGCTCCTCTGTAAGAGCCATCTCCACCAATGACAACAAGTCCATCAAGTTCAAATTTCTTTAATTGTTCGACACCTTTTAGTTGGCCTTCTCTTGTTTTAAATTCTTCACAGCGTGCAGATCGGAGAATGGTGCCACCTCGCTGAATAATATCTCCCACAGACCCTAACTCTAATTTTTTTATATTTCCATTCATCAAACCGCTAAAGCCTTGTTGAATCGCGTAGGGCTCTATGCCATGAAAAATAGCCTTTCTTACAACAGCTCTTATCGCCGCATTCATGCCAGGGGCGTCTCCACCACTTGTTAAAACACCAATCTTCTTCATGATCATCACTCCTATTCGTTACAATCGTATGATTATGTAAAACATCCATTCTCCCATAATTTAGTGCTTTTTCATTAAGGCAACTTAGTTGATTTATTTCGCCTTCCATGCAAAACTAATTTCACAATACTTGAGTCCATGATTAAACCCATCTCGGATTATTTAATCTCCATCTTTTAAAATACCACTTTATTGTCGGATTCTCAAATGTTTCAGCACTATAAATAGGAAAAACTGCCCCATGTATGCCGAGTTTTTCCTTAACATCTATATATAGTATCCGCATTTTTTCCCACATACCATATATAAAATTTCAGCATTCTATTGGAACAGTTTTTTCAGTAAGAATTTATTTGACTTTTCAAGAGGATGTTCAAAATGTCCGGTAAAAATGACACTGCGAATTTCTTCGTTGGCTTGCTTCTCCGCTGCTCATGTATCTAAATGCATACATTCCGCTGCTCGAAGACTGCGCCGCCTCGAACTTCTTGGTCCTTTTTATCCTCCTTTTTGAACAATCATTTTAGGTTCAGTTTCTTCTATAAACTTGCCCATTTGTCTAAATTTATTATAACGCTGGTTTACTCGTTCTTCTGGAGTAAGTGCGGTTAATTCCTTCAATGCTTGGTATAAAATAGGATCAATAAATTGCGCTTGGCGTTCCACATCTCTGTGTGCGCCACCTTTTACTTCCTGAATGACTTCATCAATGATGTTAAAATCAAGTAAATCGGATGCCGTTATTTTCATCGCTTCTGCTGCTTTTTTAGATAGGGAGGCATCCTTCCATAAGATACTAGCTGCTCCTTCTGGAGAAATGACGGAATATACGGAGTTTTCAAGCATAAAGATTCGATTTCCTAGCCCTAATCCTAATGCTCCACCACTGCCGCCTTCTCCCGTTACAAGACAAATAATTGGAACCCTAATTCCAGCCATTTCAAATAAATTACGAGCAATGGCTTCACTTTGCCCTCTTTCTTCAGCTGCTTTACCAGGATAAGCCCCTTTCGTGTCCACAAAACAAATAATCGGGCGCTCAAATTTCTCCGCCTGTTTCATTAGACGTAGGGCCTTACGAAATCCTTCTGGATGGGGCATACCAAAATTCCGATATATATTTTCCTTCGTATCACGGCCACGTTGGTGACCAATGACCGTTACAGGAAGACCTCTGTATTTCGCGATACCACCTACAATGGCTTTATCATCTCCGAAAACTCGATCACCATGCAATTCTATAAAATCAGTAAAAAGGTATTGAATATAGTCCAAAGTGGTCGGGCGATTCGAGTTCCTGGCAATTTGCACGCGGTCCCATGGTCCCAGGTTTTCATAAACATCATTTTCTAACTTTTCTAAACGCCTTTCTAATTTATCAATTTCATCTGTTAGATCTACATCTGACTCTCTCGTAAACGCTCGTAGCTCAGCGATCTTTTTTCGAAGTTCCAAAACCGGCTTATCAAATTCAGTCTCATTTACCATACTTGTTCACCTTCTTGCTGATGAATATCTAAAATCGTTACTAACCTTTCTTTTAAATCGCGGCGATGAATCACTCCATCCAATTGACCGTGATCTAAAAGAAATTCCGCGGTTTGGAAATCATCAGGTAAATCTTCACGGATGGTTTGCTCAATGACTCGGCGACCAGCGAAGCCAATCAAGGCTCCGGGCTCAGCAAAATTAAAGTCTCCTAGCGAAGCAAAGCTGGCCGAAACTCCACCGGTTGTTGGATGCGTCATCACCGATACAATTAATCCGCCTTGCTCACTAAACACCTTCAATGCAGAACTTGTTTTAGCCATTTGCATAAGCGATAAGATTCCTTCTTGCATTCTTGCTCCACCTGAAGCTGTGAAAATTAAAAAAGGCACCTTCATTTCTCCTGCTTTTTCAATGGCTCTTGCAATTTTCTCTCCCACTACAGAGCCCATACTGCCCATACGGAAATGAGAATCCATCACTGCTATCACGACTTGCTGGCTTTCGATAGTACCCGTTCCGGTTAATACAGCTTCGTCTAGATCTGTCTTCTTTTTGTCTTTCTCAACTTTCTCTAAATACCCCGGAAACTCTAATGGGTTTCCGGTTGTAATATTTTCCTTGAATTCCTGAAAGCTTCCTTCATCAAACAAACTTTCAATACGTTCATAGCCTGTCATTCGTAAATGATGATCACAATGTAAACATACTTTAAAATTTTTCCGTAAATCTTTCGTATACATAATTTTTTTACATTCCGGGCATTTTGTCATAATGCCTTCAGGAACGTCTGTTTTTGCAGCTTCTGATGGTACTGCTGCATATTTCCTTTTTTTCGGTTTAGAAAAAAAGTCCTTAAGCAAATGGCTCTCCCCCTATCAGCTTTCACATTTTGCCAGATATTGTCTCATTTTTAAAATCGGCTTTGCGACTCTCTAATTTTCAGTCAATAATGCCTCTATATACTTTTGATCGACCATTTTATCTGGCTGATTCGTCTTAGTGGAATAGCTATTAAGCACTTCCCAAATTCTAAATAGCAACCGATGATTAGACAGTCTCAAGACATGTTCCAATTCCACTGGTCCCTGCTCCATAATGTGATCGCGCAAAGCTTTAATCCTTGACTTGTCCGATAAAGAGCGAACACTTAGATATAATTCTTTTTCCAAGATCCGTTTTGTATCATCTAAATCTTCTCGTACAAGTGGATCCTCTAATATGAACATTCCGAGTATCTTAATTAACTGATGGTTTTTAAAGTCAGATAGAAAGGTACCTTCCCCTCTGCGTGTTTCAATTAACCCTAAAAGCTCTAAGGCTCTTAGGGCCTCTCGCACAGAAGACCTTCCTACCTTAAGTCGCTCAGATAATTCTCTTTCTGAGGGAATTTTATCACCTTGTTTGAGACCATCCGTTACAATAATTTTTTTAATGTCTTGTACGATCCCAAGATATACTTTCGACTGCTCTTTCTCCATATTCATTCGTATGTTCACTCATTCATTTCCGATGATAGCCAGTTGTCTTGTCTTTTCACGCACTTCATCAGGATTGACTTTTATACGAGCCACTCCGGTTTCCATAGCCGCTTTTGCGACTGCAGCAGCAACGTTTGGAGCAACACGTGGGTCAAAAGGATCTGGGATAATATAATCCGTTGATCTTTTTTCATCTGAAATCAGATCAGCAATGGCCTGGACAGCTGCCTGTTTCATCTCTTCGTTGATATGTGTAGCTCTTACATCTAATGCTCCCCTAAAAATCCCTGGAAAGGCTAATACATTGTTCACTTGATTGGGGAAGTCTGAACGCCCGGTTCCAATTACTATCGCCCCCGCAGCTTTTGCCTCAGCTGGCATAATTTCAGGTTGAGGATTTGCCATAGCAAAAATAATCGGATTTTCATTCATAGATTGGATCATCTCACTTGTTAAGGCACCTGCTACAGATACTCCGATAAAAACATCTGTATTTTTGATGATATCTGCAAGTTTTCCTTGAAGCTTGTGGAGGTTGGTATATTTTGCCACTTCCTCCTTCACCTCATTCATGCCTTCCTGGCGTCCTTCATAAATAGCGCCTTTTGAATCACACATGATCATATCTCGCACACCGTAACTCGAAAGAAGTTTGATAATCGCAATCCCTGCTGCTCCCGCACCATTCAGAACCACTTTGATATTATTCATTTTCCGGTTCGTGAGCTTGAGAGCATTGACCAATCCAGCTACCGTTACAATCGCCGTACCGTGTTGATCGTCATGGAAAATGGGAATGCTCGTTTCCTTTTTCAACCGATTTTCAATTGTGAAACAATGGGGGGCGGCAATGTCTTCCAGATTGATACCACCGAAATTGGGCTCTAGCAACTTTACAGTTTGAACGATTTCCTCGATATTTGTTGTCTTTAAACAAATAGGAAAGGCGTCTACACCGGCAAAACTTTTAAATAATACGGCTTTTCCTTCCATCACAGGTAAGGCTGCCTCTGGTCCGATATTTCCGAGTCCAAGTACAGCTGTACCATTTGTAACAATGCCCACCATATTCCCCTTCATTGTATAATCATATTGCGCTTCCGGCTTTTCATAAATTACTTTACAAGGCTCAGCAACACCTGGTGAATAAGCTAAGCTCAAATCCTTAGCATTTTTAACTTCAACCTTTGATTTAGATTCTAGCTTCCCTTTATGGAGTTTGTGCATATGCAGTGCTTCTTCACGTAAAGACAATAAGACTCGCTCCTTTTGAACACGCACTTTTTGATATTTATCCAAAATCTAAGTGGTCTGGCCACAAAAGCTTCTCAACAAATATACCATATTTCTATTCTTTGAAAAAGTTATTTCCGAACATGATTAAATTCGACAAAAAGCTCAGTTGGTATTGGCGAAATTGTAAGCCATGTTATTTCAAAACGATATTTTCTTTTCTTAATAATTGTTCTAATTCAAAAAGACAAGAAGCGGAAGGCTCAATCTGATCTGTCTTTCCTAATTTGATTGTTTTCCTTGTCTTTTCATAATGGAGAACGACTGTCGTTTCACCTGGATATTTTTGGAGAACCGCTCTAAGTTTATATAAGATCTCACGTTGATGTAAGTCCTTTGGTATCCGTATATATAAATTTGTCCTTTTTTGTCCGTCTAATTCCTGTTTTAAGTTTTTCGGGTCTTGAAGTTGTTGAATAATTAATTGTACATGATTCTCTCTTTGTTCAGAATGCCCGGTAACGAACACGACTTCTCCTTCTTGACAGAGCTCTCCAAACTTACGGAATGCATCCGGAAATATGACGCCCTCAAGCTCACCAGAAGGATCGCTCATTTTTACAAAGGCCATTAAATCCCCTTTTTTTGTCCTAATTTTTTTTACGTTTGTTATATATACACCTGCCGACACATTCCTTAATCCAGGGTGCATTTGCAGAAGTGGTGTGACTTGCGCTGCAGTAAATTGCTTTTGATAAATACTGGTAGGGTGATCGGAAATATACAAACCTAAATAGTATTTTTCATAAAAAAGTTTCTCCGCCATTTCAAGTGGCTCAACTTCCACATATTTAGGCTGAATTCGAAATGCCTCATCACCAGCAAATAAATCTGTTCCTGCAGAAGGTCGCATCAATTCTGCATGTTCTAAGGCCACATCCAAGGTAGCTAATAAAGTTCCCCGGTCATATCCAAATTCATCTAGTGCTCCTGCATAGACAAGCGCCTCTAACACTTTACGATTGACGGCTTTCGGCGATACCCTCATGCAGAAATCAAATAAATCCCGATATGATCCGCCTTTCCTATGAAGAGTGATCTCCCGTAATGCCGCAACCCCAATGCCTTTAATGGCTCCAAGGCTGAATCGAATTCCCTCGGCATTCGCGATAAAAGGATACTGACTTGCATTAATAGACGGCGGCAGTATTTTAATCCCTAATTGTTTCGCTTCATGAATGTATTTTGCTATCTTTTGATCATTCCCGACTACAGACGTCAAAAGTGCGGCCATAAACTCCTTTGGATAATGCGCTTTTAAATAGGCCAATTGCCACGCAATATAACTATAGGCTACTGCATGACTCCGATTAAATCCGTAATTGGCAAACCGCACAATCAAATCATAAATCTGGTTAGCGGTTTGTTCATTATGTCCTTTTTGCATTGCGCCCTGTACAAAATGCATTCTTTCGTGATCCAAGTCAGCCTTCTTCTTCTTACTAACAGCGCGCCGCAATAAATCGGCTTCACCTAATGAAAAACCAGCCATCGTGGCTGCAATTTGCATAATTTGCTCTTGGTAGACGATCACTCCATATGTAAGCTCGAGAGTAGGCCGTAAATCTGGGTGTGGATAATGCACTTGTTTCTTTCCATGCTTACAAGCAATATACTCTGGAATATTATCCATTGGCCCAGGTCTGAATAAAGCATTTACAGCGACAATGTCTTCGAATTCCGTTGGTTTTAATTCACGCAAAACTTTGCGCATACCATCTGACTCCAACTGAAAAATCCCGGATGTTTCTCCTTTTTGTAACAAAGCAAATGTTTTTTTATCTGTAAAAGGGATTTGGTTTACCGCTAATTTCTTACCAGTATTTTTTTCAACGCTTCTTATGATTTGTTCTAATAGAGTCAGATTTCGCAAACCTAGAAAATCCATTTTCAATAACCCTATTTCCTCTAAATCTCCCATGGGAAATTGCGTTAAATAGGTTCCTGTCTCCGCACCCTGTAGAGGAATAAGCTCTGTCAATGGTTGTTCAGAAATGATCACCCCGGCTGCATGTGTAGAGGTATGCCGTGGTAATCCTTCCAAAATAAGAGCTGTTTCAAATAACAAGCGATTCCGCTCCGTTTGTTGGACAAACTTCTGTAATCCCTCTGATTCCTGCAAAGCTTGCTTTAAAGATATACCTAGACGAGAAGGAATAAGTTTTGATAGTTCCTCTAATTCAGAAGAGGTAAGCCCGAATACCCTTGCTGTATCTCGCATTGCCGCTTTTGCGGCAAAAGTTCCAAAAGTGATAATTTGTGCAACATGATTTCGGCCATACTTTTCCATTACATACTCAATCACTTCATCACGGCGATGATCTGGAAAATCAATATCGATATCAGGCATACTTACTCGTTCGGGATTTAAAAAACGTTCGAAAAGCAATTGGTGTTTGATCGGATCCACATCTGTAATGCCTAATAAATAAGCGACAAGGGATCCAGCAGCAGAGCCCCTGCCAGGTCCTGTTAAAATGCCATGTTCTCTCGCATATTTCATAAAATCCCAAACAATTAAGAAATAATCATTAAAACCCATCCGTTGAATGGTGCTTAATTCATAGTCTAATCGTTCATCATATTGCTTATCTGGAGATACAAGCCTTTGTTTTAATCCAAACTCACATAGCCTTTTTAAGTAGTTGGCAGAATTTTCTCCCTCTGGGAGCGGGTATTTTGGCAATAGTTCCTGACTGGTTTCAACCATCACATTACATGCTTCAACAATTTGCCCAATATTGTCGATCGCTTCTTGAAGATCAGAGAAAAGTTCTTGCATTTCTTGTTTGCTTTTAAAATAGTACTCTTTCTTGATCTTTTTTTCCGGTAAGGTGATCTGAACACCGTCTCGAATGGCTAATAAACATTCTTGGGCAAAAGCCTCTTCCGGCTCTAAATATTGCACATCATTGGTCGCAACAATTGGAATGTTTAACTGGGCTGCTATACTTACAAGCTTCTGCCTTAATTCTGTTTCCACTGCTTCATGATGATTTTGAACTGCAAGATAAAATTGGTTATTCCCAAAAACTTCTTTATACTCGTTAGCAACATCTGCCGCTTCCTTTTCATGAGAATGAAGAAGCAGTTGCTCGATCTCCCCCTTTTTACCTGGAGAGAGAGCAATTAATCCGTGTGTATATGAAAGTAATTCTTCCCAAAGGATCGATTCTCCTCCCCCTGTTTTTATAATGGTAGAGATTTTTAAGAGGTTTTTATATCCTTTATGATTTTGTGCAAGGAGGATCAGCGGATAGACCGGGCCATTCTCCTCTTTTTTATACATGGCCGTCATCCCAATGATGGGCTTTATGCCTGCCTTTACACAAGCTTTGTAAAAAGGTAAGACCCCATATAATACATTACAATCCGTTAATGCCAGTGCCGTGTATTCTAACCTTTTCGCTTTTTCAATGAGTGCAGAAATAGAGATAGTACTCGAGAGTAAGCTATAGGAAGTTGATATTTGCAAGTGGGCAAAACTCATGAATTCCACCCTTTCCGTTATTCTAACTACTATTATGAACGAGCATAACTAAAAATGAAATGATTGTGATACTCAAAATTTAACCGTGCGTTTTTTCATACATCTTGAGTTTGTCCCATATATTGTAATAAGCAGAATGTTTTTTGGGAGATGTTAAGATGAACGAAGCTTTTTTTCCTGCATTTTTTAATAGTTATTTTATTGCTTTTGGGGTGGTTATAGGTGGATCTTTAATTGGAAGTATAGCCGCTTTTATTACGGGAGAACCCTTACTTACTCAAATCCAAAATATTTCCAGCCAAATTAGAATTTGGGCGATTGTTGCTGCGATTGGCGGCACATTTGATACGGTCTATAGTTTTGAAAAAGGATTCCTAGATGGAGGAACAAAAGATTTGTTCAAGCAATTTCTACTTATTCTTTCAGCGATGGGTGGAGCAAAATCAGCTGCTCTGATCATTGCTTGGCTCACTCAGGAGCATATCACATGAGGATTCCGCCCTTATATAGAAATAGCAACTGGCAGCGACTATTTGCCGGAATGGCTGTTGGTGGATGTATTAGCTGGATCATCTTTCTTTTCATGTTCGGGGTGATGCAAGAAAGAAATAGTGTGATCATGCAAGAACAAACAAATAAAATTCGTGAACTGCAAAGCGATATCAAAATTTGGCAGGATGATTATAAAGAATTGAACGAAAAAAACGAAGAAATGCTTACCATTCAAAAAATAAAAGTCGAGCTAACCAACTACGAAAAATACGATATTAAAGACAGTCAAAGCATTCACACTGTTCAGGACGCGATTCAAGATGATTTACGCTCCCTACTCGCTAAGGATCTAGCTACTGTATATAAAAATAAAGAAATAATAGAAAAAGCAATTGAAAATAAAATCGTAAAGATTAACGGAAAAAAATATGAATTTGTCATACGCGAAATTCATTATTACACAACCATTCATATTGAAATAGAACTAAGGTTAGCGGATTAACAGAAAATGCAAAAAGAGAGGGAGGATGACAATTATTAAGGAGGAATAATTTTTGAAGCACTAGAGCGATTCCTGATACACGTCTTTGTGATTTCCTAAGTTCTTCTGTGTACCAAGAAAGGATCTACGTTTTAGTATTCCTTTGCATTTTCGTACATTCAAACGCTCCTTGGATCTACGTTTTCGCTGTCCCTTTGCATTTTCGTACATCCAAACGCACTCTGGATCTACATTTTTGCTGTCCCTTTGCATTTTTGTACATCCAAACACCTCTTGGATCTACGTTTTCGCTGTTCCTTTGCATTTTCGTACATCCAAACACCTCTTGGATCTACATTTTTGCTGTCCCTTTGCATTTTCGTACATCCAAACGCTTCTTGGATCTACGTTTTCACTGTCCCTTTGCATTTTCGTACATCCAAACGCTTCTTAGAGGCTCCTAATACTCGTTTTAATGATTTTTCAAGAGTTTCATACTCATGAAACTCTTGACATGTGTAAATTTGAAAACTAGATTGATCACCCAAAATTAGCTACGGACGATCAATCTAGTTTTTCTGGGCATTATCTCATTAATTGATCTACTAGTTTCTTATTTCGTTTTTTGAATATATCGTTATGAGAAAATACCATGCCGAATTCCATAGCAGCTGGCTCAATCAATTGTTTGGCCTTATTCACGGCATTGAGCGCATCCAGAAAGGCTCCTGCAATTAAGTGAACTTTCCCATCATACTTAATTACATCCCCTGCTCCATATAATCCTGGTACAGATGTTTCACTATACGGGCTACCAGCAGCCCTAACGGCATACTTCCTGTATATCTTTTTTAACCAACTCAGCTTCTTCCCACGAAGAAACGGAAGCTCCTGCTGCTAGCGGGTGTCCTCCACCTCCGTATTTTTTCGCAATTGTATTAATCACAGGCTTCTTCGAGCGTAAACGAACGCGAATTTCCTTTTCCTCCTCGATTAAAAAACACCATGCTTTTATGCCTTTTATATTTCCTAAAGAACCGACAAGAATGGAAGCTTCCGAAGGGGTTGTATTGAATTTTTTTAGTGTGGACTGGTTTAATTTAACAATCGCTGCTCCATCCTCATTGATTTCATAATGTTCATACACATAGCCTTGAAGCTTGATCATTTTCGGTTCTAGCTCATACATATGATTAAAAAGCTCGGTTCGATCAAAATCATATTCAATTAACTCACTAGCATATTGAAAAGTTCGCTTCGTTGTACTCGGAAACTGAAAACGACCTGTATCACCAACAATCCCACAAAATATCAACTTAGCTGCCTTATTCGTCATTTTCAGACCTTTTTCTTTCCCATATAAATAAAATTCATAAATCATTTCACTCGTTGAAGAAGCGGTGGTATCAACCCAACAAGGATTTCCGTATGGATCTTCGTTTGGATGATGATCAATTTTGATTAATTTTTCCCCTAAGGAATAACGATCATCACAAATTCTTTCCTGATTGGCTGTATCACAGACGATAACAAGTGCCCCCTTATATTGATCATCCGTTACGGTATCTGGAACAAATAAATAGTCTAATTCCACCTCATGTTTCCCTGTTACCAATACTTTCTTTTCAGGAAAGGAAGTCTTAAGAATTTCTGCTAGTCCCCCTTGTGAGCCATAAGCATCAGGATCAGGGCGAACGTGACGATGGATAATAATCGTTTCATATTGCTTAATCGCGTCTAATATTTGTTGCTTCATTCGTTAAACCTCTTTCTATTGTTCAAATAGTTTTCAATTGTCTTCCTTGTGATTTAGGTTACAATAAATTATATACAGGTTTTAATATGAAATGGAGGATGTACCTTTATGCCTATTTTGGTGTTTATCATTGTGTTGTCATTGTCTTTTTATGTCTTTTATAAAATAAAATATGTACGCAGTCACTTACCTATGGAGAAGAAATTGCTCAATGGGAAATCTAGTATGGCACTCGGAATTTTCGTTGCCTTTTTCGGGATTAATCAATTATTTTTATATCAAACAACCCTGACTTACATTATAGGGATCCTCTTCATTGCTCTTGGAGCCGCAAGTGCATGGGCAGGTTTCAAATCTTATCGTTATCATGTGCCTTATGCCGTGAAAGAAGCAGAAGACGCGTCTAAGTAATGATATATAGGATGAAATGCACGGATATTTGCATTTCATCCTATATAGTCTCCTATTTCTCAATAAGCTTACACATCATCAGCGCTTTCCCTATAAGCTCGTCTCCATTAAATACTTCTACATCTACTTTTCCAAATTTCCGCCCTACCTCAAGAATATTTGGCTCTATTCTCAATACACTGTCCATTTGCGCGGGTTTTAAATAATAAATGGTTAAATTCTCAACAGCAAGTTCTCCCTTTTTTTGCTGTCTAAAAACCCTTGTAGCTGCCTCTGTCATAATTGTGGTGAATACACCATAAGAGATGGTTCCTAATTGATTCGTCATTTGCGGAGTCACTTCGAAATCAAAGGCCTCTTTCCCCGTGTATTCCCCTGCTGAGAACTGTTTCGTGATCGTATCATCAATGGTTTCTCCAACATGAGGCTGCCTTTGAATCATTTGCAAGGCTTTTAATACATCTTGTCTACTAATAATACCCGCAAAGCGCTTTTGGTCATCCACGACAGGTAATACTTCTATCCCTTCCCAGATCATCATATGAGCAACAGAAGCCACGCTGACATTTCTTCCCACTGTCAACGGATTGCGTGTCATTATTTTATCTAAGGTAAGAGATTCATCTTGTCCAATGACATCCTTTCCCGTCACAATGCCAACAACACGATTCATGGAATCAAGTACGGGAAAACGGCTATGGTTGGTTTCTTTCTTTTTTACATACCAATCTGCGACTGTGGCTTTTACATTCATACTGGCTGCTTCTTCAGCTCGCGTTAAAATATCTTCCACTAAAGTGATTTCTTTTTTTATTAATTGATCATAAATCGCTCGATTGATCATGGTTGCAACCGTAAAAGTATCGTAACTAGTAGACAAAATCGGGAGCTTCAATTCATCCGCTAACCGTTTGACTTCTTCAGTCGTATCAAAGCCACCTGTAATTAAAACGGCCGCACCGGCACGTAATGCAAATTCATGCACCTCTATCCGATTCCCGACAATCAAAAGATTACCTGGACCTGTGTATCTCTTTATAGCCTCCATTTCCATTGCGCCAATAACAAATTTTGTTAATGTTTTATAGAGACCTGCTTTTCCTCCAAGCACTTGTCCATCAATAATATTAACAACCTCTACATAGGTAAGTTTTTCAATATTTTCCTTTTTCTTTCGTTCAATTCGAATTGTTCCCACTCGTTCAATGGTACTGACATATCCTTTATTTTCTGCATCTTTTATCGCACGATAGGCTGTTCCTTCACTAACCTTCAGTTCTTTAGCGATTTGCCGAACTGATATTTTCTCCCCCACAGGCAGACTATCAATATGGCGAATAATTTGTTCATGTTTGGTCGCCAAATTCTTCACCCTTTTCTTCACCCGATCTTATTTCTATCTCTTATTATAACGGGTAAAGGAACGATCGACAATTTTCTGTCATGACCGGGCGCGAATTCTCACTTTTTTGTGGCTCTTTCCCTGCTCATTTGAAGGAGAGTTTCCAAAATTATGATTAAATAAAAGCGCCGTTAAATTTCCAGCCAAAACCAAAAAAGCAAACGCAAGCCAAGCGATGGAAAACATCCCCTCTTTCCCAAAATCTGCTAGTGATAGTTTTGGCAACGCGAAATACACCATCGCTGCACAAAGCAACAAACAAAGTAAATAACGATATCTCCTCACAGAAATCCCTCCCCGCACCTTTTTGTTATTGTATGCGAGGAGGGAGTAAGAAATGCGTATGCCACTCTCTTGATAAGAAAGAGACACGTAAGTATTTTTTCATATCAACATTCTAAATAATCCCCAGGCTTCATAATTTTCCCGTCTATTCCCTCTTCTAACAAATCGATAAATGTTTGCGGATTTTGCCGAATTGGAGGGAATGTATCATAATGAACAGGCACTACCATTTTCGCACCAATATATTTTGCCGCTACAGCCGCATCTTCTGGTCCCATCGTAAAATTATCCCCAATCGGTAAAAAGGCGATGTCAATGGAATGGCGTTCCCCTATTAGCTTCATATCTGAAAATAACCCCGTATCTCCAGCATGATAGATTGTTTTTCCTTCCGCTGTAAACAAAACGCCCGCAGGCATTCCCATATAAATAATTTGCTGATCTTCTGTTGTGATCGCTGAACTGTGAAAAGCTTTCGTATATTTCACTTGACCAAAATCAAATTGATAGGCGCCACCAATATTCATACCATGTGTATTAAGCCCCTGCCATCCAAGATAAACAGCAAGCTCATTTGGGGCTATAACTAAGGAGCCGCTCTTATTGGCAATCGCTTCTGTATCCCCTACATGGTCGTTGTGACCATGGGTTAGAATAATAACATCAGGCTGCTCATCCTCCACTTTTAAATCGGTTAATTCATTTCCTGTTATAAAAGGATCAAATAAAATTGTTTTTCCATTTGTGATGATTTTGATAATGGAATGACCATGATATGAGATTTTCATACTTACCACTCCTATGCATAATTCTGTCTCTCAAATATCACTTCGATCTTTTTCCTGGATTTCCTGCAAGTTTCTTTCTTTATTTTAAAAAAGCTGATAACATTTTTCTAGAAGAGATTTTTTAGGAGATGAAATAAATTGAATCGATTGAATAAACTTTCAAAATGGTTAGAAAAAGAAAATATAGAAGCTGCATTCATTACGTCTCCAGATAATGTTTTTTATTTAACAGGATTCCGTAGTGAGCCTCATGAACGTTTATTAGCTTTAGTTGTCTTTCAAGAAAAAGAACCTTTTATCATCTGTCCAGCAATGGAAAAGGCAGATGCTCGTAAATCTGGCTGGGAATACGAAATCATTGGCTACAACGATACAGATCAGCCATGGGACTTTATCGAACAACGGGTGAAAGCAAGAATCTCCAACATCCGCCAATGGGCTGTGGAGAAAAATCATTTGAATGTTAGCCGGTACGAAGAGCTAAATACTCGTTTTCCTAGCAGCCTTTTACAAGATGCGGAGCTCATTTTGAATGAACTTAGAATGCTCAAAACGCCTGAAGAAATGGCAAGCATTCAAAAAGCATGTGAATTAGCTGATTTTGCTGTTGAAGTGGGTGTCAATGAAATCGCTGAAGGAAAAACGGAACTTGATGTGATTGCAGCGATTGAATATGAAGTGAAGAAAAAAGGAATTACAGGAATGTCCTTTGATACAATGGTTTTAACAGGTAAAAATGCCGCTTCTCCCCATGGAACACCGGGAATGACGAAAATGAAAAAGGGTGATTTTGTCCTTTTTGATTTAGGAGTGATTTACGAGGGCTATTGTTCGGATATTACAAGAACTGTCGCATTTGGCGATATATCTTCTGAACAGCAAAAAATTTACGACACTGTACTAAACGCTCAACAAGAAGCTGTAAAAGCTGTTAAACCTGGGGTGCTTGCAAAAGATCTTGACAATATTGCCCGCACTCATATTCAGAACGCAGGATATGGTGAATTTTTCCCGCATCGGCTTGGGCATGGTCTTGGTATTAGTGTTCATGAATATCCTTCTATTACAGCGACAAATCCACTCAGCATGACGGCTGGTATGGTGTTCACTATTGAGCCAGGTATTTATGTCCCTGACATAGCAGGTGTTCGAATTGAAGATGATGTCTTCGTTACGAAGAACGGTGTCGAAGTATTAACGAAATATCCAAAATCATTGCAATTTGTGTAACAAAAATTGGGTATCCCCCAACCAAATCTATTTTCGGTTAGGGGATACCCTTTACTCATATATGGCAAAGTCCTCCTGTATAGCGGGAAAACATTATTGGTTCTTATTTCAATAAACTTTCCGCATCCTGATAGGCATATTGAAAGGCATCAGCCACCCCTTGATGAGTGATATGGCCTTTCAGAGTATTCAAGCCTTTCCTCAATGCTTCATCTTCTTGACAAGCTTGTTGGAATCCCTTGTTCGCAATTTGTAACGCATATGGAATGGTCGCATTCGTTAGAGCAATCGTAGAGGTTCTTGGAACGGCTCCCGGCATATTCGCTACGGCATAATGCACTACATCATGTTTCAAATATGTAGGGTTGTCATGTGTGGTGACACGATCACTTGTTTCGAAAATTCCACCTTGATCGATTGCAATATCAATGACAACTGCGCCAGGCTTCATCGCTTTAATCATTTCTTCCGTTACCAACTTTGGTGCCTTCGCTCCAGGGATTAATACCGCACCCACGACAAGATCCGAATCTTTGACTGCTTCCGCGATATTAAACGGATTGGAGACTAATGTCGTCACTTGTCTTCCAAAAATATCTTCCAACTCGCGAAGACGATTGGCGTTCAGATCAATGATCGTAACGTCAGCACCGAAACCAGTGGCAATTTTTGCTGCATTCGTTCCTACGATTCCCCCACCAATGATTGTCACCTTTCCACGTTTCACACCAGGTACACCCGACAGAAGAATTCCTTGCCCGCCATAATTTTTCTCTAGAAATTGAGCGCCAATTTGCACAGACATTCTACCAGCCACTTCGCTCATCGGAGTTAAAAGTGGCAAAGAGCGGTTAGGAAGTTGAACTGTTTCATAAGCGATTGACGTAGTCTTTTTAGCAAGTAATTGATCTGTCAATGCTTTTTCATTAGCTAAGTGAAGATACGTAAATAAGATCAAATCTTCCCGTAAAAAGGTAAATTCCTCTTCAATTGGTGCTTTCACTTTCAATACTAATTCTTGTGCCCACGCCTCTTCAGCTGTCTCAACAATATGTGCGCCAACCTCTGAATAGGCTTGATCTGAAAATCCAGATCCTTTTCCTGCACCCTTCTCGATATATACTTCATGCCCAGCAGTGGTAAGTGTGACCACTCCTGCTGGCGTCATGGCTACTCGATTTTCATGATTAATTAATTCTTTCGGTATTCCAATTCTCATTACTATGCCTCCCGTTCGAAGTCTACATTTTTTATCATATCATTCTAAACCTATCTTGACAGCTTTTTTTAATCATTTTCACATAAAAATAAGCCAAATAGCATAATAAAATTTGCTACTTGGCCTTTATTATTGTTAAGGAAATTTTAAAATAGTAGCTTGTGGGTAAGTTTAAAAGTAGACGGTAATCGTCCAGCTCCAGCGCCCAGCGACTAGCAAACTTTCGGTGCCTGCTTGCGTAAGTCAACATCGAT
>NZ_VTQV01000072.1 GCF_008764245.1 Bacillus subtilis
ATAGCCCTATAGGCCATGCATAAAAGAAGTGCCATAACCTACATTTTTAGTTTGCCATAAACAGTTCATGGACATTTGATTTTCATTCACAACATCCCTAATAACTTTCTGCTATCGAGAAATACGCCCCTAATTGCTCCATATGATGCTGATCGTGGGGAATAAAACCGATTAGATAGTAATAAGCAGAAAATGGATTCCCATCCCCATCTTTGTGCTCCTTTGCAAAATCTTCTTCAGAAATGGAGTCGAGTTGACGAAGAAGTTCATTACGATACTGAATGGCCGCGTCAATGATTTCCTGTTGGCCTTGTTCCTTTGCATAATCAACCGCTTTCCTGTTGAATTCATCGAAATCAAGATGTTTCGCTGTCAAAGGCTGATGACTTGTTATTTTTTGAATGGCCTCTTCCAGAAAATACTTATCCCAAAGCATCATATGGGCAATCACATCCCGTACCGTCCATTTTCCTTCCGCAATCGGGCTATTCCATTTTTCCTCATCTAACTCTTTTAATGATTGGACAAACGGGATAAATTCAGAAAATTCGGCAATCAATTCCTTTTTATTCTGCATGCATTCTCCCCCTAATTTAGAGTCGTACTTTATATGACATTCGCCTTTCTTTCCTTATATTCCTTTATTTATTAAAAAAGGTGTGTATGGAAAAGACCCTTTTCAAATTGCTTGATAGGCATAATGATAGAGTTCCTTGTATGATTCCGGTTCGTCCAAGGCCCTATGTGATTAAAAGATGATAGATAAAGCAATCGAGAGAATGTCCAAAGTTATTGACATGTATTTTAGCATTGTTTTAAAATAAAAATGTCTTATCTTTTTGACATAGGGGATGCGTATGAAGAATAAAATAAAAACAATCCGCAAAAAAATGGGGATGACCCAACAGCAACTTGCAAGCGAATGTGGGGTAGCGAGGCAAACGATCAATTGTATTGAGAATGATAAATATGACCCGACATTAGAATTGGCATTTAAGTTATCCAAAATTTTACAAGTAAAGGTAGATGATTTGTTTACTTATGAGTAAATTTCATGCGCATTATACACTTACAATGAAGGACATTATCAGGGAAGGCAATCCGATCTTACATCGACCGACTGAGCAGGTAAAAATCCCGCCTTCACAAGAAGACCAAGAGACGCTTATTTGTATGATGAATTTTTTAAAAAATAGCCAGGACCCTGTTTTAGCGAATAAGTATCAATTACGTGCTGGTGTCGGGTTATCAGCTAATCAAATTGGTTTAAATAAACGAATGTTTGTCGCCTATTTAATGGATGAGAAGGGGCAAGAGCATGAGTACACGCTGATAAACCCAAAGATTATTAGCCATTCGGTATCAACGATTTATTTACCACAAGGGGAAGGCTGTCTCTCCGTTGATCGTGCCATAAAAGGCTTAGTTCCAAGGTATGAGCGGATTAAAGTGAAGGGATATAACCTATCAGGAGAAGAGGTTGTATTAAAACTTAGTGGGTATCCATCCATCGTGATTCAACATGAAATCGATCATTTAAACGGCATTATGTTTTATGATCGAATCAATCCGGAAAATCCTTTTCAAGTTCCGGAAAACAGTAAAGGTATATATTTTTAACGATTTTTCTTTAAAAATGAAATCGGAAATATTTCATACGTGGATGGTGGATCAATACGGTTAGCCTTAATCTCGATGATAAACAGTAAGTCTATATTGTTTTCCCCATTGGTAATGGGTTCGCAAATGAGGAACAATTTATCTGTCTTATCAAGCTTATGGTGGCACGATCTACGCCTGGGAATTAAAGAAATAACGGAAAAAAGATGCTCCTGCAAGGGCATCTTTTTCTAAGATTTGGCTTTGAAAGAAAGTCGGGTTCCAATAAGCAGGAAGATTACTCCTATTAAACTAGTCACGAAAGGGTACAGAATGGGAAACAGCAAATTAGGAATCCCTGTGGAAATATCGGAATAATACCCCATTGCCATTAAACTTGTGCCAGAGAAATTAACGAGTCTCACATCTAAAGGGGATCTATTTCTTTGTTCATAAGTGTGCTGTTCTTCCTCCACTGTATTGTCCGAATGGACTGTAATAATTTTCCACCTTCTATCGTCCATCTGATCATCGTCTGTCAGGCGTTGAATGATTTTAAGCTGCTTTTCTCCAGTCAATTTATCTTGAATTGATAAAATATCTAGCCAAGAAAAATAGCGACTCCCTCTATCGCGATTAGAAAGCCAAATTTCTTCTGGGGTTGTGATTTCCTCGTTATGGAGGAAGATATGAATTTTTACGATATCCCCAGGAGGTACTTTTTCATCGCGATCCCAGGGAGTTAGTGGCGCTTTTAATCCTGTCTTTTCCTCCACTATTTTTATCGTCTGTTCGCCAACTGTTAATTTCTTTGTGTTAATAACATCCTCAAAACCAAACTCATCAATATAAGCATGGTGGATGTCATATTGCGCAGAGAGTTTCGTATCAATCAAAAACTCACGTAAAATCAAAAACAGCGGGTAGACAGAAATAGCTATGAGAAAAATGGTGGTTCCCCATATGAGCGTTTTCTTTATCATTTTGGCCCCTCTTTTATATTGAGTATGTGAATAAGTTAACATGATATTTACTAAATGTACATAGTTTAATGGTAGGATGTTAGTGCTGTCATAGTCTACTCATAGAATGTGAAGGCGTTTATTTCTATTGTAATTTTTAATATTTCCTTTCTTTTACCGATAATTAAATTGAAATCATAAGATTGGGGACTGACAGCATGAAAAACATTACAATATTGGCTCTCCTATTATTATTAGTTGGATGCAGTCAACAAGGAGCAGCAGATCAGAAGGAAACTGTTTCGGAGAAGGAAAAGGTTGGTACGGTGAATGAGGATAGTGTGAAGGAAGTGGTGAAAGAAACGGCAACGAAAGGGGAGAAAGAAAGCGAGACAGAGAAACCACTTCCTGACTTAAGTCAATATGAAACAGTTAAGCTTGAAAAGAAGGAAGAGAGCTTTGAAATTGAAATAGAATATCCCTCTTTTGGGTATGAGCCAATAGACAAGCTTCTTGCGGGAGAAATGCAACCCCAGTTTGAAAATAGCCAAGAAGCTGCGAAAGAGATCATAGAAGATCCAGCATACGAAGAAGAGGGCTTAGGAACAAAAATTAAATATTCCTATAACGTATCATTTAATGCACCAGTGGTCACTGATGACTTTGTCTCTATATATTTTGATGTATACATCTATATGGGGGGCGTGCATGGGATGGAACAGAGCTATGCCTTTAATTATGATCTAAAGAACAATCGGTTAATGAACCTTGAAGATGTATTAAGTGAAAGAGGTACGACTCTACAAAATGTCTCTAAATTAGTAGCGGAAGAACTAATTAATAGTGATCTGTTTGCGGAGTATCGTCCCGACCCTGTCACATTTACATATAAGGAAGATGTGAAAAAAGAAACAGAACCAACGACTACAAACTATTATGCTTTTTCTTTAACAGAAGACGCCATTATTCTGTATAAGCAATTTTACAGTCTCTTCCCCAATTCTGCGGGTGTTGTGGGAGTAGCGGTAAGTTGGGATAAAATTGATGCTGCAACAGAAGAAAAAAAGAATGATATTGTCTATCAAAACGATGATCACCATTTCGCTCTTCGTCTTCCTGCATCTTGGGAAGGAAAGTATGTTGTCAAAGAAGGAGATTGGAATGTTGCAGCAGAAATGAGTTATGATTTTCAATTCATGCATAACGGAAAAGAAATCTGCAATATTTTTAGCATTAGTGTGATAAATACCGAATCGGCAGACGATACTGGTCCTATGAACTTGATTGCCAACCATAATGGGAAATCATATGTGTGGAACTCGATTATGGAGATGCCACCCGAATTATTGGAAGGCGGCGAATTACAAGAACTTGAAGAGGAATTCGCGCGTATGGTCAATGAAGAAGTCCCTGAGATCATGGAGACTTTTACATTTGAATAAAAGATAGAAAGCCATCACGGTTCTCTCATAGATTGGAAAAGGCTTTTAGCGAAACTTGTTAACCATCGGATAGACAATTTTGGAAATGACCATTCGACATGGTAAACTCAAGACATAGCGAATGATGTGGGAGAAGGGGAGTTTTATTATGGAGACGACAAAAAAAGGTAGGTCATTTAAACTTATTGCACTTGATTTGGATGGAACATTATTAAATCGGCATCATGAAATTTCGAATGAAAATCGAAAGGCGATTGCGGAAGCAGTAGAAAAGGGCGTACAGGTGGTTATCAGCACAGGGCGTCACGTTAAATCTTGTAAAAACTATGCGGATTCTTTGCAGCTTTCTTCCTATCTAGTGGCTGTTAATGGCGGAGAAATTTGGGATCCCTCTGGAAACCTGATTGAAAGAAACCCGCTTCAGCAAGATTTTGTCCAGACAATGTGGGAGTTATGTCATCAACATGGTACTCGTTTTTGGGCGATGACTCCTGATTCAGAGTTTCGCGAAGGTTTTCCAAACGAAATTACTAAACGCGAATGGCTCAAATTTGGATTTGATTTAGATGATCAGGAAATAAGAGAAACGATTTTAACAGAGCTGAGAAAAAATAAACAAATAGAAATTAGCAATTCAAGCCCACTTAATATTGAGGTGAATGCCCTCGGAATAAACAAAGCAAATGCGTTAAAAAAGGTGTGCGATCGCATCGGAATTTCGATGGATCAAGTGCTTGCTGTCGGCGATAGCTTAAATGACTTAGCGATGATTCAAGAGGCTGGTTGTGGTGTCGCCATGGGCAATGCCCAAGATTTAGTAAAAGAATCAGCTGACTGGATAACAGACACGAATGAAGCAGACGGAGTCGCAAAAGCCATTCGCTATTGGGTTTTGAATGAGAAGATGGTATAAATGGGATCTGGATTAGCTAATGGAGCAGAAATAGGGAATATTTGTCTTCGGTTTTTTAAAGTACTCTTAATAAAAAAAACGCCAAAACGGCGTTTTTTTATTGAACTGACGGTTCCTAAGTATCAATATAAAAGTGCACACTCGTCTTAACCGCTAGGAAACTTGTGCGATGCGTTGCTATGCAAAAACCCCTGTCTTTTTTCTTAATGGTCTATAAAAATATTCCCATTTCATCTTGATGACTCTGCTAAAATATACTTTTCAACCAGTCTTTGATTGGTTTTATCCACTCTCGATAAATCCAGCGGATCGGGATCAAGATAAAGGTTCTCCAAAACCAGCGAATCGGATAAAAAATGAGGTATAGCCATAACCACTTCGTAACAATTTTACAATAATGGAGGACAGGGAGCATAATCTCCTTATAAAACCAGCAAAACACATACTTCCATAAGAGATAAATAGGAAAATAAAAGACATAGTATAAAAACGGATATAAAATCTTAAACCATAAAATCCGCAAGAAAGGAACAAGCACTTTTTCCCAGATGAATTGAAAAATAGGAAGAAGAAAAGAGCGCCACAACCAGTTGAAAGGAATGAGGATGACATAGTGCCAAATCGGGCGAAAAATGGTTCTCCAAAGGAATTGGAGAACAGGTTGCAGGATTTGAGCCCATATCCATAACAAGGGGGTAGCAATGACATAGATCCATAGAAATTTGGCAATTTGAAAGATCAAATGAAAAGGGAAGTAGAGAATAAATACTATTCCCCGCAATATGGATTTTAATGGTGAGTCCGATTCTCGCAAACAATCCACGTCCTTTCTGAAATGTTGGTGTGGTTACCTATATTTTACTAGAGGGGACGATTTTTTTGTATGGATATTGATATAAAAAAAGAAAAGGGCTGTCACAGAAAAAATCATTCGCTGATAGCCTCGTTTTTTTGATTGTTTATGATTGAATTTGATTGAATTTGAATGAAGTATCGTTTACAATGATACTAGTACTTATAGGAGGTCATGATCATTTGCTAGAGTCAGAACGTCATCAAATCATCCTTAATCTATTAAAAGTAAAAAAAACAGTTAAACTTCAAGAACTTGTTGAGTTAACAAATTCATCTGAGTCTACTATTCGTCGGGATTTAACCTTATTAGAACAAAAAAAGTTTTTAAAGCGAGTTCATGGTGGCGCCTCCCAACTACAAGGAAAACTATTTGAGTCAAGCATAACTGAGAAATCGACCAAAAACGTTCACGATAAACAGCTGATTGCTCGATTTGCTGCATCACTTGTCGAGGAAGGAGATAGTATTTATTTAGATGCAGGTTCAACTATTTTCGAACTCATTCCCTTTTTACCAGTAGATATTGTGGTGGTGACGAATGGGTTAAACCATATACCGGCCCTTTTAAACAGGGGCATTAAGACCTTTCTTATCGGCGGCTTTTGTAAACCAAAAACAAATGCGTTAATTGGCCGAGGAGCTATAGAAGGTTTAAGACAATATCGCTTTGATAAATGCTTCATGGGTACGAATGGCATTCATCCAGAATATGGCTTTACAACGCCAGATCAGGAAGAAGCTATGGTTAAACAGCAAGCGATTTCATTAAGCCGAGAAGCTTTTGTTTTGGCGGATGCCTCTAAATTCTCTGAAATCTTTTTTTCGAAAATTACGGATCTCTCTGAAGCCACCATTATTACAACTTGTTTAGAGGAAGATCTAGAAAGAAAAATTACGCGTATCACAAAATTGAAGGTGGTTACGGAATGATTTACACGGTTACGTTAAACCCCTCTCTTGACTATATTGTTGAGATGGACGATATCACGTTAGGGGCATTAAATCGATCGAAAAATGAAGCTATTTTTCCAGGTGGAAAAGGAATAAATGTTTCCCAAGTATTAAAAACGTTTGAAACACCGAATCAAGCACTAGGCTTTGTCGGAGGGTTTACCGGAGATTATATTGAAACATTCTTACACAGCTTGGATATTCAAACCGATTTTATCCGCGTGAATGAACAAACACGGATTAATGTCAAAGTGAAAACTGAACAGGAAACAGAAATCAATGCTAAGGGACCTACAATCACTACTGAAAACTATTTGGCCTTGAAAGATAAAATACGCGAATTAACGCATGAAGATACGCTTATTTTAGCTGGAAGCATTCCCTCTTCTTTGTCTACTACAACGTATGAGGAGTTAGCGAGCATCTGCCGAAAGACTGGGGCGCAATTCGTTGTGGATGCGGAAGGGGACTTATTAAAGAATGTGCTTCCTCATAAACCATTTTTAATTAAACCAAATCACCATGAGCTTGGAGATTTATTTAAAGTTACGATTACGAATTGTGAAGAAGTAATTCCTTATGGGAAAGAACTGTTAAACATGGGAGCTGAAAATGTCATTGTCTCACTAGCCGGTGAGGGTGCTGTTTTTATGAACCAAGATCAGGTCTACGTGTCAACAGTTCCTAAAGGTGTTGTTAAAGGTTCAGTAGGAGCTGGAGATTCTATGGTAGCTGGATTTATGGCTATGTACGAAAAGACCCATTCCTTTGAGGAAGCTTTTCGCTATGGTGTAGCCGCAGGCAGCGCTACAGCCTTTTCGACTGGGCTTTGCACCCGAGAAAAGATTGAGAGTTTATTGCCAGAAGTAAGAATAGAAAAATTCTAGTATAGGAGAATAAGCATGAAAATAACAGAACTGTTAACCAAGAACACGATTCATTTGCACCTCAAAAGCTCGCAAAAGGCCGATGTGATTGAAGAACTTGTTCAAGTACTGGATGCTGCTGGCAAGCTAAATGATCGTGCAGAATATAAGCAAGCTATTTTTCATCGTGAAGAGCAAAGTACGACGGGGATAGGTGAGGGGATTGCCATTCCTCATGCAAAAACAGCGGCGGTTAAAGCCCCAGCTATTGCTTTTGGTAGGTCTGTAAGTGGGATCGAATATGAATCCCTTGATGGAATGCCAGCGCACCTTTTCTTCATGATTGCGGCACCAGAGGGCGCGAATGATACTCATCTGCAAGCATTGTCCAAATTGTCGACGATTCTTTTAAAAGAAGAAGTACGGAAACAACTCTTAGAAGCACAAACAGAAGAAGAAGCTCTTGCGATCATTAACGAGCATGATGTGCAAGAGGAAGAAGAGACAGTCTCTGTAGCCGAAAATGAACCTTTTATAGTAGCTGTAACGGCGTGCCCAACGGGAATTGCTCATACGTATATGTCCGCAGATTCTTTAAAGGCAAAAGCTGAAGAAATGGGGATTGCCATTAAAGTAGAAACGAATGGTTCCGGCGGTGCTAAAAATGTCTTAACAAGGGAGGAAATTGAACGAGCAACAGCGGTTATTGTCGCAGCAGACACGCAAGTACAGATGGCTCGTTTCAATGGTAAGCATGTCATTGAAGTACCGGTAGCGGATGGCATTCGCAAACCGCAAGAATTAATTGAGCGAGCTTTAAAACAAGAGGCGCCAATATATAAAGGTTCTTCCAATAAAGATGATCGTGGTCATAAAGAGTCAGGTTCTCGTGGTATAGGAGCTACCATTTATAAGCACTTGATGAGCGGTGTATCCAACATGCTGCCATTTGTCATTGGAGGAGGAATTTTAATCGCGCTCGGCTTTTTATTTGGCTATAATGCGCACGATCCAAAAGACCCTTCGTACAATGTCATTGCAGAAGCTCTTAATACAATCGGTGGTGGCAATGCATTTGCCCTCATGGTTCCTGTACTTGCTGGCTTTATTGCCATGAGTATTGCCGATCGTCCGGGATTTGCCCCAGGAATGGTTGGGGGAATGATGGCAGCAACAAGTGGTGCTGGTTTCTTAGGGGGATTAGTTGCAGGTTTTCTTGGTGGTTATATAGTAGTTGGCATCAGAAAGCTATTAGCTGGTCTTCCATCTTCATTAGAAGGCATCAAAACTATTTTATTATTTCCTTTACTTGGTATTGCTTCAACTGGATTTATTATGCATTTTGTTGTGAACACTCCTTTAAGTGCATTAAATACATGGGTTTCAAATTGGCTTTCTAGCTTAGGTACGGCGAATGCGGTGCTTCTTGGAGTTATCCTTGGACTGATGATGGCTATTGATATGGGAGGTCCAATTAATAAGGCCGCTTATTTGTTTGGTACAGGACTGATTGCTAGTGGAGTTTATGAGCCCATGGCTGCTATTATGGCTGGCGGAATGGTACCGCCACTTGGCATTGCTCTAGCTACGTTTTTGTTTAGAAACAAATTTAACCAACAAGAGCGTGAAGCCGGGCCTGTGAATATTGTAATGGGTCTATCTTTTATCACGGAAGGAGCGATTCCTTTTGCGGCAGCTGACCCACTTCGGGTTATTCCATCCGTCGCGATTGGAGCAGCTGTGGCAGGAGGTCTTTCCATGATGTTTAATATTGGACTGCAGGCACCACATGGTGGGATTTTCGTCTTCCCACTTGTAAGTGGCAGCTGGATGCTGTATCTTCTAGCCGTTATAATCGGGTCTATCGTTTCTGCAATCCTTCTAGGATTATTGAAAAAGCCAGTAAAATAATTAATATGTATGTTTACACCGAGTCTAGCTGCGACTCGGTGTTTTTAATTATTTTTAAAGAAGTAAGGAAAGACGTTGCTGATCCTTCGAGTAAGAGTATTCTCAATATCCGGAAAACAATTTAATGGGGTGGCTAATATATTCTGTATAGGGGGATACAAACATGCCTCAAAGTCTATTTGCACATTTAGCCATACTTGTTTCTATGTTCTAACGCCCATTCCCTTGTGATAGGAATAATCCAGTAAAAGTTGCAAGACATTAGAGAGGCTATTCAGTTTTTCCCAATCCATGTAATATAAATTGAATTGTGCGCTCTGTTTCGGCCTCATCATCCCATTCTAGTTCAGGGAAGAGTACATAGCGAGAGAATAAAAAGCCAAGAAGAGAAGTGACAGCTAATCTTGCTACACTGGCAGGTGGCATGTCAATGATTTGCCCTTTTTCTTGGTAGCCTTTAATTAACTCTGTAACACGGTCAAAGGTATCCTTCGCAATTTGATTCAGAAATTGCTCCCGCAGCTCGGGATGAAAAGGAATCTCTTGGAGTAAAATTTTAATAACTGGGAGCAGACGTTTGACTACGTTTCTTCGATTTTCCATTGTTGCCCGCAGAAAGTCCTCGACATGATCATATTTTTGATCCAGCACTTTATGAAAATCCTTCACAATATAGGGCGCAATCAATTTTGTCATAAACGGCCCAATAATCGACATTAATAATTCCTTTTTTGTTTTATAATGTCGGAAAATGGTTCCTTCCGCTACCCCAGCCTTTTTCGCAATCTCACTTGTCGAGGTAGCGGAATAGCCTTTTTCAGAAAAAGATTCAATCGCAGCTAAAATGATGTTCTTTTGTTTATCTGTTAGTTTTTCTCCGGCAAATAATTGTTCGACAAGCCTTTCTTCTTCAGACATCGTATACTCCCCTTGTTAAATTTTACGGTATTTTTTTAGAGCTATGATATTGAGAACAATAAAGATAAACGCAAATCCTAAAAGGATCAATAAATCATTGCGAATTTCGCTTAAGCCTAGTCCTTTATACATGACACCTACTAAGGCATTTCCTCCGTAGTACATCGGCATACATTTGGCAACCACTTGCAGCCAATCTGCCATTTGATTAACTGGAAGAATCCCGGCAAAAAAGACTTGTGGGATAATCGCAATCGGAATAAATTGCATCATTTGAAATTCCGAGTTGGCAAATGAAGATAAGAGAATGCCTAATGCTAAGGCTACTAGCGCCAAACATAAATTGATAAGAATCACATTTCCTAAAGAACCAACAAGCATGATATCTAACACTTTAACAGCGTAAAAAACAACAATCAAGGTTTGAATGATCGCAAAAATACCATATCCTAAAAGGTAGCCAAACACGAGATCTCTTCTTTGGATCGGGGTGGCCATTAAGCGGTCTAGTGTTCCAGTCGTACGTTCCCGCAGCAAAGCAATCCCGGAAATAAGAAAGACAAAAAAGAACACAAAGAAACCAACGAGAATAGGGCTTAATTGATCAAAAAAGGTCGTATCTTCATCACCGTAGATGTATGAGATATTCATGTCCGGTTCTTTCAATTGGCCTATTTTTGCAGGGGCATTTGGCAATTGAGTCTGAATATTCTTGATGAACTCGGTTAAATCTTCTGCTTGTTTTTCCGCGTTTTCTGCGGCAACGGTTTGGAGAATTTTCATTTGTAATGCTTTTGTGGAAGAAGGCTCCGCATTTGTGAGAGTCAGATTGATTTTTTCTTCCTCAAATTGCAATAGTCCATCCAAATCATCCTCCAATATAACCTTTTCCTTGTTTTCTAGCTGTTGATATTCTCGGACGATGATGTCTTGATCTTTTAGCTGGTTGATGACAGATGCATCGGCGTTTAGAACACCAAGCCTAGGAATGGCGGTGTCACTAGAGAACAAATAGTGAAGCAGGGTAAGAATGAGCAAGGGAGCCACCATCATCAAAGCTAACGCCCGTTTATCACGTAGCATTTGCTGCACAATTCGCTTCACGACTGCGAGTATTCTCATGCCATTTTCCCCCCAGCTTGCAAAAATATATCTTCCAAACTCGAAATTCCAAATTGTTGTTTCAATTGCTGTGGAGAACCACTTGTGAGGATTTGCCCGTCCCTGATCATCGCAAGTTGATCGCATTTTTCCGCTTCATCCATCACATGGGTTGTCACTAAAATGGTTTTTCCTGTTCTTTTTAGTCGGTCGATCTCTGCCCAAATCGATTGCCGTAATTCAGGGTCAATCCCCACAGTAGGTTCATCTAACACAAGCACCTCAGGATCTTGAATTAAGGCTACAGCGAGAGATAATCGCCGTTTCATGCCACCCGAATAGTTTTGTACTTTTTTATGCAAATGAGAAGAGAGATCCACTAAATCAGCCGCATAGGCAATCCGCTTTTTCTTTACATCTTTTTTTAACTTAAAGAGGGAAGCAAAGAAGGATAAATTTTCTGCACCTGTTAAGTCGGCATATAAGGCATCTGCTTGCGCCATATAGCCAATTTTTTGTAATACTTTTAAATTAGGGATGGCCATTCCTAAGACCTGGACTTCTCCAGTAGTAGGCTGGTCCATACCAACAATTAATTTCACCAATGTTGTTTTCCCGGAACCTGAAGGCCCAATCAAACCATAAATTTGTCCAGACTGTATCGCTAAATCAATATCGTTCAAAACTAACTTTTTGCCAAAACTTTTGCTAATGCTTTTCAACTCAATGGTGGCTGTCATTTGATTCCCTCCATTTGCAAAATAGTGAGTGATTACTCACTATCATAATAGTTCAGAAGAGATTCGTCAATAGTATTCGGGAAAGCGTGGAAAGCAAGGGCAAGAGTGTATATAATTGTATATATTCTAGTTAACGGTTCGTTTATTTGAAAAGAGGGAAAACTATTACAGGAGGGTATGGAAGTGATCTTTTAAAGCGGAGGAGGGCGAAAATGTTAAAAAAGCAACTTGCAGGTGAAAAAGCAGTCGAGTTTATTGAAGATGGAATGGTGATCGGCTTAGGTTCAGGCTCGACTGTATTTTACACGATCCAGAAAATAGGTGAATTAGTGAAAAAAGGACTTCGTATTCAAGGTGTACCTACTTCTCAGGAAACGACACTCTTGGCACAGTCCCTGCATATTCCTTTAGTGTCTATGGATGAGGTCGATGAAATTGATTTAACCATAGATGGAGCTGATGAGGTTGATCGGAATTTACAAGGCATTAAAGGGGGAGGAGGGGCTTTATTGTATGAAAAAATTGTCGCCTGTACCTCTCGGAAAATTATTTGGGTAGTCGATGAAAGTAAAATGGTGGAATTGTTAGGAGGATTCCCACTTCCAATCGAAGTGGTCCCTTTTGGCTATAAACAAGTGGTACGAAAAATGGAGGAGGAAGGATGTCATCCTGTCTTGAGAATAAGCAATGGCTCTCCATTTCAAACAGATGGCGGGCATTATATTGTCGATTTACATATGAACAAGATTAAGAATCCAGAGAATTTAGCAGAGAAATTACAAAAGGTGACAGGGATTGTCGAGAATGGTCTTTTCCTCAATTGTGCTGATCAGGTAATCATTGGCGGGCAAGACGAAGTGAAAATCGAGACCAGAGGTAAAAATAAATAAAGAGGCTCAATTGGATGGACCAGTAATACATTATAAATGGGCGAAAGGGGCAATGGCGAAGGCCTGCGCCCTCCCCGTAATTATGCAAATTCCCCAAAAGGAGCACGGCGAGCAGGCACGCCCTCCCCGTTTTTAGAAAATCCTCCAAAAAGGAGTATGGCGTTGTGTTGGCCGAAAAATCTTTTAAGTCATCAAACACAATTCTCTCTTTAGTTCATTTATATTTTCTACTGATCCTTCTAAAGCAATGAAATTCCTTTCGTGGAAAAAGTTGCTTCATTCCTTTATGATCTGTTTGAAAGTGGTATGATTATAGAGTAAATCTATTGGATAAAAATGATAAGAAATTCATATTCTTTAAGGTGGATACCAATCATTTCCATTTCTAATTGATATCCAAGGAAATAATTTTCACTAGAGGTAGAGAACAATGGAAAAACAAAATAGTCGTTACCGGTGGGTTGTGTTTGCGACAGTCTTATTCGCGTATTTTTTAATTGTAAGCCAACGGACGGCACCTGGGTTAATTACTGATCAATTGATGGTCGATTTTAAGGTGACGGCATCGACGATTGGCTTACTAACAAGTGTACAATTTTTGGCATATGCTAGTTTACAAGTTCCGATTGGGTTATTGTCAGATCGTTATGGTCCCAATCTTTTTTTGATTGTAGGAGCTTTGTTGAATGGGACTGGCACGGTCATGTATAGTCTTGCGCCAAATGAATACTTTTTGCTGGTTGCTCGCCTACTAGTCGGCATTGGCGATGCGACCATTTGGGTGAACTTAGTGCTTATATTAAGCCAATGGTTTAAAGTGAAGGAATTTATTAGTTTGCTAGGCTTTGCTGGAATGTCTGGAAGTTTGGGCTTTTTAATGGCGACCTTTCCCTTTTCGGCTTGGATTGACCTGACTGGTTGGAGAGTGGCTTTTTTAACCATTGGCATTCTTTTATGTTTGTGCGGCTTCATATTGTATTACGTCTTAGTGAAAAAGCCGAATCAGCTGTTTAAGCAGGAGAAAAAGAAAAAAACCACTCTGGAGAAGTCAGAAAGTACCATCGTTTTACTACGCCGGCTAGTGACGGACCGCCAAGCTTGGGCAACTTTTTTATGCCATTTCGGTTTGGTTGGAACCTATGTGGGATTTATCGGGTCCTGGGCAGTGCCCTATGGAATCCACATGTATGATATGACACGATCAGAAGCTAGCCAATTGATTATGATTGGGCTTGTGGGGGCAATTATTGGGGCACCTGTTTCAACTTGGCTTTCGAATCGGTTAGGGACAGTCAAATTCCCTTATGTAACTGTACATCTAATGATCTTTTTGAGCTGGGTTACCGTGTTTTTATTCGCAGGAAAGCCGCCATTTTATTTGTTGATTATCCTTTTCTTGTTAATAGGATTTGGAAATGGGGCTAGTGCCTTAACTTTTGCTACTGTGCGTCAGTCCTTTCCAATGAAGGTTGTAGGAGTTGTATCAGGCTTTGCTAATACAGGTGGGTTTTTAAGTGCAGTCTTGTTACCGAGTATTTTTGGAAAAATACTAGACCACTTTCCTGGTAATATCGGCTATCAGTATGGATTTATGATTCCGGTCATTTTCTCCTTGCTCGGATTAATTGGTGGAGTACTTATAAAAGAAAAGCAAGAGGGAGTGGCTACTGCGATACATGTGGATTAATGGCTTGCAGATAAGAACAAAAGCGCAAGCGCCTGTTCAGCGACGTACAAATTTGGATCATAAGGTTCAAAGGCTAAATACGCGCCGTCCTGGCGGCAGACTCAATCGCGACGTCCTGTCGCTTCGTCTGCACTAGTACATCCTTGTACGTCGCAACGCCTTTGTGACCAACGTCCTGTTGGCCTGAGATAAAGGAAACACGGCGACGAAGGAGCCGATGTTGACTTATCGTAGGAAGAAGGCGTAAATTTGCTAGTCGCTAGGCGCTGGAGTTGGATGTCAACCGCGACATAAGCAGCTTATCCACAAGCTAGGATTTTATAAATTCCTAAGCAATGAAAAAAGCCGGGCGTAGTTCATACGCCTGGCCATCTTTCTTTAATCCCCATTAAAAATCGAATTTTTCACAATAACATGTTCGACTTCACGAAGGGCTTTTAGATTATTTCCGCCCGCATAGGAAATGGCAGATTGGAGATCTTGTTCCATCTCCGTTAGTGTATCTTGCAAATGTCCTTTATGCTCCACTAACACCTTTTTCCCTTCCACATTTTTCTTTTCGCCTTTTTGAAATTCAGAGGCGGAACCAAAATATTCTTTATACAGTTTGCCGTTTTGCATAATCGTTCTACCAGGGGACTCTTCATGTCCCGCAAAAAGTGATCCAATCATGATCATAGAAGCACCGAAGTGAATGGATTTGGCAATATCACCATGTGTGCGAATTCCGCCATCCGCAATAATCGGCTTACTTGCTGCTTCCGCGCACCATTTAAGCGCTGCTAATTGCCAACCAGCTGTACCAAATCCCGTCTTAATTTTTGTGATACAAACTTTCCCTGGTCCAACCCCGACCTTTGTGGCATCTGCACCAGCCTCTTCCAAATCACGGACAGCTTCAGGTGTCGCCACATTCCCAGCAATCACAAAGGTTTGAGGCAATAACTTTTTAATATGTTGAATCATTTCGATGACAGCATTCGAATGACCGTGAGCAATATCGATCGTAATGAATTCAGGAATCAGCTGATCATCAGCTAATTGTTGGATAAAAGAGTATTCTTCCTCTTTCACCCCTACACTGATGGAAGCAATGAATCCGCGTTTATGCATATCCTTAATAAAACCAGTGCGTTTTTCAGGTTGAAAACGATGCATGATATAAAAGTAACCGTTTTCTGCTAGGTAATACGCAATCTCCTCATCAATAATCGTCTGCATATTCGCAGGCACAACAGGTAATTTAAATTTATGGTTGCCTAAAGTAACAGTTGTATCACATTCCGAACGGCTTTGAACAATACATTTTCTCGGAATTAATTGAATATCTTCATAGTCAAATATTGTTTCCATCAAGTAAACACCCCTAAAAACGAATAATTACTTAAAATTCGTTAAAAATGTTCGTACAATGATAATGTACATTATTTTTACTTCGTTGTCAAAGGGCTTTAAAGGCGGAGCTTTTGGTAAAAATAGACACTTTCTGTTTTCTTAAAAAGTCTGACACTTCTCCCTACTAGGAATAACGAATGGGAAGGTGCCAGACCTTTTTGTCTAAAGAAATTTTTATGCGATTTAGAAAGGGGGGATGAAGCCAAATACTGTGCCCTTTTGAACAAAAAGCGAAGGTGCAGTCCCCTTCAAAATGCGCCGCATTTAGTGGGGGTTAGCCTTCGCGGT